>JAHHHB010000108.1 GCA_019359545.1 Desmonostoc geniculatum HA4340-LM1 | reverse complement strand
GCTTCCCAAGCTGTAATCACGCGACGACGCAAATCCTCTGAGTAAGATACTGGCATCTAATAAAACAATCACTCTAGCTCGATATTACCGTAACTTGTGGTTCAATTACCTGAAAATTGCTGTAATTGAAAATTTTGTGGTCTACAATTTTTGATTCTGATTCCTGAATTCTGAATTCTGAATTCTTCTTTTTAATTACCTTTTCTTTTGGGCTTGTATCTTATCAAACACGCCCCCATCTGCGAAGAACTTTTTATCAATTTCTTCCCAACCACCAAAGTCCTGAACAGTACCTAAAGTTTTTACCTTAGGAAACTTATCTGTAGCTGCTTTACTTTGGGCTACTTCCTCATTTGCAGGTCTGAATCCTAATTTAACAAACTCTTCTTGTGCTTGTGGAGTATAGAGGAATTTTACAAAACCTTCAGCAACTTCCCGGTTTCCATGCTTATCGACGTTTTTATCTACTACAGCGATGGGATTGTCGATGGATATATTCACATCGGGAATGACATAATCAACTTTCTCGCCTTTTTGTTGCGCTAGAATAACTTCGTTTTCGTAGTTAATTAACACATCTCCTTGACCTTGTTTAGCAAATGCGTCGGTGGCTTCCCGCGCGTCTTTAGTTAGGATTGGGACATTGTTGTAAACTTTGGTGACAAATTCAGTTGCTTTAGCGTCATCGCCACCTGTTTTAATTACGGAGTTCCAAAGTGCTAAGAAATTCCAGCGAGCAATTCCTGAGGTTTTCGGGTCAGCAGTAATCAGTTTTACATCACCTTTTACCAAATCTTCCCAAGTTTTGATGCCTTTCGGGTTACCAGGGCGAGTTATGATCGCTGCCACAGATTTGGAGACAATACCATTATTAGGAACTTCTTTTTCCCATCCTGGCTGAATTAATCCAGCTTTCTCAATTTTTGTGGTGTCTCCTGCTAATGCTAAGTGAACGACATCTGCTTCCAAGCCATCAATGACGGCGCGAGTTTGAGAACCAGAACCGCCATAACTCTGCTTGAAGGTGACAGTTTGGTTATGATCTTTCTTCCACTGTTCTACAAATTTAGGAATGATGGCTTCGTGAGCGGCTTTGGTAACCGCAAAGGAAACGAGGGTTAATTCCACATTATCCTTACTTGCAGCCACAGGACTAGCAGTAGGGTTTTCTGTGGAAGAGTTGCTCTCATTCCCACCGGAGCAGGCGGCAAGCGCCACACTCAATAAAGCCCCTACCAAAAATAACGATACAAAACTTTTGAGCGAATTCAGTCTGAACCGATTGATTCTATGTTCAGCGTAGGCGTAGCCTGCCGGAGGCATCGCTTGTAATATTTTCAGTGGGCGCTGCCACAAACTCATCCTAATTTCCTCCGCTAAATCTACACTTACTGGATGGGAATACAGTTATATACTGTAGTATATTACTAGATTTTTGCCGCAATTTTGTTACAAATACACAAAAACCTCATATTGTCTATCGACAATATGGTGATTTTATCAGTTCTATGAGCAATTACAAATACTTTGAGTTTGAATTAAATTGTCATTACAATTAGTTAGCGAGTTTATCAAGCAACTTGCTAGCAAATAAATTAATTAATTTATTCTTGCGTAGCGGTAATACCCTGCGGGAAGACGCTTTGCGTCTACATGAATTACCGCTAGGCAAGAATAAGGTTTTTAGTCACATATTGCGTAATTCCTGATAGACATGGAAAAAATTCACTGCGGATAATCTATATAGTGTTTCCCAGTCTAGTGAAGTACGCCCGTAGGGGCACGGCAGTGCCGTGCCCTTACACCTTGCCATATAATTTTGTACCGCATCTGAATGAGAACTGCTATATTTAGCGATATTTAGCGATCGCCTTTTGTTAACGTAGTGCAGAAAAATCAAGTAAGGTCTTGAGTCCAAGGGCAATTACTGTGGTGATAAATATACGTCGCAACCAGATGTTGTTGAGTTGAAGGGCAACCTGCGATCCAAATATTCCGCCAATAAACATAGTAATACTGAGAATAATACCAAGCTTGTAATCGACTATTCCCTGTGTTAAGAAAATAATGGTGGCAATCAGCGAAGAAAAAATGTTAATCAACTTTGTATTTGCTACCGCTTGAACAAATGTCATCCGAAATAAGCTGACATAAGCTGCTGTCAGCATTGTGACATAGCCGCCACTAAAGAAACCACCATAAACACCAAGCACAAAGGTTGTTATATATCCACCAATTTCTATTATTGGTGATGGATTAGTTGTTGTTGGAATGATTCCAGCCTGACGATTGGCAATTGAAAATATAGCAACTACAATCATCAAAATCGAGATAATTGCAGGCATCGATTTTGCAGGTATAACTAAAACGAGTAACGCACCAATAATTGAACCTAAAATTGTTAGCAAAATGATTATTGGTAAGCGATTATAGTCAATTAATTTTTTACCAATAAAAGGCAATGTACCACCAACACTCATAAAGGTTAATGCCAGCATATTGGTAGCAAGAGCAGTACGCGGTTCAATACCAAATTGCAACATTACAGGGACGGTAATTAAAGAAGTGCTTCCTGTAATGACGCTTATGACACTTGTTATAAAGAAAATTGCTATGAGCGATAGTAATTCAGTATCAGCCATAATAAATAATTTTTTTGTTAGAGGATGTTTTAAAAGTGGTTGGCTGTGATTTTAATAGAATGATTACCCCCCTTAATCCCCCCTTATAAAGGGGGGAGACCGGATATTAATCTAATCTAGTTCCCTCCCCTTTATAAGGGGAGGGTTAGGGTGGGGTAAAAAATATTTGATACATCAATCATGACTTTTAAAACATCCTCTGAGCAATACATTTTTTAATAATGCTTATAATAGCCAATATATATTTTGAGCTATGAGATTTATCACATTAATTTTTACTATATTAATACAGTTATAATTGGATGTAAATCTAATTTTTATACCAATTAAAATGGTATAGATTTAAAAATAAATTGGTAACAACTAAGTTGGGTATATTTATTCTCAAAAGTTGGTAACCTATAACGGTTTTTCAGTAGGTGAATTGCAGCAAAATACGATAATGCGTAAAATTGTTGTTATGTAATTTTTAAATATTTTTGCAACGAATTGACTGTAGGGGCGTACAGCTGTACGCCCCTACCTATGTAGGTGTTATCTACGAAATATAGTAATTATAAATATTAGTAAATAATAAGATTCCCGACTTCTAAAATAAATCGGGAATCCTTAGGCTTGCGATTTGAACAAAATCAAATTGTGGTTGCTAGATCGGATATTTTCAAGAAAACTACCAGAGCATTTGTTGAGTAATATTATCAGTTTACCCAACCTACACCCACTGTTAACTAGGGGCATATTTTAGGGGTAACCCGTCCTGAAATACTAGCAATTCTCCGGGTTGGATTTGTGTCCAAACTTCGTTGTCAGTCAGGGGAGTAGTAGCGATGACGGCGACGCGATCGCGTTCGGTAGTCACTTCCCGAAAATCCACGGTCATATCTTGGTCAATCAAATGGGCAGCAGCAAAGGGCGCTTGGCGTACAATGTAGCTGAGTTTGGTTGAGCAATAAGCAAAAAAGTGTTCTCCATCTGATAGCAAGTAGTTAAATATACCTAAACTGGCAATTACATCAGTAATTTCTTGTAGCACAGAATAGAGTTCTTTAATGGAAGGCTCACCTTCAGGAAAGCGTTCTCGTAATGTTTCTAGCATCATGCAGAATGCTTTTTCGCTATCCGTATCACCTACAGCTTGATAAAAGCCCATATTTTCTGGATGAAAATCTGGTAAATTACCGTTGTGGGCAAATACCCAATACTTACCCCACAATTCCCTGCGGAAAGGATGGCAGTTATGTAAGGCAACTTCACCCTGAGTGGCTTTGCGGATATGGGCTATGACATGGGTTGAGTGGATGGGATAACTCCGTACAAACTCCGCTACCGGAGAAGCAACAGAAGGTTGGGCATCTAAAAACATCCGGCATCCCTTTCCTTCAAAGAAAGCAATGCCCCAACCATCGCTATGATGATCTGTTTTTCCTCCGCGTGCAGAAAAACCTTCAAAAGAAAAGCAAATATCCGTTGGGACGTTGCAATTCATTCCAAGCAATTGGCACATAGATGTTGCAGCTTTCAATTTTCGACTAAGGCCTTGCTGTTCAAGATACTTCAGAATGTTGCCTTGATTCTGGAGCGATCGCTTCAATCTTGAAACTTAATATATCAATTTTAAATAAAATAGCCTCCCAAAATGAGAGGCTAGAGCAAAAATCAACAGATAGCTAGTCTAAGATTTCGTTGTAACTTGCTGACGTTTTCCTTTGCGGAGAGAGTTAGCACTAAAAGCAGCAAATGTCAATAATGTCCCTAACATAACGCTGGGTTCAGGAACAGATTTGGTAAATGTAAAATTATCAATAGTGTAAGTATTTCCACTATCTTCAAATGTAACATAGGAGATATCTGGAGAAGTGATGCTGAGAAATATATTAGGTAATAACCCTGTACCAGCACCATCAAAGTTAGCTCCGCCCGTTGATGCTGTACCCAAAATAGAGTTACTAGCATTATAAGCAGTCAAAGTAACATTTGTGTTTCCAGTCACAAAACCACCCACAGATGACCAAAAAGAATCGATAGCATCAATGCGGATTATTCCACTACCCAAAGAAGGATTGTCATAAATTACATTATTACCTGATACGGGTGGAAATTGAGCATTTAAGCTCGATCCTAATTGGAGAATTGATGCTGTTCCATTGAAGTCTGCACCCAGACTCAGGAATTGGTTATCAACAATCTCAAAATCGGACAAACTATCAAAGTCAATGACTGCCGCTAAGGCCGCAGGGGCGCTAGCTAAAGCTGTACCTATTGTCATCAATGATAATCCAGCAACAGTCATTGAGAGGTTTTTTATGTTAATCATGAAGTTAATTCTCCAAAAAATAAGGCCTATTGATTAGCACACTATTTCAATAAGTATGCAAATCTGATTAGTATGTAACAAGCTAAAGCTGATGTACATTCTGTTAAAAACACACAATTATGCAACAGTTTCAGCTAACCGATTATGCTAGTCAAATGTGCAACAGCTTAGGGTAGGGCATCCCAATACAATATGTACTTACTCAGCCTTACATGGGGTTTGCATACTTGTGTGGTTTTTGAAATGACTAAAGCTTGGTTTTGCTTTTTTTCAAGCTTTGAGTAAGCAATTAACTGTATTTTTGCACTACATGTGGATATTAATACCGAATCTATATTTTCTACCGAAGAATATTGTATTTTTACGTAAAAAATATATTTTAAACTTAACTAAAAATAGACTAAAAGCTAAGTAGGATAATAATTACAAGTGGAATTAACACTACAAGTATTATAAAATTTTTGTAAAGTTATACGTAAGTAAGGCTTAAACTCTACAGGAAAGATTGATCCCTACACCAGTAAAGTTTGTCTTATGCCAAAAGATGGTAACGGCGGATATCTGGTGCAGCAGCCACCAAACCTTCCAATTTGGCTGCTGCCGCTTGGAAATGGGGTGAGTCCATATGAGTATTCAGGGCTTCATGAGAAGTCCACTCTTCCACAAAAGTAAAGTCTGTTGGGTCATACTGATTTTGCAAAAGTTCATACTTGATTGCATCTGGTTCCTGTCTGGTTGGTTCAATGAGCTCCAACAATACAGCTTTAAGTTCTTCTACTTTGTTAGGCAAAGCAATAACACGGGCAATAACGCGAATAGTTTGGTTAGTCATTTGTCATTTGTCATTTGTTATTTGTCATTTGTCATTCCCCGCGTCCCCGCGTCTCCCCAATCCCCAGTCCCCACTCTCCAACCAGCTACCATGTAGCGAAAAATGTATTCTACCAACTCAATGTAATTACGGGCAGACTCAGGGGAAGATGCCCAAACTGTAACACCGTGGTCGCGGATGAGTAAGGCTGGTACTTGGGCTGTACTAAGGTATTGATTTTTGGATTAAAAGTGACGCAGATTTCCAGAATTTCTCCGGAAATAGCGGATTAATCGAGCAATTTACAAACAGGTTATCACAAGTTTACTTAGAGGCGATCGCTAGTTAAGGGACTGGGTATTGGGTATTGAGAAAGTATTCCTAAACAGGACTTACGCACAGGTAACGGAAAATCAAACCACAGAGGACGCAGAGGACACGGAGGAATAAGAGTTTCAGAGAGTTGTTCCGTAAGTCCTACCTAAATATAGGACTACTATTTGATTTTTGAAAAGATACGTACTAGTGTGACAAGGCTAAAATAGTGTATTGGCTTTCCTCTTGTGGGATGGGCGTCTCGCCCGTCCGGTGCGGGCTGAAAATTTGACACTACAAGAAAATTTATTGCAACATTTTAATCTTGCCACGCCATAGGGTGCGTTAGCGTTTCGCGTAACGCACCCTACGAATACTAAATTATTTATTTCCTAGTCCCCAGTCCCCATTCCCCATTCCCCATTCCCTACCCAACTACTATTTTTCTCAACTAAACCGAGTTCAAAGTACCTGTAATATGGGAAACTTGGCAATATTCCCTATCTATTCCGATTCCAGATGAGTAACGCAATTTCTGATATCGTGGTCAAAACCATCAACGGTCAAGACAAACAATTAAACGACTACGCAGGAAAAGTACTTTTAATCGTGAATGTGGCTTCCTACTGCGGTTATACATCCCAATACAACGGGTTAGAAGACTTGAACCAAAAGTACAAAGAAGCCGGGTTACGTGTTTTGGGGTTCCCCTGTAACGATTTTGGGGACCAGGAACCCGGAAGCAATGAACAAATTGTGAAATTCTGCACAAGTCAATATGGTGTTACCTTTGAATTATTCGATAAAATTCATGCCAAAGGCTCACAGCAGCACCCACTTTATGAGCGACTTACCAAAGCTGTTGAGCCATCGGAGGCTGTTGCTTGGAATTTTGAAAAATTTTTAGTGAATAAGCAAGGTGAAGTGGTAGCTCGATTTAAAAGTAGTATTCACCCATCTTCACCAGAATTAATTAACGCCATTGAGAGCGAGTTAGCAAAATAGTTAATAGTCATTAGCCATTAGTTAGATTCCCTGTCTTATTGGCTATTGACTTTTGGATATGGACTGTGAAATTTATTGAATTTCAGTCTCCTAAATCGAGAATCTTCTCTGTAAGAATTCAGCACCCAGAAGTCAGAAGCCAGAATTGTTCATGAGTCTAGTATGATTGATATATTCATTCATCAAATATTCTCATGATTTTTTAACTGTTTTGACTCCTGAATTTCGATCCCTGAATTCTGACTATTCTCTCCAATGAGTAGTTTAATTTATTTGCGTCTACTTTGCCATGAACGTTGCAATCATTGGTTGTGGTTATGTTGGTTATAAAGTTGCTCAATATTGGCAGCAAAATATGAATTTTGTTGTCAGTGCAACCACAACTTCCCCTGAGCGTGTTCCTGTACTACAATCAGTAGCTCAAAAAGTTGTAGTTACCAAAGGTAATGATTTAGATAGGCTAAAATCAGTTTTACAAAATCAAGATGTTGTACTTTTGAGTGTTGGTGCAAAGGGTGCGGAGGTTTATGAACAAACTTATCTGCAAACTGCCAATGCTGTAGTTTCCGTCTTGCGGCATATTCCCAGTGTGAAACAATTAATATACACAGGAAGTTATGCAGTGTATGGTGACAGAAATGGTGTCTGGGTAGACGAAGAAACACCGGTTGCACCTGCTAATTTAAATGCCCAAATTCTCTGCAAAACTGAGGATATATTGCTATCAGCATCTAGCGAAAATCTGCGGGTTTGTATCTTCCGCTTAGGAGGAATTTATGGAACTGGCAGGGAATTGGTGAAAATATTTGGTAGATATTCTGGTGCAACCCGTCCCGGCACTGGCGAGGATATCACGAATTGGATTCACCTGGATGATATTGTTGGTGCGATCGAATTTGCCCGTCACCGTCGCTTGCAAGGCATTTATAATTTAGTGGATGACGCACATCTGACAAGTCGAGATTTGCTAGATGGCTTATTTGCAAAACATAATTTACCTAAAGTTATATGGGATACTTCCATCACGAGTACCCGTCCATATAATGCTTGGGTATCTAATGAAAAGCTCAAAGAAGCTGGATACGAGTTGATTCATCCACAGATGATTTTTTAGCAAGTATTAAAACTAGGAATTATGCAACTATTTGCTGTAGCTAACACAACCGAATTTGTAGCAGCGATCGCTCCATTTATCAAGAAGAATTCAGAAGTCAGGAGTCAGAACTCAGAATGAATTGGAGTCCAACTAGATAATGAATATTAGTGTCTATTTTGGACGAAACGAAATTCAAATATTCTAACTGATTAAAACTCCATTCATTCATCAGTGGAGTATTCACCAATTCTGAATTCTGAATTCTGAATTCTAAATTAGGATATTACTGGTATTGATTACTTGAGGAAGGAAAATTATGTTGCCTAATCGTCGAGGACAAAGAGTTCCCAATGTCACTTTTCATACACGTCAAAATAACCAGTGGGTGGATGTCACAACTGATGAGTTATTCGCTAATAAGACAGTAGTTGTCTTCTCCTTACCGGGTGCTTATACTCCCACTTGTTCATCAACTCACCTGCCTGGTTACAACGAGTTGGCTGAGGTTTTCAAACAAAATGGTGTCGATGACATTATTTGTATTTCTGTGAATGATGCTTTTGTGATGAACGAATGGGCAAAGGATCAAGAAGCAGAAAATATTACACTAATTCCCGATGGAAATGGTGAATTTACTGAAGGCATGGGAATGCTGGTAGATAAATCAGACTTGGGATTTGGTAAGCGATCGTGGCGTTATTCTATGCTGGTAAGAGATGGTGTAATTAACCAGATGTTTATTGAACCAGACGAACCAGGAGATCCCTTTAAGGTGTCTGATGCTGAAACAATGCTCAGATATCTAAACCCGCAAGCAGCCAAGCCAGAAGTAGTTTCTCTGTTTGCAAAGGTGGGTTGTCCGTTCTGCGCTCGTGCTAAGGCGATGCTCAAGGAACATGGGATGGATTACGAAGAAATTACCTTAGGCAAAGATATTACCACACGTTCTTTACGAGCGGTTACAGGTGCGACAACAGTTCCCCAAGTATTTATCGGTGGTAAATTAATTGGTGGTTCTGAGGCACTAGAAGCCTACTTCGCTGCGAAATAAGTTTAATCAGGGTAGCACAAATGTGCTACCCAAAAGCTTATATTTATACCCACTTTCCTCTGAAATACAGTTAATTTTTATTAAACGAACGATAAAGGACGCATACTCCTGGGAAGCAAGCTACGTCTTGCATCTCGTAGAGAAGAACGCAAAGGAAGAAATAGTTAAGAATTATTCAGTGTAAGTTTATAAAGAATTGGAATTACAGGCGATCGCGTAAAATTAATCTTGATTAAATTACCATTTATTAAAAAACAAGATGTTTGCCAGAATTCGCCGTCTTTTAAATCAATTTTTTAGTAAATCAAGAAATATCAACAACGAACCACTTAATAAGGTAAGTTTGATTGTCATTATTTTTATTGATATTTTTATCTTAATCAATGTTTTTATAGGACTCGATGATATTAGTAGATGGCACATCAGTCCGGCAGAGGCTTATCCATGTTATTCAGAGTGGCAAAATTACCGGGTACAAAAGACTAAAGATAAAAACTATGAGATTGTCAAGCTTTCATTTCCCTATAGCCCAAACAATCAATTCAGTTTTCAGCAAAACTATCAACAAAGGGAAACAGGACATCTCGGTAAAGTCGAACAAACGTGCTTAAAATATGGCGAGTATAAAGATAAAATTAACAATTCCCAAAATCAGCAAATCATCAAAAATATTGAGCAGAAACAAATAAAAATAAGTAACCTTGAACAAACTAATGCCAATATTCGTGCTAAATATGATTCGACTCTTTTAGAAAAAATTGCAGGTCAACCTCCTGAACAATCAATTAATCAAGTCAGTGCAGAAAAAGCGAAACAGGAGTTAGACCGAAATAACCGCCAAATTTCTACCCTAAAACAGGAAAATTCCAATCTTCAAAATCAATTATTGACGAAACCAGAAAGCACTAGTTTTCTTGCGTTTATCCAGGATGAAAATCAATTTACAACAGTTGAAAAAGGCTATCAAAAAGCATCGTTTTGGTATCCAAGTATTCAACTTGGTTTTCAGTCACTTTTTCTTTTACCACTGATTATCATCGCCTTATCAGTTCACAGGTTTGCCCAAGGAAGAGGATATGGACTAGTTTCATTAATTAGCTGGCATTTGCTAGTTATATTCTTCATACCGCTGTTAGTTAAAATATTTGAATTTCTCCAAATCGGGGCACTATTTCAATTTCTATTTGATATAGTTAGCTATCTTTTTGGCGGGTTGCTTTTCTTAATCAATTATGTTTATATCTTGCTAATTCCACTTGTTGGTTTTGGAATTATCAAGTTTTTTCAAAAATTTGTCTTTAATGCTAAAGTCCAAGCAGCTAACAGAGTTCAAAAATCACTATGTGTCAATTGTGCTAAGAAAATTCGACGTAGCGATCGCCACTGTCCACATTGCGGTTATTATCAATATTTAGAATGCGAAAACTGTCATCATCTTACTTATAAACATTTGCCGTACTGTAAATATTGTGGAACTTCTCAAGATTCAACTAAAAGTATTAACTAGTAATAGATGACATTTAATACTTGATTGAAATAAAGTACTCAGGAGTCAGAATATGCAAAGTGTTAAAAAACCCAATCAAGAAAGTCAATCACCCCTTTCTTTTCTGAAAAATTTATTGATTGCCCGTTGGCGATCGCTCTTACTACTGTTAATCGGAGTATACTTGCCTTTGCAGGTGTTTGAAATCTTGGCAGTGAAGCTATGGGAAAATGAAGCTGGCTTCCCCTGGGATGTGCCAATTCTGTTAGCAGTTCACTCCACAGCAAACCCCCAACTTGATGTTTTAGCAGTGATGTTAGCTATCATTGGTTCACCTTGGACGGGGTTACCAATTGTCACTGCCATCGCATTAATATTACTACTTCAAAAACGCTGGCGATCGCTAGCTTATATACTCACTGCTTCAGTGGGAAGTTTCATCATCAACCTCATAGCAAAACAATTCATGCATCGAGTTCGTCCGCAATTGTGGGAGTCAATTGCACCTGAGTCTAGTTTTGCATTTCCCAGCAATCATGCAATGACCAGTGTAACAATGGCTGCAATTTTGCTCATCTTAAGTTGGGCTACTCCTTGGCGTAGATTGGTTTTCATCTTCGGCAGTTTATATGTAATAGCTGTTGCATGGTGTCGTCTCTATTTGGGCGTTCACTTTCCCAGTGACATTCTCGCCGGTTGGATGGTTGTATTAGCTTGGGCAATTGGTGTCAGTCTAATTATTAAACCCTATTTGACTACAGCCAAATCTGTAGATGAAGAACGCGCCAAGGATGAAACGACGCTACTACCCGAAGAAAAAAAGTTAATAGCTAACGAATAAAAAGGAGTCAGAATAGAGAATTCAGGAGTCAGAATGGGCTACGCCCCGCTACGCTAACAGAATTCAGAATTGGTGAATACTCTACCCATAAAGCGAAAAGTTATCGAGAACCCTTGTAGAGACGTAGCAGTGCTACGTCTCTACTCTAAATGATAGGTATTCAAGCGAACATAATATCAGTGGTCATAATTCAGCCAGGTATTCTGTACGACTGACGGATCAATAAAGATTGCTGATTGCTGGATTCTGGATTCTGGATTCTTTTTCAAGCTTTCTTAGTAGGTGCATTAGTAACTCGTGCATCTACAATAACGATTTTATGCCTTTTGTCTTAATAGGATTAGGCACTTTTATCATTGTGGATAGTGGTAGCTTAACTCTACTTCATTTATTAAATAGTCATTAGTCATTAGTTATTAGTCATTAGTTATTTTCCTTATCTCCCCATCTCCCCACCTCCCCAAGAATATGAACCACTCAACCTGTCAACAGTAACCAACTTGGCATTTAAGTTTTAAAGAATACAAAAATTATTTTGGCATCTTGATATACATGTAAAAAAAAGAGGTATGAAATTTGTCAATTTTAGAATTTTCTTTACTAGTTTGGATTGGTTCATTTAGCGCTGGCTTTTTAGGGGCGTTAACTGGGTTAGGGGGTGGAGTAGTAATTGTTCCTTTATTAACTTCAGTATTTGGCGTCGATCTTCGATATGCTGTTGGTGCTTCCCTAGTATCTGTAATTGCTACTTCTTTGGGTGCAGCATCTACTTACATTAAAAAAGGCTATACCAATTTGCGATTGGGAATGTTTTTAGAAGTAGGGACAACTATCGGTGCGATCGCTGGTGCTATGATTGCTACTTTTGTGTCTGTGAAAGTGCTCACTGTTGTATTGGCGATCGTCCTCATTTATTCAGCATACCTTTCACAACGACCCAGAATAGAAAATACCGAAGATCAACCCCCAGATCCCTTAGCAAACTATCTAAAACTCAATAACAGTTATCCAACTCCTGATGGACTGATGTCTTATCAAGTTCATTCAGTACCAATAGGATTTGGCATGATGATTTTAGCTGGGGTGCTTTCTGGATTGCTGGGTATTGGTTCTGGCGGATTTAAGGTGTTGGCGATGGATCAAGCTATGCGCCTACCCTTCAAAGTTTCTACCACCACTAGCAATTTTATGATCGGTGTGACGGCAGCAGCCTCAGCTGGAGTTTACTTAGCACGAGGTTACATCGATCCGGGACTATCCATGCCAGTAATGTTGGGAGTATTACCTGGTGCTTTTTTGGGCGCACGAGTCCTTGCAGGGACTCAAACACAGACTTTAAGAACTATTTTCAGTCTTGTACTGGTGGTAATGGCTTTAAAGATGGTCTACAACAATTTAATAGGGGGGCTGTAAAATGTATAAATTGAATGCTGGTTTTCGCTGGGCATCATCGACACAGGCAGAGAGTAAAGTAATTGCACTAACCTTACCACAGGAAAATTCACACTCTGATATTGACAAGTTGGAACCACAGCAAGTTAGCACAGTGGCAGAATTGCCGGATAGTTCGGAAATCGATACGAAAACATCAAGTGAGCAACAATTAGAATATTTGTTAAGTAACCTGCTTAAATATGGGGTTTTGATAGCTAGTGCTGTAGTTTTATTGGGGGGTATCCTCTATTTGATTCATCACGGCGCTGAACCTGCGGAATATCACTTTTTTCAGGGAGAACCATTGCAATTTCGCTCTCCAGGAGGTGTAGTGCAAGCAGTTTTATCAGGTAGCGATGCCTACGGCGGGCTACGCCTACGCGGTATTATTCAACTGGGACTATTACTATTAATTGCCACTCCAATTTTACGAGTGATTATTTCTCTATTGGTTTTTCTAATGAAGCGAGAATTTATTTATGTAATTGTTACCTTATTAGTATTAGCTAGTCTGACTTACAGCCTTGTAGGAGCATATTATTAATCCTCTTTTCAAGGGTTAATACCCTTTATTTGTAAAGCTGCATATAATTCCCCCCCCGGCTATCGCCGTCCCCCCAAAGCATCAGGGGGACTACAGGGGGGTATTATTACAGCAGATTGCAGCTTGGTGAGGTACAGGTTACCGTAGGGGCGCACAGCTGTGCATCGGTGTCAAATTAACGTGAAACTCTTCATTCACTCACGGTTACTCACCGCGTTACCCCACCCTAACCCTCCCCGTATGTATTGGGGAGGGAACTGGATTTCTTTTTCCCCCCGATGTATTGGGGGGATTAATATCATGTCCGGTAAAAGACTTATGATTTAGGCTGACGCGGGGACACGGGGACGCTCTTACACGGAGACATTTTAATGATAAGTGATTAGCCGGACATGATATAAGGGGGGTAAAAGGTATCTGGGACAAGCGTTTAAGCTTAAGTTGACACCTATGACAGCTGTGCTACCTTAGCGTGTACCTCATTCAAATGAAAATAGCTATAAACGCTTTTCAAACATCCTCTAAAGTTTGTCCCAATCAGAAGTTTTGTTGCCAATTTTTCTAGTTTAATTTCTTTGAGTAGATTTTCCCAGTCTTCAGTTAGTTGTGAATCTTGGGAATTTGTCAGACGAAGTTCGGCTAAGCTTGTCAAAGCATCATACCAAATACCATTTTTTGCTAGCTGTTAATGACCATGCCAAAATCCAGATAATTTCTTGCCAAAGACACCAAGTTGATAAAAGCGATAACTTCAACAACGATTCATCTGAGAGAGAACCTTGAGGTTTTTCTTGAGACTGTCTGTAGCTATATCGACTCCATGACTATCACCTAACAATGCTAAAATTTTAACTTTTGTTGTGGATTTCGGAATAAAACTCACTTTTTCATAGCTAGGAGCGCCCAAGGCGATTTCTGCATTTGGATAGCGTTCTATTAATTCCCAAAGATGCCAAGGAAGCTTTTGCAGTTGATAATCTTCAGTTTGTAAAATTACTCGAATTTGGTCATATGTTTGCAGTTTTTCAAGCCACTTCTCACGGATGCTGCGAAAGGTTTCTGATTGCAGCCATTGATTGAGGCGATCGCGCAGTTTTTCTGCTGCTTGTAAACACTCTTGTTGACTTGAAATTGGTTTCTGGAGTTTTGGCAGTCCTTTGGGACGAGCAGAAAAATCTAGATGACGATAAATTGTTTGCCAACAATTAAAATTTAGCGGTAATTCTTTCTCTGACGGTAGTTCGCCGATAACTTCAGTTTCAGGGCGGCTATTTTCTTCTCCAATTTGCAGAGTAACTGGAAACCCAGCCTCAAAACTGCCTTTGCCAAATTTCAAAACTACCAATTTAGTCATTTGTCATTTGTTATTTGTCCAATGAATCATTAGTGACGGTCTTAACTATAAAATATGTAAATTGGACGCACATTAGATATCATCTACAATTATTATATTTATGCAGCGAACATAATTTTTTCTAAAGAATCTCACATAGGCATATAGTATTTATTGCTTTCGTCAGTTACAACGTAGGGGCGCATAGCTATGCGCCCCTACAAATTTGTGTACCGTCATCATGCACTCTACTATATAGCAACAGGGTTCAATAAAATTAGGTTGGTTGAGCGACAAAGTTTGCTAAATTTCAGGGAAGTATCAGTAGAAGAAAGTAGTTGAAATTTATTCGCTATTTCTATAAAAGCAAAAATTTTATGTATTCAAGACAACATATTATTGAACTTTTTTCCACATTTGTGCGGTTTAAAGGTGATGTTTTTGACCGTTGGGTTACTGACAACAAGCTGCGGCGAAGTATGCACAATTGTTTAGAGCAATCTTCTTTGCAGGAGTCTGAAACCTTTTGGGCTATTTACTGGCATCGGGTTTGGCAAATGCAGGCAAGTCCGATGGCTGTTGCTCATATTACAGCTTATTTGCAGGAAGTCTGCTACTGGGTTGCGAGAAAAATGAAGATGAATGTACTAAGTCAACATTCGATCGCCGATTTTTTCCAAACAGCGATCGCTCGCATTGACAAAGTTCTTAAAGGCTTTAACCCGCAATTAAGTTCAAATTTGAAAATTTATGCTGAATTTACTTTTAGTAATTTAATCAAAGATTTGTTACGTCAACAGCAAGAAGTTGATATTTGTAATGACTGGGGATTGCTGCACAAAGTCAGTCAAAAGCGATTGGTGGAATCTCTCCAACAGGCTGGGTATCCATCGCAAATGCTTGGGCGTTATGTTTTGGCTTGGAATTGTTTCTTGCAACTTTACACGCCCAATGATATCGCAACTGCTCACAAACTGATTAAACCAGATAAGGCAAGATTACAGGCGATCGCCCAACTTTACAACACTGAACGTCTGAGTCAACTCAATTCTTCTAGTCCAGCTTGCACTCTAGAAAGTGTGGAATCTTGGCTAATTGCTAGTGCTAAAGCCGTGCGTTTTTATCAATATCCCACCTCTGTTTCCCTCGATATCCCCGTACCTGGACAAGAAACGGGTGATTTGCTCGATCGCTTGACAAACAATTTTCAAGAATCGGTGTTAAATGAAATAATTATCCAAGAAGAAGCAGAAAATATTGCATTGCGGAGTACGGAAATTAATCGGATTTTAAGCGATGCACTGGCAAAATTAGATACCCCGTCCCAAGTACTTCTGCAAACTTACTACAAGCACGGATTGACCCAGCAAGATATTGCCCAACAGCTAGGAGTCAAGCAATACACAGTTTCTCGCCAATTAACTAAAATCAAAAAGACTTTGCTAATGGAGTTAGCTCAGTGGAGTCAAAAAACACTGCATATTTCTGTGACATCTGACGTAATCGACAGTATGAGCAATTCTCTAGAAGAATGGTTGATTGCTCACTACCGTCCTCTTGTTCTCTCATCGCCAGTGGAGTCTTGACAATGACTTATGATGTACTCTCAATTCCAGAACAGCTAACCTTGGAAATTTCCCTATCTTCTCACACCGAGGAATTAACAGCTTTTTCTTCATCCGGTGGACGCTGGCGAGGTTATCTTAATCAAATGTGCCTAGATGCATTTTTACCTTGGTTGAGAGAGGAGCAATTTCCCAGGGCGAGAGTTTGGACTCAAATAGCTGCCTTACCTAGCTTTTGGGAATTTGTTAATGGAACTGCGATCGCCTGTGAGGGGTTACGATTAGTATTAATTCCCACAACGGCAATTGACACAGCAGAATTGCGCGTACCCCAGGAATGGGTGGATATTCCCAATTGGGTTGCTGATTATTACATCGGAGTACTGGTGAATCCTAATGGTGGCTGGATGAGTGTTTGGGGGTATACAACTCATTGTCAATTGAAAACCAAAGGAGTGTACGATCGAGGCGATCGCACTTACTGTTTAGATGAGAATGACTTAATTAAAAACATTAATGGTTTGTGGATTACTCGTCAACTTTGTCCAGAGGAAATTTTACGCGCCTCAGTAACACCTTTACCAGAATTACCTTTAGCACAGGCAGAAAACTTACTAGAACGGCTGGGTAATGCTGAAGTAGTTTTTCCTCGTTTAGCAATTCCCTTTGAACTTTGGGGAGCCTTATTAGCACATGGCGGTTGGCGTCAGCAGTTGTACGAACGCCGCCAAGGGTTATCACAACAGTGGTCAATTCAACAATGGTTGCAAGCAGGAGTATCAAATTTCGCCCAACAGCTTGGTTGGGGAATGACTACGTTACAATTAGCTCCTCGTGGTGTGCGAAGTCGAGAAAACGCAGAATCAAATGTATGTTTTTCACGACAGTTGGCCATCGCCGATTATACCTACGAGTTGCGTGTATTTCCTAGAGATAATTTAACAGAGAATGTATGGCGTTTTGAGTTGCGAAATGCCAATCCCGATGCAATGATTCCCGTGGGATTTCAACTCAGACTATTAACCGAAGATTTGCAACCTTTTCCTAATAATGAGGATACAGCAACAGAAGCTAGCGATCGGCTTTATATCGATGTAGAACTGGAGCCAGGAGAGGGTTTAGTATGGGAAATTGAACCAACACCAGATGGATATGAGCGGGAAATTTTAAGGTTTTGAAAGTTGCTCATCCAGACGGCGAAACAAAAACACCCAAAGAGGTAAGGAACTGTTAATTGCAATTAGTCGCACTAAATGACCAGTTGTGACAATTTCAACATGATGATTTAATGCTAGAGAAACTAAGATCATTTCTGCTGAGCCTCCTGGTGCTGTAACTAAAAGACAGGTTAACCAGTCCCAAGAAGTTAATTGCATGGCAAGTATAGCAGCGATCGCTCCGCTGGCGAGGGTCATTGTCACAGACATGAAAGCATAGCCGATAGTCCACTTGGTAAAGTTGGGTTTGTCTCCCCAATACTCACCAATAGTAATTCCCAACAGCATTTGACCGCATAAGTTAATTAAGGGCGGTGGACTAAAGCTAATATCACTCACAAAAGGCAGCGAATTTAGCAAAGGATTAAACCCAATACCAATTAACAATGCACCAAAAAAATCACCAGCGGGAATTTTGAATAATATAGCTGGATAAACTACTAATGCCGTGATTAAGAGTAGTAATAAAAGTAATCCTAGTTGAGATGGATCGAAATTGAGCAAAGTACTTTTGACGGGCAGCGTTTGCAGATTCCAGTCATTACCAACTAATGTTCTAGCGATGAAGGGAAACAGAAGAACTACTAAGGTAACGCGAATCGCTTGAACTAAAGCAACCAAGGTAACATCTTTATTGTAATCAGCTGCGATCGCTGCCATGATTCCCACACCACCAGGAACTGTAGCTAGCATTGCTGTCAATAAATTGGTTTTGCTGACGCGTGAGTAAATGTAACCAATGCAACTGCCACTCAGCAACAGAAATAAGGTGAGAAAAATAAAGATGGGAATACCAGAAGCAACATTAGCTAGATTAGCGTGAGCATTGGAAGCCCCAACAGTTAAGCCGACAAGTGCCATTCCGACTTTTCTGGCAGTACGGTTAGGTTTCGGAGAATTTTCATAAAAAACTCGACACCCTTGGAGAACCACTGTACCAGCTGCAATCCCAGCAAATATCCAAGCAATCCCACCAATGTGAAACTTTGCTAGCAGTAAGCCCACAGGCAATGCTAGAAATATTTCCAAGGCAAGAACAATTGATTGTTTTAGAAATAACTGTTGTTTGGTAACAGCAGGATTTTCATAAGTGTCTTCTTCTAGCTTGGGAGCAACACTGACGCTTTGATTCATCGATAAAAGCTTAATTATTAATTTAATACTAATTATGTATGCCAGCATTGAGCAGATGTATTAGCTGGTTGGGTGTATGAATGCACGCATAGCAATTCTCTTAGTTACCTTGGTTTTTCCAGGACTGGCGGTGGTGGGAGTATCCTTATATTGGTTTAACCTAGATTATGCAGCACTGATCAAAGCTGAAAAATATGTGGAAAACCTTGTAAATCAAACAGAAGTTAATGATAGACGGTTACAGTACGCTTATCATCGTACCTACATTCATCGCATCAATGTATTTGCCGATGGTACTTGGGGATTGCTGGGGGGTGTAATCGCCGCGTTAGGCATACATGGAATCGGGAATCGGGAATCGGGAATCCGGAGATGAGGGAGAATAATAACTCCTCACTCAGTATTCCCAATGCTCAATAGTGATTAATTATCAGCTTTCCAGGTTGTTAAGTCAGCTAAAGAGCGATCGCGGTAACGTCCATAACGCTCTTGTTTATTTTTGATTTTCACACCTAATTCCGGAAAAATCCCAAAGTTGGGCGGCATTGGTTGGAAGTGTTTGGGCGAAGCGGAACTAATAAATTCAAATAGCGCCCCCATCATTGTTGTTGGCGGTACAGTCAACGGTTCTTTACCCAAAGCTAGCCGCGCTGCATTAATTCCCGCTAAGCAACCACCCGCAGCCGCAGCTGTGTAGCCTTCTGTACCAATCAACTGCCCAGCTGCGAGCAAAGTTGGACGCCCCTTAAATTGCAAAGTGGGATACATCAACTGAGGAGCATTAATAAAAGTGTTGCGGTGCATGACTCCCAACCGCACAAACTCGGCTTTTTCCAAACCGGGAATGAGCTGAAATATGCGCTTTTGTTCACCCCAGCGCAAATTAGTTTGGAATCCTACCATGTTCCAAAGTTGACCGGCTTTATCTTCTTGGCGCAACTGCACCACAGCATAAGGACGTTCATCGTTACGACTATCGGATAAACCCACTGGTTTGAGGGGGCCATAACGCATGGTGTCTTCTCCCCGCTGTGCTAGTTCTTCAATGGGTAGACAGGCTTCAAAAAATTTCGCCGTTTCCCGTTCAAAATCTTTGAGTTCTGTTTGTTCAGCTTTGCAGAGTTCTTCTCTAAACCGCAAATACTGTTCTTTATTCATTGGGCAGTTGAGATAAGCAGCTTCACCTTTGTCATAACGTGATGCCATAAAGGCAATGTCACGGTTTATTGATTCTCCCACGATAATCGGGCTAGCTGCATCAAAAAAGCTGAGGTATTCCATTCCCGTAAAGCGGCGCAAATCTTCTGCTAAATCAGGACTGGTTAAAGGCCCGGTTGCCAAAACCACAATTCCTTCAGGAATTGCTTGGACTTCACCCCGACGGAATTCAATTAAAGGATGATTCGATAAAGTTTGAGTTAAATCTTGGCCAAATTGTCCCCGATCTACCGCTAATGCACCACCGGCAGGAACGGCGTGTTCATCAGCTTTGGAAATTACAATCGAACCAAGCTGACGTAATTCTTCGTGCAATAATCCAGCAGCGCGATCGCTTGCCATTGCCCCAAAGGAATTACTACACACTAATTCTGCCAGATGTTCTGTATGATGAGCAGGACTAAAGCGCTTTGGACGCATTTCATATAAAATCACCGGTACTCCGGCTTGGGCTATTTGCCAAGCTGCTTCTGTGCCAGCTAGTCCACCTCCAATTACTTGTATCGCTTGTTTTTCCATAGTTAAATTTTCCAAGTCATCAGTTAAAACCGATCGGATTTTTAATTTTGCATAGTGAAGTACCAATTCTAGCAGCAATTACAAAGTAGATGAAATAAAAGCGATCGCTTAGTTGATTAACTGGCAAGCGATCGCTGTTTAGGAAAAGAAAAGTTTTGTATTTTATCCCAAATCCGAGGGTTGAAGACGCCTACTTATATACGTAACGTATTTTCAGTGGGGGTTGAAATCTCTGACTGAAAATGTCTTTAATGCGTGAATTTTGAATTTTGAATTGTTAATGTCTGTTTAAGTTCTTCGTCTTTCTTGATGACTGTCTTTCTCTTAACAATCTTGAAACAATTATTGAGGATTTGAACTCAATGAATCGACGTTGACGAGTATTTGAACTGGATGAATCTACCTTTAATACTCGTTAATCAATCCTTAACCAATCGGAAATATTGCGGAGATTGGAGTTAACCAACAGAAAGTAGTATACTTTTCTGGGTTCTCATGGTGCCTATCCAAAGATTTCATTCAAAAACTAAGAATTTTGGGGTTGCTCTAATGCTAAGTCCTGTAGTCACAGTCAGTATATTTCAAAAACAACCCAATCCTAAAGTATTTTCACTAGGCGAAGTCATCTTTGAAGAAGGACAGCCTGGTGATATTATGTACGGCATTGTGGAAGGAGAAGTGGATATATTAGTCAATGGTAAGGTTGTAGAAACCATTGAGACGGGCGAAGTTTTTGGTGTGGGCATACTTGTAGGAGTAAAAAATAGAACTTACACAGCGATCGCCAAGACGGACTCCAAACTTGCTTTCCTTGATGAAAAAGGGTTTCTCTTTGCCGTTCAGGAAACACCCATGTTTGCCATCAAGGTAATGAAAAGCTACTCAGAGCGCCTGAGTAGGTTGTTGCATACGCTCTAAGGATTTCGAGGGGATGAAATCTCCTTGAGTAGATATGGCAAGGGACTGGGGACTCAATACTGGGGACACTTAGGCAAGCTCAGTGCATCGCTGGGTGAAAAGTCTTTTTGTGTCTAGGTTTTATCATCTGTTAATGTCCTAACCACCAAGGTTTTTGCTATAAAGATTAGAACTTCCCGTTTTGATGCAATCGATGATACACAGTAGGGGCACAGCAATGCTCATTGGTGTCAACTTAACGTGAAACCCTTCATTCACTTACGGTTACTCACCTCGTCACCCCACCCTAACCCTGCCCTTGTAAAGGGGAAGGAACCGGATTTCTTTTTCCCCCCAATCCATCGGGGGGATTAAGGGGGGTAAAAGGTATGTGGGACAGGCGTTTGAGCTTAAGTTGACGCCTATGAGCAATGCTGTGCCCTAAGATAGCTTGTATTCGATCCAAGGTGCAAAATTTGCCGGAGGTTGCAATGGCGCGTAAACGGTTGATAATTGAAATGGGAATGGGAATAGATCAGCATGGACAAGAACCGACAGTAGCAGCATCTAGGGCGGTACGCAATGCGATCGCTCATAATGCTTTACCCGGTGTTTGGGAAGTGGCTGGTTTAAGTCATCCCAATGAAATGATTGTGGAAGTTCAAGTCGCAGTACCATACCCAGAAAAAGTTAGGGAAGAGGAAGTGCTAGCCGTACTACCATTTGGCCGGAAGACTCTCACTGTAGAATCTGGGGGGATGATAGTTCAAGGGCGAGCGATTCCGGAACTCAACGATCAAAATGATGAAATGTTGATTGCGATCGCCGCTGTGACGGTTCTAGTTGAATAATATTAGTCATAATGAAATTAGCGACTCGGCACTAAACTACAAACATTGGGATAAAAATCTCTGCCAGTAAGTTCAAAAATCAGTTATCAGCGATGGAAGTTTGAGTTGGGAATTAAAAACAGTTATTGGTGAACAGTTACTAGTGTTCAATAATTTACAATTTCCAACCGAAAAATCGTTCAACTGTTGACTGATTTAACACACTACTAATCTTCACCACTGCTAGTACAATGTCTCCAGAGCATAACGAATCACTACTTCAGGAAATCACCAAACTCAAACCGAAACACTTTGCTGATTTAGTCAGATCTGCACAATTGATTTTCGATCCCACAGCGGGAGTTTCTGGGAGAAATATAAAAATTGACTGGGAAGAATTCGGAATTCCCAGTCGTGTAGCGGACAATCTCAAATCACTTGGTAAGCAGTACCAATATGCATCTCCTCATGTTCCTGCTGAAGACATTTGGAGTAAATTAACTCCAGAAACTCGTATTTGGTTCGTTGAAAATAAAGATAGATTGTGGCAATTTGAGGAAGCTTTTCCGGCACTTGATGAAGATTAAATAAGAATTCAGAATTCAGAATGGGCTACGCCCCGCTGCGCTAAAAGAATTCAGAAAAGTAGGTTGGGTTGAGCGACAGCAAAACCCAACATCCTTATGACTAGACCTCTTGCAAAAGTGCTTTTTGCAACAGGGGGGAAAAGGGTAAAGGTTAAAGGGGAAGGGAACAATACAGAACTTTTTCCCCTTCCCCCTTTCCCTTTTCCCGACTTATGCAAGAAGTCTACTGTATTGGGCTTCCTTACTCAGCCGAACTTTAAATCAGTTGGTTTCCATTAATTCAACTTCCGAAGTATAAATTCTCTTTCTCCCCACACTCCCCACACTCCCCACTCCCCACTCCCCCTACTATTGATTAACCCTCTTTTATCACTCTCGACAAAGTATAATTAGGAGCGATCGCAAAAACACCAGACAGAGAGTATGGTTGAGCCTCGCCCACCCGCACCCACAGTAAAATTTGTGGACGAATACTGC
>JAHHHB010000107.1 GCA_019359545.1 Desmonostoc geniculatum HA4340-LM1 | reverse complement strand
AATTTATTGCTGGGATTCAATCAATTAATTAGTGAAATGAATCAATTTAAACCCTGTTATGCTTCTGGATAATTTCACTTAGTTACTACTTGCTAATGCCGGAGAGTGACAGAAGAGGGGTAAGCTAGAGGAGGCGGGAAAAAAAAGAAGAGTAGTTTATTTGAGCAATCTTAAACCACTCAAGGTGACTAATATTGTGGAACCTTCATGGCCAATGACGCCGATGGGTAAGTTAATATTTCCCAGAAAGTTGCCCACTAAAAGCAAGACAATAAAACCCAAGGCTACAACTATATTCTGTTTAACTATGGATTGCGATCGCCTACCCAAATGTATCGCCACGGCAATTTTTTCTAACTTGTCTGCCATCAGTACTATATCTGCGGTTTCCAATGCCACATCGCTACCGGATACTCCCATTGCTATACCCACAGATGCTTGCGCTAAAGCTGGTGCATCATTAATGCCATCGCCTACCATTGCCACAGTTTGATACTTTTGTTGTAAATGACGAATAACGTCGAGCTTATCTTCTGGCAAGAGTTGAGCATACACCCACTCAATTCCTACTGCTTTGGCGACACTCTGGGCAGTTTCCTTGTTATCTCCGGTTAACATAACAATTTGTTCAACTCCCAGTTTCTTTAAACGGGTTATGGTTGCGGCTGCTTGCACTCTCACCTCATCTGCAATGGCAATGATACCCATCACCTCTGCCCCCTGTGCTACCCAAACCACAGTTTTACCTTCTTGCTCAAAAGATTGAGCCATTTGCTGCAATTTTTCGGGTAAATTTGTGACATACTGCTCCACAAAAGTGACATTTCCGACAATCAGCTGTTTTTCTTTGACGATTCCCACAATTCCCTGTCCAGGTATGGCTTGCACTTCGACTGCACCAGCCCAATTTAAATCAGCAGCGGCTTGCACAATTGCTTTACCGATGGGATGTTCGGAAGATGATTCCACACTTGCAGCGGCTTTTAATACATCATTTTGTGTGTATTTACTAGCTGAAACGACTTGGAATACTTGCACTTGTCCTGTTGTGAGAGTACCAGTTTTATCAAATGCGATCGCTCGAACTTTGCCAATCTTCTCTAACTGTGCGCCATTCTTAAACAAAATCCCTTGTCTTGCACCGTTGGCAATTCCTGAAAGTAGGGTGGGCATAATTGCAGCCATCAACGCACAGGGAGAAGCTACCACTAAGAAAGTAAGGGCACGATAAATAGTAGTTTCCCAATCCCAACCCCAGAGGAATGGCGGTAAAGTTGCCAGTAATATCCCAGCTATTACAATGACTTTGGCATATCCTTTTTCAAAGCGATCGATAAATTCTTGGGAAGGAGGGGCTTGTGTTTGCGCCTGTTCCACCAAACGAATCACCCGCATAATTAAACTGCTTTGGGCTGGTTTGTGGACTTTAATCTGCAATGCACCATAGCCGTTGAGTGTACCGGCAAACACTTCTGCGCCCACTGTTTTCTCCACGGGTAAAGACTCGCCTGTAATTGCAGCTTGATTAATGGTGCTGTAACCAGACACGATAATTCCATCTGTAGGAATTAACTCTCCAGGTTTGACGACAATTTCATCACCAACTTTTAGTTGACTAATAGGAACTTCCTCTTCCCTTCCCTGAAGCAAAACCCTTGCTGTATCTGGCGTCAAACTCATCAAACTCCGAATACTGCGCTCAGTTCGCTGCATGGCGTAGCCTTCGAGTGCGCCACTGATGGCAAAGATGAGAATCAAAATTGCCCCATCAATAATTAAATGATATTCTCTCCGCCATAAGCCGAGACTAGCAGCACCAAGGGCGGCGACAATCATCAGCAAATCTACATCGAGTTCTTTTTCTTGGAAAAGGGTAGTTAGTCCCTCCCGCGCACTTTCGTAACCACCAATTACATAAGCAGCAGGTAGTAGCAGCAGCGCTAATTCCAAAGCGCCGAGATGCAAGGCGAACCATCCGAGAAATAACAGGAAGCCACAAACTAGGGCTGCTAAGATATCTGCGTGTTCTCTGGTGAATTGGGTGAAACGTTGGGGGTAAAGCATGAGAGGTGAATTTACAGGGACTCTCTCAGGCTAAAGCTTGACATCAATGTTAATGTCAAGCTTTATAATGATTTTGAAACGCATAGGCGCTTCTCTACGAGACGCTACGCGAACGCCTTCCCGCAGGGTAGGGGCGCTGAGGGAAGGGCAAAGGTACGCAAAGTTAGATGTTTATCCGCGTTCTGGGAGGGTTTTTTAAAAGCAGTAACCTTATACCGTTTGCTGCAACAAGGATCTTAGGCCACGTTTAGACTCGCTCTAAAACTTCATCTTTTTCCCAATTCACTGATTCTTCCATAATAAGCTTATATCTCCATTGTTTAATATGACTTACCCGATCGCTAAGTTCTCATATATTACAATTAGTGGCTCAAATAAAACTTGTAATTTTTCCTCAACTACTAAAAGTTCTTGGGTAGAAACAGGGTACAGTGGCTCCTGAGTGACAATGAATGAAATCCCCTGAAATTCAAGCATAGCTATTGTTGTCTAACAATTGGTCGTACTGAAAATATACATTAATACTAAACTTTGAATTCAAAATACTTGAGATAAGTTGATAGTGTTGGTGGCATTTGTGGAGAATTACAAAGAATTTTGCCGTTTTTGGAATAAATTATGAATGCTGGTTGTTTAACTATTAAAGAACTCACAGAAGCAGTAGGTGGTGGTTTGACTCCGCGGATGGTGCGGCATTATCATCAACTAGGATTATTACCGCAACCAGTACGATCGCCAAGTAATTATCGTCTCTACACCCAAAAAGATGTTCTGAGGTTGCAGCGAATTGTCGCACTCAAACAACAAGGGTTTCAGCTAAATCATATCCGCCACATTTTGGAAGTGGAACCAGAGGCGGATACAAATCAAAACCTGATGGTGCAACTTCAACAGCAATATCGCGCGGTGATGCAACAAATTTCCCAACTGCGACAAACTGCATCAGCATTAGAAGGATTATTGGGACGCGATCGCCATTGTCAAATTATGCAGGCGGAAGTCTTAGCACAACTGAAGTTACTAGATGTGGAAACCCAAGTTGGATTGGGGGGACTGGAAAAATTGTGGAGTGGTTTAGATGCCGAAATTCATACGCACTCGGAAGCTTTTTCGGAATCGCTACAACGTTTATTACCTGATTTATCTCACCGTTCGGAAATTGAGCAATATTTAATTTCTCAGTTGGTTTTGGCTTGTGGCGATGTGAGTTTGGTATCCTTTGTCAAATTGAGTCGAGATGCGATCGCAGCTAGTCGAAAAGCTTTATCTTCTGGCTGTCAAATTGTTGTCGATACCCAAACGGTGGCTGCTGCTTTGGATCAAACTCGATTATTTCACTTGGGATGTCGCATTGAAACTCTGATTGATAATCCTCATATTACTACTGCCACAGAAGCGGAACTTGCTTTTTGGCAGCAGCAAGAATGGCGAGAAAAATTGCAACAAGTAACTCCAGGTTGTCTGCTGGTAGTTGGTTACGCTCCCTCGGTGCTGCTAGAAGTTTCCGTGGCGATGGCCAATCAAAAAATTCAGCCTGCACTTGTAATCGCTATGCCCATCGGCTTTAGCCACGCTCCTGCCGCCAAGCGACAACTGATGCAACAACGAATACCTTATATTACAGTTGAAGGAACTTTGGGAGGCGGCGCTTTAGCTGCAACTGCGCTGAATGCTTTGGTGGAATCACTCATCGATAAACCAGATTGCCATTGTTATCTCAAAGGTATATAGCGGTTCTCCCACAGGTAACGTACAGAAAAAATAATTAAGCATAGATGAACATGGTAGGGGCGCACAGCTGTGCGCCCCTAATTGTTAAATAATATTGAATTTGCTACACTTTACCAGTTTTAGTAATTCAATAATTCATAACTGTCACCATCAGCTACCAAGTTGGTATAAGTTGCAATCTAAATTGGAAAAATTTATAGTAAACAGATTCTTGCAGTTACAGTATAAACCATCGTGCTACACAAGCTTTATCAAAGTATAAATCAATGTAAGTACGTTGAAGTAATTAGAAGTAAAGATAACTCAGATGTATAATTAGCGCGTCTCCTCCATAATCCTGAAAAACATAGCGATTTAGGGCTGGCAGGCTTTCTATTTTTTACTTTAATAACGGGCATTATGTGGCAACAAGAAAAAAAAGATACTTCAATAGTCAAGCTGGTATTATGGGTTGCTTTAGCTACGACCCCTATGGCAACTGCTCTGGTAGTTTCAGTACCCATACTGGCACAATCTGCACCTGAAACTCCGTCTTTCCCACTGCCGCAAACAGTGGAAAATGGAACCACAGTACGAATTGATGGTTCAAGTAGCTTAACTGCAATTAACCAAAGTCTCAAAGATAATTTTGAAAAACAGTTTTCGGGCACAAAAGTTGAAATTGCTGCCAATGGAACTGATACGGCACTGAGAGACTTGCTAGATGGCAAAATTGACATAGCAGCAATCGGGCGTGGTTTAACGCCAGCAGAAAAAGCACTAGGACTGGAACAAGTCCGCTTGCGCCGGGAAAAAATTGCGATCGTGGTTGGTGCAGAGAATCCTTTTAAGCAAAGTTTGACTAGTAGGCAGTTTGCCCGGATTTTCCGGGGACAAATTACGAATTGGTCACAATTAGGCGGCCCCGACGCGAAGATTCGGGTAATCGATCGCCCCGAAACAAGCGATACTCGTGATACTTTTCGTGATTACCCAGCCTTTAAAGCTGCTAAATTTGCTACAGGAGCAAATGCTACTCAACTAACGGACGACAACACCGCCGAAATCGTTAAACAACTGGGCAATGACGGCATTAGCTATGTACTAGCTAATCAGGTGTCGAAGTTAGAAGGTGTGCGAGTTTTGCAATTACATCAAACCTTGCCAGATGATGCCAAATATCCCTTCTCGCAACCATTAGTTTACATCTACAAAAAAAATCCCAGCTTAGGCACAGCAAGTTTTCTCGGCTTTACCCTTGCATCACCAGGACAAGAAGCCATAGAACAAGCTAGAACTGCTGAAGCTCTTGCGATCGCAGCCAGCGTATCACAACCTGCTGCCACAGGTTCCCCCAGTACAGAAACCACACCCACTGCTACAACTTCCCCCGATGCAACTACTTCTGTATTTGAGCAAAAGCCTTTTGTAGCTCCTGCCGAACCAGAAAAAGCTCCAATTGTCAATAAAGAAACACCATTTTGGCTGCTCTTACCTTTGTTCGTTACCACTGTAGCTGGAGGCTTGCTCTGGTGGTTTTTTGGCAGACGGCCGTCCCTGCCTGGGAAAACAGACAACTCACTACAACCAAATCCTTATCCACCCAGCACAGATGATGTAGAAACTGCGGTCAATCCTAGCACTACCCTTGATTTGCAAGAAGAGGAAACCCCCAATCGCACTCCTTTTCAAATTTATGATCAAACATCATCTGACCTGACAGAGAATGCTAGTCTACAACAGGCAACTAATGGCACAACCCCAAGCGTAGCTCTATCAGAGAATAACAACTTGGGAGCCGCAGCTTTAACGGGTGGTGCTGCTCTAGCCACCGGAATCGGAACAGCTACCTGGTCTACTTTTGCTGATAAAGAAACAGACGCGAAAGAAGATACTTTTGAGGTTAGTAATAACACTGAAATAAATCATTCGGAATCGGGCGAAGTTGCATGGGATATAGAAGCCCCAGCGGCTGTTGTAAATACTTCATATCCTCAACTGGGTAATATTCCAGAACAAACATCTGATGGGGACTTGCCTTTATCTGAGGAGACAACCCCACTGTCTGAATTGTCAGACGTACCAAAAGTAACTTCTGATTTTGAGTATTGGGACACAGAAGTTAGCGAAGATGCGATCCAAGAAGAACTCAAGGCAGAATTGGAGTGGCTAGAAAGTATCACCTCAACTGAGGATACAGCGTTATCAGAGTCCGGCGAGGTGGTAGCAGATGAACTACCTGCGGCAGAAACAGCCCCACCGTCAGAATTGCCAGAAGATGCCTTCAATGTGGTAGCAGATGCAGCTGAACCCACTGTAGATTTAGAGGAAGAATCACCAGATTTTGCCGGGGCTGCTGCCCTGGCAGCTGGGGCAGGAATTGGAGCTTGGGCTAGCACGGTTAATAATTCCCCGATAGCAGCCGAAACAGCTAATGGTTTAGTCGATGCAGAAGAAGAAAGTGCTATTGTCCTAACACCGCGTAGTCATACATTGGCTGATGTCTCTTGGGAAATTACCGAAAGCCAAAAGTTAGCCCTGCGGCAACAAGGCGTTTCTCAATTGCTAGTGCGGCTGTATGATGTGACTGGCATTGACCTGAGTTATGAAATTCCTCAGCTTGTAGAGGAGTACGAAAGTGAAGAATTACTCAGCAAGAGTCTAAGTATTCCCGCCAGCGATCGCGATTACATAGCTGTAATTGGCTATATTGCAGAAGGCGATGGCTGGTTCCCCATCGCCCATTCAGCAATTGTGCGTCTCTTCAGTCCTGTTGAACCAGATCCGATGGTGGCTGATGCAGAAGAAGAAAGTACTATTGTCCTAACACCGCGTAGTCATACATTGGCTGATGTCTCTTGGGAAATTACCGAAAGCCAAAAGTTAGCCCTGCGGCAACAAGGCGTTTCTCAATTGCTAGTGCGGCTGTATGATGTGACTGGTATCGACCTAAGTTATCAAATTCCTCGGCTTGTAGAGGAGTACGAAAGTGAAGAATTACTCAGCAAAAGCCTAAATATTCCCGCCAGCGATCGCGACTACATCACTGAAATTGGCTATATTGCAGAAGGTGGCTGGTTCCCCATCGCCCATTCAGCAATTGTGCATGTCTTCAGTCCTGTTGAGCCAGATCCCATAATGGCTGATGCAGAAGAAGAAAGTACTATTGTCCTAACACCGCGCAATCACACATTGGCTGATGTCTCTTGGGAAATTACCGAAAGCCAAAAGTCAGCCCTGCGGCAACAAGGCGTTTCTCAATTGCTAGTGCGGCTGTATGATGTGACTGGCATCGACCTGAGTTATCAAATTCCTCGGCTTGTAGAGGAGTACGAAAGTGAAGAATTACTCAGCAAGAGCCTAAATATTCCCGCCAGCGATCGCGACTACATCACTGAAATTGGCTATATTGCAGAAGGTGGTGGCTGGTTCCCCATCGCCCATTCAGCAATTGTGCATGTCTTCAGTCCTGTTGAACCAGATCCCATCGTGGAAGATTTACCCGTGGTGAACCAAACAGCTGATGCAGAAGAAGAAAGCAATATTGTCCTGACACCGCGTACTCCCAAGTGGGCTTATGTCTCATGGTATATTTCGCCAACTCAAAAGCAAACCCTGCGACAAAAAGGTGGTTCTCAATTGGCAGTGCGGGTTTATGATGTGACTGGCATTGACCTGAGTTATCAAACTCCCCAACTTGTACAGCAGTATGAATGTGAAGAAGTAACAAGCGATCGCTTTGTGGCCATTCCCGTGAGCGATCGTGATTACATGGCTGAAATTGGTTATCTTGCAGAAGGCGATCGATGGTTAACCATAGCACGTTCAGCTAATATTCGTGTCTTCAGTCGTCCTGAGGGAGATTTCTGGTTTGTTGCAGATGCTGAGTTGATTATTCACGGAGCAACCGAACCAAATACAACCGTAGCCATTGGCGGTAACACCATCAAAATCAAACCCGATGGTACCTTCCACCTACGTCTTCCCTTTTCAGATGGTTTAATGGACTATCTCATAACAGTAGCTGCTGATGGGGAATCTGCAAAAACTATTCATAAGAAGTTCTCCCAAGAAACTTCGGAAATCTAATAATTACCTTACAGCAGTTTTCATGTATTTAGACCACAGTCTTGTTTCTTATTTTCTTCCTTTGCGCCTTTGCGTCTTTGCGTGAGATAAAAATAGTGTGGTTCATTTACCTGAAAATTGCTGTAAGCGGGGACTGGGTGAAAAGTCTTTTTGTGTCTAGGTTTTATCATGTGTTAATGTCCTAACCGCCAAGGCTTTTGCTATATCCCAAATTATTTGTACATTTTTCGGGTAGCACAGCTGTGCTACCCTACCGGGGATTGTGGTTCAAATAGATGAAAAACGTTGTAATTTCAGTATTCCCAAAGTTGTAGAGACGATTACAGAACGTCTCAAGCTAAAAATCACGAGTCATCGCTTGAAAATAACTGATAAAGTTGAGCTACGCAAAGTTGAAAACAGTGACCTATGCCTGCGTTTTTATTAGAAATTGGTACAGAAGAACTACCTGCAAGCTTTCTCAGTGATGCCTTAGTGCAATGGCAAGAGCGCATTCCCCGAAGTTTGGAAGCAAATAGCCTCAAGGGCGAAAGTGTTGAGGTGTATGGCACTCCCCGGCGTTTGGCGGTATTGATTAAAGGTCTACCATCCCAGCAACCAAACCGGGAAGAAGAAATTAAAGGGCCTCCCGCCCAAGCCGCCTTTAAAGATGGTCAGCCGACACCAGCAGCAGTAGGCTTTGCCAAAAAGCAAGGCGTGGAAATAGATGCGCTGTCTGTTCGCCCCACTGACAAAGGGGATTTTGTGTTTGTGCAAAAAAGAATTCCCGGTCGTCCTGTGGCGGAAATTTTGACAGAACTTTTTCCCCAGTGGATTTGGGGCTTGGAAGGTAAGCGATTGATGCGTTGGGGTGATGGCGATGCGAGGTTTTCCCGACCAATTCGTTGGCTGGTGGCTTTGTTAGATGATACGGTGCTGCCTTTAGAGTTGGTGAATGGTTCTAAAACAATTCAGAGCGATCGCATTTCCCAAGGTCATCGCGTCTTACATCCTGAATCTGTGACAATTGCCCAAGCTACAGATTATGTTACCACCCTCAAAGAAGCCTACGTTACCGTTGACCCAGCAGAACGGGCAAATGTTATCACACAGCAAGTAAGTACAGTAGCAGAAAAGTTAGGTGGACATACAGTAATTTACCCTGATTTGTTAGAAGAAGTAACCAACCTGGTAGAATATCCCTCCGCAGTTGTCGGTAAATTTGAACCAGAATTTTTAGAATTACCGACTGAGGTAATCACTGAAGTTATGGTTACTCACCAGCGTTATTTTCCTGTATTTAAATCAGGTAGTTTAGAACAAGAATTATTGCCGAATTTCATCACCATTTCTAATGCCAATCCCCAAAAATCAGATATTGTTGCCGTGGGTAATGAGCGGGTAATTCGTGCTAGATTAGCTGATGGCAGATTTTTCTACGAAGCTGATTTAACGAAGCCTTTGGAAAGCTTTTTACCCAAGTTAGAAACAGTCACTTTCCAAGAAGAATTGGGTTCTTTACGTGTCAAGGTAGATAGAGTAGTTAAGATTGCCGAGCAAATAACTAGTCAATTAGAATTAGCAGCAAATCAAAGCCAAAAAATCCACCGTGCTGCTTTATTATGTAAAGCCGATTTGGTCACCCAAATGGTGTATGAATTTCCCGAACTGCAAGGCATTATGGGAGAAAAATATGCCTTAGCCAGTGGTGAAGATAGCGAAGTTGCAAAGGCAATTTTTCAACATTACTTGCCAACGGGAGCCGGTGATAATTTACCTGAAACACTCACAGGTCAAATAGTCGGTTTAGCGGATAGATTAGATACTTTGGTAAGTATCTTTGGTTTAGGTTTAATTCCTTCTGGTTCTTCCGATCCCTTTGCTTTGCGCCGTGCTGCCAATGCAGTGGTGAAAATTACTTGGTTTGCGAATTTGCCAATAAAATTAGACGATTTACTGTTGCAAATAGCCACAGATTTTGCAGCAAAATATCACAAAGATCTGGCGTCATTAACCACAGCATTACAAGAATTTTTCTTACAACGTATCCGTACTTTATTGCAAGAAGAAAAACAGATTGATTATGACTTGGTGAATGCAGTTTTGGGAGAAAACGATCCAGAATATACAGAACGGGCATTAAAGGATTTATTAGATGTACGCGATCGCGCCTTATATCTGCAAGAAATTCGCAATAATGGCACTTTAGATAGCATCTACGAAACCGTTAACCGTTCCACACGCTTAGCCGCCCAAGGTGATTTAGATACAAAACAGCTAGAACCCACAACCGTAATCCGTGAAGAACTATTCCAAAAGCCTTCGGAAGTGTCTTTGTATAACGCCTTAGTTGATTTAGTGCCAGAAACTCAAGCCGCACAAGAAAACAGAAATTATCAACTGTTAGTAGCAGCCTTAACAAAAATTGCTCCCACAGTTAGTAACTTCTTTGACGGCCCAGATAGCGTTTTAGTAATGGATTCCGATCCAGAAATTAAGCGTAATCGATTACATTTGCTGGGATTAGTTCGCAATCACGCCCGTGTTTTGGCTGATTTTGGGGCGATCGTCAAAAATCTGTAGCATAGGTCAACAAAAAGTTGTGTAATTTTTGCCAATAAACGTTAGTATTAGGAGTGCTTAACCAGGGACCTCTGCTGCAATCTATGCCTAGAGCTACTGTAATAGGATTGGGAAAGTCCGGTGTTGCTGCGGCGAGATTGTTGAAACGGGAAGGTTGGGAGGTGGAACTGTGCGATTCCGCTAGCGCAGAGAGCTTAGCTGAACGCAACACCTCCGACACCTTTCTGCAACAACAACAAGAACTCGCTGCCGAACAAATAACCGTTAAACTAGGTCAATCCCCAGATTTGAATGATGCCAATTCACCAGAATTAATAGTCGTCAGTCCCGGCGTGCCTTGGGATATTCCTGTATTAAATCAGGCACGGGAACTAGGGATTGAAACCATCGGCGAAATGGAACTCGCTTGGAGACATTTGCAACCTCTACCTTGGGTAGGAATCACTGGTACTAACGGCAAAACTACCACCACAGCTTTAATTGCTGCCATTTTCCAAGCAGCAGACTTAGACGCACCAGCTTGCGGTAACATTGGCTACGCCGCCTGTGAAGTTGCCTTGTCTTGGAGAGGAAGAAGAGCAAGGGGAGCAGGGGGAGCAGGGGGAGCAGGGGGAGCAGGGGAAGCAGAGGAGGAAGTTCCAATCCAAAATCCAAAATCTAAAATCCAAAATTCTGTTGATTGGATAATTGCCGAACTTAGCAGCTATCAAATAGAGTCTTCAACGTCTCTTGCACCCCGCATCGGTGTTTGGACGACTTTCACACCGGATCATCTGGCGCGGCATAAAACTTTAGAGAATTATTACAATATTAAAGCTAAGTTATTACGGCAGTCTGAGTTACAAGTATTTAATGGCGATGATGCTTACTTGAGCAAGCTAGGTTTGAGTGCTTGGCCGAATGCTTATTGGACGAGTGTCAAAGGAAAAGATTTCCTGATTAGCGAAAAAGGCTTTTATATTGAAGATGGCTGGGTTGTGGAAAAGCTAACTGCTACCTCTGCACCAGAACCGATTGTGAAAGTATCAGCTTTGCGGATGGTGGGAGAACATAACCAGCAAAATCTCTTGATGGCAGTAGCAACGGCGCGGTTGGCGGGAATTAATAGCGATGCGATCGCTCGTGCAATTAGTGACTTCCCTGGGGTTGCCCATCGTTTGGAACATATTTGCACTTGGGAAGGTATTGATTTTATTAACGATAGCAAAGCCACCAACTACGATGCTGCGGAAGTTGGCTTGACATCGGTGAACAGTCCAGCGATTTTAATTGCTGGTGGAGAAGCGAAAGCAGGTGATGATACTGCTTGGCTAGCACAAATTCAAAACAAAGCTGCTGCTGTGTTATTAATTGGCTCTGCTGCGCCGGCATTTGCCCAACGGCTGCAAGAAGTAGGATATTCTACTTACGAAATTGTGGAAACTATGGAAAGGGCAATCCCCAGATCGACCCAATTAGCTAAGCAGTATCAAGCATCTGTAGTCTTGCTATCTCCTGCTTGCGCGAGTTTCGATCAGTACCCGAATTTTGAGGTGCGGGGCGATCATTTCCGTCAGTTGTGTCTTGCTTGGGTGGGAAACTCCAAGTCCAGTAAAGTAGAACTTGCAGACTTGGAAAATTCTAATCAACAGTAGACCTGCTTTGAAAATAGGGAGTAGGGAAAAGAAATTTTCATTGCTTCTTGTGAGTGCAACTTATGGAGCATTGGTGTCAACTTAACGTGAAACCCTTCATTCACTTATGGTTACTCACCGCGTTACCCCACCCTAACCCTCCCCTTATAAAGGGGAGGGAACTGGATTTCTTGTTTCCCCCCTTTCTAAGGGCAGAGCTGTTTCATTCCATTTCAAACAGGATTTGTCAAGATGGTTAGCAAGAAAATTGTAAGTAAGCGTGACGAAGAGATGAACATTTAAGCACTGAAATATCAGTAAAATAGTTGGTTTCATCGGCACGCCAGTAACAAAATAACTAATTTTTAATCGCTGGAACCCTTGATTTTTAAAGCTCTTTGGGGAATGAATCAGCCCTGCTTTACAAGGGGAGGGTTAGGGTGGGGTAAAGCGTATGTGGGACAAGCATTTGAGCTTAAGTTGACACCAATGCACAGCTGTGCTAGCCTACAATCGATGTGTTGCAAAGATTGTTTGAATCGGTATAACCTTGAAAGGGTTAGTCCTCAAACAGATAATTGGCGGCGGAAAACGCGATCGATCGCGTCTCTACATGAGGGTTTTTGGCTAATCTGAACTTTATTGTTGAGAATTTTCCAGCTTGTTTGGATTTACCCAACGATTCACAAATTCGTTTTTATTTTTGTGTACCTTGATTTGCACTTCCTTGGAACCTAACTTGACTACTTCTGCGGGAATTCTTTGGATAACAGTAGAATCACCACGAGCCTTGTAAAGCCAAATGACTTTTTGACCTACTTCAAAGTAGTCAGGAGATGGTGCTGTTTTTGCCCAAGTGGGAGAAGCAACTGCTAACTCGATCAAAAGTACTAATAACACTATGGTAGTTTGGAAAAATTTTATGCCCATTGCAGTTAGGAAGTTTCTAGACAAAGTTGGAGTGCTAATTTCTATATCGCTTTGAGACAGTTTGATTGTTTTCTGACTCAAAGCCTGTTGAGAAATTGCATCTAGTTCATATATCTTATTTGCAGAAGTTCGCATTAGTTTGCTCTGGAAATAATGACTGAATCTTGGGTTAAATTTTATTGTTAACAGTCGTTGTTACTTTGGAATAATCAGTTGTTTTTGGGTCTCAAATAAATTTGGCAATTTAAAATCTTTCGTAATTTGATACTAAACAAATTTTGAAATATAATCAAATGCTCTTGGTTGTTAAAAGCATAAATTAAATTAATGGTAAATTATCTGTCTGAATAAATCGCTAAATTCAGGTAATGATTGACAAAAAAATTCAGCAAAGTAAAGTAGATAAACTAAATCTCCAAGTTAGAAATAAAGCTTGTTGGACTGCGAAATACAGTAGAATTGGGCTGTTGATGAGTTTTGACATCGAATTTTGGGGAGCGATCGCACTACATCGGCTCGTCTATCCTAATTAATTAAAAAACCTCCTGAAATCACAATCTCTATCTGAAGAATAATTGACGGCAAATAACACTCTATCGTAAAAACTTAAATATATAGAGCTTTATCAAGTTTAATTTATATGCCTCACACTAGAGGCCTATTGTGGCAAAACAACCCAATATTGGCAAACTAATTTCTGCCCTGCGGCAAGAATTAAATCTGTCTCCAGAACAATTTGCTGCCGAGTTTGATGTCACTTTCCCGACAATCAACCGTTGGGAAAATGGACGCACTACACCTTCTCCTTTGGCAATGCAGCGTATTAATACCCTACTCAATGAGTTGGGCGATGGAGGTAAAATTCTTCAAGCAACATACTTTCAAGAAAAAGAGTAGGCTTGTTTGACGCTGCTGAGTTCCCAGTCAAAACCCCCACTGAATAGTGTTTTGGCTCAACCATAAAAGGATTTTGACCAGGAGATGTCCACAACTGTAGTTTTGTACCCGAACCATGACTAACCCTGAGAAACTAATGAAAAACCAGTCAACGTCAGCAAGCAACGCTGACGGCAATTTTCTTCTTGGTGGCCATGAAATGGGTGCGCGGATGCGAGAACTGGACTGGTCTAAAACCTCCCTTGGTCCAACACAGCATTGGCCGCAGAGTTTGAAAACTGCTGTGCGGATTATGCTAACTTCTCGCCAACCGATGTTTGTCTGGTGGGGCGAAGAACTCATTAACCTTTACAACGATCCTTACAAAGCTATTATTGGCGGCAAACACCCAGAAGCACTCGGCCAGCCAGCTTCCCATGTGTGGCGGGAGATTTGGGATCAGATTGGGCCCAGAGCAGAATCAGCGATGCTCAAAAACGAGGGCACTTACGACGAAGCCCTACTGCTAATTATGGAGCGTAACGGTTACCCAGAGGAAACTTATTACACTTTTTCCTATAGCCCGGTTCCCAATGATGAGGGTGACACAGGTGGGATCATCTGCGCCAACACAGACGACACACAACGCATCATTGGTGAGCGTCAGTTAAAATTGTTACGGGAATTAGCAACTAGAACAGCAGATGCACGAACATTTGATGAAGCCTGTACGCTGAGTGCGAGTTGTCTGGAAACCAACCCTTACGACTTGCCTTTTGCCATGATTTATTTGGTCGAGCCAGATCGAGAGCAAGTTTTTCTGGCCGGAACATGCCGCATTGGGCTAAACCACATAGCAGTTCCCCAAACAGTTGCTTTTGATTCTGATACAGTTTGGCCTTTTGCGGAAGCGATCGCCATCCATCAAACAAAGTTGATTGAAATCTCAGAAGCAGATTTTGGCAAGTTACCTTGTGGTATATGGGAGCGAACGCCACATCAAGCAGTGGCTGTACCCATCTCACCATCCGGTCAAACAGGCAAAGCTGGCATCTTAATTGCTGGCTTAAACCCCTTCAGGCTGTTTGACGACAATTATAAAGGATTCATCGAACTAGTTGCAGCTCAAATCGCAGCTAGCATTGCCAACGCCCAAGCTTACGAACAAGAACGCAAACGCGCCGAAGCTTTAGCAGAAATCGATCGCGCCAAAACTGTCTTTTTCAGCAACGTCAGCCACGAGTTCCGTACCCCATTAACTCTAATGTTGGGGCCACTAGAAGAAACCTTAGCCAATTGTGCCAACCTGCTACCGCCCAAGGAACAAGAGCAGTTAAAAATGGTGCAACGTAATGGACTGCGCTTATTGAAACTAGTTAACAGCCTGTTAGACTTCTCGCGGATTGAAGCCGGACGGGTTCAAGCTTCATACGAACCCACCGATCTTGCCATTTTCACCGCCGAACTAGCTAGTGTATTTCGTTCAGCGATCGAACGCGCAGGAATGCAATTATCAGTTAATTGTCCTCCCCTGCCAGCACCAGTGTATGTAGATCGCCAAATGTGGGAAAAAATTGTTTTTAATCTGCTGTCTAACGCCTTCAAATTCACCTTGGCAGGAAAAATTGCAGTGAGTTTGCAGTGGGTAGAGAAACAGGACGCTCTGACGCGGGGACGCTCTGACGCGGGGAAAGAGGACGCTCTGACGTGGGGGCATGGAGATGCAGGGAATTATTTATCACAAACACTCACCGTGTCCTCTTCTCCCCCCTCTGCATTCGTCGAATTCTCAGTGCGAGACACCGGAATTGGTATCCCAGCAGCAGAAATCCCCCACTTGTTTGAACGATTTCACCGCGTCAAAGGAGCGCAAGGACGAACTTTTGAAGGGTCGGGAATTGGATTGTCCCTTGTGCAAGAATTGGTGAAAATGCATGGTGGAACAGTCAAAGTAACCAGTGTTCTAGGGGCAGGTAGTTGCTTTACTGTGTTAATTCCTACAGGATATGCTCATTTGCCTCCAGACCGCATTAGTGCCACTCTAACTTTAACTTCAACTGCCTTAGGTGCAGCACCCTATTTAGAAGAAGCTCTGCGTTGGTTACCGGAAGAGGCAGGGGAGCAGGGGAGCAGGGGAGCAGGGGTGCAGGAGAGCAGGGGAGCAGGGGAGCAGGGGAGCAGGGGAGAGTTCAATGTGCCAAGTTCAATCCCCTCTGCCCCTCTGCCCCTCTGCCCCTCTGCCCCTCTGCCCAGAACTGCCCGCATTCTCCTAGCTGATGACAATGCTGATATGCGCGATTATGTCAAGCGATTGTTAAGTCAGCACTATGAGGTGGAAGCAGTGCCGGATGGTTTAGCTGCTTTGGATTCTGTTCGGGAGCGTCTGCCAGACTTGGTTCTGACGGATGTGATGATGCCTGCCTTAGATGGCTTTGGATTGCTGCAAGCATTACGAGCCGATCCGCAGACAAGAAAAATTCCCATTATTTTGCTGTCGGCACGGGCAGGAGAAGAGGCACGGGTGGAAGGTTTAGAAGCCGGAGCTGATGATTACCTGATTAAACCGTTCTCTGCCCGTGAATTGCTGGTGCGCGTAGAAGCAGCCTTAAAAATGGCTCGTCTGAGACAGGAGGCAATGCAACGCGAACAAGAGCTACGGATTGAGGCTGAAGTCGCAAAAGCACACCTAGAGACAGTTTTAGCTGGTATTCAAGACCAGTTCTTTGTGTTGGATGGCCAGTGGCGTTATACCTTTGTCAATGAGCAAGTAGCAGAAATTGTGGGCTTTTCCCAGGAAGAGTTGCTAGGTAGGAGCATTTGGGAAGTTTTTCCAGATCTGGTGGAAAGTGAGTTTTATACCCAAGTTCATCAAGCGATCGCCGAACAGACCGTGGTTCGCTTTGAATACTTTTATCCTAGATGGAATCGCTGGTTTGAGAATCGGATCTATCCCTTTGCTGAGGGCGTATCAATTTTTGTGACAGATATCAGTGATGTCTACGAAGAACTGCGGTTACGCAAACAAGCCCAAGAAGCACTTCGGGAGAGCGAGCAACGCTTTCGGCTAATGGCAGATTCAGCACCAACGTTGATTTGGATGTCTGGCATCGATAAACTATGTGATTATTTTAACAAAGCTTGGGTGGACTTCACCGGGCGAACCATAGAACAAGAGATGGGCAATGGTTGGACTCAAGGAGTGCATCCCGAAGATTTCCAATATTGCTTAGATACTTACTCGAATGCCTTTAATGCCTGTCAAGGGTTTGAAATGGAATATCGACTCAGGCGCTTTGATGGCAAATATCGCTGGATTTTTGATGTAGGCGTACCCAGGTTTACTCCCGAAGGAGACTTCCTGGGGTACATCGGTTCGTGTATTGATATTACCGAACGCAAGGCAGCAGAGTCAGAACGCGATCGCTTGCTACAACTTGAGCAAGCTGCTAGAAGCGAAGCCGAAAGAGCCAACCGCATCAAAGATGAGTTTTTAGCGGTGCTTTCCCATGAATTGCGATCGCCCCTGAATCCGATTCTCGGTTGGGCGAATTTATTACAAACCCGTGAATTTGACCAAGCCGCAACGAAAAAAGCGATCGCCACCATTGAGCGTAATGCTAAATTACAAGCTCAACTCATTGAAGATTTGCTCGATGTCTCGCGGATCTTACAAGGCAAGCTCAGCCTCAACATGTTTCCCGTCAACCTAGTAGTTGCGATCGATGGGGCATTGGAAACAGTCCGTTTGGCAGCAGAAGCTAAAAATATTCAAATTCATAAAACCCTCGATACTTCTTTTGAGCAAGTTTTGGGTGATTCCGGTCGTTTACAACAAGTAATCTGGAATTTGTTATCGAATGCTGTGAAATTCACTCCTGAAGGAGGAAAAATTGAGATTCAACTCCAGCGTGTTGACACTCAAGCTGAGATTACTGTTAGCGATACAGGTAAGGGGATCAGCCGTGACTTCCTCCCTTATGTGTTTGAATATTTTCGTCAAGCTGACAGCAGCACAACCCGAAAATTTGGTGGCTTAGGGTTAGGATTAGCAATTGTTCGTCATTTGGTAGAACTACATAAAGGAACGATTTGGGCAGAAAGTTTAGGTGAAGGGGAAGGAGCTAGTTTTATAGTCAGGCTACCGCTAATCCCAAAAAATTTAAGTAAAAAACAAGATAACAACATTACTGGCTCCCATACTTCTTCTGCGACTGAAATTCTTACAGGCATCCAAATCTTAGTTGTGGACGATGACGTAGATACCCGTGAATTCCACACATTCGTGCTAGAACAGGCTGGAGCAAAAGTGACTGCTGCGGCATCAGCATTAGAAGCACTACAAGTCTTGGCACAGTCAAAACCAGATGTTCTGGTGAGTGATATCGGAATGCCAGAAACAGACGGCTATATGCTGATGCGTCAAGTTAAAGCATTGCAGGCAGACGAAGACAAACAGATTTTGGCGATCGCCTTAACCGCTTATGCAGGAGAAATCAACCACCAACAAGCACTCGAATCAGGATTTCAAAACCATGTATCCAAACCCGTTGAGCCAGAGGAATTGGTCAAAGCAATTGCTACTTTGATTGGTAGGAGTGGGGAGTAGGGAGTCTTTGAAGGGCAGGTTTTTTGTTTAAGCTGCAAGGAATCTAATTTAAGTGGTTTCGTTGAGCCAAGAATCCCCGTGCATTCACGCCGGGGAGTGTCAAAAACCGGATTGCCGTTTGAGACGTTTGTGAGCATACATTAACTCGTCAGATCTGGCAACAAGTTGTTCTAGTGACATATTGCTGTCTGCTGAGCAACGTTGTATTCCCATACTCATGGAAAGTTGATAGCTACAGTTTTGCTGTTGATTGAAGTTGGCAATATTTGTTTGCAAATGTGCTTGGATGTTTTCTGCATCTTTGAAGTAGCTGGAGATGAAAACAATGAACTCATCTCCACCCAAGCGAGCAACAATATCTGACTTCCGAAAACTTTGCTTGAGTAATCGACCCGCATCAACAATCAAGGCATCTCCCATATCGTGACCAAGACTGTCGTTAATCTGTTTTAGTCCGTCTAAATCAATGAAGATCACCCAGCATAAGAGTTTCATCCGGTAAGCGATTTTCAGTTGTTGTTCAGCCAGTAGAAAGAAACCACGCCGATTATGCAAACCTGTTAGTTCATCGGTTAGTGATAACTGTCTTCCTTGGATTTCTGCTTGTTTGCGGTTGCGAATTTCCTGGATGAGTTCCATCTGGGCGATGGTCTGACGACTTAGACGGTGCAGTGCATCTAACTGCTGGTCACTTAACTGACGAGGAATAATATCGATGACACACAATGTCCCTATGGGAAATCCATTGGCTGTAACTAGAGGTACACCAGCATAAAAACGAATTTTGGGATTATTTTTAACTAAGGGATTGTTTGCAAAGCGTTTGTCTTTGATGGCGTTGGTAACTACTAATATCTCCCGTGGTTGCAGAATGGTATGGGAGCAAAAAGCCCACTCTCTAGGTATTTCCCTCGCTTTTAGTCCCACTTTGGATTTAAACCATTGGCGATCGCTATCAATTAAGCTAATTAAAGCAATTGGAGTGCTACAAATGTAGGCAGCAAGAGCAGCCAGGTCATCAAATCCTTGTTCCGGCAGGGTATCGAGAATATTGTAATCCTCCACTGCTTTGAGTCTTTCTGCTTCATTTTCAGGTAGAGGAGCAGGTCGAATTTTCACAGATGAGCGTCTGAACTTTAGGCAACAAAGTCCACTAGACCGGAAATTTTGCAATAATCGCAGGATTCTCTCTCGAACCTCAACCCTGCACAATCGAAACATCTCTGCAACGGAAATTATAATTCGGTTGAATTTTCTACAGAGATATTGTATTGCATTATGTTCTTCATGCCTTCGGTCTACTCTGTTGTTCATTTCACTCTAAGCTTTCACTGTGCAAATTCCCTGAATATGTAGATGCTTACAAGGTCTTGTGCCCAAAGCCAGGTTGAAAACGATCGAAACTGACTAAAAATTATCAAAACTTAATTAAATTGCGAAAATTCTTCGTCAAAATTTGATACTTTTGATACTATCAATTTGTCTGAACCCTGAGAAAAGTTCGAGGTTCGGCTTCCCAAATTCTTCAGCAATCAGGAAATCTTACCAAAAAAGTTAATGAAGAGTGCTGAGTTGCGTTAGCGGTAGTGGGACTCAGCACTGAGTTTGATTTGTAGGTTGGGTTAAGCGAAGCGAAACCCAACCTACAAAAAAACGGCGTTCGCGTAGCGTCTTGCAGAGAAGGTATTGTTGTATAAACTTGCCTTATTAGTTACACCTTTGTTCATTCTTATTTTCTCTTCTCTGTATACCTTTCTTCAAAAATTGGTACTAAGCTTAATTGGTACTAAGCTCAAACAGCTTAGTACCAATTAAGTGAATAAGTTAGAACTTTCGGACATACTCCAGCTGATGTAAATACCTAAGTTCCACATCATTCTTGCTTTAGCCAAATTAAACTAAATGTCACACAAAAAATTAGAAGACATCATAGACGCGAAGATACAAAAAGCTATACGGAAGCACGAGATGATAGTTGCTTGCATTAGTAGTATTATTGGCTTGATTTTTATAGTAGGTTTGTTCCATGCAATTTGGCTCAACCACATTCAAATTCAAGAACTTTGGTTGAACTGATTATCGGTTGCCTTAAATGAGTATTTACCAGATAGTCTTCTCTATCGCCTCTTAATAATTCTCGTATTCCTCCTTCCCTACAACAAAGTTTCATTCAGCGCATTTACTAATTAGATGTATTAACGCATCAATTAGACGATCGTTTTTCATTGGTAAAATATCTTTGCCATGCATCACATCCTGAGTGATATGAAAATACACCAATGTTCCTAACAGAATTCTTGCGGTTGCTTCTGGGTCAGGTATATTTAATTCAGGAGCAGCTAAATATTGGCTAAGAGCTTCTAGGACAGGTTTATTCAGCGCCCGCACACAAATCTGTGCTAACTCAGGAAAACGGCCAGATTCCCCAATCAACACTCGCATAAATGCACAATGTTCTTGGTCGTTATTCATCTGCTCTAATGCTTTGATTCCTATCTGGCGCAGTACAGCGGCTGGTTCTCCCTCAACAGGTTCCGTACCAAAAATAGAGTTAAACTTCTTGCGTGCTAGTTGCTCTATCAGTACTTTAAAAAGTCCTTCTTTATCTTGAAAGTGACTGTAGATCGTCGCTTTAGAAACACTTGCTGCGATCGCTACCCGATCCATACTTGTGCCAGCATAGCCATGCTGGAGGAACTCCTGCATCGCCCCTTGCAGAATTTGCTCCACTTTATCAACGGAATTATCTCGCTCAACTTCGTCAGCTTTGATGGGTCTCATTTATTAATTATCCTTTCTTATAAACAATTTTAATAGATTGGGGATTGGGGATTGGAGACTGGGGATTGGGGATTGGGGATTAGGTATTGGGTATTGGGTATTGGGTATTACGTATTACGAAAACTAATGCCCAGTCCCCAACCTTAAACCTCTTGACTAAACTAGTCCGTTTAGTTTAGCATAAAAATGAACTAGACAGTTTAGTACAATTTTATGCTAATAGGAGGGGAATACTATGGTGCAAAACTGGAAGTTAGAGGGTTTAAAGTCTCCTCAAAATTTGGTGCGATCGCCGATTGCCCTAGCAATAATTACATCTTTAATTGTCAGTGGGGCTAGTGTTTACACGGTAACTCAGCTTCAGAGCCAGTCGAAAAAGAGCCAAGAAGCACCAGTGCCAACGCAACCAGTGGTAAAAACAGTAACAGCGCTGGGACGGTTGGAACCAAATGGAGAGATTATAAAACTGTCTGCACCTTCTTCTAATGAAGGGAATCGGGTTGAGCAACTGTTAGTAAAAGAAGGCGATCGCGTCAAGACTGGACAAGTAATTGCGATTATGGACAGTAGCGATCGCTTACAAGCTAGTTTAGTTGAAGCACAAAAACAAGTTCAAGTTGCCAAATCCCGGCTTAACCAAGTGAAAGCGGGAGCCAAACAGGGAGAAATTGGGGCTAGACAAGCTACAGTCAACCGTCTGCAAGTAGAACTAGAAGGAAATATTAGAACTCAGCAAGCTACAATTAATCGTCTAGAAGCAGAATTGCAAGGACAACAACAGAGCTTGCAAGCAACAGTGGCTCGTGTAGCAGCCGAGAGACGCAACGCCGAAGCTGACGTGCAACGCTACGAGACATTATACAAACAAGGTGCAATTTCCAATCAGGAAGTTGATAACAGACGTTTGAGTGCAGAGACATCCACTCAGCAGTTAATCGAAAGCCAAGCCACCCAGACAAGAACTATAAGCACCCTACAACAGCAGATTAACGAAGCCAGAGCCAACCGAGATAAAACCCTCGCCACCTTAGAACAGCAGATTAACGAAGCCAAAGCCACCCTCAACCAAACCGCTGAAGTTCGCCCCACAGATATAGCCAACGCCCAAGCAGAAGTAGACAGCGCTCAAGCCACCGTAGAGAAAATTAGAGCGCAACTAAATCAAGCATACATCCGCGCTCCCAAAACCGGGCAAATTTTGAAGATTAATACACGAGCCGGAGAAACCGTTGGCAATGATGGGATTGTGGAACTAGGTCAAACCGACCAGATGTATGCAGTTGCAGAAGTTTACCAAAGTGATATTAACAAAGTGCAACCCGGACAAAGCGTCAAGGTAATAAGCAATTCCTTGCCCAAAGAATTGCAGGGAACCGTTGATTGGATTGGAATGCAAGTACAGCGCCAAAATCTGATCAACAGTGACCCCTCCAGCAATATTGACGCCAGAGTAGTAGAAGTCCATGTGCGACTAGATCGAGCATCTAGCGCCAAAGCTGCCAAATTGACCAATCTGCAAGTAAAAACGGTAATTGAACTTTGAAGGGCATTTGTCATTGGTCATTTGTCATTGGTCATTTGTCATTTGTCATTTGTCATTGGTTATTCATTCCCCTCTGCCCCTCTGCCCCTCTGCCCCTCTGCCCCCCTGCCCCTCTGCTCCTCTGCCCCTCTGCCCCTCTGCCCCTCTGCCCCCCTGCCCCTCTGCCCCTCTGCCCCTCTGCCCCCCTGCCCCTCTGCCCCTCTGCCCCCACTCCCCACTCCCCACTCCCCATGATGAAATTAATCGAACAATTCCAGCGCCGAACTCCTCTTGGCTGGCTGCAACTGAGTCATCAAAAAGGTCGTCTGTTGGTAGCATTATCAGGTATTGCCTTTGCTGATGTTTTGATGTTTATGCAGTTAGGGTTTCAGGCTGCTCTATTTGAAAGTAATACCAGGTTACATCAAAGTATGCAGGCTGACATGTTTGTAATTAGCCCCCAAGCGCGTAACCTTGCAAATATGTCTACCTTTACGCGGCGACGACTGTATCAAGCGATGGATATACCGGGGGTCAAATCAGCGGAAGGTATGTATATTAACATTGTGGATTGGAAAAATCCTCAAACACGTGACAAGACAACAATCTTAGTTATGGGGGTTAATCCCGATCGGCAAGTATTTAACTTAGGGGATGTGAATCGACAAATAGATGCTGTGAAGCTACCAGATACAGTTCTTTTCGATCGCGCTTCCAGAGGAGATTATGCTGAAGCGCTTGCCCAAATTGACCAGGGTAAAACCGTCACAACCGAAATAGAACGGCGGACAATTACTGTTAGCGGCTTATTTACAGTCGGTGCTTCCTTCATTGCAGATGGTACTTTGATCACCAGCGACCAAAACTTTTTGCGATTATTTCCCCGGCGAGAAGCCAGCGGTGTCAGTGTCGGCTTGGTGCAACTACAACCGGGCTACGACCCAAACCAGATGAAAACAGCTTTACCCCTCTTCTGTCACTTTCCGGGTATTCTGAATAAAAGAATAAAAAAATAAAACCCTGAAAGGTAAGTAGGGCAATGGATGTAGAATTACAAATCTTGAAACATTTGGCAAGAGATGCTCACCC
>JAHHHB010000106.1 GCA_019359545.1 Desmonostoc geniculatum HA4340-LM1 | reverse complement strand
CTCATGGTTATTCAGTTATCATCTGAGAGAGATTAAAGTGCGAACTCAACCCAATAGGATTATCTCTCAAATGTCACTCATCCCTGAGCATTTCTACTCATTTCGAGTGAACGAATCGCACCCCCTGCCTAAAGGCGAGGTAATTCTAGCCTCAACCTAGTTACATTTAACGCGAGTCTCCAACGGAGTCGCACCTACGGGAAGGACGAAAGAAATTCTCAATGCAAAATTTTATCGAAACAGAATAGAGGCGTCAGTCGCCAGAATTCAGCAATGTTTTTTGTGCGACTGGTGGATAGCGCAGCGTTAGCGAGTACTCGAGCGTCTGAATCCAGGGGTTTAAGACCCCCACTAAATCTGCATATTTAGTGGTGCAACAATTCAGTGGTGGGTCTGAATCCCCCACTGATTCATTCTGACTCATGAATTCTGACTTCTGAATTCTTCTTCAAAATCTACCAAGGTCATTAATACTATGAGCGATTCAAATTTTATCGATGCTTTGCGTTGGACAGATGAAGCTAAAGAAAAGTTGCAAAATATTCCCTTTTTTGTCCGTCCTCAAGCGAAAGCTCGAATTGAGGCATTGGCTCGTCAAGCTCAGCAAGAGGTTGTTACAGGTGATTTAGTAGAACAGGCTAGGCTTGAGTTTGGACAATAAAAAATTTTTGGTTTTTGGATTGGCTTGATGCATCAATCTAGATAGCAAAGAAAACTGATCTTTCAGACGCGATTCATCGCGTCTCTACATGAATACTTTTAGGTTGAAACCAAGGGTATTGATTTTTTATGCATAAATCAATTTCAAGAAATTAAGACTTTGTTGAGATTTTAAATTTTGACTGAATTCAATCAAAAATTTAAAATCTAAAATCTAAAATTATATCAGCTTCCTCCCACATTCATTGCTGCTAAAACAGCTTTCTGACTGACATCTGTGTAAACCGTATTCAAATACTTCATTACCAGATCGCTGGAAGTTGAATTTACTAAATTTTCCTCTTCTTTCGCTAGAGGAATTGCTCCTAATACATCTAATACTGTCTCGCTACTGGAGGGTACAATTACTACTAAAGATGACTCTAGTGGCTCATTATATTGCCAGAAAGAATCAATTTTTACCGAGTATTTGTTGTCAGGAATTGACTGTTGAACATCAGGTGTTTCTGAGGTGTCGGCTTGAATCTTGCCACTACGTAGCTGCCGTAAATCGCTGATAATTTGCTCTTTGGTGCGTCCGCGTAATTGAAATAGTACAAAAGGATCTTCACTAAAGCGATCGCCTAACTGATAGTATATCGCACCAATATGTTTACAGGGATTGGCTTTATCAGGACAAGAGCATTTACTGTGGACATCAGAAAGGGTAAAGGGAAATAAAGAAAGACCATTAGCTGTGAACACTTCTGCTATATTTTGTGGCATTTCCCCTGCCAACAACTTGGCAGCGAAAATTGCCTTTTGAGACATAGTTTCAATGACATAACCCCATTGCTCATCGCTAAAAGGTTCCAGGGAAAGAGAAACTTTGTAAGGTTCGACTTCACTACCTTGTACCCTAGCCAATACTTTTGCACCCTTAAATTCAATGCTTAAAACATTTCCTTGACGCGCATAGTTTCTAGCACGTTCCAAACGCTTTTTAAAGCGATAAGAATCGAGTAAATCTAGCCATTGTTGCGACCACCATTCTCGACTAGCTTGAAGAGTATAATTGGTCATGGTTGCTTCGCTCAAAGTAAAAAGAACTGAGAATTGAGGATTGGTTAAAAAATCCGTAGGCGCAGCCCAACCCAAGCATCGCACTTCTTAGAGAACAATTATTACTTTACCGTGCTTTTATCAAGTAAGGCAGAGGACACAGGGCAGAAGAGATTTATCCATCAAATGCGAGATGCTAAAAATAGCACCTCGCAAATAGTACCGCTTGCTGATGGCACAGTGCAATAAGGATTAAACAATCACAAAATTGTCTTTGGTTAGTGACAATCCAGCACTTAGTTGTGCAAATTTTACTTGAGTAAACCCAGATGCACTACCATCAAGGTCAAAGAACAGTCCACCTGTAGCGCTGTTGTAGATAAATCGCTGAGTGCTAGTGGTTGCAGATGTTCCGATGGTAAACTGACTAACTAAAAGTGAAGGTGTTGATAATCCACCACCAAAACCAGCAGCTGATACCCGAATCAAGTCATCAGTGGTCTTGAAGTCAGAAATAGTATCAATACCTTCATTGAAACTATTGAAAGCAAAGGTATCACTACCAGCTCCTCCATAGAGGGTATCATTACCATTGCCACCTGTAAGGATATCATTGCCATTACCACCTTTGAGTGTGTTCTTACCAAAGGCACCAAAGGCTGTGAGAGTATCATTGCCATCGCCTCCATCTAGGAGATTATCACCTGTTGAACCGCTAGCATCCAAGCGATCGTTACCTGCACCTCCGTTGAGGGTGTTATTTCCCGACGAGCTAGAATCAGAGTATTGGATAATGCCGTTCTCGTAGTCGCTGTAGTCGTTGAATTTGCCAGAGATGGAGAGAGAATCATTGCCATCACCTCCATCTAGTAGATTATCGCCTGTTGAACCGCTAGCACTCAAGCTATCATCACCAGCGCCACCCTTGAGGGTGTTATTGCCCAAGGAGCGAGAGTCAGAGTATTGCCCGTAGGCGTACTGGCCGTCCTCGTAGTCCTCGTAGTTGCTGTAGTCGCCAGAGACAGAGAGAGAATCATTGCCATCGTCCCCAGAGAGCAGGTTATCGCCTTTTGAACCGCTAGCACTCAAGCTATCGTTACCAATGCCACCCTTCAGGGTGTTATTGTTCAAGGAGCGAGAGTCAGAGTAGCTGTATTCTTCAATAAAGTCATTTTTGGTGGAATTCTCTGAGCCAGAGACGGAGAGAGAATCATTGCCATCGTCCCCAGAGAGTAAGTTATTCCCTTTTGAACCGCTAGCACTTAAGGTATCGTTACCTGCACCTCCATTGAGGGTGTTATTGCCCAAGGAGCGAGAGTCATAGTAGTTGTAGTATCTGAAGCCACTGCTGGTGAACTCTGAGCCAGAGACATCAAGATAGTCATCGTCATTGCCTCCAGAGAGCAGGTTATTGCCTTTTGAACCGTCACCACTCAAGGTATCCTTACCTACACCTCCGTTGAGAGTGCTATTGCCTGTTGAACCGCTAGCACTCAAGGTATCGTCACCAGTACCACCCTCAAGGGTATCATCTCCCCCACCGCCATAGAGAGCATCATTTCCGACATCGCCAATGAGAGTATCATTTCCAACACCACCGTTAAGGGTATCATTTCCGACACCACCGTTAAGGGTATCATTCCCGGCACCTCCGTCTAAAGTATCATTTCCTACACCACCAATGAGAGTATCATTTCCCGCACCACCTCTCAAAAGGTCATTACCACTCAAGCCATTGATAATGTCATTACCCCCCTGACCATTGACGACATCATCTGAGTTATCAAAAGCTGTAATCTTGTTGTCGAGGTCATTGAGGAAAGTCACTATATTCTTGGTAAACAAACTAGTTTGAGTTGAGTTGGCATCAAAAACATCAAAACTGTCGGTGATGCTAGTTTGTCCATAAAATAAAATATTGCCAATGGCTGGTCTGTTTCCAGATGCTTTCAGGTTCTCCAAGTTTTCTAATTTGAAGTTTTGCAGAATGGCATTGGGGCTACCTACCCCTTCATAGGTGCCAAAGCTAATTTCCAGATTGTTGCCATTCTGGTTAAGCAGCAGACTTTTAGCAGTCACGCCCTCAAGTACGAGAATATCCACTTCGGCAATGACTGCTGCTGTCGGGTTTGCTCCTTTACCTACGCCACCGAAATCGGTGATAATATCAGTGCCGCCGCTCAATAAAAATTTATCATTCCCATTCCCACCTGTGAGGACATCATTACCGTTCCCACCTCTGAGAGTATCAGTGCCAAGGCCACCAATAAGTGTGTTATTGCCTAAAGCAGCATAGGCACTAAGAAAATTATTACCATTGCCCCCAGAGAGTAGATTATCGCCTCTTGAATCGTCAACACGCAATGTATCGTCACCAGCGCCACCAATGAGTGTGTTATCACCTAAGGCAGTATTACTGTAGTAGGTATCACCGAAGACACTAAGATAATCATTGCCATCGCCTGCATCCATTAGATTGTTGCCTGTTGAATAGTCAGCAAGCAATGTATCGTCACCAGCGCCACCAATGAGTGTGTTATTGCCACTCCAGCCAGTATACGGTTCGCTAATGGCATAAATAAAATCATTGCCATCGTCACCAGAGATTAGGTTATTGCCTGTTGAGTTGCGAACATCAAAGTAATCGTCGCCAGCGCCACCAATGAGTGTGTTATCGCCTGAGCTAAAAAATGCAGCGTAAAAATCATTGCCATCCTCGCCAGAGAGCAGATTATCACCTGTTAAATAGTAAGCAGTCAATCCATCGTCACCAGCACCACCAGTGAGTGTGTTATTGCCAGAGTTGTAATCGACAAAGTAATAAAAATCATTGCCATCGCCACCAGAGAGCAGATTATTCCCTGCTGGAGAGTCAATATTAAAGCGATCGTCACCTGTACCACCAACGAGGGTGTTATTTCCCGCACCGCCAACCAGGGAGTCATCTCCCGCACCACCAACTAGGGAGTCATTACCTGTACCACCAACGAGGGTGTCATTGCCCGCACCACCGATGAGAGTATCATTTCCTGTACCACCCCGGAGCAAATCGTTGCCACTTTTGCCGTCGATGATGTCATTCCCGCCTTGACCATTAACAACATCATCTGAATCGTCTAAACCCGTAATGTTGTTGTCGAGGTCATTGAGAAAGGTAACAGTGTTCTTAATGCCGATGCTGGTATCAGTAGAGTTGGCATCAAGGACATTAAAACTGTCGGTGATGCTAGTTTCTCCATTAAATAAAATATTGCCAATGGCTGGTCTTGCTCCAGAAGCTTTCAGGTTCTCTAAGTTTTCTAATTTGAAGTTTTGCAGGATGACTTTGGCATCACTTTCTTCAAAGGTAATTTCTAGATTGCTGCCATTCTGGGTAAGCAGCAGATTTCTGGCAGTGAAGGGAAAGCCTTGGAATTTGATGGTATCCACTTCGGCAAGAACTGCTGTTGTTGGGTTGGTTCCTTTTCCCACGCCACCAAAATCAGTGATGATATCAGTACCGTCGCCCCAATTGTAAACAAATGTATCTTTGCCACCACCACCAGTTAAGGTATCGTCGCCCTGGTTAGCTGTGATGATATCGTTGCCTGCTTTACCGTTAATCGTGTCTGCTAACTCGGTGCCGACTAAAGTATCATTTCCGTTGGTTCCAATGATATTTGCCATAACTTTTACCTACCTCAATCGATTTTTTCAGTAATTTAAGTTGTCAAGGTTGCAATTAGTGCTGTTTTCGGGCACAAACAAACTGGCGAAATTGACGTTTTAGCCATACTTGTACGTCACGCTTAAGTAACACTAAGCTGTTACGCGTTTGATTTGTATATTTAATGTCAGGGTTGTCATTGGTCATTGGTCATTAGTCATTTGTATTTCAAAGTCCAGATGACCAATTGACTTAGGACGGTCTGAATGCAAAAATTGCCAAAAAGCTTAATTTATCAAACCGCCTTCGCGCTTCGCGTCTCGTAGAGAAGACGCGAAGAACGCCAAGGATTTGTACAGTGCGCGTAAGTCCTGGATTCATCCAAAGAATGGCTTCTATAGCAAAGTGCTGAGTAAAAATTCAGTTGAAATTAGGGAATAGGGATGATTAAACCAAGTCACAATTACGTTTTGTAAGGGAGATTTTAATTAGGCATCAAAGGCTGCCGCTTGTAAAGGCAGGGGAATTAAATCTCTAACTTTGTTAAAAAGTCTGAGAATTGAATACCTAAAATTCAGACTCGATTTTTGGTTTCTTACCAGCGTCTATATTTTACTAGAAGAGAAAATACTCAAGTGTTGTTCGGAAAAGATATTTTTATACCCTCCTTGTGGCTTCTGTGCGTAGATGTCTGACTTGAAAATAGGGAACATCTAAATAACCCAACACTGACCTTATAATATCGTATTTACTTAGATATCTTTGTTTAAAGACAAATCTTTGCATATTCTTCACATTATTTGCCGATAAATTTACGTAAAAATATTTTGTTTACAGCTATTTTCATGTGTGTAGACCAGGTGGTAAGGGCACAGCATTGCTGTGCCCCTACTACAGATGTGGTTCAAATACGTGAAAACCGCTGTAAATAATGTTAAACTTTTGAAAGTCAATCTTACTGAAGGTTATTACGGATTGGTATATCTTTTGTAAGCAAGAAACCGCGATCGCAGATATTAGTACTTCTGGCTCCAAAGCGCCGATCAATCATTGGTATAATTTTTGACTTTATAGTTTGTACCTGATTACGAACTTATTCTGCATCCTCGTCGATTACTGCATTGCGATCGAGGATTAGTAAGTTACGAAGTTGGTTTGTATCTAGTTCAGTCAACCATTCTTCACCAGCACCTACAACTTGTTCAGCTAGTTGTTTTTTACTTTCAATCATGTCATGAATTTTTTCTTCTAAAGTGCCAGTACAAACAAATTTATGTACTTGCACATTGCGGGTTTGACCAATCCGAAATACTCTGTCTGTAGCTTGATTTTCTACGGCTGGATTCCACCATCTATCAAAATGGAATACATGATTTGCTCGTGTTAAATTTAATCCTACTCCACCGGCTTTCAAAGAAAGAATCATAATTGGTGGCCCCTGAGGATCGTGTTGGAAGCGATCGATCATTTCCTCGCGTTGTTTTTTGCTGGTACTGCCATATAAAAAGAATATTTCTCGCCCTAGCTGTTTTTCTAGATAAGGTTTAAGCAACTTACCCCACTCAGCAAATTGAGTAAATATTAAAGCACGTCCTGCGCCAGCAGCGCCGTAGGCATCACCTTCTGCTAAAACTTCTTCTAACATTTCTTCTAGCCGCAACAGTTTGGCTGAATGATGTTGCTCTAATGTGGCTTGTTTTAAATATTGCGCTGGGTGATTGCAGATTTGTTTGAGTTTGATTAGTAAAGCCAAAATCATCCCCCGACGTTGCAATCCTTCGGCAGATTCAATCTCTGCTAAAGATGCTTCTACTACTTGTTGATAAAGTGCTGCTTGGTCGGCAGTTAAACCACAAAATACGGTCATTTCTTGCTTATCTGGCAAGTCTTGAATGATTTGGCGATCGCTTTTCAACCGCCGCAGTATAAATGGCTGGACTAATGAACGTAATTGGCTCAAAGAAGCTGTATCCCCATACTTTTCAATTGGCATGGCAAATCGCCGCTGGAAGAATTGCTTATTACCCAAATATCCAGGATTGAGAAAATCCAAAATCGACCACAATTCTTGCAATCTATTTTCTACTGGCGTCCCCGTCAACGCAATCCGAAACGTAGCTGGTAACTGCCGCACAGCTTTTGATTGCTTCGCCTCTGAATTTTTCACATTTTGCGCTTCATCTAAAACAATTATCTGCCAAGAAACACTCTCCAATAACTTGATATCTCTATGAATAAGTGAGTAACTAGTGATGACGAAATCATGCTTTTTCACTGCTTCTACAAACGCCTTTCCTTTAGGACGTTTATCACCGTGATATTGCAAAACTTTCAGACTCGGTGCGAATTTCTTGACTTCTCTTTCCCAGTTTCCTAAAACCGAAGTTGGGCAAACTAGTAAAGTTGGATTTTCTAGTGCATCTTGTTCTTTGAGATGTAGAAGAAAAGCGATGAACTGCACCGTTTTTCCCAGGCCCATATCGTCCGCCAGACAGGCACCCAAGCCCCAGCGTTCTAAGAAGGACAGCCAAGCGGCACCTCGTTCTTGATAAGGTCGCAACTGTCCTTGAAAGCCTGTTGGTGTGGGCAAAGGTTCTATGGCCTGATTATTGGTTAGCGCCCCAATCAACTCTTGCAATGTGCCAGAGGCTTCAAAGCTGACCACTGGTAATTTTTCAATTACCTGGGTATCGCCTGTACTCAGACGCAAAGCATCTTCTAAAGAAAGTGCCATTTGGTCTTTGCGGGAAGCGAAAAAGGTTTGGGCTGTCTTGATGTCTTGGGGTCGCAATTCCACCCACTCGCCATTAATTTCTACCAAGGGGCTATTTAAAGCCACAAGTTTATCAAACTCGGGTTTGGAAATAATCTGTCCACCGATCGCCAATTGCCATTGGAAATTTAATAAACTCTGCAATCCCAAACGTCCTTGCTTTGTCTTTGGGGTTTCGGCGGTAATTTTCAAACCCAAACGGTTTGCCCATCCTTCACGGTTCGTCAAACTCGGAGGTAAAATCACTCCCAAACCGCTATCTTCAAACCTCCAAGCCACAGACTTGATAAACTCGTATGCTTGAATGGGGTTGAGATGAAAAGATTGGGGATATTCTGTTTCTAGACTGGGTGCAAGGACTGGATACAATCGGGAAGCTAATCCCAAACCCCGCAAAAATGTTTCTTGCGGTTGGTCAATTGTACGATTTTCATATACCAGTCTTTCAACTGGATGATTCCAAATTATTGCCGCATCCACCAAATACTCTGGATTGTCAGCCGCTTGCAAGAAATACGCCAATGTCCAATGTGTTTGGCCAGACTCCGGAGAACGCAGTTGAAAACAAGTACGAAACAGCGTTTTCAGAGTTAGCTGGTATTGTAGCGGCATAGTCCAAGCCTTGAGTGCCGCTTCGAGTCGTTCCACTTCAATTGCTTCTGCATTGACTCTACCAGATGCATTAGTTAAAGCTGGCAACCACTCTCGCACCGCCGCTGGTAAAGAGGCCATCGCCTTGGCTTCCATCGGCGATTGGAAACCCATCATCTCTCGCACTTGGGCGTTTATCGTACTATTCAGAAATCCCAGCAACAATTCTTGAGGTTCCGTAGGAAAGTCTACATATATTGGGCATTGATTGTTCTCCCCATCTCCCCATCTCCCCATCTCCCCATCCCCCCATCTCCCCAGCCCCTCTTGATAAGTGCGACAAACCAACGGCATCTTTGCAGAAAATTTTTCGAGGCGGGTTCCGTCTACAGCACTGTCTAAGAGTACTTGCCAGGTAGTGGAAAATGCACCATCTGATTGTCGTGCAATTTTTGGTAAAAACTTACACCGAGAGATTAAATCGAGACTCCAACGGGCAATCTGCGACCAAAAGCGTAAATCTCCCCCCAAAAAGGCATCTTCCCCTTTAGTCGCATTCAAAGGAACAGCAGCAAGAAATTTTATCGCTTGGGTGGGGTTGAGACAAAAACCCTCAACTCGCCACGGTTGTAAATATTGCGGTGAGTCTGCTTCCGGACTGAAACTGGCAGAATGCACGGGGAAAATCGCTGCTGTTTCTTTACCAGTGCTTTCTGGTATATAAGTTGGTAGGGCAATTATTTGGGAGTGGGTTGGCAAAGAAATCTCAGTGGTAATGGTTGCTTTGCGTGTCCGCCCAGTAGTAGCTACTGGAACTTGGGGTTGCTGGATGAAGTTGGCAATTGGCATGTTCTGGGAACGCAACCACTCGCTTAACTCAACCGATGTCATTGCCAATGGATGTAACGGTATTTCTTCAAATTCACCCGTCTCCAAATTTACTCGCGGCGATCGCCAAGTTTCTCCCCAAATAAATAAGCAACCATTTTGATTTTTTACTAACCAATTTCCGTGTAAAATCGCCATTTGTAACTACTCAAATTATCGTAAAATTAAAGAATTTCAATTAAGATGATTTTATTTTCTACATTTTTGCCACAATAATTATTAATCAAATATATATTGTATTACAATTACCGTTAATGGTTCATCATCTATTAAAAACAATATTTATTAATCATGGATTTTCCTCTGACTCAAGTTTTAAAAAATGGCATAAAAGTCGAAATTGATTATATACATCCTGAAGAAGATGAGGCGGTCAGAGCATTATTAAATAGTGTAATTATTGAAGGTAAAACTTATCCTCAAAAGCAACCTCTATCTCAAGCAGAATTTTCAATTTACTGGTTAAGCAAGGATGCCTTTGTTGTTAGGGCATCAGTTGTGGATACTACACATAAACCAAAAGAAATATTAGGGGCATTTTATTAAGAAGAATTCAGAATTCAGAAGTCAGAATTCAGAATAAATTCTGTAAGACTGGGTGATAAATATTGGTTTAAAACCTCGCCCGAAGTTAAGCGAAACTAGGATTAAATATTTTTCCTTGCTTATTACTCTATCCCTTTATGGATAGAAATTCTGAATTCTGAATTCTGACTCCTGTTTTATTGTACAACCCAGATTGCGGGGTCAGGGTATGGGGCGGTTCATGGGAGAGGCGATGCTCTCGATCGCAGCGAACCTGGGCTACGAGGCAGTAATGTTCAATTTGGTCTTTGAAACTAATATAGCTTCAATTAGACTTTGGCAGTCGTTAGGATTTGAGATTATTGGGCGGATTCCCCGTGCCGCGAAGCTAGAAAATGAGCAAGTGGTAGAGGCGCTGATCTTGTATCGCACTTTGCATTGAAAGATGCCAATTGATCCCGTTAACTGTTGACTGATGACTGTTAACCATCAACAGTTAACTTTGTATGTACCAGAAGTCAGCTATAGTGCATAAATGTTAGGATTGCCACAGAAAGAGAATAGCGAAAGAGAAGGAAAAAAAACTGAATGGCTGAAGTTGATAAGTCAATATCCTTCGATGGACGGGATATTCGACTGAAAGTAGGCCTACTAGCTCCCCAGGCTGGTGGGTCGGTTTTAATAGAATCAGGGGATACAGCCGTTTTGGTGACGGCTACGCGATCGCAAGCCAGAGAAGGCATTGATTTTCTTCCCCTCACAGTAGATTACGAAGAAAGGCTATATGCCGCTGGTAGAATTCCCGGAGGAATTATGCGGCGCGAAGGTCGCCCACCAGAAAAAACAATTCTTACCAGCCGTCTGATAGATCGTCCCCTGCGTCCTTTATTTCCTTCATGGTTACGGGATGACCTGCAAATTGTCGCCTTAACACTGTCAATGGACGAGTTAGTGCCACCCGATGTGCTAGCAGTTACAGGTGCTTCAATTGCCACCCTGATTGCTCAGATTCCTTTTAATGGGCCAATGGCAGCTGTGCGGGTTGGTTTAGTGGGAGATGATTTTATCATTAATCCGACTTATGCAGAAATTGAAGCTGGAGATTTGGATCTGATAGTAGCAGGTTCACCGCATGGTGTGATTATGGTCGAGGCGGGAGCCAATCAACTGCCAGAACGAGATATTATCGAGGCAATTGACTTTGGTTATGAAGCGGTGCGGGACTTAATCAAAGCCCAGGAAGATTTAGTCGCAGAACTCGGTTTACAACTAGTGCAAGAAGCACCACCAGAAGTAGACCAGACGCTGGAAAATTATATCCGCGATCGCGCCAATGACGAAATTAAGAAAATCCTGTCACAATTTGATTTGGGTAAAACCGAACGTGATGCCGCTTTAGATGTCGTCAAAGAAAAAATTCAAATTGCGATCGCCGATTTGCCAGAAGAAGACCCAATTCGAGTTGCCGCAACTGCAAACTCTAAGGCACTTGGTAACACGTTTAAAGACATTACCAAATACTTCATGCGCCGTCAAATCGTCGAAGATAACGTCCGCGTTGATGGTCGCAAACTCGATGAAGTACGTCCGGTTTCTTGTCAAGTTGACCTTTTACCAAAGCGAGTCCACGGTAGCGGTTTATTTAATCGGGGGTTAACCCAGGTATTATCTGCTTGTACCCTTGGTACACCAGGAGACGCCCAAAACCTCAACGACGATTTGCAAATAGATCAACACAAGCGTTATTTGCACCATTACAACTTTCCGCCTTTCTCTGTCGGGGAAACCAAACCCATGCGTGCGCCGGGAAGACGTGAAATCGGTCATGGTGCCTTAGCGGAGCGATCGCTGTTGCCTGTGCTACCAACAAAAGAACAATTCCCTTACGTGATTCGCGTCGTATCGGAAGTACTTTCCTCCAACGGTTCCACCTCAATGGGTTCAGTCTGCGGTTCCACCCTCGCCCTCATGGATGCTGGTGTGCCAATTCTCAAACCCGTTAGTGGCGCCGCAATGGGTTTGATTAAGGAAGGAGACGAAGTACGTGTCCTCACTGACATTCAAGGCATTGAAGACTTTTTGGGCGATATGGACTTCAAAGTTGCCGGGACGGACACCGGGATTACCGCCCTGCAAATGGATATGAAAATTTCCGGTTTGTCTTTAGACGTTATTGCCCAAGCCGTCCACCAAGCTAAATCAGCCCGGTTGCACATTCTGGAAAAAATGCTGGCTTGCATTGGTGAACCGCGCACCGAAACCTCACCCTACGCCCCACGTCTGTTAACAATCAAGATTGATTCAGACATGATTGGTCTAGTCATTGGCCCTGGAGGCAAGACTATTAAGGGGATCACAGAGGAAACTGGTGCAAAAATTGACATCGAAGATGATGGCACCGTGACAATTTCCGCTGTGGATGAAAGCAAGGCTAAGAAAGCTAGGAACATCATCCAAGGCATGACCCGCAAACTGCACGAAGGGGATGTCTACGTAGGTCGCGTAACTCGGATTATACCCATAGGTGCATTTGTGGAATTTCTGCCTGGAAAAGAAGGCATGATTCACATTTCTCAACTAGCCGACTACCGCGTTGGCAAAGTTGAAGATGAAGTCGCAGTGGGCGATGAAGTGATTATCAAAGTGCGCGAAATTGATAACAAAGGCCGGATTAATCTCACACGCTTGGGTATCCACCCAGATCAAGCAGCAGCAGCCAGGGAAGCTGCGGCGCTAAATCGTTAAATCGATTTGGGATTTTAGATCGATCGAATCTAAAATCCGCGATGCCTACTGTGAAGGCATCGCCGTATGCTTCTCTAACTATCAAAACAAAAAACTAGTTTTGGTTTGGCGATCGCTACCCAACGTACTAGTACAGTGCGGCGGAAATAAACTTACGATTTCAAACAGGCACAAGCCTTGATATATCAATCTTTTGACTTTTGACTTTTGACTTTTGCGTAGCGCTACTAGCGCCTATGATTTTTAACTTAACTGCAAGTAAAACTGCACAAAAAAAGCTAGCTAATGACGTTTATTATTTGTCATTTGTCATTTATGCTTGGTAAGGTTGTCAACAGTCTTTACTTTTAGTAATATAGTTCTGTTTATTCTCACCTACTGAATTATCGCTATTTAATTACTCTGGGTAAAAAAATTCAGGTAACTTTATAAACATAGGACTTACGCATTGACATAAAAGCAAAAATGGCAGATAGAGTTTTCAAAGCTTTTATCTAGGTTTTTCAATCATATTTTGGCGATCGCCAGCAATCAAAAGCAACCTCCAAAAGCCTGGAACAACGTATTTACGTTGATACACAAAATAGTTCTTTTGTACAGTGCGTAAGTCCTAAACATTAGACAGCTATTTTCTTTGTAGCTTTCTTTGATATGATTATGGTGCAATCGCGTCTCTTGCCCAAAATTATTGCTTTGCAAGGGTAATTATTTTTCTCTGGAGATAAAAATAAGAATTGTTATTGCCTGATAATTGAATTATTGAATAAATATTAAATTAGTTAAACGTGCCAAAAACAACACTAATCCGATTGACTTTTAGTAGATAACCAATTATTAACCTATTTGAAAATAAGACTTGCTATTGAATTCTAAATCTGCAATATTTAAGGATTAAATGTAGAAATCGAGACATTAGCATAATGTTAACAACATCTCTAAAAATTCTGAATGAGCATTATCAAACTCTGAACAATGAGGGACAAGATGTCATTCAAGGATTAACTCGAGCCCCAAAAAGCTTACCCCCAAAATATTTTTACGACGATCGCGGTTCAGAATTGTTTGAACAAATATGTGAATTACCAGAATATTACCCAACACGAACAGAAGCATGGATTTTGGCTCAATATGCCGATGAAATCGCCCAGATAACAGGTGTTTGTGAACTTGTAGAATTAGGTAGTGGTAGTTCCACAAAAACTCTATTTTTGTTAGATGCTTACGAAAGACTTGCTCGTTACTGTAGATATATACCGATTGATGTTAGTCGGGGAATTCTTCAATCTAGCGTACTAAAGCTACAACAAAAATATCCAGCTTTTTTTATCGAGGGATTAATTGGAACCTACGAACAAGCCTTAGCAAAACTAGAATCAACTTTTGCATCATCACGGATGATTTTTTTCTTGGGCAGTTCTCTGGGTAATTTTAATCCCCAAGAATGTAATATCTTTTTAAGAAAAATTGCGAAAACTTTACAACCAGGGGATTACTTTTTGTTGGGGATTGATTTACAAAAACCCAAGGAGATTTTAGAGCCAGCTTATAACGATAGTCAAGGAGTAACGGCTGCTTTCAACTTGAATATGCTTTCCCATTTAAATTGGCGTTTTCAAGGCAATTTTGACCTGAATTTATTCACTCATCAAGCTATTTATAATCAAGCTGATGCTCAAATTGAGATGTATCTGCATTGCCAAAAGAGTCATCAAGTATCTCTAGAAGCGCTAGGTTTAGAAGTTTTCTTGGCAGATGGAGAAAGCATTCTGACCGAAATTTCCCGCAAGTTTGATTTAGCAAATATGCAAAAACAACTGGAGGCACACGGACTTAAAACCTTAAAAATTTGGACAGATCCCAAGCAGTGGTTTGGATTAATTCTTTGTCAAGCTTAAATCTTGCTTTCTCAAAGTTTAATCCAATAGAGAACTCTGAAACTAGCTCTCCTGAAAAAACGGCACAACCGTCATCAAAGTACTCCTGAAAAAAGAGTCAGAATTCAGAATTCCTATTGCTCAGAACTTTGGCTACCAACAAAAGGATTTTGAAAACAATTTCTTAGCTCGACTTTATCCACTTTTTGGCAACGCTAAAGCTGACGCTGAAACCTATGTGGAACTGTCGTTGCACTTTCTCGATTTCACCGATAATCAGTGACATGGAAAAAGTTTTTGCCAAAAAGCCAGGGTTCTTGCCGTATAAAGAGAACCAAGTTGTTAATTTTGGATAAAGTTGAGCTTAGAACTCTTCACTCAAAGTTATCTGTATTGTTCTTCATCAAATACTCAACTACCTCGTTAGTTAATGTTTAATCAATCCATGGAAGCAGTTTTGAACACGGTAAAAAATATCAATTATTCTGGCATCCCCGTCAGTAAAATTCTAGCTGTGCTTGTGATCTTAACCCTGACACAGGTGTTGAGACGGTTGTTTATTGCTGTGATCATTAAAAGCATCGAACGTTTTACTAGCAACACTAAAAGTACACTTGATGATGAATTGGTTGCAGTTCTGAAACCTTCCTTAGGCTGGCTAATTTTCATTGGCGGAATATGGTTATCAAAAGTCATTTTGGCAGATAACTTGGGGCCTCAGTTGAATGAAGCAATAGGCAAGACGCTTAACTTCACAGTCATTTTTATTGTCGCCTATGTTGTATACCGAGGTTCTTCTATCTTTGGGCAGATAATTGCTAATGTGCTGCTGCACACCGAGACTGAGCTTGATGAGTTACTCCGGCCTTTAATGCCAAAAGTTTTTCAATCAGCAGCAATTATTGTCCCGGCAATTAAAATCAGTGAAATATTTTTAGGACAATCAGCAGCTGCATTGGTTGGGTTATTAGGTGGTGCTGGTATTACCTTAGGTTTGCTGTTAAAAGACATTGTTTATGACTGGTTTTGTACATTGATTATCTACTCTGATAATCTCTATCGAGAAGGCGACTGGGTGGGAGTATCGGGATTAGAAGGCTTTGTCCAGGTATTAAATATCGGATTCAGAACCACAACCCTACATGTAACAAAATGGGGTTCGATCATCAAAATGCCCAATTCTCGAATGATTACTGGAATCGTGGAAAATTGGTCACAAAATCCGGGGAAAGAATTAAAGTGGGGGATTAATTTAATTCTCAAAATTGATGGAATTTCAGCGCGGCAAACAGCCAGAATTTGTGCTGCTATTCAGGAAATGCCAAAATCTATTCCAGGCTTTTCTCCATCATGTACAGTGCGGTTTAAAAAAATTGAAGAAAATGCCCGTGTAATTGAACTTATGGCATTTGTGAATGATGATAATCTTTACTTTGAGGCTGAGAAGAACTTAAATTTAGCGATATTAGAATTGCTAGAGCAAGAAGAAATTGATTCCCTATATGTGAAATTAGAAACCAGCCCAGAAAAGTTTAAACAGAGTCAGAATGCCATGAACAACTAAATCTTGGATAGGATTCTGATTAATAGACCTGCCTTGAAAATAGGGATTAGGAAATAGAAAGTGGGGAGTAGGGAATAGAAATTTTCATTGTTTCTTGTGAGTGCAACTTATGGAGTCTCTGGTAAAAGTCCTTCTTTATTCCATTAATTCGTAGGGAATTCTCTGCGTACCTCTGCACCACTACCCTGCGAGAAGCCAAAGCACCTATGCGTTTAAATTTCAGCTCTCAATTCGCCATTATTTTAGGCAAAGCTGTACTTAGTTGTTCACAAATCAAATAGGAGTTCTATAGAAATATCGTTTGAGAGCGATCGCCTGCAATTCTCTGAACTCAAAAGTAAAAAAACAATCAAAATTTATGCGTACTATGCGTACTTTGCGTTACTTAGCACTAATGATTGTCACGGTCGGATTCGCCATCTGTCTGTCGGCTCGATCGGTTTCCTTAGCCAACGCTAAAGAAGGCCAGGGAACCCGCCCCCTAGAAATGTTCCAGAAAGGAGATAAACAGAAGCCCTGTTACGATCGCAGCACTGAGCCAAAGACTGCGGTTACAGATCTGCATCTGCATCCTCAACCCTTCGGTGGATCGAGCATCCCATACCAAGAATTGATGAGCTACCTCGACAAAAACAAAGTCCGATTCGTCTTGTTGTACGGAATCGGTCAGACGCTGCCTTACGACAGCAAATGTACTTATTACCTCGACTGTATTGGCACAAATGCTTTACCTGGCATCAAAAATGACTTTGAAAACGCCGCCAATTACATCGAGTTTCCCCAAGATAAAATTCATGTTGCCCTATCGATGACCTTTCCCGATTTGGCGAATCCCCAAAACATCGTCGCCGGAATTAAACTCTTGGATGCCGAATACCCCGGTCTGTTTCAATGGATGGGCGAGGTGAACCTACATAAAGAGGCATTGCGAGGCAACGGCCACGAGCCAGCAAGTATTGAAGATATCGCTCAATGGAAAGATTTCATGGTCATTCTCCAGAAGCGTGGTATCCCGATCTCCCTCCACTCCGATCTCGGCGACAATAACAACCCCACCAAGAATCTCGCTCTGATGCGGGAAGTTCTGCGGGTGTACCCCAACAACAAAATCGTCTGGATGCACATGGGACTCTCCCGTGAGTTAACCATGATGAAGCCGAAAGAACACATCAAGCTAATGTCTGAGTTCCTCGACAAAAATCCCAATCTATACCTAGATATCTCCTGGACTGTGATTGCCGAAGCCTACTTCGACACCCCCGAAAAGCGAGCTCTCTACGTGAAATTTTTCAACCGCTACCCGACTCGCATCCTTGCTGGAACAGATTTCGTAGCCTCAACCAACAAGAATCTGGAAGTCTATACAAAGGAAGCCAACGTTACTGGAAGCATTTTAGCCGACTTGAGTGATGAGGCATTTCGCGCGATCGCCTTGGGACAGAATTATTTCCATCTGGCACCGAACCTCAGTAATAAGTTCGAGGCTCCGAAAATTTGCTCGCGCTAGAAGTTGAGTACGTAAATAAATGAAAATCCTCCAATCTATTCATCCTCCAAAACTTGATATTTGCAATAACCAAATTATCCTTGATTACTTTCAGAATGCTTGGCAACTGGAAGATATGTTATTGAAAAGTCTGGTTGGAGAAGATACATTCTATATCAATCCCGACCCTCTGAGAAATCCTCTAATTTTTTATCTGGGACATTCGGCTGTTTTCTACATCAATAAATTAATTAGTGTTGGATTATTAGAAAAACGGCTGAATCCAGACTATGAAATTTTGTTTGAAATTGGAGTCGATCCAGAAAACCCAGAGGAATTGAATGCAGCGATCGCTCATTTGAATTGGCCGTCTGTTGCCGAAACTTGGGAGTATCGACAACTTGCATATTCTGTCATTTCTGAAGTAATTCAAACAACCCCAATTACTCTGCCAATCCATCCTCATCATCCCCTTTGGGCATTAATGATGGGAATTGAACACCAGCGTATTCACATTGAAACTTCTTCGATGTTAATTCGCCAACTACCAATTGCAAGAGTCAAACGTCCTCCAAACTGGAAATATGCTGCTTTTAATGGTTACACTCCTGGGAATGAAATGATCGAAGTTCCAGCAGGGGTAGTAAAACTCGGCAAAGCCTTTGACGATCCGACTTACGGATGGGATATTGATTATGGCGATCGCACTGTGGAAGTGAAATCCTTTTTAGCCAGTAAATATCTCATTACCAATGGCGAATTTCTCTATTTTGTCAAGGCTGGTGGCTACGAAAATCAAGCTTACTGGGATGAAGAATCCTGGGATTGGAAAACTCAAAATAATATCACACATCCCAAATTTTGGCTCCCTGAAAATGGTAATTACAAATATCGAGCCATGTTTGATGAAATGGAATTGCCCTTAGATTGGCCTGTCGAAGTCAATCACTATGAAGCAATGGCTTATTGTCGTTGGCAAGGAAAAGATACTCGCTTGATGAGCGAATCAGAATACCATTTAGCAACTTATAGCAACAGCTTATCAGAAGATGTAGATAATTACAATCTCAATTTAAAATTTGGCTCACCTAGTCCCGTAGGAACGTTAGAAACAGCCAAAAGTCACTCTGGATTGTACGATTTACGGGGTAATGTTTGGGAATGGTTGAGCGATAACTTAAATCCCCTTTCCGGATATAAACCTCATTTTCTCTACGAAGAGAATTCTGCTATATTTTTTGACACCAAACATTATATGATGTTAGGAGGTTGTTGGATAACTAACGGTACAGAAGCTTTAAAATATTATCGCAATTGGTTCCGTCCCAATTTTTATCAACATGCCGGTTTTAGAATTGTTCAAAATATCAAGCATTAACACCAACATGATGTTTTACACAAATAATTTGTGCCGAATACTAATAGTTACAGGCATAGCAGTTTTTACATCCTCCATTTATCCTTGTAATGCTCAGGCTCAATCTTTAACTGAGAAACAAAACATATTACTAGCCCAAAATCTAGGCGGAATAGTGCGAAAAATTTCCCTAGAAGAAGTGCCAACACCAGCGATGTCTGCTGCCAAAACAGTAACCAATGCTGAATTCAATCAAGCCCGAATTGAAATGAAGTCAGATGGTTCATTAATATATATACTCAGGGGAAAAAATCAACAAGGCTTTGAAGTTGAAGCACAAGTTACTCCCAATGGCACTATTACACAAGTTGACGAGCAAATAGACGCCAGTGGAGTTCCAGAAATTGCTGTGAAATCTTTCAAACGATGGGCACCAAATGACCAATTAGTCAGCATTTGGCGGAGTACCCGTCTGGGAGAATTTTATTATCAATTTGTCATTCAGGATTTTTGGTTAGAAGTTGCTCCTGATGGCAATAAAGTGATGATTTACCGCAAAAAAGTTAATATCTCCTAGAAAATGTCTTAGAGAATTTAGATTGGAAAATTGCCAAATCTAAATTCTCAAATTGATGCTTTTTTTGAAAAAAAATACTCGTGATCAAGTTGAAAAACAGTAAGTATCAACAAATTTTTACCACCACATTAGTAGCTGCCACAACAATTAATTTCACCACGAATGCTGCTTCTGCTCAATTACTCAGAGGTGCTGGTGATTCTTTTGCCCAACCTCTGATAGAACGCTACAGCCAAGAATATGAAAAAGAAACACGGGAAAAATTTAAATATAGCGCTGTTGGCAGTGGTGGTGGTATTCGGCTATTTATGAAAAACTCTGTAGACTTTGGCGCTACTACTTTAATTCCCACCCCCATTGAAATCAATCAAATGGAAGATGGGTTGTTAACAGTGCCAATAGCGGGAGGCGCAGTAGCTATTGTTTATCACCTCAAAGAAGTGAGTAGTGATGTCAAGTTATCTCGCCAGCAATTAGCAAAAATATTCACAGGTCAAATTAGCAACTGGCAACAAATTAATTCCCGGTTTCCTAATAAAAGAATCCAAGTTGTAGTTAACTCGGAAAATTCCGGTACTAGCTTTATTCTCACAAAATATTTGCAGAAAATTACCGGGGGTAAAATCCTAGCTAGTAGAAAACCAGATTGGGGATTTAAAGTATTTGCTGCTCTGAGTCAAGATAGTGAAATCGCCGGAGAAGTACGAAGAATCGATGGTGCTATTGGCTATGTGCAAACAAATGTTGCCCTGGGTAACAAACTCTCAATCGCCACTATTGAAAATCAAGCTGGTAATTATATCAAACCAACTTTAGAACAAACCAAAAAAGCCTTAGCAAATATCAAATTTCAAGAGGACTTCACAACAGAAGATATCCAAGATCCCAAAAATGGCTATCCCTTAGTAAGTTTAACTTGGCTGTTGGTGCATAAAAACTATCCCAACCAAGATATTCTGCAAAAAACTCAAAATTTGCTGACATGGATTTTGACTAAAGGACAAAGTTTTAATGAGGATTTGGGATATACCACAGTTCCTGAGGATGTTAGTCCCAAATTAATTGAAGCTGTCAAGAATGAAGTGAAACTCCGCCCTTTTTAAAGGCAAGAATTCAGAATATAGAATTCTGAATTGATACAATTTAAAATTTGTCAGAAAACATTGCTGTTAGCGGTAGCGGGGCGTTTAGCCCATTCTGACTCCTGACTCCTGAATTCTGTTTGATAAATCTCTTATTTAGAGCATTTTTTGTGTGAGGATGATTCAGAGAAAAATAATGAAAAAATTGGATGTGTCCGTTACTCTTAGTTCAGTAATTCTCAGTGGGAATTTACTAACTTCATTGCCAGTATTAGCGCAAATACCTTTAAATTCAAATTCGCTTCAACAAGAGTATTTAAATAATACTAAGGATTTTCAACCAGCATCTGAAAATCAATTAACCTTAGTCAATTCTGATTCCAAACCTGAAAATGCAGAAATTCCGGTAGCCCAAAGCGAACAACTATATAGTAATGCTCCTCCGGAATTAGATGAAATCGTCAATGTCAATCAATTACAAGATGTAATTCCCAAAGATTGGGCTTATGAAGCGCTGCGTAACTTAGTAGAAAAATACCAATGTATTAGTGCGGATGCTGAGGGCAATTTTAATGGTAATCGGGCGATGAGCCGTTATGAATTTGCCGCCGTACTAGACAATTGCTTGCTAAAAGTTACGCGTTCAATTTCCAGTTTAAACAATACATTTGCTAGTCAAGAAGACTTAGCGACTTTCCAAAGATTGCAAGAAGAATTTGCTAAAGAACTGCAAAACATTAATGCCAAAATAGACAAATTAGAACAAAAGACAGCATTAATCGAACAGCGTCAGTTTAGCACCACTACAGTTTTCAGGGGTGCAGTAGTCTTGAATGTAGTTAGTGGTTTTGGTGACAACAAAGCAGCTCCTCCTGGTAGTAACTCAACAGAAAAATTAAATGCAAATACTACCTTCTCAGCACTAGCAAATTTGACTTTTGATACCAGCTTTACAGGTAAAGATCGATTACGAACCCAACTTCTAGCAGGGAATATTAATGGTTTTGGCAGTGATGTTACTGGCACCAGTATGACTAGTTTGACAGGTGCTGTCAACACTGGTAATAATGTCGTATTAAGCTCGCTATTTTATGAATTTCCCATTGGCGATCGCGGCATTATAGCTATTGCTCCAGTAGCAGACTTTCCCACTCGCATTTTTCCGGCTCTGAATCCTGTTAGCTCAATTTCCACCTTTGGTGCAGAAAGTCCTATCTACTCCTTTGCTTTTGGTGGTGGCGCTGTAGCTTACTATCAATTCACAGACACAATAGCCGCAGGTATTAGTTATTTAAGTAGTTCTGCTAACGCTCCCGATCAGGGATTATTTGGTGGTCAATATACTGCTTTAACTCAAGTAACTTATACTCCATCAAATAAAATCGGGATTGCTTTTACCTACGGTCATTACTACGCTCCGGAACCTGGTGCAACTATCAATATTACTGGGAGTAAAGGTAGTCAATTTGCTCAATTACCATTTGGCGGAAATACACCAACTTCCTCCAACGCTTTCGGTTTGCAATTTACATACAAATTGACCGATAAATTAACTTTAGGTGGTTGGACTAGCTACTTTAACGCTCTAGCTGAGGGTTCACCTACTGTGAGTAACTTCAATGGTTCCAAAGGTGCTGATGCAGATATTTGGAGTTGGGCTGTCACCGCATCATTAACAGATTTGGGCAAGTTAGGTAGTCAATTAAGTTTTGTCTTTGGGATGCCTCCGAAAGTGACCAGCAATGATATTATCGAACGGCGCGATCGAGATACTTCATTACATTTGGAATTATCTTACCGCTACCCAATAACTGATAAAATTTTGATGACTCCAGGTTTTTTAATGATTACAAATCCCGAACATAACTCAGCAAACGATACAATTTGGGTTGGATTGCTGCGAACAGCATTTTTGTTTTGAAAACAATTCATACTCCTGAGTGACAGTTGATTCATCCGCCCAAGCGGCTGCCTCCGCTATGCATCTCGAAATAAATGTTTTTATTTCGTTCCATAAATAAATTGAGGGGCTTCAAACCATTTTTCTTTTTCTTTCATTTGCCTTTTAACTTTTTACTTTTGCCTTATCTGGTGAGGTACAGATAATCGTAGGGGCGCACAGCTGTGCGCCCCTACCCGTGTACCTCATTTATCTGAAATACCCTGTATCATCATTCTGATTAAAAATATTACAAGACACTTATGATGAAACCAAATCCTATTCCCCCAGAACCCGGTCAAGAATCAGTCTGGGATTATCCGCGTCCTGCTGTTTTAGAAGATACTAATAAACATCTGCGGGTAATTTGTAATGGTATTGTTTTGGCAGAAACTAACAAAGGTAAAAGAGTCTTAGAAACAAGTCATCCTCCTACCTATTACTTTCCCGCTGAAGACATTAAACTAGAACATTTGATTGAAACACCAAAAAAAGGCTTGTGTGAATGGAAAGGTCGATATGAATATTATGATGTCAAAGCTGGTGAAAAGTATTTAAAATATGCAGCTTGGCGATATTTTGACCCCACCCCTGATTTTGTTGCCATTGAAAATTCCTATGGTTTTATTGCCGATTTAATGGATGCTTGCTATGTCAATGATGAGTTAGTAACACCTCAGCCTGGTGATTTTTATGGGGGATGGATTACTGCTGATATTGTCGGACCATTTAAAGGTAGTCCGGGAACAATGTGGTGGTAATTTCAAGACAAAATTAGAGAGAACTAGCTGTGCTAACCCACTGTAGTCTATGACAAATCCCCGACTTTTTAAAAAAGTCGGGGATATTGTTTTTCAGCAATGAAGAGAATGTTTAATATTCTTTGCTCATAAAAATATCACAGACCGCTTGTAAATGATTATGAACGTCTTGATTGAAATTTTCAGACTCGTATTAACATCATATCAACTGGGAGCAATGCGATTTTGTGAGATGACCCACCTGGAGAGCGAACGCTAATCGACTCTTACGTATTAAGTTAAGATTTAATACAATAAAACTAGTAATATTCCTTAAAATATACAACCTGTACCAAAA
>JAHHHB010000105.1 GCA_019359545.1 Desmonostoc geniculatum HA4340-LM1 | reverse complement strand
TCCCGTGAGGCACGCACACTGGAATTACTCGACCAAGCAATGGCTCTTGCTGTAAATTATATTACCGAAGATGATGCCTTCGGTTGGTTCAACCACTGTGGTCTATTTACCTGAAAATTGCTGTAAGAACAATATTGATAGTTCCTGCAACACCTTGAGAATTTTGTCCAGCTGTTGGTGTGCGAATAATTTCAATCCGTTCAATAGCACTAGCAGGAATGCGGTTGACTTCTACTTGACGATTATTGTTACCATCAGGTAATCGCTGACCATCAATTAAAATTTGTGTAAATCCTGGGGTAAAACCACGCAGCCTAATATCCCTATTTTCATCAAATGGGCCTGTGATCACCACCCCAGGTAATCGGCGTAATACATCTCCAGCCGTCGCATCATTAAATCGCTCAATTTCTTGTCGGTCAATGATGATTTTCTGATTAGGTGCATCCAACCGTTCTTGCAGAGGATTGTCGCCATCTCCAGTAATAATTAATTCGATATCTGCTTCTTCTTCATCAGAGGAAGAAGATTCTGGAGATGGTATTTGAGCAGAGGTTGAATCACCTCTTTTCAACTCATCAGCTTTTGTAGAATGAGTAATCCATTCAGATAAAAGAGTTGGTTGTTGGATCAGTTTTTCAGAATGATTAGTTTGGGCATTTGCTGGTTGAGACAGTATACCCGCGATTATAGTTGTCAAACTTAGTTTGACAAGATATGGTAAATGCTTCACTATCGTACAGTTAATATTTTTGGAGTGTAATAAATTACAGTGTTCACCCCAGTTAAATCTCTTAGGATCAGTGTCAATACGGTTCGGTTAAGGTTTTTTGATGAAAATTCTAGATCACAAAGACGCGATAAATCGCCGTCTCTACAATAATCAGTCTTTTGTAGAGACGGCGATTCATCGCGTCTCTTGCCTTAACCGAAGCGTATTGGGATCAGTGTTTATAAATGGAAGTTATCGGAGGCGATCGCAGTTACATTACAGTATTAGCTAGAAAAACTCTCCGTAACATAAGGTCTTTTGGCTCAGTGGTGAATACGAAGAGTTTGACAGAAAAACATAACAGAAAAATAACAAGAGAATTGGGATTTTTGTCTCCCTACTTCACCTCAACGCCCTTCTAACCAAGCCTGTAAATCAGCCAAACTGGTAAAATCTAACAATGCTTCGCTCAAATCTTCCAGAACAGGCAAAGGTAAACTAGCAATAGAGGAGCGTATTTCCCCAGATATTTCTCCAAAGCGCTTGGTTAGCAGTCGGATAACGAGATTAACTGTTGCTTCCTCACGTCCTTCCTCACGTCCTTCTTCCTTGATTTCTCGATAAACTCTCGTTTCCTTGAGTGTTATTCCCAACATAGACTCAACCTCTGTTCTGCTTAATTGTTCAAACCTGTACACCATAATTGTGGTAATCATTTCTATTATGGCGCGACTCGATTGTTCAGTTACTTCTTCACGAGTTCTGGTTAACAAATACCTAGCTTCTTCTGGTGCTTGGCTTTCCTCTACAGTAGTAAGTACCATCAATGCTACCCATATAGGTAATTGACGAACATCCCCCAATTCATCTAAATATACTCGATGGACTTGTTCACCATTAAGTAATGAGCGATGAGGATGAATATCAATTTGTTCTATACTACGGGATGGATAAATTATTACTGTTTGCCAGTCGCTAAACCTACCACGGTTGCGGTAGAAATATAGTGAAGATTCTGCAAATGCTCTTTCGTAAAGCTGTTCATCTTTTTGGAACTGTACCTCACAGAAATATACAACTCCTTTCCCTGCGTTTTCTGGCGGAAGAAATACCCCATCAATTTCAAATTTAGGTTCTTTGACAGCTACCGAATCAAACCGATAAGCATCTGCATTGCTTGGGGGTGTTGCTAGTACTTGAAATAACAGAGTAGGATATTGTTGAAAAAGTTTGTAAAAGAATGAATCTCGACGCATGAGGTAGTATTAGTTATATATACTAGCTATTTTACAAATTTTTGGAATTTGGGGCTAATTAACTGCCGATTTTGTCGTAAGGTAGTTCTATTTGAAAGCAAGATCCTTTGCCAAAGATACTATTGACAGTAATTTTACCTTTATGGGCTTGGACAATTTGTTGTGCGATCGCTAATCCTAAGCCAAAACCAGTATGTGTTCTATGAGCTTCACTGCGATAGAATTGCTCAAAAATATAGGGTAAATCCTCGGCTGGAATTCCTGTACCGTTATCTTCCACTTGAATATTGAAAGTATGTGATAACCTGATTAGTCTTAGCTCAACAGTACCACCAGGAGCAGTATATTTTATCGCGTTACTCAGTAAATTTAGTACAGCCTGACGTAACAAATCAGGCTCTATTGATATTTTTACAACTTCTGAGGGGAAATCAGTCTTTAAGATTAATTCTTTGTCTTCACAGTAAACAGTTTGTTCTTCAGCTAGGGTTTGTAGTAGTTCTACGAGGTCGGTTTGTTTGAAAAACTGGCGATTTAATTCTCCTTCATGACGCGCCAGAAATAATAGGTCGCTGACAAGATTACTAATAGCTTTAGTGGTTTTAATGATTATCTGCAACCGAGAACGAGTTTCTGATTCTGTTTCTACTAAAGACATTAACCCCAATTGGCTATGACTTAATATCTTAGCTAGTGGGGTTCTGAGTTCATGGGAAGCGTAAGCAGTAAAACGATGCAGCCGTTCATAGGATTCATAGATAGGTTGCATGGCAAGACCACCTAAGAACCATCCTGTAAGACTAATAGCAACTATTCCTAAAGGTACGCCCAAAGCTAATAAGAAGCATAATTGTGTTAGTGTTTCTTGAACAGGAGTCAAGGGAGCAGCTATTTGTAAATACCCAAGTAATATCTCATCTTGTAATACTGGAAGAGTGGCTTGGCGTAGCCATATTTTTGATTGCGGATGTTCAGGGAAAACTACTTGTAATGTTTCAAATCCTGGAGAAATATTAAAAGGCTGTGCAGGCTTTTCTTTGATGAAACGTAGTAGTTTTCCCTGTGGTGAATACCATCTAGCATAGGCAATTTCACTTTCTAATCTTTCTATGAATAAATTATTACTTCCTAATAGAGGAACATCATCGAGCCTGACTCGCAATCGACCTTGTTGCAGACCATAGCGAATTCCGGCAGCCATCACACGGCTTTTGCTGTAAAGTTCAAGATCAAAAGCTTGCTGGCGGTCTTTTACAAAACCAACATAAATTCCACAGGAAAATACTAATAGAATGCTCCCCATTGAAAGAGTAAACCAACGTGCTAAGTTGCGACGACTGCGGCGAAATAGGTTGGACATTATGAGCCATTAATTAATAATCACTCTGAAGGAAACATCATAATTGGTTAAAAAAATACCAACTGAAGCTAGTCAAAAACTATTACTAAAAACTAGCAACGAATAATTAATATTAACAATTGGTGGGGGGAAGTCCTTTGTCTCTAAAAGCTTTATGTTTTGTGTCGAGGTTAAATCCCCGTCACAAAACATAATTACGAATTACGTTAGCGCAGCGTTAGCGAGTATTCGAGCGTCATTACGAATTACGAATTGTTTAATGTGAGTTAGGCACGGTTAAACGATATCCCAAACCATATACTGTTTCAATCCACTGGTCAGCACCTATCTGTTGTAAACGCTGCCGTAATCGTTGAATCTGGACTGTGATTGCATTAGTTCCTGGTTCTGCATCCCATGTCCATAATGCTTGCTCTAATTGGTCACGGCTTAAAATTTGAGAGGGATGGCGCAAGAAGTATTCTAGTAATTGACATTCACGAACAGAGAGTTGGACTTGTTGCTGTTGTCGTTGTGCGGTGTGGGTATCTAAATTCAGTTGTAAGTCGGTAAATTTTAAGATTTGGTCTTGCCAAACAGGCGATCGCCTTCCCAAAGCTCTCACTCGTGCTAGTAACTCCAGCATATCTACAGGTTTAACAATATAGTCATCTGCTCCAGCATCTAGTCCCTTAACCTTATCGGAGATACTGTCTTTGGCGGTGAGCATCAACACAGGCGATGTTTTCCCTGTATGACGGTATTGTTGACATAGATAAATACCACTTCCTGTAGGTAGCATCCAATCGAGTATCAGCAAATCATAATCTTGTTCACCTATTAAGCAGGTGGCTAGTTCACAGTTACCAACCCCATCTACAATATGTCCAGCTCTCGACAGGGCTGTATTTAAAGGTTCTAAAAGTTCTGGATCGTCTTCGACTACCAATATTTTCATAGCGATCGTCAACAATTTACACAGAAAGATGAGAATATTATCTTACAATAATGCTAGTTATTCTCATTAAAATTGTCGCTCTTGATTCTTATGCGCGATCGCAACCCCCTTTTAACCATCTGGCGCTCAATTTTTACTTTAGGGTTAGAATTTTGGCTACCATTACCCCTAATTGGAATGAGCATTTGGTTTGGGGGAAAGAGCGTCGCTAACCAAATGTTAAGTTATAAGTACAATACTCAATCCTATTTAGAAGCAAATAATCAAATAAAGGTTCAGTTATCTGTCACCGTATTAGCTATTAAAGCAGAGATTAAGGAGCAGGTAGGATTTACGAAAGTAACTATTAGGACAGCAGACTCAGCCATCAAAACTTTAGAACTCGAATTACCTACCACAGATATTGCTGCTATCGAAGCAGGAATTACTCAGGAATTGGGATTAGATTTAACAACAGTCAAACGGATTACCCGTTATCAGATTTCCGAGTAATTCCTTTATCGAACAGAATTCTGACTCCTGAATTCTGAATTCTTCTTCAATAATTGGCATTTGGCAAGACACTACCATCAATTTGGAGTGATATTACTTCTACAATATCACCATGAGGAGTTTGCTTACCGACTCCATCAGCTTTGATTTGACTACCTATTTTTGCCACTTTATTTAAGCTTTTACCCAAAGGTTTAGCAAATTGGACTTGAGTTCCAGATGTTAAAATTGCTCCTTTAATTTCTGCTTTATCATTCACTAGCCAATGTTGAACGGAATCTTCAATGTTGCGAGTAACTACATCAGTCGGTTCTGGTTTTTTCCGACCTTTAGGTTTCGGTTGTTTGGCAACAATTGCTTTAGTTTGAGTGTTGGTAACAGTATGAGCTTCTATTTCTTGTCCATAAACACTAGGACTCCCCAATTTACCAATAACTTCTACAGAATCTTTTGGCTTTATAGCAGCTACTATCTGTTCACTGAGATGGGATGGAAACTTTACCTGTTTACCATCGCTAAGTAAAAGTCCATCAACTAAACCTTCTTTATTTAGCAGGTAACGCTCAACATTTCCCATGTAATTTTTTTCATTTTTGCCAGGTAAAATTCCCACTGGAGATTGAGGGCTACTATTACTAGCAGATAGTTGATTATATGTCCATCCGCCTATTATTAAAGTTCCTCCCGTTGCTAGCACCCCGAGTAAGGCTAATTTAAATCGGTTTTGTTTTCTGTGACGTTGAATTTCTTGATTTTTCTGCTTAAGCAGAATTAACTCCGTAGCTTGCTGAATAAATTCAGCCGGAATCTTTGCTTCTTCTCCGATGATTATTAATTCTTGGAGAGAATATTCCTGCTGTTTTTGAGCATATAATTCAGACGCAAGCTGAAAAATTTCTGGGGCTAGTTCTCTACTAATTCGATGATCTGGGTTATTCATAGCGCCATTTTTGAACTGAGGCTTTACTGAGATTGTAAATTACTCGAACAAAAATCAAAACTTAAAATTGCCATGACATACTAATACCATAAAGTCTTTCTGCTGTTTCCTGCTCGATACGAGAACTTTCAAACACACCAGAAGTATCAAAAATACTACGGGATTTACTTCTCTCAGCCGCCAGTAGGTTCTTACCAAATAAACTCAACTGGACATTATTTGTTAACCGGAAAGCTACGTAAGCATCTAGAGCGTTTTCTCCGGCTTGGTTAGTAACTTCGTTTTTGCCATCTTTGAGTTCACGGTTTTCAAAGCCAGGTAGAATGTTGTAGCTTAAACCAAAATTCATCCCCCACTCTGGAATAACGTAGTCAAAACCCAGATTTGCTACGTATGCTGGTTGTTCTTTAAAGCGGCGAATTTCTCTACTTATTTGGTCTTCCACTTCTGAACCAAGGAAAGAAACATTACCAAATAAGGTCAAGTTTGGTAAACCCAAAAAAGATGTGCGCGTTTGTAAATCTATCCGCAACCCATAAATTTTTCCATCTCCCACATTTCGGAATGATTGTTCATAGCGATTGTTTGTCGAATTGAAGTTTGTATCATTCTCGATTTTGTCATCTACCCAACGATAGAAAGCATTTAAGCCAAACGCCCCGGTATTATTTCCCCAGGATTGTTCAATTCCCGCCTCTACACCAAGAGAAGTTTCCGGTTTTAAATTCGGATTTCCAATCACATCAGGTTGGAGTAAGGTGCCATTTTTTGATTCGCGGAAGGGGATGAGGTCATCGAATTTGGGACGGCGAATAGTCCGCGCTGTACTTAAGCGAAAAACAGTTGTCGGAAAAACTTGGTATTTGTAGTGCAACGAAGGGTTAAATATAGTACCTGACTGGCCAATGGCGCTGTTATCAGCGGCGGTAGCTTTATTGTCAAATGCTTCCATTCGCACTCCCGCCGTGAGGGTATGTTTCTCACCCAAGCGAATTTCGTCTTGGACGAAAAGATTTAGTTGATTTTCTTCAATACCATAAATATCCTTGGGGCCAGTTTTTTCAACTGCGGCTAAAAGTACAGGTGTTATTTGCTGTTCAGTACTAATTTTCTTTTTCTCGCGATCGCGCAGACTCCCTTCCAACCCCATCGTGAATTTGTGGTTTTCCCAAGGGCGGAAATTAAAGCCCAAGGTTATCAACAACTCTTGGTCAGTTTTTGTTTCGTCCTCGCGCTTGATGATGTCGGTATTTCTTAGAGGTCTTCCAGTATCTATGGGGCTACCAGCAGCATTCCGAAAAGTAGTAGTGGTGCTATCTGTTCGTTCTATCTTGTCCTTGTTTTCATCTGTCTGCTGGAATAACAATCCCAATGTTATGTCAGCAGTAGAACTCAATTGATGCTCCCAGCTACCGCCTAAACGCCAACCAGTAATTGTTTTATCTTCATCAATACTGACAGTTTGCTGTTGTAGCTCCTGAAGTCTACCACTGGGAGAAAAGAACTTCTGGTTATTGACGTTGCGGATTGCGTCTTTTTCTTCGTTGGTTTGCAAAAACAGGGGGTCAAAACTGAGGGTATCTTTGCCAGATACCTGCCAAACAAAGCGCGGTGCTAGGCTAATATCGAAAAGACTTTTGCTTTCATATTCTCTTTCTTCTTGGGTAGGACGGTTTTGCAAATCTAAAGATTGCTTAAATTTATCTTTGGGCGCTTCCCGTTGTTGAACTCCCCCACTGAGTAAGTAACTAAAGTCACCTTGTTTATCACCATAAACAAAGCTGACACCACCGAAGGGGCCTACAGTCTCTAACGTTGTACCAGTAACGGTGAGGTCAGCAATCCGACCATCGGGTGCTTTTTTGAGGATGATATTTACAGTACCCGCTACACCCTGAGAATTTTGTATGGCGCTAGGATTACTGATAATTTCGATCCGCTCAACTAAACTGACAGGAATGCGGTCTACTTTAAACTCCCGGTTTTCGCCACCGTCAGGAAAGCGCTGACCGTTAATCAAAATTTGCGTATATTCTTTCGGTAAACCCAAAAGTCGCACGTCTTTATCTTCTCCCGGCGGCCCTCCCAACACCACACCTGGCTGACGACGCAACACTTCGCCAATCGTTCTGTAATTAAACCGTTGAATTTCTTTTTGATCAAGGATAATTACGCCTGTTGGTGAATTTTGACGTTCTTCGATAAAGTTCACCAGTGGAGTACCGATCGCATCCAGTTCAATATCAGGTTCTTCACTTTCTTCGGGTGGAGATGTGGGCGTTTGTGCTACCAATGTTGAAGAGGCGTTTGTATCTTGGAATAAAAACTGAGCGCTAGTTTGCGGTAATTGTATTTCACTAATGTACGGAATTTCACCTTCCGGTGTAGTTTGTGCCTCTTTCGTAGGTTGTGCAGGCGCAGCAGCAGCAGTGGACACGAAAATACTGCTCAACAGAACACTGTTGAATAAAATCAGATTGGTTTGCATACTGGAAGATGAGATTAATTAATGTTTAGACAAGTTAGCGCTTGCCTTTTTTTGTCTGTAATGTCAGAAAAATTAGTAATTTTTCTCAATAAATTGAGATTTAGGTAGACATTACCCTGTTCTAAACAGTGCCTAACTGCATAATTAAAAGTGCAGTTCAGCATCTATCGAAGTTAGTACTTACGCACTGTACAAATTTATCGTGATGTGTATTAACGATCTTGGGGTTGTTTCAGGCTTTTCTAAATTATCCTTATGATTGCCAACTAGGCCACCCTGTAGGGGCAATTCATGAATTGCCCCTACGACAAATATGGTTTTTAACCCATCACATATTTGATGTTTATTGTCAATGCGTAAGTCCTAGAAGTATTGAAAATGGAGATTACTAGACTGGATTTAGGCTATGGCTAGCAAGTTAAAGCGTGGAAACCTCAACAAATAGCAGAGGTCTGGAGATGGCTCAAATTCTTACAAAACTGCTAGCAGTCAATTTAGCAACGTTTCAGTGGCATTAGTTGAGAGATATCAAGATATTTAATTGAGATTGATTAGCGTTAAATTTATCATGACTAGCTGCTAAAATGCAATAAATCATAGAACTTATAAATACTTAATAGTTTGAATGAGCAATGATGATTGATATTAACTGCATTATTCGCGTTAGAGAAAATCGCCGAGAATTCATAGAGTGTGCATAAGTCCTATCTCAATCTCACGACAAAGCGCAAAGACGTTAGAAAAACTCTACGTCTTTGCGCCTCTGCGTAAAATTAATTTTTACCGTAAATTCTCTAGGATGCTACCTGAGCAGCAGTCCGAGTCCGCCGTCTTCTGCCATCGGCAACTTTCACAGGTGGCTCATCAGGGATTTGCATCAACAAAGTCACAGATGGTTGACATTGCAATTCCCGTCGGATAGAACGTTGCAATTCTCGTTCTAAAGTACCTTGCAATCCACCCCAGTCTATATCTGCTGCTTCACCACCAGGAGCAAATTCTGTCCAGCGCACAGTAAGGATTTCTTCAATGCGTTGTTTTACCCAGGTTTGTACTAGCGATCGCTCTAAACTTGTAACTACACCCCGGAGGTGAATTTCTGGTTTTGCCAACAGTTTACCATTCCAATCAATGGCGGCGGCAATAGTCACAATACCTTCTTCTGCCATACGTTGCCGTTCTTGCAGCACTTTAGCACTTACCATCCCAGAACTAGTAGTATCCACGAGTTCTATACCAGATGGCACCTTACCAGCGACGCGAATAGCATCTTCAGTCAGTTCTACAACATCACCATTTTGAATAATGATCATGTTTTCTGCGGGTATACCCATACTCTGAGCAGTTTCTGCGTGCTTCACCAGCATTCGATGTTCACCGTGGAATGGCACAAAGAACTTCGGTCGAGTTAAGGCAATCATCAGCTTTTGCTCTTCTTGACAGCCGTGGCCGGAGACGTGAATTCCTTTGTCCCGACCATAGACCACCTTTGCCCCTTGAATCATCAATTTATCAATGGTATTGACTACAGCGATGGTATTTCCGGGAATCGGGTTAGCCGAGAATACTACTGTATCGCCTTGACGAATTTTGATGTGGGGGTGTTCTTTATTGGCAATGCGGGTCATTGCTGCCATTAATTCACCCTGAGAACCAGTAGTTAAAATTAAAACTTTTTCGTCAGGAAGGTTGCGGACTGCGTGCAATGGTTGCAGCAGATTATCTTCACATTTGATGTAACCTAGATTCCGGGCATGAGCAATCAAGTTGAGCATGGAACGCCCCACAATCGTCACTACACGATTTTGCTTCTTGGCGATATCCAAAATCATGTTGATGCGATGGACACTCGAAGCAAAGGTAGTAACGAACAATCGCCCAGTGGCTTGACTAAATACTCTCTCCAGATTGGGATAAACTGAACGTTCTGAAGGTGTAAATCCTGGCACTTCTGCGTTAGTGGAATCACTTAGTAAGCAAAGAACGCCTTTTTCACCATGTTCTGCCAGCCTTTGCAGGTCAAACTTTTCGCCATCCACTGGTGTGTGGTCAATTTTAAAATCCCCTGTGTGAATGACTACACCAAGTGGCGTATGAATGGCAACAGTAAAGCTATCAGCTATGGAATGGGTATTACGGATATATTCCACCAGAAAGTTTTTGCCAATCCGCACCACATCACGTGGTAGGACTTTTCTTAATTCTGTGCGATCACGTACTCCTGCTTCTTCTAATTTACCCTCTAGCATTGCCATTGCTAGTCTTGGGCCATAAATCACAGGTATGTCAAATTGCTTGAGATGAAAAGCTATTCCACCAATATGGTCTTCATGACCGTGGGTAACGATCATGCCTTTAATTTTGTGGCGATTTTCCCGCAAATAGGTCGTATCTGGAAGAACAATATTGACTCCATGCATCGCCTCTGTGGGAAAAGCCAATCCTGCATCTAACAGAATAATTTCATCGTCATATTCAAAAACACAGGTATTTTTTCCAATTTCATGCAAACCGCCCAAAGGAATAATTTTCAAGGCGGAATTGTTAGCTTCGTTTTTAGCCATTTTCTCCTTAGATTGTTACTTTTTGTTAATTAAGTTGATAGTTAACGAGCTTGTATTTCAAACAACCTCGGTTGTCTTTTGAGTAAGTCCCAAAGCGATCTTGTTTTAATTGAGATTTTCAATTGTTTATTCAATAAAAAGGACAGTGCACTAAAGGATTCATAGTATATCTATTAGTCCTAACACAGGTTTTTAAATAGTAATACCAATTTGAAAACTGAATGGGAAAAATGGATTCACATAATCTTTTAAAAGAAAGAAACTTTCAATCTAAAATCTGTCTTGAAAAGTTTTGATCTCAGGAAGCCTTAGCTCAAACTTTTCGCAAAATCTAAAATGCTATAACTCTTTTATGGTCATTGTTTATATGTATGTTGAGTAAGCAGCACATTAGTAGAACTCAAATATCTGGTGGCTAGATTAAACTAAGTTCTTTAAGAACCGCCTCTAACTTTTGACTTACTTCCGAGTCCGCTTCGCATAGCGGCGGACGAGTTGAACCAACCTCCCAACCTTGAAGTTTCAGTGCCTTTTTAATTGGAATAGGATTTGAAGTGAGGAATAAAGCTTTAAACAACGGGAAGAGTTGGAGATGAATGTCGCTTGCTACCTCAATTTTACCCGCACTAAAAGCTTGGATCATCTGCTGTAGTTGGTTGCCTACCAGATGAGAAGCCACACTTACTACACCCTTTGCCCCGATCGCTAACATGGGCAAAGTCATGTAATCATCACCAGAGTAGATCTGAAATTCTTTTGGTGTCAAGCGGCGAATTTCACTTGCCTGATCTATGCTACCAGTGGATTCTTTTATCCCGACAATGTTACTCACCTCAGCTAACTGGGCAACTGTTTCTGGCTGGAGGTTTTGTCCGGTACGACCGGGGACGTTATATAACAACAGTGGTAAGTCGGGACAGGCTTGTGCTATGGCCTGAAAGTGTGCTTTTAATCCCGCTTGCGGTGGTTTGTTGTAATAAGGAACAACCTGTAAGGTACCATGTACTCCTATTTTAGCCGCTTTTTGGGTAGCAGCGATCGCTTCTTTGGTGGAATTTGAACCACAACCTGCTATTACCTTGGCTTTTCCTGCCACGGCCTGCAATACTTCGACAAACAACTGGTACTCCTCCTCCCAATTCAGGGTAGGGGATTCTCCTGTTGTGCCACATACCACCAAAGTATCTGTACCATTGTTAGCTAGATGCGCTGCTAGTTCTGCCGCTAGATGGTAGTTGACACTACCATCTGCTTTAAACGGCGTAATCATAGCGGTTAAAACGTTACCAAAATCTCCCACCCTCTTTGTCACTCCTAATTACCCATGTTTTTATATTTTGGTGGTTTTCTATTGTAATAATCTATTTACAAATTGATTTCAAGTGTCCTTTGTCATTTGTGCTTTGCTAATGACCAATGACCAATGACTAATGACTAGTAACTAATGGTTTGAGTAGATTTTTCTCTACCAATAATTCGGCAATTTGTATGGCATTCAATGCTGCTCCTTTCCGGATTTGGTCGCCACATAACCATAACTCCAAACCACAAGGATGAGAGATATCCTGGCGAATTCTTCCCACTAGAACTTCATCCCGACCTGTTGCTTCAATTGGCATCGGAAAGTGATTATTTTCCCAATCTTCTACCAATTTTACTCCAGGAGCAGAATTTAAAATTTCTTTGGCTGCTTCTACACTAAAGGGAGTTGCAAATTCTAAGTTAATTGCTTCTGAGTGAGCGCGGAGTACGGGAACCCGTACACAAGTCGCAGTAATTCTGATTTCTTGGCTGCCAAAAATCTTTCGGGTTTCGTTAACCATTTTCATTTCTTCCTCACAATAACCCAAATCGTTTAATGGCGAGTTGTGGGGGAATAAATTAAATGCCAATGGGTAAGGCAATACTTCGGCAACTGGTGGCTGTCCTTGTAGTATCGCGCTGGTTTGGGTTTTCACTTCTGCCATTGCTCTTGCCCCAGCACCACTAGCAGATTGGTAAGTTGAGGCTACAATCCGTTGGACTGGTTTAATTTTATGCAATGGCCATACTGCCACAGTCATTAAAATCGTTGTGCAGTTGGGATTAGCAATAATGCCTTGGTGATTGGCTGCGGCTTGGGGATTTACCTCTGGTACTACTAAGGGAACTTCGGGGTTCATCCGAAAGGCACTGGAGTTATCAATTACCACTGCGCCTTTTTCCACGGCGATGGCTGCCCAAGTTTTAGATGTGGAACCACCTGCACTAGCCAATACTATATCAACGTTTTCAAAGGCGCGATCGCTTACTGGTTCTACTGGTATATTTTCCCCATTAAACCGCAGCGATCGCCCTGCACTCCGTTCTGATGCCAATAACTTTAACTCAGCAACAGGAAAAGCACGGCTTTCTAATAATTCCAGCAACTCTGTACCAACGGCACCAGTTGCTCCCAAAATGGCTACACGATAGGATTTAGACAAACTCGCTTCCTCCTTTAAGAGGTTTGTGTGTAATTTTTTGGAACAATTGTTAATTTACTTATATTGAAATGGCGATCGCACTTGGGAAATACATTCTGAATAAATTTAGATTTTTTTCTAATTTAGTCTATATTTATCAATCTAATACATTTATTTTTTTGGCTATTTCATAAATTTAAGTGATGTTGCAATTTAGATTCAATCATTACCTCTCCAATTTTTACATTAAAACTATGTATGTAGTATACAACAAACCGCAATTTAACATATTGATATATCTGCACTTGACCTTTTCAGAGGACTTCTACGTATAAATGGAATAAACATTTTAGTTGCAAAATGCATTATCAAAATCACAAACATCCTGTATTTTTAAGCGTAATCAAGGTAGCACAACATTAAACTTAGCTATTGGGCTACACAAAAGATGCGCTCTGCTAGAACAAGTTAATAGCTAGACTCAATACTATAACTATAACTTTAGAGTACTAACTACTGGTTGAGAACCAGGATATCACAGCGTCAGCCCAGTGGATAATTAATTCGTGAGTTCTCAGTTTATTTGTGGGAGTGCAAAGATGAGGGAGCAGGGGAGCAGGGGAGCAGGGGAGCAGGGGAGAAGTTGCAGTAAGTTTTTCCCCTCTGCCCCTCTGCCCCTCTCAGGACTGTTTCATTCGCTAGTCTGTGAGATTTGTCAAGGGGATATTCTCACGCAAAGACGCAAAGGCGCAAAGAAAAACAACATTATTTGGGCTTGAAGACGCAAAATTTTTTGCCCTAATTGTACGCTTGCCCTAAATTTTGATTTCTTTGACCCTTGCAATTTTAACCATTTTAGGGAATGAAACAGCCATGCTCTGCCCCTCTGCCCCTCTGCCCCTCTGCCTCTTGTGCCCCATGCTCGATGCCCAATGACTAATTGTTATGAAGCTAAAGTGTCAAGACTTTGGACATTGGCAGTACACTGGATCTTTGCCCCAGGACAACTATCCATTTTTGGATATCATGAAGCCTTGTGGCAACCTCCCATTGCCCCTAAGAGACATCAAGCCATAAACGCGAACTTGCGTCTTGTGTGTACTCGGAGTTTAAAATACCAGAAAACTAGAGACGAAGCATGAAAGTCACCCAGGAAAAACTTCCCGCCAGCCAAATTGGCTTGGAAATAGAAATTACGCCGGAAATTACCAAGCAAACTTACGAACAAGTCATTAAAAACTTAGCCAGTACTGCCAATATTCCTGGGTTTCGTAAAGGCAAGGTGCCCCGGCCAATATTGCTACAACGGCTGGGTACGACTCGAATTAAGGCAGCAGCCCTGGAAGAACTAATTCAAGATGGCATTGAGCAAGCAGTTAAACAAGAATCTATCCAGGCAATCGGCCAGCCGCAATTGCGCTCCTCGTTTGAGGATTTGATTAATAATTATGAACCTGGAAAACCCCTGACGATTTCGGCGGCTGTGGATGTCGAACCAGAAGTAAATTTAGTGCAGTATACGGATTTACAAGCTCAAGCTGAGGAAATCAAGTACGAGCCAGAACGAGTAGAGAACACTCTGGACAAGCAACGTGAAGAACTGGCAACATTGATTCCTGTAGAAGGACGTGCAGCCCAAATCGGTGATATTGGCGTAGTCGATTTTAAAGGTGTGTTCTCAAAAGTCGAGGGCGAAGAGGAAGCAGACGAACCAGAAGCGATTCCTGGAGCCGAAGCGACTGATTTTCAGTTGGAGTTGCAGGAAGATAAATTTATTCCAGGTTTTGTCTCTGGTATAGTGGGCATGAATCCTGGAGAAACCAGAGAAATTGCGGCGCAGTTCCCAGATCCATATGCTAATGAAGATTTAGCAGGAAAAGCAGCAACTTTCACAGTGACGCTCAAAGAAATCAAAGAAAAAGAGCTACCAGAATTAAATGACGACTTTGCTCAAGAAGTCAGCGATTTTGAAACTTTGGAGGAGTTACGCGCGTCTCTCGTAGAGCGATATCAAAAAGAGGCCGAGGAAAAAACCAAAACCAACAAGCAAGAAGCCTTGTTAACGGAACTGCTCAAGCACGTAGAAGTTGACTTGCCAGCAACGTTAATTGAGAAAGAAGTGGATGCAATGCTGACTCAAACAGCGATTCGCTTGTCTCAGCAAGGACTAGATGTCAGGAAGTTGTTTACCCAAGATATTATTCCTCAATTACGGGAGCGATCGCGCTCTGAAGCAATTGAACGCCTCAAACGTTCTTTATCTATACGGGAAGTCGGTAAACGCGAATCTATCGAAGTCACACCAGATGAAATCGCAGCCAGAGTCACAGAACTTTTACAAGAATATCCAGATGAGCAAGATATTGATGAACAAAGACTACGCTCAATGGTCGAAAATGAACTGCTAACCGAAAAAATCATTGACTGGCTCTTAGAACACTCCTCGGTTGAACTTGTACCCGAAGGCTCCCTGAATCCAGTAGAGGAAACTGAAGCAACAGAATCAGATGCTGATGTTGATGTACCTGAGACAGAAGAAGAAAACAGCGAACCTTCCGCAGAAGCCACACCAGAGTAGTGAAAACCCCACAGGCATCATTCACCACTCTTGAGCTAAAGTATTGGTGAAATGGGTAAGCTAAAGAGATGAAGGGCATTGGGCATTGGGCATGAGTCAATAATCAATAGTTCTGCAACGCCAGCTTCCCCTGCAACGCCAGCTTCCATGCCCCATGCCCCATTCCCCACAATTAAAGAATTTTCAGGAAATAGTGACATCGTTTGCGTCTGGGCTTGATACTGTGTTACACGAGAGGAATTTATATGAGGCATAATGGTTAACACGTAGCTTAAATAAAAATCCCACTCGTCAACAAGGCAGCATCTGCTGCTTAGACCTCTGTCCCAATTATCGTTAAATCTTCTATGCTTGTATCGCAGTCGGGAAATAATCCCATCAGCAACTTCAGTCGAATAAACATTAACTCCCAGTTGAGCAGCCCTAACAACATCGTGCCGATGGTGGTAGAACAATCCGGTGTGGGAGAAAGGGCTTTCGACATCTACTCCCGCCTGCTGCGAGAGCGGATTATCTTTTTGGGAACGCCAATAGACGATGCTGTTGCCAATTCAATTGTTGCTCAGTTATTATTCCTGGACGCTGAAGACTCAGAAAAGGATATTCAACTGTACATTAATTCTCCTGGCGGCTCGGTCTACGCAGGGATGGCAATCTATGATACAATACAACAAATACGCCCCAATGTTGTTACCATCTGTTTTGGATTAGCCGCCAGCATGGGGGCATTTTTATTAACAGCAGGGACTGCCGGCAAGCGAATGTCTCTACCCGACTCCCGGATTATGATTCACCAACCACTTGGTGGCGCTCAAGGGCAAGCCATTGATATTGAAATTCAAGCCAGAGAAATTCTTTACGTTAAGGCGAAGTTAAATCAGTTACTATCTCACCATACTGGTCAACCTTTAGAAAGAATCGAAGCAGACACTGAGCGCGACTTTTTCATGTCGGCAGAAGAAGCCAAAAACTACGGTTTGATCGATCAGGTCATTTCCAGGCAAAATCTTCCCACAGCAGGGGAAAACGTCACCATTCTGAAATAAGAGGCTGGTATGTCTAAGTACGACTCCCATTTAAAATGTTCATTTTGTGGCAAGTCTCAAGAGCAGGTGCGTAAATTAATCGCGGGGCCGGGAGTCTACATCTGCGATGAATGCGTTGACTTGTGTAATGAAATACTAGACGAGGAGTTACTCGATACAAATGGTGCAGCAGCCCAACCTGCACCAAAGTCGGAACCACCTCAAAAACGCCGCACGCGCTCTTCGAGTATTTCGTTTAATCAAATACCCAAGCCAAGAGAGATTAAAAAATATCTAGACGAACACGTTATTGGTCAAGATGAAGCCAAGAAAGTGTTATCAGTCGCCGTTTACAATCATTACAAGCGCCTGGCGATCCTCCAGTCTAAAGCCAATGGCAAAGCTGGTGCTGATGATGCGGTAGAGTTACAAAAGTCTAATATTTTGCTCATCGGACCGACTGGTTGCGGTAAAACTCTCTTAGCCCAAACCCTAGCGAAAATCCTGGATGTACCCTTTGCCGTCGCTGATGCTACGACGCTGACGGAAGCAGGGTATGTGGGAGAAGATGTGGAAAATATCTTGCTGCGACTGTTGCAAGTGGCAGATTTGGACATAGAGGAAGCCCAGCGGGGAATTATCTACATCGATGAAATTGACAAAATTGCCCGCAAGAGTGAAAATCCCTCGATTACTCGTGATGTTTCCGGCGAAGGCGTGCAACAAGCTTTGCTGAAAATGTTAGAGGGAACGATCGCTAACGTACCACCCCAAGGAGGACGCAAGCATCCCTACCAAGACTGCATTCAAATTGATACCAGCAATATTTTGTTTGTCTGTGGTGGGGCTTTCGTAGGCTTAGAAAAGGTTGTAGATCAGAGAGTTGGCAAAAAGGCAATAGGTTTTGTGCAGCCCGGAGAAGGCCAATCGAAGGAAAAACGGGCAGCAGACACTCTCCGCCATCTAGAACCCGATGATTTAGTCAAATTTGGCATGATTCCAGAATTTATTGGACGTGTGCCAATGGTAGCAGTGGTAGAACCCCTAGATGAAGAAGCGCTGATGGCGATTCTTACCCAACCACGCAGTGCTTTAGTGAAGCAGTACCAAAAACTGCTGAAGATGGATAATGTCCAGTTAGACTTTAAAGCAGATGCTCTACGAGCGATCGCTCAAGAAGCCTACCGTCGGAAAACTGGTGCTAGAGCGTTGCGTGGTATTGTGGAAGAATTGATGCTGGATGTCATGTACGAGTTACCGTCTCGTAAAGACGTGACACGCTGTACAGTAACACGCGAGATGGTGGAGAAGCGATCGACTGCCGAATTGATTATGCACCCATCTTCACTACCCAAGCCAGAATCAGCTTAAGAGTCATTAGTCATTGGTCATTAGTCATTAGTCGTTGGTCATTAGTCATTAGTCAAAAACTAAGGAATAATAACAATGTACCCAGGACAAGTGACTAATGACAAAGGACAAAGGACAAAAGACAAATGCCTTACATTAATGTTCGTGGGGTTGAGCATTACTACGAGTGGGTGAAAAAACCATCTGGTTCTTTGGTAAAACCAGTGATGGTTTTTATTCATGGTTGGGCTGGTTCCGCTAGATATTGGCAAAGTACTGCTGATGCTTTATCTGAGGAATTTGATTGTTTACTCTACGATTTGCGGGGATTTGGGCGTTCCCGTGGCAAGCCAACCATAGTTCAAGCGAGTGAATCTGTTGCCGAGTCCCAGTCACTTCAGGAAGAATCAGAAGCAATCAAAGAGCTAACCTATGAATTAGAAGAATACGCTGATGATTTGGCAGCTTTGCTAGATGGACTGAATATTCAGCGTGTTTATATCCATGCCCATTCAATGGGTGCTTCTGTTGCTACTTTATTTTTTAACCGCTATCCCCAACGAGTGGAACGAGGAATTTTAACTTGTAGCGGTGTTTTTGAATACGATGAAAAAGCATTTACTGCCTTTCATAAATTCGGTGGTTATGTAGTTAAATTCCGTCCCAAATGGTTAAGTAAAATACCATTTGCTGACCGGATGTTTATGGCTAGATTTCTGTATAGTCCCATACCAAATTCCGAAAGACAGGCTTTTTTGCAAGATTTTCTCGAAGCAGATTACGATGCAGCATTAGGTACAATTTTTACTTCAGTCTCTAAGGCACAAGCTGAAGTGATGCCCCAAGAGTTTGCGAAGCTGACAGTACCAACTCTACTGGTGGCGGGGGAGTATGACAAGATTATTCCAGCCGATATGGGGCGTCAAGCAGCAGCATTGAGTGACAAAGTACAGTTTGTAATGATTCCTAATACAGCGCATTTTCCGATGTTGGAAGATGCATCAACTTATTTGCAGCGAGTACAAGAGTTTTTGCAAATTAACACACCAGAGCCACAAAGAAGTTAATTTATGGAGAAGAATTCAGAATTCAGGAGTCAGAATTCTGAATGATTATGTACGACTGGATTGGTGAATATTGGTTTAAAACCTTGCTCCTTGTGGGCGAAAAAGTTGAAAAATTATTCCTCATTCAATACCTTTGCCAAATCGAAAAATGCCCTGATTTGTAGGTTGGGTTTAGCTTCGCTTAACCCAGCCTACAAAAAAATGGCGAAGGTATTGTGATTAAAACTCTATTCTTTTATGGGTAGAGTATTCTGAATTCTGTATTCTGAGAGGATGTTTGAAAAGTCTCGCATAACACATGAAATTATGACATTACCCCCCCAACCCCCCTTATAAAGGGGGGCTTTAAGAGATTCTTCCCCCCATTTACAAGGGGGGGTTAGGGGGGGTATTAGACACTTTGGGTAATAAATATAGCTTTTTCAAACACCCTCTGAATTCTGAATTCTGAATTCTGACTCCTGTTTATTTTCGGATAGCCTCCACAAATTCGGCAACTGCATCGTACTGGTCAGGATGTGCGATATATTTCAGCAATAAAGCTGGGTCTAAATTCGGTAAGAAACCACTACGGTTTACTTCTTCATACTCGCCAGCCGCGTTTAACCGAAATATCTTTATTTGGTCAGATTTCCAAAACCAAATTTCAGATACTTTCTTGGGTTTGAATAACTCCTTGCGGTTAATAGTGCCACTAGTAACGATGATTTCAATCACAATATCTGGCGTTTCTTTATTGCTGCCAATGCAGTAAGATTCATCTGGTGTACCAGAAGCATACCCAGGTTCTTCGAGAGTAAAACCACCTCGACCATAGAACCGGATACCCAACTCTCTCATGTAAGCTTCTAGCAAATAGCCAAGAGTTGTTTTCACGTACTCATGTTTATCTCCAATGGGCGACATAATTTCTAATATTCCTGACAAATAAGAGAGTCGAACATTGCGGTTATCCTTGAACTGTGCCTCAATACCTTTAAATTCCTCCCAAGAAACATCTGCGACGGTCACTAGCTTTTCTTGTATGGGATTGCCTAGAAGTGGGATGCTCATATTACCTACTTGTCTATTCTGAGGTGAACTACTTAGACTTGCCTACGGCTGAAATCTGAGCTTCTGTAATCACCAGGGAGTGGCCAAAATCCCCAGACTACGAGTATATTGAGCCTGGGGACTTCCGCGATTTGTTAAACATGATTTTTGACGACTATCAATATTCTACACACACTTACTGTATAATGATTTGTCGTTATACAGTAAGTCTGCCATTTTTTTGATTTGGCTAAGGTATTACTATACAGATTTTGTCACAAATGTGTACGCCCCTACGTGTGTTGTATCGAAATCACAACCTTTGGATTAACTCAAACCGAGTTCTCGTTTTAGCAAGTTAATCGAGTTAGCGCCGATATAATTATCAACTTTAATCAGCTTTGGCGGACGAATAATATCTTCGTCAGCTGCTTGCACGGCTGCTTGCACGGCGGCAAAACTGGCTTGGTCGCTAATAATCACCTCAGCCCGTTTAACCATTGCTTGAAGTTTATAACCATCTTTTGGTTGAGAAGTCATGATTAGTAGTTCATCTCCCCGCAAACCGTGGAGGATGACTTCCGCCGCGCGGGCAATTCCAGAACTGAGGCTAACTATGCCTACACAGTTTTCTTTTGGCAAGGTTTTCAAGAAGTTGAGTTCTTTGCTGTAGTCGTAGATATCCAGCGGAATCACTCGTGCAGCTTTTGGAGCAGCGATCGCTTCCACATCACTGATAAAATACCGACTTGTGACCACTGTGGCAGAAGTAGTTTTATCTAGCACAGCTGTTAATTCTTCCATTGCTACCAATTGTATTGGTATTTTCAGCGATCGCTCCAATTCATACACCATCAACTCACCAGCACCCATATCATGAGATGGAACTGCAACTAATACCCGCGCACTACAACGCAAACGCCAGTCAATTTCCGCTAAAAATAACTCTCTAGCTTGACTAAGCGAACACCCTTGGGAGAGTAGTTCATCTAGTGCTTGCTGGACAATTTGATATGCATTGGGATGTTGTTTGAGAATTGGTGATTGTAGCCTGCTACCGCCCTCGTGGCCTTGGGCACGCACATAAATTCCGGAACCAGCCAGACTTTCTACAAATCCGTCTTCTTCTAGTTGACGGTAAACTTTGCTGATGGTGTTACGGTGTAACCCAGTTTGCATTGCTAGCGCCCGTGTGCTTGGCAATTTGTAACCAGGTGGATATTGCCGAGAAGCGATGGCAAACCGGATTTGATTAAACAACTGAGTTGATGCGGGAATTTCGCTGTCTGGCTGAATACGGAATTGAATCATCACCAAACCTCCTGAATACTGGGTGCTGAGTATTGAGTGCTGAGTGCTAGTTTCGTACTTGAGTACTTAGCACTTTGAAGTCAGCACTCCTTTGGCGATCGGCTGCATTTAGATGTCAAATATTTGATTTACATATGAAATTTTTCTGATACAAATTTTGAATGCGCTCACTATGGTAATTGGTAATTTTATTGGAAATAACTTAGACATACTGGCATAGTTATATCAAAGAAATACACTCCTAATCACATAACACTGGTAAAAATTATTATGACAGAGCAAGTAATAAGTACCACAACGGTTAAACTTTTGCAAGATAATATTCAAGTGTCGGCTTATCTGGCAGAACCAAAAGAATCTGGTTCTTATCCAGGAATCGTGGTGTTGCAGGAGATTTTCGGTGTCAACATTCACATTCGGGAAGTTACAGAACGGATTGCCAGACTTGGATATGTAGCGATCGCACCTGCACTTTTTGAACGTATTGCCCCTGGCTTTGAAACCGGTTATACCCCAGAAGATATTCAAGTCGGCAGAAAATACGCTTGGGAACAGACTCAAGCATCAGAGTTATTGAGCGATATTCAACTAGCAATTGACTACCTGAAAAACCTCCCCAAGGTCAAAAAAGATGGCTTTGGCTGTATTGGTTTCTGCTTCGGGGGTCATGTCGCCTATCTTGCAGCCACCCTACCAGATATTAAAGCTACGGCTTCCTTCTACGGTGCTGGAATTACCACCCGCACACCAGGAGGTGGTGCTGCCACACTCAGCCGCACCAGAGAAATCACAGGCACTCTCTATACCTTGTTTGGTAAAGAAGATGCTAGCATCCCAGCCGAACAAGTAGATGAAATTGAAGCAGAGTTAGAAAAATATAAAATTCCTCATCGTGTGTTTCGCTACGATGGAGCTGACCACGGATTTTTCTGTGACCATCGTGGCAGTTATAATCCTAAAGCTGCTGCCGATGCTTGGGAGCAGGTGCAACAACTCTTTAGTCAATTGGTCATTGGTCATTAATCATTGGTCATTGGTCATTGGTCATTGGTTATTGGTCATTAGTCATTAGCAAAGGACAAATGACAAATGATAAATGACAAAGGACAAATGACAAAGGACAAAGGACAAATCACAATCTAAACTCCAGTGGCATCAGCTCAATAAAAATTAATCTTCAAAAGTCATGAATTCCGAATCGAAACTTTCTCAAACAGCCAATTCGCCGTTTACAATGGACGATTTTGCCAAAGCACTAGAAAAACACGACTATCAGTTTCAAAAAGGACAGGTTGTACGTGGCAAAGTGTTCCAATTTGACCATGATGGAGCTTATGTCGATATTGGTGGCAAATCGTCAGCTTTTCTACCGCGCGATGAGGCTTCTTTGAGAGCAGTGACCGATTTATCGGAGGTGCTGCCATTGCAAGAGGAATTGGAGTTTTTGATTATCCGAGATCAGGATGCAGAAGGTCAAGTCACTCTTTCTCGAAAGCAGTTGGAAATTCAGCATATCTGGGAAAGATTGGCTCAAATGCAAGAAAATGCCCAGACTGTCCAAGTACGGGTTATGGGTGTGAATAAAGGTGGTGTCACGGTGGAGGTTCTGTCTTTGCGGGGATTCATTCCGCGATCGCACTTGGCGGAGCGTGATAACTTAGAAGCACTCAAAGGTCAAACTCTGACTGTGGGCTTTTTGGAAATTAATAAAAACACCAATAAACTTATTCTTTCCCAACGTTTAGCAACTCGTTCTAGCAACTTTAGTTTGTTAGAACTCGGTCAATTAGTGGAAGGCAAAGTTACTGGTATCAAGCCTTTTGGTATTTTCGTCGATTTAGATGGCATGAGCGCTTTACTTCATATCAAGCAAGTAAGCCAAAAATTCATTGAATCTTTGGAAAAGGTATTTCAAATTGGTCAACCAATTAAAGCTGTAATTATTGACTTGGATGAAGGTAAAGGGCGAGTTGCTCTTTCTACCAGAGTTTTGGAAAACTTCCCTGGTGAAGTGCTAGAGAATTTCGATGAAGTGATGGCTTCAGCAGAGGCGCGTGCTAATAGAGCTAGCAACAAAGTATCTGAATAGTTTTGAGATGGGGTGCTTGCACAAAGCGTTTAAATCCCTATCTTAAACAATTTTGAATTTTGAATTGTTAATACTCCCCCTGCATCTACAAAGATGTGGGGGGATTGTAAATTGGGAAAATAAGAATTTCACTCACCTTGAGGGTGTCAGAAAGTACTAAAGCTAACTGGCGGGGACTGTCATTTTTCATTTGAGTTCATTCACTTACCTTTACTCACCGCGTCACCCCACCCCGGTTTTGTCTAAACTCACATCTTGCACCTAGCCGAACAAACCCGTAGAAGGCAAATAAGAAGTACAAAAATGTGACGGTAGATGAAGGAGAACTATTAAGTACAGCTAAGTTACATAATACTAGATTTTAGACGTGATA
>JAHHHB010000104.1 GCA_019359545.1 Desmonostoc geniculatum HA4340-LM1 | reverse complement strand
TTGAACTGGGAGAAATTGAAGCAATCATCAGCCAATACCCAGCAGTGCGAGAAACTGTGGTTGTAGTACGGGAAGATTCAGAAAATTCTCAAAGAATAGTTGCCTATGTAGTTCCTCAAGAAGAACAGACACTGACAATTTTTCAGCTACGTAGTTTCCTGGAGTCAAAGCTACCAAACTACATGCTACCAGCAACTTTTGTCATATTAGAAGCATTACCGCTGACACCAAATGGTAAGGTTGACCGTAAGGCACTGCCAGTACCTGAAGGAGAACGTCCAGAACTGGAACAAGCTTTCATTGCGCCTCAGACCACCATTGAAAAACAATTGGCTGCGATCTGGACACAAGTACTAGGTATAGAAAAAATAGGCATAAACGACAACTTTTTTGAGCTAGGTGGAGATTCAATCCTCAGCCTTCAAATAATATCCAAAGCAAACCTTGCAGGGTTGCATCTAACTCCGAAGCAATTATTTCAACACCAAACCATAGCGAAACTTGCTGCTGTAGCTGGCACAACTAAAAAAATTCAAGTACAACAGAACCTCGTTACTGGTAGTTTAGAGTTAACACCTATTCAGCACTGGTTTTTGGAACAAAACCAACCAAAACCACAGCACTGGAATCAAGCAGTAATATTACAACTCAAACAACGCATCAACCCTGTAGCTTTAGACAAGGTAGTACAGGATTTAACAAAGCATCATGATGCGCTGCGTTCTCGATTTTCAAAAGAAGAATTTGACTTTGGGGCAGTGATTGTTGGTCTTGAGAATGTAGCACCAGTAACATATTTAGACTTGTCAGCACTACCAAAAAATCAACAACTGGCACAAATAGAAGCAATGTCAACTCAGCTACAAGCCAGCTTGAATTTGGCAAAAGGACCATTATTTCGGGTTGCTGTTTTTGACTTTGGTGCAAATCAACCAAGTCGCCTACTTTGGGTGATTCACCACTTAGTTGTTGATGGAGTTTCTTGGCGAATTTTAATAGAAGATTTTCAAACAGCTTACGAGCAAATTTGTCAAAACAAAGCACTACAACTGCCACTTAAAACAACTTCTTTCCAGCAGTGGTCTAGCTATCTACAAGAATACGCACAATCGCCGGAATTAAGTTCACAGCTAGAATACTGGCTAGCAAGAGAGCAGCAACCTGTTGAGCCTATACCTAGAGATTTTAGCGATGGGAACAATCTAGAAGAGTCAGCTTGTACTGTGGCTGTATCGCTGAGTGAACAAGAAACTCAAGTTTTATTACAACAGGTGCCAGCAGTTTATCATACACAAATTAATGATGTCTTGTTAACTGCACTGGTGCAAACATTTACTCAGTGGACAGGAGAAACTTCATTACTAATTGATTTAGAAGGGCATGGTCGAGAAGAACTATTTGAGGATGTAGATTTATCTAGAACTGTAGGCTGGTTCACAACTATCTTCCCGGTATACCTGAGTCTTGAAGACGCTTTTGATTCGCCAGGAAAAGCCCTCAAATCAATTAAAGAGCAGTTAAAAGCAATTCCGAATCGAGGTATTGGTTATGGATTGCTACGCTATTTGAGTGCAGATGTGGAAATTAGGCAACGATTGAGTCGTTTGCCAAAAGCGGAAGTGGTTTTTAATTATCTAGGACAGTTTGACCAAGTTTTACCAGAATCGTCTTTATTTGGCTTTACTAGCGAATCTAGCGGTTCTGACCATAGTTTACGAAATAAACGAACTCACTTGCTGGAAGTGAACAGCAGTATTTCTGAGGGACAGCTGCAAGTGAAGTGGACTTACAGTAATCAGTTGCATCGGCAAACCACGGTTGAAACTCTTGCTCAGGGGTTTATTGAGTCACTGCGAGGGCTGATTGCTCATTGCCAATCTCCTGATGTAGGGGGTTTTACCCCTTCCGATTTCGCTGAGTTCAAACAAAGCCAATGGCAGCAAACCGATCTTGATGCCATTACAGCAGCGATAGGAGAAAAAAACAAAAACATTGAAGATTTTTATCCTCTCTCGCCCATGCAGCAGGGCATTCTCTACCACAGTCTTGCAGCGCCCAATTCTAGCAACTATTTTGAACAATTTAGCTGGACTCTCCAAGGAAAGCTCAACAAGGAAGCATTCCATCGCGCATGGCAGTATGTTGCACAACGTCATTCAATTCTACGAACCTGCTTTGTTTGGCAAGGTTTAAAAGAACCAGTACAAGTTGTACATCGACAGCTAACTCTACCGTGGCAGGAGTATAATTTGCAGCATCTGTCCTCAGAAGAACAACAACAAAATTTACAAGCTTTTTTCGAGAGCGATCGCTCTAATGGTTTTGAACTGACGCAACCACCATTGATGCGTCTAACATTGGTTCAACTTTCAGATACATCCCATAACTTCACCTGGAGTCATCATCATCTGTTATTAGATGGATGGTCTGTTGCCACAATTTTTAAGGAAGTTCTTGCTTGTTACAAAGCTTTTAACAATGGTGAAGACGTACATCTAGAAACTATTCGCCCTTATCGGGATTACATTGTCTGGCTACAGCAACAAAACTTATCCCAGGCTGAAACTTTCTGGCGAGAGATGCTCAAAGGTTTTACGACTCCAACATGGCTGTGGGCAGATCCAGGAGGTGGAAAATCACTCAAAAATGACTATGCTGAACAAGAAATTCAGCTTTCAGCAGTCACAACCGCAGCATTGCAATCGCTTGCACAGCAGCATCAACTAACGCTAAATACTCTAGTGCAAGGAGCTTGGGCTTTGCTGTTAAGCTGCTACACTGGTCAGGACGATGTTGTTTTTGGGGCAGTTGCTTCTGGTCGTCCCCCAACCTTAGCTCAAGCCGAGTCGATGGTGGGACTGTTTATTAATACACTACCAGTTAGAGTCCAAGTCTCGCCCGAAGAATTTCTTTTGCCTTGGCTGCAAAAAATTCAGGCTCAATTAGTTGAAGCGCGTCAACACGAATATAGTCCCTTAGTAAAAGTCCAGGGATGGAGTGAAGTTGCCAAGGGTTTTGCTCTGTTCGATAATATACTAGTTTTTGAGAATTATCATGTAGATGCTTCTGTAAAACAGAGAGATGTCGATTTTGAGATAGAGAATTATTATGACTTTGAAAGGACTAACTATCCTGTAACTCTAACTGTGAATCTAGGTGAGGAGTTAGTATTCAAGGTTACTTACGATGATAGCGATCGCTTCGATACCGTTACCCGAATGCTCGGACATTTGCAGACTTTGCTTGAGGGTATGGTGACGAATCCACAGCAGCGTCTTTGTGAATTATCACTCTTAACAGAAACTGAACGACATCAGCTGCTTGTGGAGTGGAATAACACTAAAGTTGAATATCCTCAACACCAATGTATTCATGAATTATTTGAAGCACAGGTAGAAAAAACACCTGATGCAGTAGCAGTGGTGTTTGAAGACCAACAGTTGACCTACCGCGAACTCAACACAAGAGCAAATCAACTAGCACACTATTTGCGTTCAGCGAAGCTGTCGCGTAGCGATTCGCTAGGAGTAAAATCAGAGGTATTAGTCGGGATTTGTGTAGAGCGATCACTTTCTATGGTCATCGGGCTATTAGCCATCCTTAAAGCAGGTGGTGCATACGTACCACTAGACCCTAGCTATCCCCAGGAACGTCTATCCTTTATATTGCAGGATACTCAAGCGCCAGTGTTGCTAACTCAAGCTTCACTTGTGGAGACGATACCGCAACACCAAGCGGCTGTGGTCTGTTTAGATACAGACTGGCATTTGCTCGCCCAACAAAGACAAGAAAATTTATTCTCTGAACTCACTACTGACAACTTAGCTTATACCATCTATACTTCTGGTTCTACTGGTAAACCCAAAGGTGTACAAATTCCCCACATTGCTCTGAGCAACTTTCTGCACTCCATGAAGGAAGCACCAGGGTTAAATGATGAAGACACCTTACTAGCAGTCACGACCTATTCCTTTGATATTGCAGCATTAGAACTTTTCCTACCAATCATTGTCGGCGCTCGCTTGGTAATTGCTAGTCAGGAAATAGTTGCGGATGGAAATCAGTTGGAAGCTTTACTTGTAGATTCAAAAGCGACAGTCATGCAAGCCACACCAGCGACATGGCAATTACTTTTGGCACCAGGTTGGGGTGGTAATCGTCAATTAAAAATTCTCTGTGGTGGCGAAGCTTTACCAGGAAAACTAGCAAACCAATTACTTGAGTTATGTGGTTGTATATGGAATATGTACGGACCGACGGAAACCACTATTTGGTCAGCCGCTAGCCAAGTAGAAACTGTGAATCATACCGTACCAATTAGTTCTCCCATTGCCAACACACAGCTTTATATCCTTGATCAATATCACCAGTTGGTTCCTGTGGGCGTAGTAGGAGAATTGTATATCGGTGGGGAAGGACTAGCAAGAGGCTACTTCCACCGTCCGGATTTGACCGCAGAAAAATTTATTCCCAATCCTTTTAGTGATCAACCAGCACGTCTTTATAGGACAGGCGATTTAGCTCGTTATTTAGCAAACGGGGAAATAGAATATATTGGTCGGATTGACAATCAAGTAAAACTACGTGGTTTCCGGATTGAACTGGGAGAAATCGAAACCCTTATCAGTCAACATCCTGGGGTACAAGAAACTGTAGTTGCAGTTTATGCTTCGGAAGTAGATTCTCAACGAATAGTCGCCTACATAGTCCCACAAACAGAGCAAACACTGACAATTCCTGAATTACGCGGCTTTTTAGAATCAAAGTTACCAAGCTACATGGTGCCAGCAGCTTTTGTGACCTTAGAAGCACTACCACTTACACCCAATGGTAAGGTTGACCGCAAAGCACTACCCGCACCTGAATTAACACAGATATCATCATCAAATATAGTTCCTCCTTCCACACCAATTGAAAATTTATTAGCAGGTATTTGGGCAGAAATACTGAGTATAGATAAAGTAGGTATTAATAGTAATTTCTTTGAATTAGGAGGACATTCGTTAATTGCAACTCGTGTGATTTCCCAAATTCGGCAAGTCTTTCAAGTAGAGCTTCCTTTACGTTATTTATTTGAAAAACCAACAATAGCAGGATTAGCAAAAGAAATTGAAAAAGCGATTAAGGTAGACTCAGCATTTGAAGTCACAAACATTGAGCAGATAGAGCGTACAGAGGAATTACCGCTATCATTTGCTCAACAAAGACTATGGTTTTTAGCTCAATTAGAATCAGACAGCCCGTTCTACAACATACCTGCTGCTGTTCGTTTACAGGGACAGTTAAATGTAAAAGTATTAGAACAAAGTTTCAACGAAATCGTAAGTCGCCACGAAGCACTACGGACTAACTTTCAAACCAGAGAAGGACAAGCGTTAGCCATTATCTCAGAAGAAAAACCCATAACGCTGTCAATATTTGATATTAGTGACCTAGAAGAAAATCAACAACAAGCCGAAATTAAACAACTTGCAGCACAAGCAGCACAACAACCCTTTGACATTAGCAGTGACCATCTACTGAGAGTCGAACTATTACGTCTTGGAGAGCAAGAACATATCGTCCTACTGACAATGCACCACATTGTTTCTGACGGTTGGTCAATCGGCGTATTAGTAGAAGAATTAGCAACACTGTATCAAGTTTTTTGTAAGGGACAGCCCTCTCCACTACCAACATTACCAATACAGTATGTAGATTTCGCAGCTTGGCAAAGACAATGGCTGCAAGGAGAAGTACTCAAAACTCAGTTATCTTACTGGCTTAAGCAATTAGAGAAAGCACCAAAAGTATTAGAATTGCCTACAGATTACCCAAGACTGGCAATTCAGACTTACCGTGGTGCAACCTACTCATTTGAGTTACCAAAAGAACTATCCGCATCGTTGAATAAATTAAGCCAGCAGCAGGGAAGTACTTTATTTATGACCTTGTTAGCAGCTTTCCAAACACTGCTATGGCGTTACACAGGGCAAGAAGATATTCTGGTTGGTTCACCGATTGCCAATCGGAATCGAGCAGAGATAGAAGGGTTAATTGGATTTTTTGTCAACACTTTGGTACTGAGAACAAACTTAGCAGGAAATCCCAGTTTTGAGGAGTTACTCAAACAGGTGCGGGAAGTTGCATTGGGAGCTTATGCACATCAAGATTTGCCTTTTGAATTGTTAGTTGAACAACTGCAAGTGGAGCGTTCTTTAAACCATACACCGCTATTTCAAGTGATGTTTGTGCTTCAGAATGCACCGATGTCTGCCTTAGAGTTGCCTGGTTTGACTTTAACTCCTGTAGAAAGCGATTGCGATACTGCCAAGTTTGATTTAACCCTACAAATGGAGGAAACAGAATCGGGATTAGTTGGAAGTCTAGAATATAATACTGATTTATTTGAGAAAAATACGATATATTGGATGGCAGTTCATTTACAAACGTTGCTTGAAGCAATCGTAGCTAGTCCACAGCAGCGTTTGTCAGAACTATCATTTTTGACAGAATTTGAACGGCATCAATTACTGCTGAAGTGGAATGACACTCATGTTGATTATCCTCAACAGCAATGTATCCATGAATTATTTGAGGCACAGGTAGAACGTACACCTGATGCAGTAGCGGTGGTGTTTCAAGATGAACAATTAACCTACCGCGAACTCAACACAAGAGCAAATCAACTAGCACACTATTTGCGTTCAGCGAAGCTGTCGCGTAGCGATTCGCTAGGAGTAAAATCAGAGGTATTAGTCGGGATTTGTGTAGAGCGATCACTTTCTATGGTCATCGGGCTATTAGCCATCCTTAAAGCAGGTGGTGCATACGTACCACTAGACCCTAGCTATCCCCAGGAACGTCTATCCTTTATATTGCAGGATACTCAAGCGCCAGTGTTGCTAACTCAAGCTTCGCTTGTGGAGGCGATACCGCAACACCAAGCGGCTGTGATCTGTTTAGATACAGACTGGCATTTGCTCGCCCAACAAAGACAAGAAAATTTATTCTCTGAACTCACTACTGACAATCTAGCTTATGTCATCTATACCTCTGGTTCTACTGGTAAACCCAAAGGTGTAATGATTAAGCACTCTAGCACAGTTGCAATGTTAGATTGGGCAAACAAAACCTTTACCCCAGAAGCAAGGGCTGGAGTTTTGGCATCCACCTCGATTTGCTTCGACCTTTCAGTCTTTGAGGTGTTTGTGCCTCTATGTTCTGGTGGCAAGGTGATTTTAATCGAGAATGCACTATATTTAGCAACTTTGCCAGCAGCCTTTGGTGTCACATTAATTAATACTGTCCCTAGTGTAATTTCCCAATTAATCAGAAATAATAGTATTCCAAGAACGGTGCAGACTGTTAATATTGCAGGAGAACCGCTTCAAAATCAACTCGTACAACAACTATATCAACAAAATAATATACAACAGGTATTTAACCTGTATGGACCTTCTGAAGATACAACTTATTCGACCTCTTGCTGGATACATCCGGGTGCTAGCAATACCCCGCCAATTGGTCGCCCGATTCACAACACACAAACTTACTTATTAGATCAAAATTTACAACCTGTCCCTGTTGGTGTACCAGGGATGCTGTATATGGGTGGTGTAGGTTTAGCCCGTGGTTATTTCAATCAAGCTGAACTGACTGCGGATAAGTTTATTCCCAATCCTTACGCTAACCAGCCAGGAGAGCGGTTATATAAAACTGGGGATTTAGCCCGCTATCTGCCGAATGGGGAGATAGAGTATATTGGTCGTATTGATAACCAAGTCAAGATACGTGGTTTCCGCATTGAACTGGGAGAAATTGAAGCAATCATCAGCCAATACCCAGCAGTAAGAGAAACTGTGATAGTAGTTAGTGGAGAATCAGTTGATTCTCAACGAATAGTCGCCTATATAGTTCCTCAAACAGAGCAAACACTGACAATTCCTGAATTACGCGGCTTTTTAGAATCAAAGTTACCAAGCTACATGGTGCCAGCAGCTTTTGTGACATTGGAGGCGCTACCATTAACACCCAATGGTAAAATTGACCGCAAAGCACTATCTGTACCTGATAAAATCCGTCCAGAATTGGAAGTAGTTTATCAGCCACCCCAAACAGAGATAGAAAAAACTATTGCCAATATTTGGCAAGAAGTACTCAGTGTTGAGAATGTAGGCATTTATGATAATTTCTTTGAACTGGGTGGTCATTCGCTACTTTTAGTTCAGGTTCATAGTAAATTGCAAAAAATATTCCAGAAAGATTTGCTCTTGGTGGAAATGTTTCAACATCCTACCGTGAGCCACTTAGCTAGATATTTTAGCCAGGAATCAACAGAAGAAACATATTTTGTATCTCATCGTTCTGAAAGTAGGAAAGCTTCAACACAACGTCGAAAACAGGCTAGAAAAGAACATCGAGCAGCAACTATGGAAAGAGAAGTTTCGCACCAATCCAATGAGGAAAATTTAGAAAATTAAAGTTTGCTGTTCACTCTATGAGTATCTAAACACTCATTGCTTTACTCTCCACTGAAGGTAGAAAAATACATTATTGGTTATCCAAGGAAGTCACATGACATTAAGTAAAAAAGAAATTTTATCTAAAAAGATTTTTCCCCCATCAGAAAAAGTATTATCTACGGAAATTAGTGAGTATGTAAAACAAATATTTGCGCCTCCTCAAGGGAAATCAATTGAAGCTCAAATAGATGAAATGGTTGAAAATTTTTCTCAAGAGTTTTTAATTGCAGACAGTGCAAATACCAATGTTGACATTGAATGGATAATCAAAAATTTTGGTGATAGCAAAATACCTGCACAACCTACTAATTTTGAAAGCTATTTTCAATACTTAAATGAAAATGTTGTTGCTCATTCGATACACACATCTGCACCACAATTTATCGGTCATATGACCTCTGCACTTCCTGCTTTTGTGCGTCCTTTAGCCAAACTAATGACAGCAATGAATCAAAACGCTGTCAAAATAGAAACAGCCAAAGCCTTGAGCTTTTACGAACGTGAGGCTTTAGCAATGATGCATCGGCAAGTTTATAATTTATCCGATAATTTTTATGCCCAGCATATTCAAAATAATCAAAGTACATTAGGAATTTTGGTTTCTGGTGGCACAACAGCCAATATTACAGCTTTGTGGTGCGCTCGAAATAGGTCCTTAGGCGCGAAGAACGATTTTTTAGGTATAGAAAAAGAAGGTTTAAATGCAGCTTTAAATTTTTACGGTTACAAAGGAGCAGTTGTAATTGGTTCCGAATTGATGCATTTCTCCTTTGATAAAGCTGCGGATTTGATGGGGATCAGCACTAAAAATTTGATACGAGTTCCAGTAGATTCTAACAATCGAGTCAATATTCAAGCTTTACGTAAAGCTGTTGCAGATTGTCGCCACCAAAACTTGCATATCATGGCTATTGTTGGTATTGCTGGAACTACAGATTCTGGTAGCGTCGATCCACTAGAAAATATAGCAGAGATTGCACAAGAAAATAATATACATTTTCATGTCGATGCTGCTTGGGGTGGTCCGGTGATATTTTCTCGAAAACATAAACATAAACTTGCTGGCATTGAAAAAGCTGATTCAGTAACCATTGATGGACATAAACAATTGTATTTGCCAATGGGTATTGGTATGGTCTTTTTCCGCGACCCTTATTTAGCTTCTTCTATTGAAAAACAGGCTAGCTATACCATGCGTAAGGGGTCATTTGATTTAGGTAAGCGTTCTTTAGAAGGTTCTCGACCAGGCATGGCTTTATTTTTACATGCAGGTCTAAAGCTAATTGGTCTGAATGGATATGAGTTTTTGATTGACGAAGGAATCCGCAAAACTCAATACATGGCAGCTCGGGTTTCAGCAATGCCTGAATTTGAATTATTGGCTGAACCTGATACTAATCTGTTAATTTATCGTTATATTCCAGAGCAATTTAGAGAAGTAGTTACTAACAAACAATTGTCAGAGACAGAGAATCGATTTATTAATAATTTTAATGAGCGTTTGCAGAAGATACAGCGTCAAATTGGTAGAACTTTTATCTCACGAACGACAAAAACAACCATGAGCTTGGATAAAGAAATCTCTGTAATAGCCATGCGCGCAGTAATTGCCAATCCATTAACTACTGAAGCAGATATTGATGCAGTTTTAAACGATCAAATTCAGATTGCTTCAGAAATTTAAATTGTGTACCGAGTGCTTTGATATTAGCCAAAAAACATTTACGGTCGGGTTTTGACCTATGGATATAGCCGATAATTTGATTGACAGCTTAAATGATAGAGACGAAATAGCTATTATTGGAATGGCAGGTCGTTTTCCTGGAGCAAATCGAGTTGATAGCTTTTGGCAAAATCTGCGAGATGGTGTAGAGTCAATTTCTTTTTTCACAGATGAGGAACTAATATCTGCTGGGCTAGATCAATCATTACTCAACGAGCCCAATTATGTGAAAGCAAGCGGTGTATTAGAAGATATAGAGTTCTTTGATGCTTCCTTTTTTGGTTTTTCACCTAGAGAAGCTGAAATTACAGACCCACAACACCGCCTTTTTATTGAATGTGTTTGGTCAGCTTTAGAAAATGCTGGCTATAACTCTGAAACTTATAGTGGTCAAATAGGTCTTTTCGCTGGTGTTGCTGCAAGTAATTACTTACTTTCAAACTTATATTCCAATCTGGATTTGATGGAATCAGTAGATAATTACCAAATTTTGATTGGAAATGATAAGGATTTCTTACCTACGCAAATTTCTTACAAATTAAATTTGAGAGGACCAAGTATCAATGTTCAAACCGCCTGTTCTACATCATTAGTTGCTATCCACCTAGCCTGCCAAAGTTTATTAAATGGTGAAAGTGATATTGCCTTAGCGGGTGGTGTTTCTGTTACAATGCTGAAAAAAAATGGTTATCACTATCAACAAGGAGGAATTCAATCTCCTGATGGTCATTGCCGAGCTTTTGACGCTCAAGCGCAGGGAACAGTTGGTGGCAATGGTTTAGGTGTGGTGATTTTGAAAAGATTAGAGGATGCTATTAGTGATGGTGACTATATTCATGCAGTAATTAAAGGTTCAGCAGTTAATAATGATGGTTCTTTAAAAGTTGGATACACAGCCCCTAGTGTTGATGGTCAAAGAGGAGTTATTTTAGAGGCTTTAGCCTTAGCGGACGTCGATCCTGAGACTATTAGTTATGTAGAAACGCACGGTACAGGAACCGTTTTAGGAGACCCGATTGAAATTAAGGCTCTCACACAAGCTTTTCGCGCTAGCACGAATGAAAAGGGATTTTGTGCGATCGGTTCAGTCAAAACCAATGTCGGACATTTAGATACAGCAGCGGGTGTGACGGGATTAATCAAAACAGTCCTGGCATTAAAGCATAAACAAATACCTCCCAGTTTGCATTTTGAAAAGCCAAATCCACAGATAGACTTCGCCAATAGCCCGTTTTACGTCAACACTAAACTTACTGAGTGGAAAAGCAACGGCACACCCCGCAGAGCAGGTGTGAGTTCATTCGGTATCGGTGGAACTAATGCCCATATCATATTAGAAGAAGCTCCAGCCATTAAAACTTCCGATCCATCCCGTCCCTGGCAATTATTAACAGTATCAGCTAAAACCGACACCGCTTTAGACGCAGCAACAGATCAACTGCACGATTATCTCGAACAAAACCCCGATACTCCTCTGGCAGATGTAGCTTACACCCTACTAGTCGGTCGGCGGGCTTTTGACTATCGCCGTATTATTATTTGTCACTCCCTTGATGATGCAGTTAAATCCCTCAATCACCAAGACCGACAACGTATTTTTAGTCACCACCACAAACCAGGTCACTGTCCAGTCATCTTCATGTTTTCGGGACAAGGGTCACAATATGCAAACATGGGTCGAGAACTATATGAACTAGAACCGACATTTAGAAAACACGTAGATATCTGCACTGCTATTTTACAACCCCACCTTGGTCTTGATATCCGTTCCCTAATTTACCCCAACCCGAAAGAAGTAGAAACTGCCGCCAATCAACTCCAACAAACAGCCTTCACCCAAAGTGCATTATTTGTAGTTGAGTATGCTCTAGCTCAGTTATTCATGTCTTGGGGAGTGTGTCCAGAGGCGATGATTGGTCATAGTATTGGCGAATATGTGGCTGCAACGATCGCAGGTGTATTTTCTTTGGAAGATGCCCTCAAAATTGTGGCAAAAAGGGGACAGTTAATGCAACAAGTACCCCCAGGAAGTATGCTGGCAATTAGATTGCCAGAAAAAGAAGTGCGATCGCTACTTTCTGCAAATGAGTTATATCGAGAATCTCTACAAATTGCAGTAATTAATAGTCCTTCTTCCTGTGTCGTATCGGGAACCAGCAACGCTGTTGCAGCGCTGGAAAAACAATTATCTTCAATTGAAGTTGAATGTCGTTTATTGCATACATCTCATGCGTTCCATTCTGTGATGATGGAACCGATATTGTTAGCGTTTGCTGAGGCGATTAAAACAGTTAAATTGAATCCACCCAAAATACGTTTTATTTCTAATGTGACTGGTAGTTGGATTACTAAAGAACAAGCGACAAATCCGGATTATTGGTGTCAACATTTACGACAAACAGTAAGATTTTCAGATGGGATATCGCAATTAATACAGCAGTTTGAAGGTGTTTTTCTGGAGGTGGGGCCAGGGCGAACTTTAGGCACGTTAACGACACAGCATTTAGAGAAAGATACTAAACAACAGGTATTGACTTCGTTACGCCATGTTAAAGAGCAACAATCGGATGTTTGCTTTATATTGCAGACATTGGGTCGGTTGTGGCTTGCGGGTGTACAAATTGATTGGTCGGGTTTTTATGCTCATGAACAGCGTCATCGTTTACCTTTACCCACTTATCCTTTTGAACGACAACGCTATTGGATTGAGCCTAAATCGCGATCGCATTCTGTAAACATCAAACCGACGACATTAGATCAAAAGCAAGATATTGCCGACTGGTTCTATGTTCCTTCATGGAAGCGTTCTCTACTGACTCATACATCATCAGAAGAAATAAAATCTACACATGAAGAAAAATGGCTATTTTTTGTGGATGATTTGGGAGTAGGGGAGCAACTAATTAATAAGTTAAGAAATCAGGGTAAAAGTATAATTATTGTTAAGCAAGGAAATGAGTTTAGTAAACTAAGTGAGGGGATCTATACAGTTGCTCCATGCATAAATGAAGATTATAATAAATTCTTACAAGAACTAATATCTTTAGATAAAATCCCCGAAAAAATCGTTTATCTATGGAGTCTAAGTCATCTTGATAGCCGTCCATCAGTAAAATATTTAGAATTTAAAAGCTTACTATTTTTAACCCAGAGCCTTAGTAAATTAAAAATTAGCAATTGGCTACAACTTAGGGTGATATCGAACAACATTCAAGAGGTTAATGGGAATGAAGAATTAAATCCAGGAAAAGCTGCAATATTAAGTTTATGTAATGTAATTCCTCAAGAGTATCCCAATATTAGCTGTCAGTGCATTGATATTGCTTTAACTAACAGCATAAACTTAGAAGAAAGACAAGAAAATTGTGAGAGTCATATTATTGACAAGCTTCTGAATGAGTTAACCTTTGTATCCTCAGATACGGTAGTTGCTTATCGCGATCGCCACCGTTGGGTACAAATATTTGAGCCAATTCATGCAGAGTCAATAGTTGAGGAAAAAATACCTTTCAGAAAACAAGGTGTTTACTTTTTCCCTAGTGGGTTAGAAAGTATTGAGGTTGTGCTTGCAGAATATTTAACAAAAACTTTCCAAGCAAAACTCATATTTATTGAAGATGTTAAATTTCCAGAAGAGCCAGATGATTTTTACCAATGGCTGGAAACTCATCCTCTAGATGATGAAATGAGTCTCAAAATCCAGCAAGTTTTAGCATTAGAGAAATTAGGCGCAGAAATTTTGTTATTACGCGCTGATACCACTAATTACGAGCAGATACATCAAGCCCTTACATCTGCAAATGTTGAACAAATTAATGGCGTAATTTATTCAACTGGCATCAAGCGCGATAACCTATTTGCTTCTATTCCCGAAATTACTGAAGTAGAATTTGAGAATCTATTAGAATCACAAAGTAGTAAGATTCTAGTATTAGAACAAGTCTTACAGGATTTTAATATAGATTTTTGTATCATTCTTTCTTCCTTGTCTTCCATTTTAGGAGGATTTGGGTTATGCTTATATTCAGCAGCTAACCAATTCATCGATACTTTTAGCAATCGGCATAATCAAAAGAATTCTTTGCCGTGGTATGTTATAAATTGGGATAAATTCCAAACGAATATAAGCCAGAAAAAAACAGCAACTGATCAAGTTGATGGAACAGAATTAGCTATTATCTCAGTAGAAGTAGTAGAAGTATTTAAACGGGTTTTTTCTTTGAGGGAAGCAGCCCAAATTATTCTTTCTACAGTAGACATTAATGCGAGAAAAAATCATACAGTTAGTTTGGAATCTTTAGTAGATTCAAAATCTATTCATCAGTTAGATTCATCATCGCGCTATTCTCGACCAAGCCTAAGTAATTCTTATGTTGCTCCCACAAATGAGTTGGAAAAACAAATTACAGAGATATGGCAAGAGGTACTTGGAATTACAGAAATTGGTATTTACGACAACTTCTATGAGTTAGGGGGAGACTCGCTAATTGCAACTCAATTATTGTCTCGATTGCGAGCTAAATTCCCTGTAGACTTACCACTACGTGACCTGTTATTGGATGCGATGATACCAATTAAGCAAGCAGAAATAGTTGAGCAACTTTTGTTGGAAAAAATTGAAGAATTATCCGAGGAAGAAGTTTTAGTTCTTTTAAATAATTCATAATTAGTTAATCAGTAATTATTAGCTATGGATAAAAAATTTTCTAACTTATCACCAGCGAAAAAAGCCCTTTTAGAAAAATGGAAAGGGGGAAAACTTCAAGCTGGTGTGATTCATAAACGTCAAGATTGCCAAAATATTCCCTTATCTTTTTCCCAACAAAGGCTGTGGTTTATTGACCAGCTTTATCACGGCAGTTCGTTCTACAACATTCCCATAGCTTTTCACGTACAAGGAAACCTAGATATTGCAGCACTTGAGCAAAGTTTAAATGAAATTCTCAAGCGTCATGAAGTTTGGCGGACAAATTTTAGGCTTGTGAATGGAGAGCCAATACAAGAAATTTTTCCCCAACCTACTTGGGATTTATCTATTATTAACCGAGAAGATTTATGTGGTAAAGATTGGGAAGAAGAAGTTAAACAAATTGCAGCAGATGAAGCCAAAAAACCTTTTAATTTGGCTAAAGGGCTATTGGTGAGAGCGACTTTACTGCGATTGAGTGAAGAAGAACACGTTTTGCTTGTGACCATGCATCACATTATTACAGATGGATGGTCTTGCAATGTATTCCTGCGCGAACTGTCATCACTGTATGCTGCTTTCTCAAAAAATCAACCTTCTCCCTTAAGCGAACTCCCAATTCAGTATGCAGATTTTGCTGTTTGGCAACGCGATCGCCTGAAGGGTGAATTCCTCGCAACCCAATTAAATTACTGGAAGCAACAACTCCAAGGTGAGTTACCAATACTACAACTACCTACAGATCGTCCACGCCCTAACCTTACTACTTTCACTGGTGCCAAGCAGTACTTTGCATTCTCTGCATCCCTAACTAATGCTCTCAAGCAATTAAGTCAGCGAGAAGACGCTACTTTATTTATGAGTTTGCTGGCAGCATTTAACATATTACTATACCGCTACACAGACCAGGAAGATATCTTAATCGGTTCTCCAATTGCTAACCGCAACCGTCCAGAACTGGAAGGAATGCTGGGTTTATTTGTTAATACTTTGGTGTTACGCAATAATCTCAGTGGTAGTCCCAGTTTTCGCCAACTTTTACATCGAGTACGGGAGGTAACTCTGGATGCTTATGCACATCAAGATTTACCTTTTGAGATGCTTGTGGAAGAATTGCAACCCGAACGCGACTTAAGCCGAAATCCGCTTTATGAGGTAATGTTTGTCCTACAAAATACTCCAAGTTCTGTAGAGGAAGTGTCTGGTTTAACTTTACGTACTTTAGAGTTTGATAGCGGTACTGCTCAACTAGATATTTTTCTATCAATGTCTGAATCTGAAGAGGGATTAACAGGTTGTTTAGAATACAACACAGATATTTTTGACTCAACAACAATTACCCAATTTATTAACTATTTCCAAACTTTATTAGAAAATATAGTCGCAAATCCAGAGCAGTGTCTGAGTGAATTATCGCTACTTACTGCTTTTGAGCAAGAAGAATTATTATTTAAATTTAATCAAACTTATGCAGACTACCCTCAAGACGTATCTCTGCATCAATTATTTGAGCAGCAAGTTGAACTAACACCATTATCTGTAGCACTAATTAGCGATTCTGAAGAAATAACTTATCGTCAACTGAACCATAGAGTTAATCAACTGGCATATTACTTACAGAAACAGGGTGTAACAAAAGAGGCTTTGGTTGCTTTATGTTTAGAACGTGACCTAGATATGGTAGTGGGGATTTTAGCTATTCTCAAAGCTGGTGGTGCATACATTCCCCTTGACCCAAGTTATCCGGTGGAACGTTTGAATTTTATGCTTTCTGATTCCCAAGCATCGCTGTTAATTAGTAAGCAAGAAATTTTAGAAAAACTATCATTATCTGCGACTAAAACTGTTTGCTTGGATATCCACAAAGAGGAAATTGCACAAGAAAGTTTGGAAAATCCCATTAATATATATTCTTCTGATAATCTCGCTTATATTATCTACACTTCTGGGTCAACTGGAACACCGAAAGGTGTGCTTGGTACTCATCGGGGTACAGTAAACGGCTTACACTGGTTATGGAAGACCTATCCTTTCACCCCAGGAGAAGTTTGCTGTCAGAAAACTGCTATAAGTTTTGTTGATTCTATCTGGGAAATTTTTGCTCCTTTACTTCAAGGAATTCCCACAGTAATTATCAACAAAGCAACTGTGCTAGACCCACAATTGTTTATAGAATCTCTAGCACAACACCAAGTTTCTCGAATTATACTTGTACCTTCATTACTACGACTACTTCTAGATAATTATAGTCATCTAGTTAAGAAATTAACACACCTAAAATTCTGGATAACTAGCGGAGAAGCATTATCGGTTAAATTAGTTCAAACTTTCCAAGAATTGATGCCATTTGCCAAATTAATTAACCTTTATGGCTCATCAGAAGTTTCCGCCAATGCAACCAACTACGATACTAGTTTATTACCAGAACAAGCCCACATTGTGCCCATTGGTCGTCCAATAGATAACACTCAAGTTTATGTATTGAATCGTGATTTACAACCAACACCCATAGGAGTTATTGGAGAACTTTATCTTGGTGGTGATGGGTTAGCAAAGGGTTATTTACATCGCCCAGAATTAACCCAGGAAAGATTCATTGATAATCCTTTTATACCTGGAAATAAACTTTATAAAACAGGCGATTTAGTCCGATACCACCAAGATGGTAATCTCGAATACTTAGGTCGCCATGATGAGCAAGTCAAAATCAGGGGTTTTCGAGTAGAATTAGGTGAAATAGCAGCTGCGATCGCACAACATCCAAATGTGCAAGAATCGGTTGTCATTGCCAGCAATGATGCTCAAGAGAATCCCCGTTTGATTGCCTATGTTGTCACAGAGAAGCAGGATATAACTACACAACTGTTATCCTATTTGCAACAGAAGCTACCTAACTATATGTTACCATCCACTTTTATTTTACTTGATAAACTTCCATTGACACCTAATGGAAAAGTAGATAAGCGTGTATTGCTAAGTAGTGATGTTATCCAATCAAATACAAATAAAGCCTTTGTTGCTCCTCGAAATTTTACAGAATTAAGTTTAGCAAAAGCTTGGGAGAATCTGCTGAATACTAGCCCTATTGGAGTGACGGATAACTTTTTTGACTTAGGAGGACACTCGTTTTTAGGCGTTCGCTTAATGGCTCAAATTTACGATAAATTTAAACATAATCTTCCCTTATCTACTCTTTTTGAAAACCCAACTATTGAAAAACTAGCTGCGATTGTTAGTCAACCATTTCGCGAAATTTCTAATTCTCACTTGGTAGCAATTAACTCTTCTGGTGACAAGTTACCTTTCTTCTGTATGCATGGCGCTGGTGGAGATATTAGTCAATACTTTAAATTATCCAAAATATTAGGTGAGGAATATCCATTTTATGGATTAGAACATGGACCAGACCCTGAACAGCCTAAAATTATTTCAGTGGAAGAAACAGCGTCTCGCTATCTGCAAGAAATTCGTAAAGTACAACCAAACGGTCCCTATCTTTTAGGTGGTCATTGTTATGGTGGTGTACTTGCTTTTGAAATGTCGCAACAATTACAAAAACAGGGTCAAACAGTGGGTTTAGTAGCTATTATCGATGCCATATTACCAGAGACAACCATTGAATCAACAGATGATGATGATGCGAAGTTTTTGCTGCGTATAGCTGAAGAAATCAAAACAGAAAATGAAATCGATTTTTCTGTTCCCTTTGAGGAACTTCGAGATTTATCACTGGATGAGCAACTGAATTTGTTAAACAAAAAAGCCAACTTTATTTTTTCTGATGCAGAGCTTAAGGATTTTCTCCGTCATTACCAACTTTTCAAAGCCAATGTTCAAGCAATGCGAGATTATGTGCCGCAGATTTATCCCCACTCCTTAACTGTCTTTCGAGCAAAAGAAGAGATTATTCATGATTTTGATAATCCAGAATGGAGTACTGATGACCTGTTTCTAGGTTGGAATAAATATTCCAATGAATCGACTCGGGTTGTTGATGTTCCAGGAAATCATTTTTCAATACTACTTGAACCTCATATTCATGAATTAGCCAAACAATTGAGAATATGCATTGATAATGCTGTCCATAATTTAAATATGCAATAGGAGTAAAAGAGACTGATGCAATTACCTCCAGGACCGAAAACTCCTTCTTGGTTACTAGCCCTACAATTTGAGGCTGATATATTTGGCTATATGGATGCTATTTCTCAACGTTACGGTGACATTGTGACTGTAATGTTTGGTTCTACACCGACAGTTTATGTCAGTAATCCTTTAGGTATAAAGGAGGTTTTTACCCAGAGCAAGGAAATTGTAGCTAGGGGCTCATTAAACAAAGAAGGGTTTGCTTTATTCACTGGAGAACAAGGAGTTCTGCAACTGGATGGATCGCGTCATAAAAATCGGCGCAAATTGTTAATGTCAGCCTTTCACGGTGCGCGGATGCAAACCTGCGGACAGCATATCTGCGAACTGACAGAAAACATTATGAGTCAACAAGTTATTGGAAAACCTTTTCTTGCCTACTCAATGCTAGAGCATATTACCTTAGCAATAGGTATAGAAATTGTCATGGGATTGCGTGAAGGGGAACGCTATGAAACAATAAAACATTTATTTGCTTCTGTGTTTAAACATGAATTTTCCCCACTACTGCAACTGGTTGCAAAACTACCCTTTTGGGGATGGAGTTTAGGAAGATGGAGTCCTCAAGGAAATTTGCTTTACCTCCGACAAAAACTTTTTCAACTGCTGTATGCAGAGGTTCAAGAACGTCGCCAGCAAGCAGATCCATCTCGCACTGATATTCTATCTGATTTAGTATTAGCAACTGATGAGACAGGTGAACCGCTTGCTGATGAGGAAATACGAGATTTATTAATTTCACCGATTGGAGCAGCTCAAGGTGCTTCAGCAACTGCGATCGCTTGGGCTTTGTACTGGATTCACAGTTTACCCTATGTGCGCGATCGTCTGCTAGAAGAACTTAACCGCCTTGGCGGAAACCTAGATATCACAAGCATCTTGGCATTACCTTATCTCAATGCTGTTTGCAACGAAGTTTTACGAATTTACCCAACTCAACTTTTCGCATTTCCTAGAGTAGTAGAGTTTCCTGTTGAAATAATGGGCTATAAGTTGAGTCCGGGAACAATACTAATTGCCAATATTTATTCTACACATCAGCGTGAAGATTTATACCCGGAACCAAAACAATTCAAGCCAGAGCGTTTTCTCGAAAAACAATTTTCTACCTATGAATTTTTGCCCTTTGGTGGTGGTTCTCGTGTTTGTATTGGTGGAACATTTGCTTTGTTTGAAATGAAATTGGTATTGGCAACAATGCTTTCATGCTATCAGTTAAAGCTAGTAAGAAAACAACCAGAAAGACCAAAATTTAATGGTCTTCTCTGTTATCCTGCTACTGGCGTTAAGATGGTCATCCAGGGTCGGCATCCTCATAAAGGACAATTACAATCGCTAGTAATTGGGTCAGTTTAATCTCTGGATTGTTTTCATAACTTTTAATCCTTGAGTAAGTAATATTTATGACACTACCACCAACCCCGAAAACCCCCACTTGGCTGCTAGGTCTACAGCTTTTGACTAATCCGCTTGGCTGTATGGATGCTATTCAGAAACGCTATGGTGATATCATTACCATAATGGATGGTTCTACACCAGTAATTTACGTTAGCAATCCTTCAGGGCTAAAGCAGATTTTTAGTAGTACTAGAGAAATTACAGCCTCTAGTATGTTTAACCAAGGAGCTACGCTTACACAAGGAATCATGCAAATTGATGGGTTAGTTCACAAACATCGTCGCTCTCTCTTAATCAAGTCTTACCAAGGGAAACGGATGGAAGCTTTTGGGCAACGTATTTGCGAACTCACAGAAAAAATTATGAGCCAACAGACTGTAGGAAAAACTTTTATTGCCTATGAAACTATATTAAAAATTACCTTGTCAATAGCTATAGAAGTTGTGATAGGATTGCGAGAAGGAGAGCACTTCGAGAAAATCAAGAATTTATGTAAGTCTTTAATTAAATATGAAAACTCTTCCCTATTTAATATAATCAGACAACTTCCTTTTGCAGAAATAGATTTCGGAAAGGGAAGCCCATTAAGCTATTATAAATATCTTGAAGAAGAAGTTCTTCAATTTTTACACGATGAAGTTAAACAACGCCGCAAGCAAGCAGATTCTTCACGTACTGATATGCTTTGCGATCTTATATTTGCTTGTGATGAAACAGGTAAAGCATTAAGTGATGAAGAAGTGCGCGACTTACTATTTTTGCCTATATTAGCGAGTAGGGATGGTGCATCGCATTCGATCACTTGGTCTTTGTACTGGATTCACCGTTCACCTGCTGTTCGCAAGCGACTATTTGAAGAACTTAATAGCCTTGGTGAAAATCCAGATCCTATGGATGTTGTTGCATTACCCTACCTTAACGCTGTTTGTAACGAATCTTTACGAATTTGGCCAAGTGCGTTATTCACAATTCGGCGGCTGGTTGAGGCTCCAGTAGAAATAATGGGCTATAAATTAGTTCCGGGAACAGTAATCGTTTGTAATATTTATTCAACACATCAACGAGAAGATGTATATCCAGAGCCGAAACAATTTAAACCAGAGCGTTTTCTAGAAAAAAAATTCTCTCCCTATGAATTTTTACCCTTCGGTGGTGGCGCTCGTAATTGTATTGCAGGGGCTTTTGCTCTGTTTCAAATGAAGCTTGTGTTAGCAACAATTATTTCGCGCTATGAATTAGCCCTGGTTAACAAACAACCAGAAGGACAAAGGCTTGTAGGTGATCAATGTCACCCAAAGAGTGGTGTAAAAATGGTCATGCATGGACGGTATCAACATCAAGGACATTCGCAGCTACTTGATTCTAGCTTTAGCCACTAGGTTTAGGAATTATGTAAAGTAAGTTGCGTAACTTTTTGATTGAAACCTTTATATTTTTTATACTCTGACAACAGTTATTTTTACACGACTTTTTTGTTTGGGTACGGCTCTTCTCAAGAGACTATATTTTGATATACAACATATTTCTCAATTTTCTATTTTGAGACTAAAAAAATATCTCACTATTTGGAGGAATTAGGTATGAATAAGAGTAACAAAGGCGCAGTTGTAATTACAGGAACATCCACAGGTCTCGGTCGAGCGATCGCACTTTTACTGGATAAAGAAGGGTATCTAGTTTTTGCTGGAGTCCGCACAGAAAAAGATGCAGAGTCACTAAAGCAGGCTGCGTCTGGTAATTTAACTCCAATTATCATGGATATCACAAAAACAGAACAAATTAAATCAGCTTTGGACTTTGTTTCATTAGCAGTTGGTGAAGCCGGATTATTTGCGTTAATCAATAATGCATATGCCGGAGTTGACGGACCATTAGAATGTATACCAATAGATGATATAAGACGGAATTTTGAAATAAATGTTATTGGTCAAATTGCCGTCACACAAGCCTTCTTGCCAATGCTACGAAAAGCGAAAGGTAGAATTATCAACATCAGTGCAATTTGTGGTAGATTCGCAATACCATATAGATCCCTATTATCTACATCCAAAATCGCAATTGAGGCAATCACAGATTCTTTACGAATGGAATTACGTTCCAGTGGGGTTGATGTATTGTCTATATTGCCAGAAGGATTAATTACACCAGAACAGGCTGACAAAGTAGAAGCTGATGGTCAAAAAGTTTTAGCTAATATGTCACCCGAAATGAAAGCTATCTATGGTAAGAATTTCCAAGCATGTGTAGAAGGATCTGTAGAGGGAAATCGCACCACAGGTTTACCAGTTGAAAAAGTGACAGCAGTAATATTGCAAGCTCTGGAAGCTCGCAAACCCAAAAGACAATATTTTGTTGTGCGATCGCCGTGGGAGTGGAAGCTGTATGCGTTGTATAAAAGACTGGTAACCCACCAATATTTTTATGACAATCTTTTTAAGGAGTAATTAAAATATAAGATTTAATTAATAGTTTATTTTTTTTCTTCCTTAATAAAAATAGCTAACGCAAAGTACGGGAAATATGCCAACTCAACATACTCACGAAATTATCACAAAAGATTGTCGTTTTTGCTCCTTAATTTCTAAAGCTAATGGAGAAGATCCAATTGGTACAGCAGGTACTTGCGATTATTGGTTAATAATAGAAGTTTCACAACCTTGGCCGCAAGAAATATTTGAGGAAAATCCAACTATTAGATCGTTGATACCTTTGTTCCAGGAGTTAGTTTCTAATCATGGGATTAAATTAAAACCAATACTAATTGCTCCTGACCGCGAGTATTCTTATCCCGGCTTTACCCGCGTATTGTACTACTACCACCCTGCAAAGCTATTTTCTCAGTTTGAGAAACAAGAGTTTATTGTTCCAGAAACCAAAGCTGTTGCTTTAGTAACAGCAATATTCCAACAGTTAATGCAACAACCCAATGATTTATCAGAATTTCAACAATATCAACAACAAACAAGTGACATTCGTGAACTGATGGTTTGCACCCATGCTCAAGTTGACCTTGCTTGTGGCAGATTTGGGACTCCTATATATCGACAATTACGTAAAAAATATGCTAACGAAAAGTTAAGAGTCTGGCAAACAACTCACTTTGGTGGTCATCAGTTTGCTCCTACCCTAATTGATTTACCCCAAGGCTGTTTGTGGGGACATTTAGAGCCAGATGTATTAGATTTATTGGTGCAGCGAAATGGTTCAGTTTCTGGTTTACGCCAATACTACCGAGGATGGACTGGTTTAAGCGAATTGGAGCAAATTGTCGAGCGCGAAATTTGGATGCAATCTGGGTGGAGTTGGCTAGATTATTTGAAAGCAGGCAAAGTACTGGCGATGGAAGAAGTTACACAAGGACATAATCCTAACTGGGCAGAAGTTCGGATTGATTTTGTTGATGGTAGTACAACTGGTGCCTATGAAGCCAGAATTGAGGGCTGTGGTGAAGTCATGAGTGCATTAAACTCAGCAAAACAAATGGAATTCAAAGCAGTGAAGCAATATCGTGTTAGCCATTTGGTTAAGGTTGAGTAAATAAATGACTTCACAAAAACAATCTCAA
>JAHHHB010000102.1 GCA_019359545.1 Desmonostoc geniculatum HA4340-LM1 | reverse complement strand
GCCAAGCTTAATTCCTGCAACGTTTTGTCTTCTTCTATAGTCAGTTTTATTCGTAGTGCTGCTGGCATTTTCAGTCATCTCTTCTATTCTATTCTTATCTTATAATTTTTCATGTCTACCTACTTAAATATCTTTAGCTGTAATTTTCATGCTTATTTTACCCGAAATGACTACTTTAATTGAGAGAGAATCTATTTTCAAAACTCGTAAAATTAATTTACTTAATATGCTCTAGTTTTGGGCAGATAAAGTTAAACTCAAGCATAAAAATTAGGTAGATAAAATTTTTCTGGCTGGGATTTTTCAAAAATATCAATAATCTGAGTCACATCTGCGGAATGTGGGTTTTAGAGGATCATCGGTAACTATCCAATTTTCTTTCTGGAGTGCATTTTTTACCGCTTCATGAAATAAATCTCTAGCTGACATCAGTAAACAACTTTGTTCGCATTCTTAACATAACTGCCCGTATATTTTATCTAGTGCCCACATTTTTGAACGCCAAAGGAAAGGGGTCAGGAATTAGGGGAATTCCACGATCTTTTCCCCTTCTCCCTGCTCCCCTACCTCTCTAGTCAGAATTATCAAAAAGCGTTACAACTTCGTCCCACACTCAGCACAGAAGTTATGAGTTGGAGCATTTTTCGCATTGCAGTGGCCACAATAAACTGGCTCTGTTGCGGCTTTGGGCTGTTGCTTGGGCAAGCCGACCATTTGAGCGTTGCTCTTGCCAGGGGCTACCATTGGATAGCAATTTTCATCTCTGGTAACGTGGACATTCACAATTACCGGGCCGTTGTGTGCCAGCATTTCGGCGATCGCATCTTTTAATTGGCTGCGATCGCTAATTACCATGCCCTTGATTCCATAGGCTTTTGCCAATAACTCAATGTCTGGCATCCCTACTTCCATGTTTGAGCATGAGTAACGTTCGCCATAGAAGGCTTGTTGCCACTGGCGTACCATTCCCTGCCAGCCGTTGTTAATAATTAGAGTCTTGACATTAATACCATATTGTGCTAGTGTTCCTAGTTCCTGCAAACACATCTGGAAACTAGCATCACCGCTAATACAGATGACTTCTTCATCGGGAAACGCAACTTTAGCACCCATAGCCGCAGGTACGCCAAAACCCATTGTTCCTAAACCGGCGCTAGAAATCCAGCGTCTTGGGCCGTTTTTCAAAAATTGGGCTGCCCACATTTGATGTTGTCCGACATCTGTGGTGTAGAAAGCGTTGGGTGCTTGGCGACTGACTTCGACGATCGCTTCTTGGGGTGAAATGCTGTCTGTATGTTGGGGTACTACTAGGGGATACTCTTCCCGCCAACGGTTAACTTTAGTTAACCACTCTTGGTTTTGATTTGGTGTTGGCTTGATGCCTGTTTCCTTGCAGCGACGCAATAAGTCAATTAACACGTTTCGCACATCGCCGACGATGGGTACTTCTGGGATGCGGTTTTTGCCGACTTCCGCCGGATCGATGTCGATGTGAATTACTTTGGCGCGGGAGGCGAATTCGTCTAATTTGCCTGTAACGCGATCGTCAAATCTTGCACCGACGCAAATTAGCAAGTCACAATCACTCACGGCAAAGTTAGCGTAAGCGGTGCCATGCATTCCCAACATTCCCAAAGCTAGGGGATGATGTTCGTCAAAGGCACCGATCCCCATTAAGGTTGTGGTGACAGGGATCTTAAATAATTCAGCTAATTGTTTGACTTCATCATGGGCACCAGCAGCGATCGCACCACCACCTACATACAGAAGCGGACGGCGGCTTTCAGTAATCAACCCAATTGCTGCCTGAATTTGTCGGGGGTTTCCCTTCACCGTGGGACGATAACCGCGTAACTTCACTGAACCTGGTTTCACAGGCACATAGTCAAATTCTTCTAAAGCTACATCCTTGGGGACATCAATTAAAACTGGCCCTGGACGCCCCGTGCTGGCGATGTGAAAAGCTTCAGCCACAATTCGCGCCATATCTTTGGGATCGCGCACTACATAGGAGTGCTTCACAATTGGTAGCGTAATCCCGTAAATATCGGTTTCTTGAAACGCATCTGTACCAATGGATGGACGTGCAACCTGTCCCGTGACTACAATCATCGGGATCGAATCCATATAGGCTGTGGCGATGCCTGTTACCAAGTTAGTTGCTCCTGGTCCAGAAGTACCAAAACATACTCCTACCTTGCCTGTGGCACGTGCGTAACCGTCAGCAGCGTGGGCTGCGCCTTGTTCGTGTCTCACTAGAATGTGCTTAATTGCACCAGTTGCTTCCACCTTGTACAGGTCGTCGTAAATTGGCAGAATCGCCCCACCAGGATAACCAAAAATATACTCAACGCCGTGACGATGAAGGCTGTCAAGCAGAGCAAAACCGCCAGATGCACGTTTGGGCACGACTGGCGGGTTATTACGGGACTGTTTGTGATTCTCGGTTTGTGGGATACTGATTTGGGAAGGTAATTCTCCCACGGAGACACTTTGTGAACGCACGGTCAAACCTCAGACTATAGCTAAAGTTAATGCTGACTTCTGTAGTTAAGATTTCATTTTAATAGAAAAGTTCAATTAAATCCTGATTAATTTATAGATTCCAAATAAAGCCAGATTATTAGCCTACATTAGTTAAATTACGTCTTGCAAGACTCTGCGGGTATTTTGCCAAGCCCAAACACCGACAACTACCACAACAACACTCATAACTACAAGCACCGTTCTCAATCCCAAAGCATCAGTTAATGGCCCAGTAATCGCCAAGGGTGCAGATAAGGCGATGTTGACGGCATGGTTTTGAAAGCCAAATACTTTACCGTGCATTGTTGGTGGTGTTTGCTGTTGGATTAAAGTTTGCATAGGGACACCAATAAAGGCAGCACCGATACCCAAAATTGCACATAGTCCCAGCGCCACCAATAAGTTATGCGTAAAAGTGAACACTCCTAAAACTAAAGCTATCATCAAAAATCCAATTAAAGGTAATGGCTTATGGTGCAATTTATCACCCCAGTGACCTAAAAGCGCCGCACCAAATACCATACCCACCCCAGCTGCTGCTAAGAAAAAGCCAAACTGTTTTTCTTGGAGACCAAACTCGTCGGCTAATCGAATCGTCAACACCGTTAAGGCTGCAAACACACAATATAATGTTGTTAGTTGCAGCATAGCGTTCAAGACCAAACGGTTTTTCTTGAGATAGCGTAGACTCGTGGTGAATTCAGCCCAAGGGTGATTTTCGCCTTGATGTTCCCTTAGTGGTTTGTGTTCTTTAAACTTAATCGGCTGCATAATCCCAGCCGATAATATGTACAGTCCTCCAACCACAAGCTCTTGACCGTATTCTTCTCCCATCCAGCTTTTCGCCAAACTCAAAATCGGCTCTCCTATGGCAAAGCCAACAATTAAAGCTCCCATCATCGTGCTGCTAAACAGTGCGTTGGCTGCCAATAAATTCTCTCGCTTCACCAACAAGGGAATAGCAGCTTGTTCAGCAGGTGCAAAAAACTGGGTGACTGAGGAAATAGCAAAAGTCAGGATTAAGAGAATCAGAAACTCTCGTGGTAAAAAAGGCAGACACAGCGTCAATAGTCCCCGTACGACATCTGAACCGACCATAATCAGCTTTTTTGGCAAGCGGTCAACAAAAATGCCACCAGCAGAACCAAATAAAATTGCTGGGATGGTAAATGCCAGCATCAAAGTTGAATACATCGAGTTTTGTGCTAACCCAGGAAGCGGTGAGTAGTTCTCCAAGAGAGCAATCATCAAAACAAAAAAGACTTTATCTGCTAACTGGGACACTAGTTGCCCAATCCACAGGAGCATAAAACCACGGTTTTTTAGCAGTGCGCCAAATCCGTTATTCACAGCGGCAGGTTCTGTTGGAAACATCAGTTACTTTGGGTAGATGGGGCATGGGGCATAGGGCATGGGGCATGGGGCATGGGGTATGGGGCATGGCGAAGAATAAATGCTAACTCCTAACTCCTAACTCCTAACTCCTAACTCCTCATTCCTAACTCCTATTTACTTACTCCATTGTCCGGATTAATTTGCTTCATAGCGTTTTAACAGCATACGCAAAAATTCAGCTGCACTTAGATGGCCTTTGGGGGGAAAAATTCCAATGGATGAATCTACCCACCAACCTTGTACAGTTTCGGGCGATCGCCAAATTGACATATGATCGACTGCTGGTTCTGCATAGAAGTTATTTTGCCCACTACCAAGCAAACTAGAACTCCAATGGGTGAAATAATCATGACTCATCCGATGAATTGGGAAATTACCTTGTAGTGGCACCCCCCATCCATCTATAGCAATAAACGCTTTGACACGACCACCCAAGAGTTGCCACAAAATAGCCGCACCCATTGCCCCGACTACGCCAGCGCTAAAGCTAATGAATATTAGTGGCGATTCAAAAGAGTTGTTTAGGGGATACCTGCGGTGAGCTACGCTAACGCGCAAAAACTCCAAAATGTGCAAAGCTGATAAACTCGAAAAATCTTTACCCGGAAAAACCAGTATCTTACCTTGATTTTGGTCTATCGAGCCACCAGAAGTATCTAACCACCCCGATATAAAGGATTCTGTGAAGGCTGCATCGTGGATTCCAGGGCAAATAATTATTGTGGGCATGGGGCATTGGGAGTACTGAGTTAGGAGTGAGGAGTGAAGAGTTAGGAATTCTTTCCTTGCTTTCCCTGCTCCTTCATCTCCCCATTTTCCCATGCCCAATGCCCCATGCCCATGCCCCACGCAAGTCTTACTTTTGATGTATTATTTTGATTTTTCCACCCATCCTATCCCCCCGGATGGGATAATAATTTACTAGTAGGGAAAGTGTTCCAGCTATTCCCTAACTTTAAATTCTCTGCACTCTGGTTATATTGAGGAAGTTATTGTGGTTGCAACGCCCGAAAAACTACAACATACTCACGAAGAATTATCAAGTAAAGACCGCGTAGCCGTATTGCTGATGGGCTACGGCGAAGTCGAAAGCTACGAAGATTTTGCCAACTATAACGAACAGGCTTTAAATCTCCTGACAGCAAAATTCGCACCAGTACCAACCTGGATTTATCCGCCCCTAGCAAAACTTTTGGCGCTATTTGACCGCCACGAGTGGGGACACACACACCACGATTTTATCTCCCCACACAACGCCATCTTTGAACAGCAACGGGCTGGGATTGAGAAGAATTTACAAGAAAAATGGGGTAATAAGGTTCAAGTTTTCAAAGCTTTCAACTTCTGCGCCCCTTTTCTGCCCAACCAAATTTTAGCAGAAATCAAAAACCAAGGCTTCGATAAGCTGCTAATTTATCCACTGCTAGTTGTTGATTCTATTTTTACTAGTGGCATTGCGATCGAGCAAGTTAACAATGCTCTCGTTGAGTTGACTGATGGCGAAGAACACTGGGTTAAAGCACAGCGCTACATTCCTTCTTTCTTCAACGAACCAGCCTACATCGATTTGATGGCTCATCTAGTTGAGGAGAAAATTAACGCTGGTTTAGCAGCAGCTTACCTACCTTCTCAAATCGGTATTGTGCTAATGAATCACGGCTGTCCGCACAAAGCCAAAGGATTTACCTCTGGAATTATCGAAAGTCAAGCGCTATACGATTTAGTACGGGATAAGTTGATTAACCGCTATCCTTTAATCTCCGTGGGTTGGCTCAATCACGATACGCCTCTGATTGAATGGACGCAGCCAAATGCACACCAAGCAGCAAGTAACTTGATTCAATTGGGTGCAAAAGTAGTGGTATTTATGCCAATAGGCTTTGCTACGGAAAACCACGAAACTCTGTTAGATGTACATCACATCATCCATGCTTTGGAAAAACAGCATCCTGGTACAAACTACGTACAAATGGCTTGCGTTAACGACCATCCGGAATTTTTAGCGATCGCAGCTCAATGGGCTGACGCTCATATTGCACAATTATTATCAGAGGAGACTTTGGCAGTTAATCCCCAACTAGCTGACCATCACCATCATCATCACCACCATTAAGTTTAATTTTGTGGGGTGGACAAAGCTGTGTCCACTCCAGATTGATGGTTAGTTTAAGATATACATGCAGTTCAAATTTTGATATCGCACTGTTGCAGATGCTCCTCAAGTTTTAGTTTCCGTCTGCGCTACGGTACTGACATACAATTATTTTTTTAATCTCTTTTAAGTAAAATTCTGCTCAAAGTCAGTATTGTCACTCATGTTGTTTGGACAGATGAAAGCTATTCTGTAACCAGTAATATCACATTTGCTAAGTAGTAAAAATTACAATCTATTGATATCAAATCTGGGTAATCACTTATTATTAAAATCTCTGTGCGTCAGAGCGTCCACCACGTCAGGGACTTCCAAATAAAAAAATAATCAATCGTTTTGGTAAGCAGGGGGAACAGGGGAGGCAGGGGAGGCAGGGGGAGAAATTGGATAGTGCCGTTGGATGGAGGAATTGAGTAATTTAATTCCTTGGATGTCCCTCAGCCCTAATGATAAGTCTTCAACTAGACATGATATGAATGGTTAAACAGTAACAATTTTTAGCAGTTTTTGGCGTTAATTATCTGATACTACTTCTGTGTACAAATGCGCCGAAATCTGACTGATTATTTGGGATTTAGACAAACTCGCTTGAGATTCGCTTTTAGATAGTGCCTGTGACTGGGTGCAAGACTATCTCAGCTAAGTACTGGTCAATAGCTAATTTTATGACTCACAGTAGAATAGCCAAAATTTTCATTTTCATCTAGCGGTAATTCATGAAGCTTAGTTCGTCAATCAGCTATTTTTAGTCCAAGTAATAGTTATCAATTAAATATAATTAAAACAACATATTTAAAAATTTTTCAAAAAACTTAATAAAGACAAAAACAATCTATAACAGCGATTTAATAATTTTTAATATAGAAAATCTCTTTTATTTACTGATATTTAATGTCTTGTGTTATCTTTGATGAATTCGCAAATATCAACAACATATATTGTTGATATTATTAGTGCAATATTTACTATATATAGGAGCAAGTATGTCTCTAACTTCTCGCTTGATATATTCTTCTTTAAGTCTTAAAAAAACAGATGTGCAAAGTCTTCTAATCCTTTTATATAAATTAGTAAAGCTTAGTAGAGCTTCATTGCAGCACATGCAATATGAATACAACTATAGTTATATTCCTCCTTTAGCTATGACAGGCGCTCTGCCCTTGCCAGTCATTAAAATACAACTCCCAATTCAAGAGTTACCTAATTTAAAATGGGTACTTTCCGTAGCTCAAAAGATAACGTTGATTTTGGTAAATGATACTCTAACTAACTTTTCAAATTCCTTAGACTCTGATATGTCTTACGAACTCGATGTTTATGGTAAAAACAATAGCTTAGCCATCGACAGCAAAGTACAAGCTTTAGAAGATATGGAGCAAGAAATTAAAGACGCTGAGAGCTGCGAAGACCTAGAAAAAATTGCTTTAAATTTGGCATTAATCACTCAGTTAATTGCCGAAGAAATTATTAGGGCAAATACGTCTGATGTTGTGTCATTTGATACTGAAAATATATCAGATTTTGAAGAAAAAATTAGAAGCATTGATGAGGAATTTGAGTTGCATGAATTCCATAAGGATTCAGGAACTGTCGAATTTTTATCATCATTTAGTCTAGAAGATTCCATCACAGATTTATTAAGTTCTGCTTTCAAGAAAATTATTAATTCTGATGCCAAATTATTGGGATTAAAAGACAGTCATCTATCCTCCATAGAAGTAGAAAATTCTACACATTCATCCACAATTAACCGAAGTCTTGAAGATTATAATAAATTATTTAAAAAAATAACTCTACCGGAGATTAGCTCTAGGTTTAAAGAAGATTTAATTTTTGCTTATATGCAAGTTGCTGGGCCAAATCCTTTGATGCTGCAACAGGTATTACAACAGGACAAAGCGTTAAAACTTAGCAACGAAGAATACCAAAAAATTATCGGTTTTTCTAGCGATTCTCTGGAAGCTGCAAGGCAAGAAGGTCGGCTTTATAAAGCTGATTATTCTAAGTTAAAAAACATGGAAAATGGCAGATTTCCTAATCAACAAAAGTATATTTATTCGCCTTTAGCATTATTTGTAGTACCACCATCTGGCAACCCATCTCGGTCTTTAGTTCCAGTGGCTATTCAATGTCACCCGGAACACCCGGTATTCACACCTCTTGATGGGGAAAACTGGACGATCGCCAAAAGTATTGTGCAAATGGCGGATAGCAACTACCATGAACTAGTTAGCCATCTTGGTCGCACTCACTTATTTATCGAACCTTTTGTAATTGCTACTAAGCGTCGGTTACCAACAAAGCATCATTTAAGGATTTTACTGGAACCTCACTTTGAAGGGACTATATTAATCAATTACGGCGCTCATAAAGTCTTGATTGCCGATGGCGGTCAAGTGGATACACTTTTAGCCAGTACAATTGAGAGCGATCGCCAACTCACTGTTCAAGCTGCCCAAGACTATTTGCATCATTTCAACGATGCAATGTTTCCCAACACTTTAACAAGTCGCGGTGTTGATAGAGTTTCTCAACTACCTGAATATCCTTATCGAGATGATGGACTGCTGATTTGGAATGCTATTCATCAATGGGTAAGTGCCTATTTGAGCAGTTACTATATCAGTGGGCAACAGCTACTAGCAGACCAAGCTTTACAAAATTGGGCAAAAGAATTAATCTCCCAACAAGGAGGCCGCCTCCAAAATTTTGGTGAAGATGCCTCAGGCACAATTAAAACCCTAGATTATTTAATTGATGCTGTTTCCACCATTATTTTTACTGCTAGCGCCCAACACGCTGCGGTTAATTTTGCCCAAGGCGAACTTATGACTTATACACCTGCTTTTCCTCTCGCCAGTTACTCGCCAGCGCCGACAAATCTCGACGAACCAGGCGACTTTATGAGTATGCTACCTTCCATAGAACAAGCTAAAACTCAACTGAAGGTGACTTATTTGCTTGGCTCAGTTTATTATACGCAGCTGGGGCAATACTCCAACTCATATTTTAAATCCAAGCCCCAAATAAATTCAGCCCTGGTGACTTTTCAAAATCAACTCAAAGCAATTGAGCAAGAAATTACTCACAGGAATCGTACAAGAATAATGCCTTACAAATTCTTGCTACCTTCCCAAATTCCACAAAGTATAAATATCTAACTCAACTCAATTACAGCAGAATTCAGAATTAAAATAGTCTTTCTAGTTAGCTTTGAGACTTAGATAGTGTATTTGTATTTCACGCTTCTTGAAATCTGCTGTATTATTTAGCCGAGATGGTAAAACTCTTGTTAAGAGCCACAAAATCTGCCTTTTAGGTATTTGATATCATGTCCGGGTAATCAAGGTGAATAAAAATCTTCGTTCGTATTCAGGACTTTAGTCCTAGCTTTGGGGACTGAAGTCCCCACTACCAACCGTTTTTTATGGGTGATTTGGCGGACATGATATGAGTGAAAGTTTTTATCGCAAAGAAATTAGACGCGAGTCAGTTTCTAACTTTTCAATTGCGATTAAAACTTCTTGTCTTGCCCATTTATCTGCTGCCAAAATGTCATCTAAAGAGGGATTTGCACGGTTATCATTTTGATGACGTTCGCACACCCATTCGATACACCGAGGAATATCTAAAAACCGAATTTTTTCTGATAAAAATAAAGCTACAGCTTGTTCATTTGCGGCATTTAATACAGCCGGCATGGAACCGCCAGCTTTACCCACAGCATAAGCCAACTGCATACAAGGATACTTCTGGTGATCTGGTTCCCGGAAGGTTAAATTTCCAGCTTTCACTAAATCTAAGCGTTCCCAGTTAGTGTAAATGCGATCGGGCCAAGATAAAGCATACAGTAAAGGTAAACGCATGTCCGGCCAACCGAGTTGGGCTAAAACTGAAGTATCTTGCAGTTCAATCAGCGAGTGAATAATGCTCTGGGGATGAATGACAATTTCGATATCGTCATAATCCAAGCCAAACAGGAAATGAGCCTCAATTACTTCCAGTCCTTTATTCATCAAAGTAGCAGAGTCTACCGTGATTTTACGCCCCATCGACCAATTCGGATGTTTCAAAGCATCAGCAACGGTCACTTCTGCTAACTTTTCTACATCCCAATCCCGAAAAGCCCCACCCGATGCAGTCAGTAAAATCCGCCGCAAACCGTTTTTTGGCACACCTTGTAGGCACTGAAATATTGCAGAATGTTCGGAATCGGCAGGTAATAATTTTACCCCATGCTTTTCGATTAGGGGTAGAACTACGGGACCGCCAGCAATCAGGGTTTCCTTATTTGCCAAGGCGATATCTTTACCAGCTTCTATAGCTGCGATCGTTGGTAGCAAACCAGCACAACCCACAATTCCCGTGACAACCGTTTGGGCTTCGCCGTAACGAGCGACTTCTACGACTCCAGCTTCACCAGCTAGTAGAATCGGTTGGGGGTCGAGGTCTTTAACGGCTTCTTTGAGTGCTGGTAATTTATCTTCTAAGCAAATTGCTGCTATTTTCGGCCGAAATTGCCGAATTTGAGCAGCCAACATTTCCACATTGCCTCCAGCTGCCAATCCCACAATCCGAAATTGATCTGGGTACTGACTAACAATATCTAAAGTCTGAGTCCCAATAGAACCAGTAGAACCAAGAAGAGTAATCGCTTTCACAATTATTTAAGGATTTACAGATAACTTTCAATATAAATTGCTGAGGACTCTTTGATAATAGCGATCGCCATAATCGATACATTGTGGCAAGGAGTCATAGAGAGTAACAATATTTTTACGCAAAAAGATGTATATCTTCTGATAGATGATAGCTTGATTGTTGATGGCTAGTTGTGATTATCTATAACTGAAAGGATGTAAGCAAGTAATACATTGAAAATATTCTACTTACGTAAAAATTTTGATGTGTGATTTTTATGAGTTATAAAAATGGTTACGACATCGAAAGAAATTAGCCGACACGCCTTGCTGGAAGCAAACCCTGAGTTATCTGGCTGGGCAGCGATCGCCTCCACCAGAGGTTCAATTGCTGAATACCTCAAACGCGCTCGGAATCACGTTGAGGTTCCAGTTAAAAATATTGGTCAGAACAAGCGAGCTGTGATTATTGGGGCTGGTGTTGCCGGTCTGACCTCTGCTTATGAGTTACTCGTAAATGAAATTGGTTGTAGTTGTGTGATTTTGGAGGCGAATCAACGAGTAGGCGGACGAAACCTGACTGTGCGTCCTGGTGATGCCATTGCTGAAGAGGGATTTGAGCCTCAAGTATGTAGTTTCGAGAGTGAACCAGATCAACCTTATCAACCCTACCTGAATGCTGGACCTGGGCGAATCCCCTCTGCTCACACACATCTATTAGACTATCTCAGGCGGTTTAAAGTACCTCTGGAAATTTATGTAATGGATAGTCGTTCCAATCTGACTTACATGGAAGGCGATTTTGGTAATCGCTCAGTACCAAACCGACGTTTGGATAATGACACACGAGGTTGGATCGCTGAAATATTGTTCAAATTCTTGGACGAATATAAATATCCCGACTTGTCGCTAGAGGAAATCGAACAATTTAAGCAATTGCTGGAAAGATTTGGATATCTCCAGGCGGTTGGAGATAATCGAGGTCTTTACTTAGGTTCTGATCGATCTGGCTATACTTATTTGCCGGGTGTTGGCCCAGGTGAAATTGAAAAACCTTTACAACTCAAAGAATTGCTGGCATCGGAGTTTTGGGCAAGAGGAACTTCCTTTTATCAACCCCAAGATTTTCTCTGGCAGCCGACGCTGTTTCAACCTGTAGGCGGTATGGACAAAGTTGTTGATGCCTTTAAGGAAAAGGTGGAGCAACTGGGTGGCGATATTCGACTAGGCGCTGTTGTGACAAAAATTGCCTATAGTGTTGACACGGAGAAATATCGCATCTACTTTCAACAAAATGGTGAAGAACAGTTGATAGAAGCAGATTATTGCTTCAGTAATATGCCGATTCCTTTGTTGAAAGGGGTATTGGAGGATGAACACTTTGACCAGAATTTTCAGGCAGCGTTACAAGCAGTTTATAGAGCGCAGTATGGTAGTGGTAATGCCTCTGCTGATGGATACCAAGCTAAATTCCTAGCAGATACTACAAAAGTGGGCTGGCAAGCAAAGCGTGATTTGTGGCAGAAAGCTCATAATCCTGGTGATGTTCCCATCTATGGGGGAATTTCCTGGAGTAGCGACGAAATCGTACAAATCTGGTATCCATCAGATGACTATCATGCTGAATTTGGCGTGCTAACTGGAGCTTACAATTTTCGAGGTGCAGCCTTTGAGTGGGGCAAAAAACCCCCACAAGAGCGCCTAGAATTTGCCAAGGCAGGGGCTAAAAACTTGGGAGGTGATGCGTTTGCCAATGGCTTGAAGCGTGGCTTGGCTATTGCTTGGCAAAATATCCCTTATCAGAAGGGTGGTTGGGCAAACTGGCAAGCTGTTGAGGACAAAGAGACTCACTACAATGGCCTGATTCAGGGCAACAAAAACTTTTATATCATTGGCGATCAGCTTTCTGCCTTACCGGGATGGCAGGAGGGTGCAGTTGTATCGGCAATTAATGCGGTTAATCGGGTAACGGATGAAAATTATTTTATACCTGAACTCGATATATTACCAGATACACGCCTCATGGTGGAGTCCCTTTAATTGGGTCATTGAACAATTCTGCGAGCTTCAAGCTCGCAGAATCAGGCAACTTTCATGTTAACTTTTCGCTATCTATTTCTGGGAGTTTAACCTTTTTGATAATGTTGAATCATCGTTGAATTTAGTACAAAAAGGGGGAGAGAGAGGCTGCCAATGGCAGCCTCTCTCCCTTTAATAAGGATTATCATTTTGATTAAATTTGTATTGATAAATACGATATCTTTAAATATAAATGCTGACAAAATTGGTAAAAATGACCAAAATAGAAAATATTTTCCAGTAATTGCCGATTTGTTCAGTTTGTTACTTATGTTGGTGGAGGATTGAAGATGCATAATTTCACTCATAAATTACTGTGCTGTATTCATAGATAAGAGGATGGATAAAGTAGTATTTTGAAATACTCAAGTCTATGGTCAAAGTTCAGATAGTTATAAGAAAAATCTTATGGAAAACTGATTTCCTGTATCCAGCCGCAATATGGCTTGCCAGTCGAATATTCATTTGGATAGCTATGTTGCTGGTTGCACCAAGGCTACCGTTGCCAGCGGATGCATTTTTGCCGCGTTTTGGCTGGGAGGTTTTTGATGGATGGGATAGTATACATTATCGAGCGATCGCTACTTCCGGTTATGAATTCGTCGATGACGGTAACCAGCATAATCTAGCCTTTTTTCCCCTGTTTCCCTTGAGTATCTGGGTTTTGATGAAGCTGGGTTTGCCGTTTGAATTAGCGGGGATTTTGGTAAACAACCTGGCATTTTTCGCAGCCCTTTACTGTTTATACTTTTGGGTTAAGGAGCAGTATGGCAGCAGCGCCGCCCAATGGGTGAGTGCTGTGGTTTGTTGCTATCCATCGTCTATGTTTACGGCGGTGATTTACACAGAGGGACTGTATTTGTTTTTGAGTACAGCGGCTTTGCGGGCTTTCGATCGCCAGCAATATCGCTGGACTGCTTTTTGGGGCGCTATGGCCACAGCAACACGTCCCACAGGTATGGCACTAATTCCGGCCTTGGCGATCGCAGCTTGGAAAGAACGCAGACCCCCCGTTGCCTATATTGCTGGTTTTGCTACCGCTACTGGCGTACTTCTATTCAGTTTGTATTGTGCAATTTATTTTGGTAATCCTTTAGCTTTTATCCAAGCACAAAGGGGATGGCGACCTTCCCTTGGGTTTGATTGGCAGGGTTGGTTAAACATGCTGATGCAAATTGCAGTCGGCAGCAAGAATTGGCAATTTGGTTGGGTGCAAAACCCATCTGGTGGCATCCAAGATCCCTGGTATCCCTTGTTGGTGGCTGTAATTGTTGGCGGTGGCTATGTTTTATGGCGCTTCCATAAACATTTGATTTTTGGGAAATTAGCTTATGGCTTTTATGCTTTAGTTGTGTTTTTGTCAGTCTTGGCAAGCGAACAGTGGATAAATAACTTCCTGAACGTGGTTATGGTCTTAGGTGGTAGCTTTGTGTTGTGGCGCTTACATCGGCAACTCAGCCCAGTTACAGTTATCTATGGCTTTTGCGGAATTGGTTTGCTGCTAGCCTCTGGAGGTACCATTTCCTTGAGTCGTCTGGCCTATGGAATTGTACCTCTGAGTGTAGCCATTGGTGTGCTACTATCTCGCAATCCTCGCCAAGGATATTTTATACTAGGGTTGTTTGTGACGTTATTAGCCAAAATAGCAGTAGGATTTGCTCAAGAGCATTGGGTTGGTTAATGGATCTTAAAAGAGAAGTCAGAATGGGCTACGCCCCGCTGCGCTAACAGAATTCAGAATTCAGAATGCAAGCAGCCTCCACCCAAATTCAACTCTATGTTTAACGAGGGAGTAGGGTATTTTCTCTCTTCCCCCTACTCCCTGTTTCGGTCATCAATTGAGTTTAACTTTCCTAATGAATATATCCAATCAGACGAAGATGGCGCTTGCAGTATTACTTATAGGCGTGGGCGTTATATCTTTTGGCTCTATTTTTGTGAGATTCAGCGAAACTGAACTCAGCCCCAATGCCACTGTATTTAATCGCTTCTGGGTTTCTAGTGCGGTCTTCGGGTTGTGGTATGGATATAAAACGATATCTCAGCAATTTTCCCAAAATCAACCCATAGAACAGCAATCCTACACCAGTCAGGATTTCTGGCTATTGCCAGTAGCTGGTGTTTGTTGGGCTGCTACTTTAGTCTTTTTGGCTTGGTCGCTGACTCAAACTAGCGTCGCTATCTCTAGTGTTTTACACAATCTCGCCCCTATATTTACTAGCTTAGGAGCGTGGCTGTTATTTCGTCACGGTTTTGGAACTCAATTTTTGATCGGGATGGTTGTCGCCCTTGGGGGAGCGATCGCTATTGAATTTGAAGAACTGCAAATCGCCACAGACGAACTTCGAGGAAGCTTTGCTGCCATCGCTTCAGCAATTTTCATGGGCGCATACCTGCTGATGGTAGAAAAATTACGAATCAAGTTTTCTCCAGATATAATTCAGTTCTGGATCTGTGCGATCGCTGCCCTAACCATGTTCCCCATACTTTTGTTCACTCAAGATCGGTTTTTCCCTTCTACACTCAGTGGGTGGCTTTGGGTCATTTCCCTAGCAGTGATCTGCCAAGTTGTAGGTCATGGGATTTTGACCTATAGCCTTGCTAGGTTTTCCTCTGTGGTTGTCTCCTTGGTGCATCTGTTAGAGCCAATATTTAGTGCCATTTTCGCTCTTGTAATATTTTCGGAAAAGTTAAGTTTTTTTAATCTAATGGGTTTCGCCGTAGTTTTAATCGGTCTATACTTAGCCATATCTAGCCAGGTTGCAGCTAATTCGCCGTTCCAGGAATCAGTCAAAACTATTTTTGTTAAAAACTTGCTAAAAATATGACGACAAAACAGGCATTCCTACAACAAAAGTTATCCTCAACACCAGCTTTAGTAGGAACTTTGTCATTATTTTTTGCCCTAATTCCCATATCTTTGGCACCATCTCTGACCAAATTATGTCAATTAGAAATTGGTGCAAATGCTGTAGTATTTCATCGCAGTTGGATTGCTACAGTCGTCTTTGCACTGTGGAATGGTCTTGAGGCTTTCCGCTACCAACAGTCAGATAACCAACCAATCGAACACAAGCCTTTGACCATAAAAGAAATCTGGCTGTTGTTAGCAATGGGAACTGCTGCTGCAACCTACTTACTGTTGTGGGCTTGGTCGCTGAGTCAAACTAACGTTGCCAACGTGGCTTTATTGTCTAATTTGAATTCCTTATTCGTTGCTTTGGCTGGGTATCTGTTATTCGGTCAGCGTTTCGATTATCGATTCGTTGTTGGTTTGGCCATCGCCTTGGGGGGAGCGATCGCATTTGAAATCAATAAGGTGCAATTTGCCAGTGACCAATTCCTTGGTGATGTCTTAGCGTTTCTGACTGCGATTTTCATGGCAACGTGTATGTTGCTCATAGAACAACTCCGTTCTCGATTTAGCACCGCAACTATCATGCTGTGGCGCTGTGGAATCACAACAATGTTTTTATTACCTGTCGTTCCATTCCTGGAAGATAGACTACTCCCCTATTCGTGGATGGGTTGGTTTTTTATTATTTTTCAAGCCCTTTTCTGCCAAGTGTTGGGTCAGGGACTTTTAGCTTACAGCCTCAGCAGAATCTCTTCACGAGTTGTCGCCGTCACTCTTCTGGCCGAACCAGTTTTAGCTTCGATTTTTGCTTGGTTCATTTTTTCAGAACAGGTTGGCTTGTTTGACTGGGTGACTTTTGCCGTAGTTTTAGTAGGTATTTATCTAGCCCAATCTAGTCGATCTGTTGTGAAAGTAATAGATGAAAAATCGTAGCTTGATGACAAAATTATATTTACTTAACCTGACCTAAATTTTTTCCATTTCATCGAATTTTAGATTTTAAATTAAAACCGTGTTTGATACTCCACAACAGCACGACTATCATCAGTTAAATTAGTAGAAGCGCGTACACGAAATTCATCGTTTATCCGGTAATTAACACCCCATTGAAAGGGGTCATTTGTTGTTAAAATTTTGATGCTAGAAATGGATATTTTAGAAGTAATATCAACTCCGGCTTCCGCTGCTAATTCCAAAGTTGAACTATTTCTTCCTGCTTCGGGATTCTCAGAAAGAATGGTAGGAAATATCCGCAGTTCGCTTAAGCCAAAGGTACTACCAATCTGGTTAAAAGCTGACTGAAAATTGTTGAACACAGCTGAACCTGCAATGTTAATCAAACCCAAAGTACTGTCACCGCGTCCTTGGGTGTCTACAAATCCACCTCCTAAAAGAGCAACAATTTCGGTTTGACTACGTGACGGACTGCTTGTTAGTTCTAAATTTTCATTTAGTTTGCTGGCGAGACCGTTAATAGTAGCTTCGACTCGAACACTCTCTAAGGCTGATAAACCTGTAGTATTTATTCGGGTGAAATCATTACTTTGAGTTACGTCTAGTACCTTAGCAAATAACCGAATATCCAGGTTAGGGTCGCGGGGTTGGGAGGGACTAAAAGTTGCAGTGTGTTTGTAGCCACGAGCAAGGTTAAATTGAGTAGTAAATAAATTTACGCCACCTTTTTCTAATCGGATGGTACCATCTGGTATTGGCTGATTAATTGAGCCGTTGACTATGAGACTACCAGTTGCACGGAAGCTGAGAATAGGTGGACGGGTAATTTGGACGTTTTTACCTAGTTCTAAATCTAGATTATTAAATCTGGCGTTTGCATTTCCTATGCCATTGCCAATTTCCGCTTGATTCTGCTTATTGGCTTTTGTAGATGATAAGCCAAGACCATCATCATTTGCAGATGTAGCGGTGTCGGTAGATTCTGCCAACAATACCTGACCGTCAAACAAGTCTACTCTACCGCCAATTAGTGGGTTGAGGGCAGAACCAGTAATCTGCAAATTACCGCTAGCGCCTCCTTGGTAAAGTCCTTTGAGATTCAATGCTAGCTGTTCGAGATTAATGGTCAAAGGATTGTTGATGGTCACTTTTTCATTGTTAAAAATAGGAATTTCTCCAGCAGCTTCTACTTTTCCTCGGCTAAATCTACCCTGAAGATTTTCTACTAAGATGCGGTCAAAGTTAAACAACACTTTGCCTGTAACACGTCTAAGTTTACCCGGCAAAGCTTGGGCTGAAAAAGTAGCATTATTAACAGTGGCAATTCCATCTACTTCTGGTTGTTTCAATGTTCCACGCACCTTGAGGTCTACTTGTCCTTCGCCTTTCTCAAATACCACTTGATTAGTCAATGCGTTTAACAGTCCCAAGCCCTCGTTTTCTAACTTCATATCCAAACTGATTTGCTCGCTGTCTGGTGCAACCGTTGCAAAAGGTAATTTATAAGGTATGCTGCCAGTAATATCCACAGGCTGAGGACCGGCAACTGCTAGAGTACTACCAAAGTTTAAGCGTCCGTTGGCGTAGCTGAAGCTTGCCGTTGCTGACTGTATTGGGTTTTGATTTAGTGTTCCTTCTGTGATTTGCAATTCCCCTCTCGCTTGGGGATTACCAATGCTGCCTGCTAAAGCTGCTGTAGCGTTAACATTACCTGTAATGCCAACTGGTAGTTTGACAAAATTATCCAATACTTGTATCGGAAAATTATTCACCCGCAATTGACCAGATTGTTCATCACCGCCAATGTTACCTGTGAAGGCAATCAACCTGTTCTGAGATTCGATTCGTAAAGGTCGCAAACTCAAAACACCGTTTTCAAAGTTGCCTTCGGCAATCAATTTTTCAGCAGTATAATAACGACTGCGTTCTTCCTTTTTACCCCAAGCAAAGTTTTCTCCATTCAAATTAAATTGCACTGCCAATCCATTAGCTGTATCTAGAGCCACTTGTCCGTTGAAAGTGCCTTTTAAATCAGCTAAATCCGGTATGGGAGTGGAATCAAGCCGCTGTTGTTCCTGTTCTGCTACCAAGGCTTCAATTTCAGAGAACCGCTGGAGTTGGGTCAATAACGGTTGGTTTGGCCAGCCTTGGGAGTTGGTGGTCAGATCCGCTGCTGTGCCATACTTTGGGGCTGAACCACCTTGCAAATCTTGTAAATCAACTTGTGCTAGAGCGAGAACATCTTCAATTTTGCCCTGCTTGACATTGAGTTTAGCTTGTAATTGAGGCCCTTGAGCGGTTTGAGCAAAAGTCCCAACAGCAGCATAAATACTATTACCTTTGACAAATTCGCTACTGGTGAGTGTCGCTTTACCATTACCGTAACGGAATTGAGCAGCTATTCGATCGCCTTTTACCCGGCCAATTTCTGGGTTGGCGATCGCTAAATTTCCATTTGTTGCGAATGTCTGTTGATTAAAGACCAAATCTCCTGTTAACAACCCAGCTATTTTTCCAGCACCCAAGCGAGTAATTGCTGGCGGGGTCAAATTCAATATTTGTAAGGGGAAATTTGCAACTTTGAGTGTCCAATCATTTCCTTTAACATTACCTGATGCCAAGGCTTGCTGCCATTGGACTAAAAAGGATTGCGGGCGATTATTGGCATCTAAATTGAAGGCCAGGCGATCGCTGTTTCCTGCCAAATTCAAATTCAAACCGCGTCCCTGCGCTGAATTTATATTTCCAGTTAACAGCGGTTCAAAAGCAATATCTTGAACAACAAAGTCTCGTAAATTAATTTGCCCGACTACATTTGGCAAAGGTAGCTTGCCAGTGACTTGTCCATTAAAATCGACTCTCCCCGCCACCGCAACCTGATTGGGAAGATTGATGGGTAACTGTTTTAAGTCGTAATTTTCGGCTTGGACGTTGAGATTTAAGGCAGTAATTTCCGGTATGCCTGGTTGTTTGGCATTGGCTAATATGTTACCAGTAACCTTTAAACCGGGAGTGATTGCTTGGTCAATGGTCAGCCTTTCACCATTCCAAGCGATCGCAGTTGTCAGTGGTCGCTCAAAGCCAGGGATACCTTGGGATAACTGCACCTGTCCAGCAGCACGCACATCGGCTAATTGAGACGAACCCAAGATGCCAGCTAATTGCAACTTCCCAGCAAATTGACCCCGCAATAGCTGATTTAACCGATTTAATTCCACACCGGAAGCGTCAACAATCCCTTGATAGCGACCATTGGCTACTTGAATATTAGAAGCTGCGATCGTTCCACCGGCAACATTTATCTGTCCCTGACCAACGGCTTGGATTGTTTGCGGTTGGAAGGACTCAACAGAACCCGCCACGTTGACTTGACCAGTTAACGTTCCCCTCAATTGCGGTGGTACTGCTGCCAACTGCTGCAACGGTACGTTATTTGCTTGGATTTGTGCTTGGTATACACCATTACCCACTTGAATATTAGAAGCTGCGATCGCTCCACCGCCAACATTTATCAGTGCCTGACCGTTGGCTTGGATAGTTCGTGGCTCAAAAGAATTAACTAATCCCGCGACGTTGAACTGACCAGTTAACGCACCTTGAAACTGCGCTGGTACTGCTGCCAACTGCCGCACAGGTACATTCTTTGCTTGGATTTGCGCCTGATATCCACCATTAACAAGTTGCAGATTAGAGGCTGTAATTGTTCCACGCCCAACATTTATCCGTCCTTGACCGCTGGCTTGGATGTTTTGCAGTTGGAAGGACTCAACAGAACCCGCCACATTCACTTCACCAGTTAACGCTCCTTGAAACTGCTTTGGTACTGCTGCCAATTGCTGCACAGGTAAATTCTTCGCCTGAACCCGTGCCTGATAGAAACCCTCAGCAAGTTGGATATTTTTCGCTGTCACCGTACCGCCGCCAATTGCAAGACGACCTTCACCAGTGCCACGGAGAGTTTTCAGGCTGAAATTATCTCTGTTACCTGCGATTTGGAACGTACCCGCCAAAGGATTATTTAAAGCCGGGGGAGACTGTTTCAATATTTGTCCCAGCCGCACATTATTAGCTACAAGTTGAGCAAAGAAATTTTGGTCTTGGAGTTGGATATTAGAAACTGCAACTGTACCACCACCAATTTTCACTGCTGCACCTTCAGGGCGAATCGTGGCAATTGCAAATGGTGCTGTGCTGCCTCTTAGGATGAGACGACCATTGAATTGTGCCCCCGCCAAAGAGACATTTTGCAGTTGATTTGGATCTACAAAACGTTGCACCTGTACCCCGGAGGCAACAGCAACAGCAAGAAAGCGTTCATTGGCGTAACTACCAGTTGCCCGGACTGTACCACCACCGACATTCAGAGCTACATTGCGGAAAGAGAGGGTACGATTGGGAGCTATGGCCACTTCCCCAGTTCCCGGATAAGTTCCGTTAGGGGCTTGAAATTGTACCACAGTTTGGACATTGGTAGCAGCACCGAAGAGTTGGGCTGTCGCCGAGAGATTACCAATTTGGAAATTGGGCGTTGTTTCGTAAACTTTAGCGATCGCATCCCCTGGAACATTCTTCGCAGCGAAATTCAAATCCAGTCGCGGAGATTTACCAATTTGAATTGTGCCAGCGCCTGTAATTTGACCACCGACTTTGGCGAACCCTTGAATATCTTTGAGAGTAATTAAAGAAGAACTAGTAACAAGTTCAAATTTACTAGTAATACTATTAAAATCTAGTTTATCAATCCGGGCAGTTTGGATCGTGGCAACTTTGCCTGAGAGAATTGGCTCTTTAGTCGATCCAGTAATTTGTAAATCTGCTTGTACTTGTCCAGCGATCGGCACAGGTAATTTTACCTTGAGAGTCTCCTGGGCATTAGCCAAACTCACCGCATTTACACGCGCTGCCAAGTTGAAGCCCGCTTGAGTGTCAATGATTCCCGTAGCCACCAGGGGAATTTTGCCATAGCTACTAGTAACATTATCTAACTGCAATTGGGTTCCCTGGAAGCGGAGATTTCCTTGGGTATTGCTCAACAGTTGCGGCACTTTCGGCAATTCAACCGTCACCCCTTGCACAGCAGCACTACCAAACAATAAAGTCGGCTGTTCTGGCGTCAACTGAACCAACAAATCACCATTGACTCGACCCCCTTGTAAATTCACAGGTAACTCAATTAGCCGAGTAATATCCGCAGCCAGGAAATCTTGTACTCGCAACTGTAAATTCCCTGCTAATACCTTGGAACGCGTCTCTCCCTGAATGGAAATACTACCACCACTGTCTGCTTGACCCCCGACTTCCAACCTGACCAACTGATTGTTTGCTAAAAGTTGGGCAGATCCGCTGAGTTGGGAAAATGATACAGGAGAGTTCTGAGCGCTGAGTTCTGACTTAGAAGTTTCCCCTCTGCCCCCCTGCCCCTCTACCCCTCTGCTCCTCTGCTCCTCTGCTCCTCTGCTCCCCTGCTCCCCATCCCTCTTCTGCGGCATTAACGCCAACTTGGCATTGCGAAACCGCAGTTCGTCCAAATCAGTTTTAATGATGCTGGCTTCACCTGAGGACGCTATGGTAGTGGAAACCCAGCGCCCTTGGTCATCCTGTTGAATGTAAATATCTGGATTGATTAAGGTGACATCTAGCTTGAGGTGGCGGTTAAAAATTAACTGCAAGAGGTCAAAAGTCACTTCCACAGCTTCGACTGTGGCTCGATCTGGATCTGTGGGTGTCGCTGGGATAGCTGATGCACCAAACTGCACTCCCGTCAACGAAAATTGTGTGACTTTTCCGAGTTGGACTGGACGGTTGAGTGTAGTGGTGAGACTTTGTTGTGCCAAAGGCGTTAACTCTTTTTGGACAAAAATCCACAACCGCCAAACACCACCGACAATTCCAATCAGCAAAAGTCCCCCCAAAGCAATGCCACCGCGACTCAACACCAGCAACCACAGACGCTTACGAATAGGGGAAGGGGAGTGATGCTCTTGATTGGGAGATTTAGTCATTTCCTTTCACTGTATTAATTGCCGGATTTAGCTGGCACACACAAGCATTAACAGGCACATTGATTCAGTATGCCATTTCCAGGATACGTTAACTAAACCCCAGACCTCATGGGTTAAGTTACGGCATTTGCTCGATCCAATACTTATGCTGATGATGTTGACGCTTTCAGGAAAATCTGAATAAAGTGAAAATTGTGGTTGTGACTTTTCCTGATGCATAACCTAGAACTTTAATATAAATAGAAGATCTGGAACTGAAAAATAATAGATAATTACATTTATGCGTGTTTTTGTGTTAATGTTTAATGCTCGAACGGAAAATGAGGGGATTCACTCGATTCGGAAGGGCGATAGCAATACAATTCTGATGTTCGAGTCAGAAGACGACGCCACGCGCTTTGCTTTGATGCTGGAAGCTCAAGATTTCCCCACACCCACACCAGAGGCGATCGATGCTGAGGAAATCAAGGAATTTTGCGAAAGTGTTGGATATGACTGGGAAATCATCCCAGAAAACAGCCCTTTAGTCAGTAAAGTTCCAGAACTTAACGTTGAAGAAACCGACTGGCAACCAGATGCCCAGAAAGACGATACTCTTGAGGACACCTCTCGTCCCAACCAACAGCCACCAGAAGAACCAGAATTGCCTGATTCTGAAATAGAGAGAATTCGTCGGAAATTGGAAGGATTGTTGTAATTAGTCATTGGTCATTAGTCATTGGTCATTAGTCATTGGTAATCCGTTTTTGACAAAGGACAAATGACAAAGGACAAGTGGCAAAGGACAAAGGACAAATGACAAAGGACAAATGACAAATTTACACGAACGCGGGCATCTTTTAACTGAGCTAGTAAATCCTAACAGTCTTAACTTAGACCAGCTAAGTTCTCTGGAATTGGTGGAGCTGTTTAATAACGAAGACCAAAGGGCAGTCGCAGCAGTTGCGGCGGCGAAAATTCAATTGGCAGAAGCAATTGAACGCACCGCAGAGCGTTTACACCGGGGAGGACGCCTGTTTTATATTGGTGCGGGTACAAGTGGTAGGTTAGGGGTATTAGATGCTGCTGAGTGTCCCCCTACTTTTTGTACGCCACCAGAGTTGGTACAGGGAATTATTGCTGGTGGGGCTGGGGCGCTGGTACGCAGTTCTGAGGATTTAGAAGATAGCATCGAAGATGGTGAAACTGCGATCGCAGGGCGACACATTACACAGCTAGATGTTGTAGTTGGCATCACTGCGGGTGGGACAACGCCTTATGTCCACGGTGCCCTGAATGCGGCTCGTCAGCGGGGAGCTGCTACTATTTTTATCGCCTGTGTTCCGGCTGAACAAGTTAGCTGTGATGCCGATGTTGATATTCGCCTGTTGACGGGGCCAGAAATCATCGCTGGCTCAACTCGCCTGAAAGCTGGTACAGCCACAAAGTTGGCTTTAAATATCCTTTCTACTGGGGTAATGGTCAAACTGGGCAAAGTTTACGGTAATCGCATGGTGGATGTGGCGGTAACAAATCAAAAGTTACGCGATCGCGCTTTGCGAATTTTACAAGACCTCACAGGTTTAAGTCGGGAAGCTGCCGGTTTTTTATTAGAACATAGTGGTAAATGGGTGAAACTAGCTCTATTAATGCACTGGACTGGTTTAGAAAAAGACGAAGGCGATCGGCTTCTTTCTCAACACCAAGGTAATCTCAGAGCAGCTGTTGTCAGCTACAAAAACCACAATCAACCCTGAAAATTGGTGTATGGTCACATCTTGCACCATTGTTAATAAATGTCGAGTGGGCAATGCTTACACTGAGTGAAGCATGGGTGAAAGTTGGTAAATATTGGCGAGTACCTTGTAAGTCGGCCATTACACAAGCCCGACAGCGACTGGGTGCAAGGGTAATGAGCCAATTATTTCATCAATTAATACGACCA
>JAHHHB010000101.1 GCA_019359545.1 Desmonostoc geniculatum HA4340-LM1 | reverse complement strand
TTCCCAAGCTGTAATCACGCGACGACGCAAATCCTCTGAGTAAGATACTGGCATCTAATAAAACAATCACTCTAGCTCGATATTACCGTAACTTGTGGTTCAATTACCTGAAAATTGCTGTAATAATGGGCGAATCCAACGCATTGGAGAACGAGACAATACAATTCAAGAGTCATTTAGGGATCTTACTTGGCGGATGAGTGGGATTTGGGAACACAAATTTAATCCCAATGCTCAAATGAATTTGGGATTGCTGTTTCAAAGACTAGAAAATACCCAAGATAAAGCTGAAACCAACATCACCACTACTCAAAACTTTACTAACAATCCTGCTAATACACCTGGGTTAATTGGTTCACCTACTAGCACCAGCATCAACGAAATTCGTAATACCAACGAACAAGAATGGTTAGCAACTCTAGGTTTTAACTTTTTGCTGGGGGAAAATCATCGTTTGAGTGCTGGTTTTGAAGGTAGTTTTCGTGACCGGGATGCAGGATTGGTAGATAGGGTGGATGTGAAAGCTAACTATGAACTGAGCGAACAACAATTTAACTTTTATCTGCAAGATGAGATAGCGATCGCGCCTAACCACTTACTCCTTCGTTTTTATGGACGCAATATTGGCGGCATCAAAAATGACAGAATTAGGACAACGTTTGATCAGCAAAATCGCTTTGTAGACGAGCTTGTAGATTTACAGAGTGCTTCTGCTATCTATGGTTTCAATCTTTCTTGGAGTTTTTAAAATCCAGAACCCAGTTGTTATTTTTCTGTTATGTTTATCTGCCAAACTCTTACTATGCACAACAAACAGGGTTATAAAACTATGTACCGGAGAGTTTTTCTAGCTAATACTGTAATAGCGATCGCCTCTACACTCCTTTTACCAGCAGCAGCTTTGGCGAAACCGTCAGAGGATAAAGCTAAAAAGGAACAAGACCGCAAACATAAGTCCCAAAAGTCCAAGGATCATCCAAGTAAAGAAGATGCGACCGAAAGCGAGACTAAACCAGTAGCAGATTCCAAATCTACTGAAGATGAAAAGATTGCTGCTAAGGCTGAAGAAGTAAAAAAACATAAGTCAAAAAAATCAAAGCATCGTCCAGAGCAGGAAAAATCTGTTGAAGGTAAAGAGTCTACGACTATTGAAACCGTAGAACCATCACTTACCGGAACTATTTAACTTCCTATGAATTGGAGTGCTGCATTACCAACTTTTTTTATTACCCTCAGAGAAGGTGTAGAGGCTGCTTTAGTTGTCGGTATTGTCTTCGCTTGTTTACAACAAGCTGAACAACAAAAACTGCATCGTTGGGTATATTTAGGAATTTTTAGTGCCACTATAGCTAGTTTTGTAGTTGGTTTATTACTAAATTTAAGTATCCAAGGATTGCAGACATCTGATCTACTTTATGCGCCTGTCTTCAAGCAATTATTTGAGGTGGGACTGGGTGTAATTGCGATCGCAATGCTGAGTTGGATGCTGATTTGGATGACTAAACAAGCACGATTTCTCAAAGCCGAGATTGAGGGTTCTGTCAAAAGCGCGTTAGGACAAGATAACCAATCAGCTTGGGCAATTTTCAGCCTAATTTTTATCGCCGTATTTCGAGAAGGCTTAGAGACGGCTTTGTTTATTGTCGCTAAGTTTCAAGAAGGCTGGACACCAGTACTTGGCGCGATCGCCGGACTAAGTGTCGCAGTTGTAATTGGTATGCTGCTATTCAAATGGAGCATCCGCATTAATTTGAGTCAATTTTTCCAAATAATGGGCGTATTTCTGCTGCTGATTGTCTCTGGATTGGTGATTTCTGCTTTGCGACACTTAGATGCAGCTGCGATCGCTTGGAGTCAAATCAACTCCTCAGTTGCAGATATTTGTGGGCTAAGTAATACCTCTTGTATTTTGGGGCCCCAGGTTTGGGATCTCTCAGGGATTTTACCCGATCAGCAGTTTCCCGGCATTTTGCTAAAAACTATATTTGGCTACACCCAAAAGCTGTATCTACTTCAGGCTTTTGGATATCTGCTCTTTTGGGCGATCGTCGGTAGCCTCTACTTCCGCAGTCTTAGCCAACCTCAGCAATTAAAACCACTAACCAAACTCAATTAACCTCAGTTTTTCAACATCAATCTAGAGAGATTTAGAGGTTTTATCGAAGCAGACAGAATAAAGGCATTCTCAGCCAAAAAGAAGGGGCAAGCGCTAACTTGCCCTGTCATTAATTAATCTCATCTTATAGTATGCAAACCAATCTGATTTTATTCAACAGGTCGGGGCGAGAAGTCCCCCACTATACCTACTTGCTTGTAGGGGAGAAACACCGCTCAGGGAATGGGTACTGGGTATTGGGTACTGGGAAAAAGTTTTTTAAAATTTTGTCGTGGGTAAAAGCAACCATCATAATTTTTAGATTTGGCACTCAATCCCCAGTCCCTAATCCCCAGTCCCCAGTCCCCAGTCCCCAGTCCCCAGTCCCCAATCCCCAGTCCCCTTTACTAGTGTTCTGTTGACTTGTTTGATTGCCCCTGTAGCAAATGTTTCACTGCAAAAGCGGCTAAGATTACAGCGAGCATGAAAAAACTGCTGAAAAATAATCCAGTTCCTTCTCTGTTATTGGATATGATGCGGATTTTGCTTACCTATCCCCAGTGGTTAGCAGCTGCAATTCTCTCTACCATAGTTGTTTCAGCTTTAGAACCAAGTATTGCTTGGATGGGCAAGAAAGTAGTAGACGACCTCAAAAAAGGTAGTGTCGATTTGAATGCGTCTCTAGGAAACTATATTTTAGTTTTTGGCGGTTTATTGCTTGGTTTAGGCTTGATTAAATTCGGTGATAAGCTCATTGATAAAATCTACGAAGCGCGGTTGATTATTTGTTTACAGAGAACCTATCTTCAACGGCGGAAAGAAGAACGAAGTGCTGAAGATATTTCCCACATTCTCTATCACTGTAATCGCGCTAAACCTGGATTAGATATTATCCACAAAGATTCGTGGAAAATTGTTTCTCAAACGATTTCTGTAATTATTTGGCAACTTACCTTAGCACCAGCGTGGCTACCAGCTTTATTAATTGCTGTCATTCCACCCATTTTAATTGGCTTTGTTTTTGGCCGATTTATTCAAAAATCTAGTCTCAAGATGTTGACTGCTCAAGAAAATATTGCCGCTTCAACAACGCAAGCCAAAAGACTAGAGTTTATTGAGCATCAAGAATCATTTTTCCATCACGCCATCCGCCTAGAAGTCTTTAAATCTGGAACAGAAATTTTGATGGATTTGCTTACATGGTTTGGGCTGTTAGTGTTAGTTATACTTTCAACAGTCTTTCATGTAGGAGTAGTACCAAAAGAAATTCAAGCTGGAGATTTAGTCTTATTTTGGGGGAATTTGAATCTGCTTTCTAAACCCTTGGGTGACATTGTAAAAGTCTACAACAAAGGTAGAGAATCTTATCCAGCCCTGGTACGAGTGTTACGTCCAGTAGTCAACTCAGTAAATCCTATTTCACAGGAGGTATAAGTAATAAATGAAACGTCCTGCTGTAATAATTCATCGAGTTATTGGGGTGATAGTTGGTGTATTTGTAGTCATAATTAGCTTGACGGGTAGCATCCTAGTGTTTGATAAAGAAGTCAATCCCATAGTTCATCTCCACACACATCAGGTAATTCCCCAAGAAAAGCGGATTTCTCTTCAGCAGGTAGAGTCGATCATTCATCAACAATATTCAGATGAAAAATTAGAGTGGATAACGATTCCTAGACAAGCTAATGAACCTTATCATCTGCTGATTAATCCTCCTACCAAGGCTAAGACTGATATTTACATGAATCCTTATGAAGGAAAAATACTAGGAATTTATCCACGCGATCGCTTTGGGATGAAAATCATCAATCAACTCCACACCCATCTACTCGCGGGTAAATTCGGTTCCTTTGTCGTCGGGTTATGTGGTGTTTTGTTACTGGTGTTGAGTATTACTGGTTTAATGCTGTGGAATGGATGGAAAAAATTATCAGTCGGTTTTAAAGTACGATGGCAAGCTAAGTGGCGGATCATTCACTACGACCTCCATAAAGTAGGTGGAGTGCTTTCAGTCGTTTTTCTAGTATTAATTGCTAGTAGTGGCAGTTTAATGGTATTTGATAAACCCATCAAAAACTTAGGGTATTTGATGATGGGTAAAGAAGAAATTGAAAAACCTATCTCTACTTTGCAAAGCAATAAACAGTCCTTAACTATAGACCAATTTCTACAAACAGCCATAGAAACTATGCCAGAGGGACAACCAACGATTTTATATCTACCTAAAGATGAAAATTCCACAGTGCGGGTACGTTTTAAGTTGCCACATGAAATTACTTCAGAAGGTAAAAGTTTTGTATTTTTGGATCGATATAGTGGTGAAGTATTGCAGGTAGAAAACTTCTTCCAGACACCAGCTATAGAACAACTAAAAGCTTGGGCAGATGCTTTACATACTGGTAGTTATGGAGGATTAGGAATGATGGGATTTTACATAGCGATGGGCATTGTTTCGGCGACGCTATCGTTGACGGGGTTTGTGATTTGGTGGGGGCGTAACTATGCGAATAAACCAAAATGCAAAGCAGTTTGAATATTAGGTTAAGTAAGTCCGTGATCATAAACCAAACTATGTTAATTAATATAAAGTTAGAAATATTTAGCTCGTAGTAAGGGCTTTAGCCCTTTCTCATGACTAAAGTCCTTACTACAAATATTGAATTATTTACGCTGTTTTACTTATATAAATTATGCTAGGAGTGTAACACCTGTGCAAGCGAACTTTATTCGCCAGATTGCCCAAAATAATCCCTCGGATTTTCAACTTAAGCCTTCTGCTTTCACTCTATATAAGCGTTTTTATGGATATATCTGGCAGCACAAATTACCACTTTTAGCAGGTTCTAGTACTATATTTTTTCTCTCTTTATTGCAGGTAATTATTCCGCAAATTACCCGCTATATTATTGATGTCATAATTCCAGAGAAAAAATTTAACTTGATCCCTTGGGTAGGGTTGAGTATTGCCATTATTGCCCTGTTAATTGGAGTATTAAATTTCGCTCGCAGTTATATGATGTCTTTAGTTGGACAAAAAACAATTTTTGACATCAGAAATGAACTATATCAACATCTGCAAAAACTTTCCTTGAGCTTTTTTGAAAATCAGCGAACAGGAACGCTGATGACACGAGTAATGCGAGATGTCGATGCTTTAGAAAAGTTAGTTACCACAGAAGTTGCAGAAATTGTTGCTGAGATATTCACATTTGTGGTGATTGTCACTTATCTAATTTACGCAGATTGGCAACTCACGCTATTGATTTTAATAACTTTACCCATGATGATGTTCCTTACCCAGTTTTTTGGTTCAAGGATGCGGGGAGCTTACCGAGATGTACAGCAGCAAAGTGCAGAAATTAATAATCATCTCCAGGACACTTTATCTAATATTAAATTAATCAAAGCTTGTGCGAATGAAGGTTATGAAATAGATCGCTTCTTTGAACACAATCGTCAGAATATGGAGGCAAATATTCGCGCTGTCCAACTTTGGTCTGGCTTTTCACCAATAGTTGATTTTATGAATCATCTCGGTTATATCACTGTTCTAGCCTATGGTTCTTGGGAAGTGATGGAGAGTCGAATGACTGTAGGTGATTTGACAGCTTTTTTGGCTTATTTGAACCACGTTAATCAACCGGCAAAACGCTTTAGTAAGGTGATGCACGTCATCCAAAAGGGCGCAACTTCATTGGAACGCATCTTTGAAACACTAGATATCCAACCGGAAGTTAAAGAAAAATCAGATGCGATCGCACTTCCCCCAATTGAAGGTAATATTCGCTGGGAAGGAGTTGAGTTTGCTTATACTTCTAGTCAACCTGTCATTCATAACTTCACCTTAAATATGCAACCAGGAATGACAGTTGCACTTGTCGGTTCTTCAGGCGCAGGGAAAAGTACACTGGCGAATTTAGCTGCACGTTTCTATGATCCCCAAAAAGGACAGATTTTGGTTGATGGACACGATATCCGTGATGTCACTTTACAGTCATTACGCAGTCAAATGGGTATTGTTTCTCAAGAAACCCTGTTACTACACGGGACTGTGCGGGAAAATATTGCTTACGGTAAGCCTGGTGTAAATCATGCAGAAATTGAAACTGCGGCTAAAGTTGCCCACGCCCATGAATTTATCATCAGCCTTCCCCAAAGTTATGATACCGTAATCGGAGAACGTGGCATGAAGCTATCGGGAGGACAAAGACAAAGACTTGCGATCGCTAGAGCTTTGATGAAAAATCCCCCAATCCTCATCCTTGATGAAGCAACTTCCGCTCTAGATACGGAGTCAGAACACCTCATTCAACAAGCACTCCAGCAATTACTAAAAAATCGTACTTGTCTAGTTATTGCCCATCGGCTCTCAACTATCCAGAATGCTGATTTAATTGTAGTTTTAGAAAACGGTTACATCATAGAAACAGGCACTCACAGCGAATTACTTACTAAAGGTGGCAGATATGCTTATCTACACACCATGCAGTTTCCCCAAAAGTTACAACTTTTAAATGGAACTCCTGCCTGAACATATAGGGGTTCTGAATGAAAGCAATACACTTTGACCTCTCTCCTTTTAGACTACGGTGTACACACTCGAATTACCCCCCTTAATCCCCCCGATGCATTGGGGAGACCGGAAATCTAGTTCCCTCCCCAATACATACGGGGAGGGTTAGGGTGGGGTAAACCTTGGTTAATCCGCTATTTCAAACTTGTGTATACACCGTAGCCTAAAAGGAGAGAGGCTTTGAATCTTGCTCCCCAACGCTAGTAGGGAAGGGGCTGGGGGTTAGGTCTATATTGCACTCAATCCAGAAGCGCTATATTCAATGAACCCAGAAATATACTATAAGTACAGTACATACCGTCAACGGCACTCCAAAGCGGAGATGTTCCCAAAAAGTTAGCTTGTAACCTAAATCCGCAGCAGCTTCTACAGTAATCAGGTTGGCGACTGCACCAAACAAAGTTAAATTCCCTGCCAATGTTGATCCTGCTGCTAGCAACAGCCAAGACTTAGTATCACCTTGAGAAATCAGCGGTTGTAATAAGAGTACAGCCGGAACATTAGAAATCAAGTTAGATAAAACGACAGTTACACCCAGTAAACTCGCAGCAGAGTTGATTGCATGGGTAAATGGCTGGAGCAAATTCAACTTTTGCGTGACTCGCGTCAGGATGAATAATCCAGAAAACATTACCAGCAGGTTCCAATCCACCTTTTGCAAAATGCGCTGGGGTTTAACGCGCCGAGTAATTAGCAATAAGCTAGCAGCAACTAAAGCTGACTCAGCTAAGGGTAAGCCGACAGTAAATGCAATTAGCAGCCCAGTTGTGATGACTAATGTTTTATTAAATAAGGGTTTATAAATCCGTTGGTTGGTGGTGGGTAATATTTGGCAAGGTTTGACTGAGCGGACATCTGGGTAAAGTAGCCACAGTAATATCACCTGAATTACCAAGCCAGCAAGAGCAACTGGCGCTAATACACGCAGAAATTCTAGATAGGAGATCCCTGAAAAGGAGTCAATCAGGATATTTTGAGGATTACCGCTCAAAGTTGCTACCGAGCCGATATTAGTTGCACCTGCGATCGCTAGTAAATAAGGTATCGGATTTAAACCCAAAGCTTGAGTCAAACTCAAGGTTAAGGGTGTAAAAACTAGCGCCAGAGTGTCATTGAGAAAAAAGGCCGAAAGTATACCACTGCCAAAAGTTAAAGCAATCAACAAACCTAAAGGACTGCGAGTGATACTCAATATCACTGATAGCGATCGCCGAAAAAACCCTGCATAAGATAGATTGGCGTTCACTACCATCATGCTCAACAGAAACACGATGGTATTAGCATCAATGGCTTGCCATGCCTCCTGTAAATTCAGAACACCTAAAGCAATTAAAAAGGCAGAACCGACTAAAGCAATGGTGGCGCGGTTCATGCGTAAACCAGGAATGTAGCCCAATGCTAACCCCAGGTAAGTTAGCCCCAAGACGCTGTAGATTGCAAATTGCCGAAAAATCACTAATATTAGCCTGATTATCCTAGTCAGGCAAACTTTGTTGGGGTAGCCTCATACTCAAGGCTAAGGGAGATTTTTTCTCTGGTTCTGCCATATTCAACCAGCAGTTAACAGAATATAAAGACGCAAGAACGCACAAACACGGAGAGTAAAGGCTGCCCACCAGGGTATTACCCTTATTTACACTTACAAAAAATACTTTCAAAAACCTTTTATTTTAAGTTTTGTAAATGTTACACTAAAACCTACCCAACGATGGATGTCTTCACTAAAATTTAAACTGTGTCAAGCTACGAACAAGATTACATTACTACACTACCGATCCCGCGAAAATTGCGGTTAACTTGACGTAGTAATAAATTAGGTTCTGACTTAAGTGGCTAATCAGGTATTACATTATATCGTAGTCAGGACACGAATCTTCCGGAAAGTTCGTTGCCACATTGTATAAATTCACCAGATAGGTGAACAGCCTCAATAACACAGAGGATTAACCATGAAGGTATTTGATAATACCACAAAAAAGATTTTTCTGGCAAGCTGGGTCTCAATCAATCAAGCAGAGACTAGTGACGATCGAGGAACTCAGCTAAGCCGTCCTGTTTCCAAGTCCTACTGGAATATTCTCCAACCCTTAAAGCAGCGGGTAGATGGCATTCAAGTCCGCGATCGCCAACTAGCTCACCGCTTGTGCCAACTGATTCCATCTCAGTGTCCCTTTGAACGAGATGTCAAATTATTCGGGAAAACCCTGTTTCACATTCCGCCCATGTGTAAGCTCAATCCCTTATATGAAGAAGTGGTTGGTTTACGTTTCCGAGCGTTGTGCTACCTAGCCGACGAATGTGGTGAAGATGTATCGCAGTACTGTTAACTGAGTGAGGAGTGAGGAGTTAGGAGTGAAGAGTTAAAAATAAAACTCCTAACTCCTAACTCCTAACTCCTAATTATTTTTTGACTATTTTTTCCGCCATTTTTGGATGGCATCCTGAGCATCTTCGTAAGAAGCTGTCTCTTCTGGCACTAAAGTAGCAGTTTCGATTGCCGCATTGAGTTCTCCTTCTGCGGCGCGACGCTTGGCCAGATCTAAAATTTTCTCACTCCATTTATCGATTGATTTTTGGGCGGTATCGAAGCCTGGTTCACCTGATGGTACTTTTTTAGCAACTTCGATCGCACGGTTGTAAGTAGATGCCTGTCCGGACTTAATTAAGGCATTAGCTGCATCTAAAAGAGTTATGTTGCTGACATACTGTTTGCCTTCTAGCCGCCATAAATTAATTGCCGCTTGTGCTTTGGCATAAAGCGGCTCGTCTTTGGCGATTAATCGAGCGGCAGCAATAGCATTAGCATACTGTCTTTGCTTAGCACGACCCTCTGCTAAATCTAAAATCATCCGGCTCCAAATCTTAATATTTTCCTGAGCTTGCTCATAGAGTGGTTCACCAGGTTTTATTCTCCTAGCTGTAGCGATCGCTAAGCTCAAATCGCTAGCCTGAGTTTCTTGGAGCGACATTTTCGCCAGATCTAATACTGCTTGATTGCGCTTTTGCGACTCGGAATTCGAGGCTGTTTGAGCGCTAGATTGGTTTTTTGGTCTAACTGATGGAGTGGTTTTATTTATCGAAGGGTCATTTGGTAAATTCTCCATCGCCTTGGGACTACTAGCAGCAGGATTGGGCGTTCTGCTTGATATTTCCTTAATTCTAAAAGTTTCTTGATTACGCAAAAAAACTACCGCGATTAAACCTGCTACTAGCAAGCTGCCTCCACTCCATAAGATAAACTGTTTCCACAAAGGGGTGTTTGGCTGATTCCCCGATCGTCGAGAGGCGTGGGCTTGGGGAGAATCAGGGATAAATCTTCCCCTCGTGTTCACTCCTATGGAAGTTTCTGGTGGTGGATTTGTGTCTGCTTGCGGCTGGGAAACTAAGCCAGCAGACGATTTCTGAGTTTCTTTACGATTAGGCTTCTGGGCTTTGGAGTTAATAGTTGTTTCTCCCCATCTGCCCGGATTTTTAGAGTAATCGTCGAGGGGAGGAGCTGCAAGGGCAATGGCAAAGGATTCTTCCGGATAAATCACTGCTTCTGCTTGAAAAGCGGTTTCTTCTGCCAATTTTGGCAAGATTACTTGGGATCTTGATGGGATGATAACGGCAGGGTTTTGGATGGGACGCCAATGGTGCTGGCATAATTTGGGTACCAAAAGGCTCAGGTAACTTTCTAAATCTGCCAAATTGTTGCCATTACCAGAACGCAAAGCTTCTAACAAAGCTGCTGTAAAGAATCCGTGACCTAGTTCGCTACTCTCGTGGGAAAACTGCTCTGGTTGACAAGAAAAAATTGTGGCAAGTTGTAATTCTTGAGCTAGTTCTATGGTTTCTTCGCCGACGGGAGCATCTGCTTGGGTGCCAAAAGCACGGTTAATATCAAGCAGTAGCAATACATTTATTTCAGTCAGTTGCAGACTTTGCATTAGCGATCGCAATTCTATGCCCGTCTCAGGCACGAGTTCGGGGTTACCCTCCGCTGGCATTAAATAATCTTTGCCTTTGTAGTTGACCCCATAGCCGCTAAAAAATAACCATAGATAGTCTTCGGGTTGCCAATATGTTGCTGCCAAATCCTCCAGCAGCAGCAAAATATTTTCTTTAGTTGGATAGGTGGATCTATCTGCAATTGGTGGTGAAGTATCCGTCATTAGCAGGCAATGTTCTCTTACAAAACCTGCTTGTGTCACCAAGATATCCTTTAATGCCTCAGCATCTGCTTGGGCACAACTTAAAGGTTGAAATAACTGATATTGATTGATGCCAATAGCGATCGCCCAGTAATTTGCCATCCCGCTCTTTGTCGGTTATTGTTTGCTGGTCTGAAAATTGGGGCTGGCTTTGCCGAAAAAACAAAGCTAACCTGATGTTTTATAGTCTAGGTGATTCTCATCGAATCTTAGGATAAAATGTAAATTTTATTACGTTAATAGACCGGAAAATACTTTCACCTAATTTCAATTTACAGATCGTCAGTAAGGAGCTACAAGGTCATGAGCCAAATTTTTGCTCACATACCATCATCGATCACTCCCTTTTCAGTTATTAGCCAAATTGCCAGAAGAATCCGGATAGTTCCTTTAGTAGTTTTGCTCATATCTACTGTTCCTACGTGGTTTTTGACAGAAGCGATCGCACCTCAAGTTGTACGAGCTTACACAGCCAGAGTTGACTTGACAATCGATCGCCTACCAGAAGAAAACTACGAAACCATTCTCCGACGAGCGGAAGCGGCCGCTAGAGCAGCTGCTCAGCGGAGCTTCGACCAAGATATTTTAGTGACAGATGTTTCAATTATTGTATCCGTACAAAATTATGGAGCGATCGCACCAGTTCTGACATTAGAAGTCGGTCGTCCAGAATGGCGCAACCGCCCCGATGCTCAAAATTGGGCAACTTACTTCAAAACTGCGCGATCGCTACTCTTCTTTGAAAAATAGCCATAACTCCAATCTACTTCTAACAGGCTCGTGGGGAGGCGAGATGAGGGAGGTAAGGGGGATGAGGGGGATGAGGGAGTGTGGGGAGTGTGGGGGGAATAGAGAATTTATGCTTCCTCCCCTTCCTCCCACACCTCTTCCCCAGTCCCCATTCCCCATTCCCAATACCTTTACTTAATTCTTGGCTAAATTGGCATCCTTGGCGTCAGTGAATGGCCTAAAATAAGAAGGTTGTCAAAAATCACGATATCTGCTGACATGGCTGTTCCAAAGAAGAAAACTTCCAAATCAAAACGAGATAAACGCCGAGCTACTTGGAGGCACAAAGCCGCCATCGAAGCTAAGAAAGCTCTGTCTCTGGGCAAATCTATTTTGACCGGACGTTCTACATTCGTCTATCCAAGTGCTGAGGACGAGGAAGAAGAATCATAATTTTCCAGTCAGGAAAAGCATGAACAGCACTGATAGATTTGATTGGCAAAACTCTCCGATTAAACTTATCACTAATGGATAAATGCTTTTTCTTAGCTTTCCTGATTGGATCGTAAATTATAGATACTCTACACAAGCTTATTAGATCCAGAAAAATTGGTAGTGAGTAATTGGGAACATCCATTACCCATTACCTATCATTTATCAGTAATCATGAAGTAAGCTAATGTGCTTTTGAGTTATACCCTCTCTGGTTAAGACCGTCATTAGTTATTTGTCCTTTGTTCTTTGTAAATATGCCCAATGACAAATAACAAAGCACGACCAAATAAAGTAACTATGGAATTTCAATGTGTTTTAGCCTAATCATATTCAAGGGTAAAGTATCTAGGCTTATTGGCAACTCAACACAAAAGCTTGTAAATATCTTGAGAAAACTTATTTTTCTCCCATTATGTTAGGAAAATTTTTTCATAAGCCAGGAAAAGAAGACAACGAACGCGTTCCTCCAGGTCAACATTTAGCCAAAGGTTTCCCGGTATTAACTTATGGTGCAACTCCCCAAGTCAGCACTGAAGAATGGGAGTTTCGGGTTTGGGGTTTAGCAAAACCTGCTACCTTTAATTGGTCAGACTTTATGGCGCTACCTCAACATGAGTTCACAGCGGACTTCCACTGTGTAACGCGCTGGTCTAAACTTGATGTTAAATGGACTGGTATTAAAGTAACAGATTTTATGGGTCTAATTGAGCTAGACCCCAAAGTAGCCCACATTATGGAACACTGCTATGGCGGCTACACTACTAATATTTCTATAGATGACTTTATGCGGAAAGAAAACTTTTTTGCCTTTAAAGTTTTTGGTGAAGATCTTCCAGTTGAACACGGTGGCCCAATGCGGCTAGTTGTTCCTCACCTCTATGCTTGGAAAAGTGCTAAATGGATTAATGGTTTAGAGTTTTTAGCTAGTGAAGAATTTGGTTTTTGGGAGCGCAATGGCTACCACCGTCGTGGTGAACCTTGGACTGAAGAGCGTTACAGCAGTGCGTTTGGGTTTTAATAGTTAGGAGTTAGGAGTTAGGAGTTAGAAGTTAGGAGTTAAAAATTGATAACTCACGTTTAATGTCAATTAAGTGTTGAAATCGTGATGATTTCTTCTATTTTGCTAAATCCATGATTTTGGCCAAGTTTAGAATTCCTTATCAGACAAGGAGTCTTCTTAATTCACATCGGGCGTAACTCATAACTCACAACTCCTCACTCCTAACTCCTAACTTTTAACCCAAAAGTTTCTTTATTAGCGGCAACTTGCTCTTATAGGGAGCATATCGCCATTTTAAATCCAGCCAGAAGGAGTTTTGCAATACGCTTTTGTGATGAGAAAAAGTCTCGAAACTAGCTTTGCCGTGATAATTGCCAATACCGCTATCTCCTACTCCACCAAATGGTAAAGATGAGACTCCAACCTGCATGATTGTGTCGTTGATACAGACTCCACCTGATGAAGTTTCCTGCAAAACTCGCTTTTGCAGGTTTTTGTTTTGAGAAAATAAGTATAATGCTAAGGGTTTTGGTCTAGAGTTAATTAAGACGATCGCTTCTGCAATATCACTGTATTCAATTATGGGCAGAATGGGGCCAAAAATTTCTTCTTGCATTACAGAATCTTCTAAGGAGACATTATCAATTATTGTGGGGGCGACATAACGCTCTGAAGTGTTAGTTTCTCCGCCAAGAATAACTTCACCATCTTCAAGGAATTTAACCAATCTGTCAAAGTGTTTTTGATTAATAATTCTGGCATAATCAGGACTATTTGCCGGATTGTCTCCATAAAATTCTTTTAAGCATTTTCCCAAAGCATCTATTAAAGATTTTTTGATTTTTTGATCAACTAAAAGATAGTCAGGGGCGATACAAGTTTGTCCAGCATTAATAAATTTTCCCCAAGTAATTCGTCTAGCTGTGTGTTCAAGATTAATGTCAGTATCGACTATGCAAGGACTTTTGCCACCCAATTCTAAAGTAACTGGTGTAAGATGTTTTGCCGCTGCTGCCATAACAATTTTGCCGACGGCTGTACCACCAGTAAAAAAGATATGGTCAAATTTTTCTGCTAGTAGTTTTTGACTGGCTTCTATGCCTCCTTCAACCACTGCAATATAAGCTGGTTGGAAATATTTGGTAATAATTTTGGCGACAATACCGGAAGTATGGGAAGCAATTTCTGATGGTTTAATAATTGCACAATTTCCGGCGGCGATCGCCCCTACTAACGGTGAAATCATTAACTGAAATGGATAGTTCCAAGCACCGATAATTAAGACAACCCCTAGTGGTTCTGGATAAATGCGGGCTGAGTAGGAAAAAAATTCTAAGGAAACGGCTGCTTTTTTGGGCTTAGTCCAGGTTTTGATATGTTTTATGGCATAATCTATTTCTTTAACTACAGCAATTTCTGTTAGGTAAGTCTCGACTTCTGGTTTATGTAAATCGGCTCGTAATGCCTGGATTATTTCTTGTTCGTGTTCAATAATTGCTCGTTTGAGTATTTGCAGTTGCTCAATGCGAAAATTGACATCTTTCGTTTTGCCAGTTTGAAAAAAATCACGCTGATTCTGGATAATCTCGCTAATGTTAGATAATTCAGTGGTAATCATTTTTTCGTGCCATAAACAACTACTTATTTAATCCTAGCGCTGTGTCAGTATATTTGTGGTACAGCACAGCTATGCTAGGCTACAAAAAACTTGTATTGGACACAATTAAAAACACGGCATTGCTGAGTATAAATATGAATTTGTATCACGCAGAGGCAAGGCAGCGCGGTCTTGGGGAGCCAGTGCGGTCTTGGGGGTTTCCCCCATGAGCAACTGGCGTGGTTTCCCCCATGAGCGACTGCCGCGCAGAGGCGCAGAGAGTAAGAGTTGAGAAGAGTTGATTTTTAAATTTCATATTCAAATTCAGCAAGGCCGAAAACACTAATCAATGGATAATTGATAATTGATAATTGCTAGATTTGTTATGTTTTTTTGGGTAAAAGTACAATAAATGTACTACCTTTGCCTAACTCGGAGTTAAGCAAAATAAGGCCTTGGTGTGCCTTAACAATTCGCCGAGCCAGGTAGAGTCCTAAGCCACTACCAGAACTCTTGTGACTGCCTTGACGAAATCTTTCAAATATGGTCGTTTGTTCTTCAGGGGGAATACCTGAACCAGTATCTGCTATCTCAATGCTAATGTAGTCAGCAAAATTAGATTTTCCAGAGAATTGATATTGACTATTGTTGTTAAATTGGGGTTGAGAAGCAAGACGAATAGTCACTGAACCAGAGTCGGTAAATTTGATTGCATTACCTATAAGATTAGTGAATAGACGATGTAATTCTAAGCGATCGCCTGTCACTGTGTTTGCGTTTAACTCCTTAGTCAAGTCTAGATTTATGGACAGTTTTTTCTCTTGAGCTAGGGGTGTCAATTCTCCAGCAACCTCTTCTAGCAAACGTACTAAATTAACTGGTTGCAACGCCAAAGTTTTGCGACCTGCTTCAAAGCGATAAACTTCCAATAAGGTATTGACCATCGAAAGCAGGTTGATGTTACTCCGCGCCATGATGGCGATTACTTCCTGCATTTGCGGTGATAATGCTCCTAAAGCGCCTTGTTGGAACAGCATTAACATGCGATCTGCTGCTACTAAGGGAGTGCGTAAGTCGTGGGTGAGGCGGGAGACAAAATCTTCTCGCTGGCGGGCTATTTCATCGCGTTCATCCATACTTCGCTTCAAACGCAAAAGCGATCGCACTCTTGCTAATAATTCATCCACTGTTACAGGTTTGCGGATAAAATCATCAGCACCCAAGTCTAATCCGTGGGCAACATTGGGGGCATCATGGGCAGTAATTAGCAGTATGGGAATATATTGTGACAACTTCATGTCGCCGCGAATGTGCTTAGTAACTTCGTATCCGTCCATACCTGGCATCATTAAATCCAGCAGCACCAAGTCACATGGAGATGACTGCAATTGCGCCAATGCTGAAATACCATTTTCTGCGGTGCTAATGGTGTAACCTTCTTCCTCCAAAATAGTTTTGATCAAAAACACATTATCAGGAGAGTCATCGACAACCAGAATTTTGTCAGAGCGAGAAGATTGTGAAGTCATGTCACGGCTAGGTATAAGGTAAAAGCAAATTTTTGTAATTTTAGTTGTGTTTGTATCAATTTGTCTGTGAATTCAAAGAATTGACCTCCTACCTAAGAGATATTCAGGACTTACGCAACTTGCACAATGCGATCGCTAGCTGATAGTACATGAGTATTAATAAAATCCGATTCTGAAAGCTTTGTCTTCGTAATAGAACGTCGCTGCATTTATAATAAAGAACTCAGGAGTTAGAATTCAGAATTGAATTCTGTGCGACTGGCGGATGAATAAATGGTGAAACACTACACTACATAATTTGCACTGATTGAGTATTAATTTATATTAAATTAATCAACAAGTATTTTCGTGGTGCAACAAGAATTAAATTCATTGGTACGAGATATCCTCTATACTCAAAATTATTTTGAATTACGCCACATATCTTCAAAACTACAAAAAGTGTAAAGATGACTATGAAATTAGGTTTTTTTGCTCGCATACTGAGTACCATTGCGATCGCACTTGGTTCCACTGCCACTCTAATTCAACCTGGCTACACGCAGAGTAGTAAGTTTTACCGTGGGATGAGTGGAGGTGTTCCCGCAACAATAGTTCGGACTTCCAGAGGAAACATCCCAGTCATTCGCTGGGTTGACGATTCTTTTCCCCCACCTTGGACTGCGGAACAGCGTTGTGAAGAAATATCTGCCAGATTCCAACGTTTCTACGAAAACGGGACGCTAAATTTTATCAGAGCTGGAAAAATCAGTAAGCAACCTGTATTATGTGTTGCCAGTTATAAGGGTGGATCTTGCTTGCCGAACGGAGTCCTAGTCACCCTGAAAGCCGGTACTAATGCCCCACTGACACTACAAAGGTTATTAGATCGCCAAGGTTCCGGAGGCGGCAGAGCAATTGACCTTAGTGGTGGCGATAGTAAAGAAATGTTCTCCTATTACGAAGAGGCGGCTTACCTAGATGTAGGCAAGTTCATCTCTCAGGTAGAAAGTTCAGGCACAGGTGAATCCTGTCCAGCAGGAAAACCAGCTTGGGAATGTTGAGTAAATCGCAATCTGAACGAACATGGATTGGCGTTTAATGATGCTGATTGCCTGTATTGGCAGTTTATCTATTTCACCGCTAGGCTCAAAACCAAACATTAGGGTTGTAGATACACAAAGTTTCACCCGACACTCCGCCAAGCAAGTGCAACAGCTAGCTGAGTCGATCACAGTCAAAGTACTATCAAAAGACTTCTTGGGATCGGGGATTCTGATTCAAAAAAACGGCTCAGTTTATCAAGTGCTGACCAACGCCCACGTACTCAGGTCGGGTAACCCACCTTATCAGATTCAAACTCCTGATGGTCTGATCTACGCAGCTGATTTGTCCAAGATGAGCAATCGCTCTATTATTTCCTATTTCAAGGGTAACGATTTAGCTGTATTAGAGTTTCGCAGTCTCAAGATTAACTATACAGTTGCATCCCTTGGTCATGGATCAACTTTGAGTGTGGGAAATGAAGTGTTTGCTTCTGGATTTCCCTTTGACAGCCAAGGCATCCAAGATACCGGGTTTGTTTTCCGCCAAGGTCAAGTTTCTCTAGTGTTAGACAAAGCCTTGGAAGGTGGCTATCGCATTGGATATACCAATGATATTGTCAAAGGCATGAGTGGAGGACCACTACTGAATCGTGCCGGTCAGGTTGTAGCTATCAACGGCAGGCACGCAGAGCCTCTTTGGGGTGAACCATATGTATATCAAGATGGAACACAGCCCGAACTACCCTTGCGGAAACAGATGAGCAAATATAGCTGGGGTATTCCGATTGAAGAGTTTATGCAGATGGCATCACCATCATTTAAGAATAATTATTCTGATACAAATATTCAAACAGAGGTGAGGCAATGAATTTTGCTCGTAATCTTTCGGCAGTGCTGATTGGTGCAGCTGTAGTGTTGGTGAAACCTCAAGTTGCCTTCTCCTTAACTCCGGTAGAAGTTAACAACATTGCTCAAGCAGTTACCGTTCGCATTGATGGAGACGGTGTTGGTTCTGGAGTAATTTTTGAACGCAAAGGTGAAACTTACTTCGTCCTCACCAATCGACATGTAGTTTCCAGAGATGGAAGATATGAGATTCACACCCAAGATGGCGGTAGTCATCCAGTTTACTACAGCAAAGAGTTGCCAGGATTAGATTTGGCAGTGTTGCAATTCAAGAGTAAAAAAAATTACCCGATCGCTAATTTAGGCAACTCTGACCAGGTTAGGGAAGGCATGACGGTTTATGTGGTAGGCTGGGCTGACCGTTTACCAGGCATTCCTGAACGCAGCTATCAATTTACTAATGGGAGTGTTCGCAGTCGTCTAAAAAACCCAGATCAAGGCTATGCCTTAGTCTACAATAACGAGGCACTTCCGGGAATGAGTGGCGGCCCGGTGTTAGACGAGAATGGACGTTTAGTAGGGATTAATGGGCGAGCTACACAACCCGAAGAGAAGACAGGAACTGTTTTAAGGTTAGGAATTCCGATTAACACCTTTTTGACAGCGAGAAATAATTTACAACCAGTAACCGCCAGCTCCCCAACTACCACACCAAAACCAGATGCTAAACCTAATATAGCTACAGCCGGACAATCAAATACTAGAGAAAAACCAACGGCTCCACGACAACGAACTGCTGAAGACTTGATCAGTTTGGGGGGAGCTAAAGCCGATAAAAGAGATTATAAAGGAGCGATCGCTGATTACAACCAAGCCCTACAAATTAGTCCCAACAATCCTGATGCTTACTTCCGACGAGGTGCAGCCTACAATGAACTCAAAGATTACCCAACAGCTTTTAAAGACTTTGAGCAGGTAATTCGCCTCACTCCCAAAAATGCAATTGCTTATGCCTATCGAGGTTATATCCGCGCTCAACTAAAAGACTATCAAAGTGCGCTTGCCGATGGCGAGAAAGCCATTAGTCTCGATCCCAAATCTCTCTTTGGCTACGCTGTTCGGGGTTTCGCTCATGTAAATTTAAATAACTATCCACGAGCGCTTGCTGATTACGACCAAATAATACAACTTAATCCCAACAATCCTGATGCTTACATTCTACGGGGTCTGTTACGCGTCGTTTTGAAAGATTATAAACTAGCGATCGCCGATTATAACAAGGCGCTGAGTTTTTTTGAGTTCTCCGGCATTGGGATTCAGGTTAATAACGAACAAAATCAGGGGCTAATAATTCAACAAGTTAATGATAACTCTCCAGCCTTGCAAGCAGGAGTGAAAGTTGGCGATCGAATTTTGGCAATTGATGGTAAACCAACCTTGAAGATGAAACTCGATGACGCCACTAACCTGATTCGCGGCCAGGAGGGTACTACAATTACCTTGCGAATTAAACGTCAAGGTAGAAGTGACTTTGACCTGAAGGTGAACCGGATATTAATTAGCGATCCCAAAGCAGCGGAAATCTATCAAAACCGTGCGGCTGTTCGTGTCCAATTGCAAGACAAACAAGGAGCGATCGCGGATTTCCAAAAAGCCGCAGATTTATACCAAAAACAAGGAAAAACAGCAGAATACCAAGCTGCACTCAACTCTTTGAGAGAATTACAAGGTATTGCCTCAACTCCACAACCAGCTACCCCATCAAACCAAGCAGATCCCCAGACAATTATCGCCACTGCTAACGAGGCAATTGCACAAAATCCTAAAGATGCTAATGCCTACACTAGAAGGGCATCTGGGCGCTATCAGCAAGGAGACAAACAAAGAGCATTAGAGGATTTAAACCAAGCCACTCGCTTGAATTCAAAACATTCCCTAGCTTGGACTTTCCGAGGAGATCTGTTACGCGAGTTAGGACGGTATGATGAGGCCATTACTTCCTATAACCAAGCAATTGAAGCTAACAGTGAATGGGGCGGCGCTAGCGTTCCTGATGTGTATTTAAACCGAGCAAATCTTTATTCAGATCGCGGAGATTATCGGCGAGCGAACGGGGATTTTGACCAAGCACTTCGCCTAAATCCCAAAAATGCCGCAGCCTATGCTTTACGGGGTCTAAACCACCAGCGCAATGGAAAAACTAAGGCCGCACTCTCGGACTTCAACCAAGCAATTCGCGTCGATCCTAACAATCCTATTGCTTACTTTGCACGGGGTTTTAGCTATCATCTCCAGGGCGACTATCCGGGGGCACTTGCGGCTTATGAAAAAGCAACTGTCCAGGATGCTAAATTATTACCAGCTGTTAACAACCTGGGGTTAATCAAATACGAACTCCAAGATATTGAAGGAGCCATCCGTCAGTTTCAGGCTGCTATTGAAATTGACAGCAAATCCGCAGAACCTCAACTAGCCCTGGCAACAGCATTATATGTTAAAGGCGATCGCCAACAATCCCTAGAATTGGCACAAGCTGCTCTGCGCTTGGATAGCAGGTTTGCTGATTTAGACGTTCTCAAGAAAAATCTTTGGGGCGATCGGATATTAGCAGATGTGCAAAAGCTCCTACAAAATCCCCAAATTCGAGCCTTACCATCTCGTCGGTAAATTCTAGAGACGCGATTCGTCGCGTCTCTACAAGAGTTAGGAATTTTCTCCCTACTCTCTGTATCCTTTGGGTAAATTACTGAATTTCTAATGAATCAATCATTTGTTCAGCAGTTTTTAATAAATCATCATATTGACTTTCTTCCGCTGCATAAGTGATGATGTAGGCTTTATTATTTCTTAAAGTCCAGATTGCTTTCCGTTTTACAGTATATTTATCTTCTTTTCCCGAATAAACTACTTCATGTGCTGGGCGATTTGCTAATTGAGTTAAACGTGATTGTTCGATTTTAGCATCCGCGAGAAATTGCGTTATTTCATTCACTCTTGAGTTAGTATATTCATCTAATGAAATAGGTTGTTTCAAATCTTGAATTTCTATAGTTAGATCATTTTGATAAGACTTGTCTACATTTTTTTGAGGTGACAAAAATTTAGCTACATCTGTTGTAGTTGTGTTATTTTGTCCTATTTCTTTCAACGACCAAGTTGGAGGATATTTGATTTTAATTTCATAAGTAAGATTTTCGTAAATCAAGAAATTTGTTACAGTTGATGGTTCTTGTGAGGTTGAGCTAAATAGTTGTTGTAATTTTGGAATTCCGATCGCTGTTACAGAAAAGATGATAGCTAATACTGTCAAAGCTAAGACGATTTTCTTAGTTCTTGACCACTGATTATGATTTAGATTTAAGTTTTTCAGTGCTTGTAAAACTGTAACCACTGACTGGTAGCGTTGACCGAAATGGTATTTCACCATCCGATCTAAAATGTCTGCTAGTTGAGGATTGACTTGGGCTTGATTACGCCAAATAAATTCTAATGTTTTTGGATCTTTTGGTAGTTGGAGAGGGGAAATACCAGTCAGTGCTTGAATTCCAATGACTCCCACAGCGTAAATATCGCTGGACAATTGTGGCTGTCCATTATATTGTTCGCTAGGCATATAACCAGGAGTGCCAACGGCCACAGTTCTTCCCTGATTGTTAGCCATTAAGGTGCCGATTTCTTTTACAGCTCCAAAGTCAATTAAAAAAAGCTTGCCATCAGCAGCGCGTCTAATTAAATTGGCAGGTTTAATATCGCGGTGAATAACGTTTTGCTGATGGACAAACTCTAATATTTTTAATACGTCCTGCAAAAAAGCAATTACTTTTTCTTGACTCCATTGTTGACCAAGTTTGAGTTCTGTGCTGAGGTCATCACCAAGTACGTATTCTTGAACTAAATAAAATTCTTGATTTTCTTCAAAGTGAGCCAAGAGTCGCGGTATTTGCTCGTGAGTACCTAATCTGTAAAGAACATCTGCTTCTGTATCGAATAACCGCATTGCTTGTTTTAAAGCTTGCGGTTGAGTCAATTGGGGTTTAAATCGCTTGACAACGCAATGAGGATTGCGAGGTAAATCCATATCTTCAGCCAGATAAGTCTCTCCAAACCCTCCTTGTCCCAACTTTCTGACGATTTTGTAGCGCCCTCGGAGCGTTGTTCCTAGCATTCAATTCACCTACGCTCTGTTCGCGTATCACTCATTGCATGATTAATACCGATTTTCTCACAGAAGTTAACATAGAAACTACAGGAGAATTCAGAATTCAGAATTCTGAATGGGCTACGCCCTGGTGCGCTAACAGAATTCAGAATTAGAATAAGCTCTATGCCTCGCTTTGATACCTAGATGGTGTATTTGACGCTTATTCAAATCTGCTGTAAAACTAGAACCTCCACTGATTTTAGAGGTACAGTTTGCAAAGGTAAAGACGCTAGTATCAGAAATATCTCGTCTTGTACTTCTAAGTACAGTTAGTAAATTGTTACTTTTTAGATTAGTAAAATATAGATTTTAGCTTTCGTCTAGGTTATTACCAAGCAATTCAATGTGACATCTCTCCGACAATCACAGGTACGGAGCTTCTAAGAATCACTTCTTAGACTTCCTAGTTGTCCCCTTGCGGGATTTCGACTTTGACCTAGATTGAGATATCTCAACCCCTGGCAAACCGTCTGCATAGGCGTTTTGGATTCCCGACTGCCCATCGGTACTAATCAGAGCTATTCCTCTATTTCTAATAACTTGACCACTAGCCACATCTCTATCTGTTGTATATCCACAACTAGAACAATGATGCACTCTAACACTCAAATCTTTTTTAACTTGGACACCACAATTTCTCGCAGACCGTAGTTGTAAGCAGCGCGACAAATATCCATCCACTCTTTGAGAGACTGTTCTTGAGTGAGATTCGGGTAGATTCGGTAGCGATAATTCATGGTTAACATTCCACTATTTTCACATATTTAGTGGGGATTGTGATTCTAGTAAATATAAACCCGTCCTTTATGACGGAGTTTGAAACCCAACTTTCTGATAAAATCTAAAACTTGAAATCCTAAATCAACATGGCAAACCTAACTCCTAATTCTAGTTTTAGTTTGACACTGCGCTTGCAGATTCCCAATCGTGTGGGGATGTTGGCGTCGGTAACCCAGGCGATCGCCACTACGGGCGGTAATCTCGGTCAAATTGATTTAATCGAGCAAACCCGCAAAGAGTCTACGCGCGATATTACCGTTGATGCTGCGAGTACCGAACACGCTGAGACGATTGTGCAAGCAGTCAAAGCACTGCCAGATATTAAGTTACTCAGTGTCTACGATCGCACCTTCAATTTGCATCGCGGTGGCAAAATCAGCATTGCTAGCCGAATTCCGTTAAAAAGTGTGTCTGATTTAGCAATGGCCTACACTCCAGGAGTCGGCAGAATTTGTACTGCGATCGCTCAAGACCCAGAGGAAGTTTACAAATTAACTATTAAACAAAATACTGTTGCCATTGTTACAGATGGTAGTGCAGTTTTAGGTTTAGGAAATCTCGGACCAGCTGCTGCACTGCCAGTTATGGAAGGTAAAGCGATGCTATTCAAGGAATTTGCAGGGCTGGATGCTTTTCCCATCTGCCTTGCTACTCAAGATACAGATGAGATTATCCAAACAGTCAAAAATCTGGCTCCAGTGTTTGGTGGCGTGAATTTAGAAGATATTGCTGCACCACGTTGTTTTGAAATTGAGGCGAGATTGCGACAGGAATTAGATATTCCAGTTTTTCATGATGACCAGCACGGTACTGCAATCGTCACCTTAGCAGCTTTATTTAATGCCTTGAAATTAGTACACAAAGCACTCGGAGAAATCCGCATCGTGATTAACGGTGCAGGGGCTGCGGGAGTTGCCATCGCCCGCTTACTGAGGAAAGCTGGGGCAGAAAAAATCTGGATGTGTGACTCTAAAGGAATTATCTCTACCAGTCGTACAGACCTCACAGAAGAAAAACTCGAATTTGCCGTGAAAGCTCAAGGTACCCTAGCAGGTGCTATGCAAGGTGCAGACGTATTTATTGGAGTCAGCGCACCAGGAGTTTTGACACCGGAAATGGTGCAATCCATGGCCAAAGATCCAATTGTATTTGCAATGGCAAATCCCATTCCCGAAATTCAACCAGAATTAATTCACCAAAATGTTGCTGTCATTGCCACCGGTCGCAGTGATTACCCCAACCAAATCAATAACGTTTTAGCTTTTCCGGGAGTATTCCGTGGCGCCTTAGATTGTCGGGCAGAGGCAATTACCACCACAATGTATCTAGAAGCCGCAAGTGCGATCGCTTCTTTGGTCAATCCTTCAGACTTGAATCGGGAACACATTATTCCTTCAGTCTTTGATGAACGCGTCGTCACTGCGGTTGCTGCTGCTGTGCAACGCGCCGCACGTCAAGAAGGTATTGCTCGGAATTAGAGGGAGTGGGGAGCAGGGGAGCAGGGGAGCAGGGGAGCAGGGGAGAAGTTGCAGTAAGTTTTTCCCCCCTGCCCCTGTGCCCCCCTGCCCCTGTGCCCCCCTGCCCCCCTGCCCCCCTGCCCCCCTGCCCCCCTGCCCCCCTGCCCCCCTGCCCCCCTGCCCCCCTGCCCCCCTGCCCCCCTGCCCCCCTGCCCCCCTGCCCCCCTGCC
>JAHHHB010000100.1 GCA_019359545.1 Desmonostoc geniculatum HA4340-LM1 | reverse complement strand
GGACTTTTGACTGTCCCACAGAGAGTTCTTCTCTGGAAGAATAACTGTAAAAAGCGGAGAACGATGGCTTTAGCCTCGTTCGTAGCATCAGTTTGAATCACCGTGGCTTTAGCCCGGTGAGAGTCAACAACACCCTTGCTTGTGCGATCGCTATGTCGTCGGTTGCAATTACTAATTTAGCAGTTGCAATACCAATTGGAAGCGATGCACCCTCACCTAATTCATCAAGATAAATCCGTCTGACGCGCTCACTTGTGAAAAACTCATGGTAATGTTTGATATCTCCTGTATCTACAGTTTTGTTTGGGTATAAAATTACAGCACTCCAGTTATTTTCTGGTTTATTCTGACGCAGGTATAAACATATTTCTGCAAATAGCCGTGAATAAATTTCTCCATCGGCTTGAAATTGCACTTCAACAAAGTAAATCTGGTTATCGCTTCCTTGGGTAGGCAGAAATACACCATCGATTCTGAAGGCTGTTTGTTTGATTTCAACTGATGAAAATTGATAAAGGCTAGCTTCTTCTGGAGGATTACCAATAAGTTCAAAGAAGACATCAGGGAATTCTTGAAACAGGCGATAAAAGATGATGTCTGTTTTCACAATTTTATATCAATTGAAGATTTTGATTTGCTGTTCATGTGTTACTTTCTTTTTCAGAACCATAACGCACTTCCAGTAATCGCTCTTTTGCCATCCCTAATATATAGCAATCCTATTTGAATTCTGAACAGATACGTAGGGTGTGTTACGGCTTCCGTAACGCACCATTATCAAGGGTTGGTGCGTTAGCGTTTCGCGTAACGCACCCTACAAATACCTACTTTTATTCAAAAATCAAATAGGAGTCCTATACGTGATAAGGGTGCTAATAAACGAGTCCACGCAGACGGACTGAGTTTGTGCAGCCGTTATGTATTTCCACCAGAATCTTTAACTCAGCCAAAATTAGCGATCGCAGTTGCCACTCCTCCGGGTAGTGTTGCCGTTTGTAGATGCTGATTTATCATTGTCTGCTCTTACACTTGTAACCTTATACATATTAGACCTGCCTTGAAAATAAAATAGGAGTCCTATATCTTCCGGATCATGATAATCTCAAAGAGATAAAGTGATTTGCTTTATTTTGCTGATTTACTAACGCTCAATGGCAATAAAAACTGTTTTGACAGCGCAAAAAAAAACAGTTAATACCATCAAAGGAGATAAATATGGGAATAGAAATTAGCATTAACGCTGGAGAAAGTCCAGAAGAGTCAACCATCAAATTTTCTGGAAGTATTCAGCATATTATTACCGACAAAGAAATAAAAACATTTGATATTCAAGACGCGAACCTCAAAAATGCCATTGGCAAGTATTTTGAAAAAAATCCTAATGATGCGTACCTCAAAAGCCCCACACTGTGGAACGACCTTTATAAATATGATTTTTAGACTTAAGGGTGAAAAATTACCTATATCAGGAACTTTCTTTGAATTTCAAGTTCATAAGGTGAACTATCTTAAAAATGGTAAAAAGCGGCAAAGTTTAAATTACCAAGACTTTGAAAAGCTAGTTTCTATCACTTATGGACAAATATAACGTGCCTCCAAATAACAAATGAGCGTAAAAAAAATGGTAGTAATTATCCTTCCCAGTCTTGATGAGTATCGCACAGAAAATTGTCTGCGATCGCATCATCAAATAAATAGGGGCAATACTCTGGAAAAGTTCGTAATGGTAAGTTAGTTTCTCTTAGCGCCAAATCGACTCCTGCTTCAAAGCCATCTAACAAGGCTTCTTCTATTCGAGACTTTAGGCTGGGGTTCTGTCGCAAATGCCTGTGGATGGCACGACGCTGTTCTCGAATTGTTAAAAACCAACTGCGAGAGCGTTCTTCGGCTTGATATTCCCACTTCAAGAGATGACCGAGTAATACACTCAGACGACTCACGAGTTCCCGATACTCCTGTCTGCCCAAGGCTTGAATTTCCTCTTGCAGGTGTGGCCAGTCTAGTTCCATAACTAGCCTCTGCTCTAACGCTTTAGCTTGCTGCTGTGTCCAGCCATAGAAATCTTCGTCATACAAACAAGGTTTGTCCATATCCATATAGATGAATCTTGACAGCAAGAAACCACAAGCTAGTTTGATCGGATTTTGCCTTAAATCGTCGTTAAAAAACTTAATTACGAATTACGTTAGCGGAGCGGGGCGTTAGCCCATTACGAATTACGAATTATTTTAATATTCAACTGGCCTTTGCTTCATCCTCTGACGCTTGGGCCACAGCCGCGAACCTATCCGCCGCAGCCTGAACAATTTGAGCCACTTGGCTAAGAGGCATATGCTGTATTTGTCTGAGAATTAAACTCAAATCTGAGGTTTCCTGTATTGGTTTGCCATCCAAACAACTAAGTAACTCTTGGAGTGTGTAACCCGCTCTCGCTGCGATTTTTGCCAAATATTCAGTATCTGGCACATTCACACCCTTTTCCCACAACTGAACAGCAGTAGCAGAAACTCCCAAAAGCTTGCCGAAAGCTCGCTGGCTCATGGAACCGCGAGCTAGTTTGATGATTTCAATCAGTTTTTCTCTGCTTTCTATGTTCACTGCTTGTGTAGCTAGTCAACTGCATTTATTAGTTTAGTGAGAAAGTTTAAAATTTTAATTTTATATTGACAAGTTTCATTGTTAGTGATAAATTAAAATGAAGATTGTAAATAAGCAACGTTCATTTCAATTATAGACTATAGACGCTGCTAGGTTATTTGGCATTTTTGCCAATCACACAAAAGGTGCATCATGTTTTCTCAGCCACGCCAGATAAAAAAATATCGCCGCAAAGGTCGAAATTTCATAGCCGTTAATAAAATTAAACCAGAACAATGGCACATTTCAAACAGTGAAGCAAAAGAAGCTCTGAAAACCAAAGGCTATAAAATTAAGCAAATCAAGAAAATCCACTGTCTCAAGCATCAGGTGTGTATTTCTTACTGGGATGCGGCAGGTAACATCTGTAGTAGCTTTTTCAGCTACCGAATTTTTGGGCGTTGGCAACAAGAAGTAGAAAAGTTAATTTATACCTGCCAAACCCTGAAGGAATGGACAAAGGTAAATTACGTTATGAAACACGAACTTGCCTATTACAACTATCCCAGTAAAATTGAAGATGCACTTCGGGCTGCATTAGAAAACCGCTTGCACGTGTTAAAAGTAACGTTAGAACAAGCGGTTTATCAGAATTTTTACTAATAAAAATTAATTAACGCTAGCAGTTGCCAATTCAGCTAGACGTTCCTGTTGGTCTTGGGAGATGCAAGATTGGATAATAGTCTCCAAATCACCTTCCAAGACAGGGTTAAGAGAATAGTTTTGACCTAAACGGTGGTCGGTAACGCGGTTGTCTTTATAATTGTAGGTGCGAATTTTTTCCGATCGCGATCCTGTACCAACTTGCGATCGCCGCATGGAAGTTACAGCTTCTTGTTGTTCGCGTAACTTCATCTCATACAACTTCGCCCGCAGAATTTGCATCGCCCGTTCTTTGTTTTGCAACTGGCTGCGTTCTTCCGTACAGAAAATCCGAATTCCCGTTGGTTTGTGCATCAAGTCAACGGCTGTTTCCACCTTGTTGACGTTTTGTCCACCAGCACCGCCAGAACGAGCTGTGGTCATTTCAATATCTTTCGGGTCAATATGAATTTCCACATCATCCACCTCTGGCATAATTGCTACCGTAGCAGTGGAAGTATGAACCCGTCCGCCTGCTTCTGTCAGGGGCACCCGCTGTACGCGATGCACTCCAGCTTCAAACTTTAGCTGGCTGTAAACGTCGTCACCTTTAATTTCCAGAATCACCTCTTTCCAGCCACCCATTTCTCCCAGAGATTCGCTCATTAGAGAAACTTTCCAACCTTGAGTTTGGGCGTAGCGAGTGTACATCCGCATCAAATCGCCAGCCCAAATACTGGCTTCATCGCCACCTGTACCAGCGCGGATTTCCAACATGATATTCTTTTCATCATTGGGGTCGCGTGGTAATAGTAAGACTTTCAAGCGAGACTCTAAGTATTCTATTTTTTCTTCAAGTTCATCTACTTCCAGTGCTGCCATTTCTTGCAACTCTGGATCGCTGGCAGATTCTTTATAAACCTGACGCGCTCCTGTCAAGTCTTCTTGGGCTATTTTCCAAGTTTCATAGGTATTAACTACCTCTTCCAAAGAAGAACGAGACTTAGCAATTTGTTGATACTCATCAGGGTTGCTAGCGGTATCGGGGTCGCCAAGACGACGCGTTAATTCATTAAAGGTTTGTTCAACGGATTTTAGTTTGTCCAGTAAGTATGATTCAGCCATGACGAGTGCGATCGCTCCTTAAAAAAATAACAAATTGGCTCGAGCATATAAATGACAATCGACCCCGAAAAATGCAGGGTCGTCGTTAACAGCAGAGCCAACCCGCTACTTTTTCTTTTTGGTGCCGGTGCTTTGTTCGTTGGACATACCGTATTTGCGGAGGAAACGTTCAACTCGACCCTCAGTATCAATAATCTTCTGAGTGCCGGTGTAAAATGGGTGATTTCCAGACCAAACATCTACATGTAGTTCTGGCTTGGTAGAGCCAACAGTCATCACAACTTGACCGTTACAGTAGACTTTAGCGTCTGGATACCACTTGGGATGAATATCAGATTTAGCCATTGTTCCTTTTGTGGTGAATCTATAAGAATTATAACTTTTAGGATGGAATCGGAGCTAGGGATTAGGGACTGGGGACTGGGGACTGGGAATAGAGATAAAAAACTGACTTACCTTTTCTAATACCCAATCCCCAATACCCAATCCCCAGTACCCAATACTCTAACGCTTAGAGTACTGAGGAGCTTTCCGGGCTTTGTGTAAACCATATTTTTTCCGTTCCTTTGCCCGAGGATCGCGAGTGAGATAACCTTCGGTTTTCAAAGGTGGGCGGTTGTCTGGGTCTAGTTGGCACAAAGCACGAGCAACTCCCAAACGAACAGAATCAGCCTGTCCGGTCAAGCCGCCGCCTTCTGCTTTTACCAAAATGTCATATTCGTTTTCTAGTCCCAAAGTTTCCAAGGGTGCTTTGATGACTCCCAGGTAGTTAGCATTGAATTGGAAATACAAGTTTCCATCTTTACCGTTTACAGTCAATTGACCAGTACCTGGAACGAGACGTACTCTTGCTACTGCGGACTTTCGACGGCCAGTACCCCAGTACACAGCGCGGCCGCTATTGGTGTCTACTGCTACCATTAATTTTCTTCTCCAGGAATTGTATTAATTTTTAGTTCTTTGGGTTTTTGAGCTTCGTGGGGATGAGTTGGCCCAGCGTAAACTTTCAGCTTGGTGAATAACTGTTTACCCAGGCTATTTTTGGGTAGCATCCCTTTGACAGCGTGTTCTAAAATGCGTTCTGGTAGGCGCTGTTGCAACTTAGCAAAGGTTTCCGTTTTCATCCCACCGGGACGACCAGAATGGCGACGGTACAATTTTTGAGTGCGCTTTTTGCCTGTGACTGCTACTTTCTCGGCATTGATGACAATCACGAAGTCACCCGTATCTAGGTGGGGTGTATATTCGGGTTTGTTTTTGCCTCTGAGGACTTGAGCGATTTCACTGGCGAGGCGTCCGAGACGTTTATCGGTAGCGTCTACTATGTACCACTCACGCTCAAGGGATGCCTCAGGAGGAAGGTATGTTTTAACTATTGTCATTTGTAATTTGTCCTTTGTCCTTTGTAATTTGTCATTTGTCAGTTGTCCTTTGTCCTTTGTCAGTTGTGCTTTGAATGACCAATGACTAATGACTAATGACTAACGACTCTTGACTAATGACCAACTTTGGCAGACTGTCGTACCAAATCTCCTTCGGGAAGGGAAAATCTGGATAGCCGACTCGCAATAAGCACAAACCTTGGGCTGGTGCGGCGTGTTTGACTTCTTGGCGGCGTTGTTCTTTCCAGAGTTCGGTGAAGTTGGAAAGTGTGCGTTCTCCAGAACCCACTTGTACCAACATCCCTACCAACAGCCGTACCATGCCATACAAAAATCCATCTGCCTGTATTTCAATATGGATAAATGGCCCACTGCGACGACATTCTGCTGCTTGTACCTCTACCCAGGAATGCGATCGCTTTGAGCCTGCACGGTGAAAAGCAGCTAAGTGATGCTTTCCCAAGAGAGGTTTGAGGGCAGCTTGAATTAATGATTCATCCAGGGGTGCATAATAATAATGCCAACTGAAGGGTTTCACGAACAAGTTAAGTCGATCTTCAGTGTATATTGTGTAGCGATACCGCCGATAGGCTGCGCTAAAGCGAGCGTGCCAACGGCAGTCTACACCAGCTGAAGCCCTGATTAATATATCTGGTGGCAGATAGCTGTTGAGGATTGTTGCCCACTTGTGAGCCGGAATTAAACCTGTTGCTTCAAAATGGGCGACTTGAGCAGCAGCGTGGACTCCGGAATCGGTTCGCCCGGCGCCGTGTAATGTCACATGATGTCCAAGAATAGTGGCGATCGCTTTTTCTATCTCTTCTTGGACTGTACGCTGGTTTTTTTGCCGTTGCCAGCCATGAAAATGAGTGCCCAGGTATTGGATTACCAAGGCTACTCGATGAGTTTGTGTAGGCTGGGGGCTTTCTAACATACAGATTTTGTTCTTTGTCCTTTGTCCTTCGTCATTTGTCCTTTGTCTTTTGCTAATGACTAATGACCAATGACTAATGACCAATGACCAATGACTTAAACCAATTCGATGATTGCCATCTCGGCATTATCGCCCCGGCGGGGTACGGTATGCAGGATACGGGTATAACCGCCCTGACGATTACCATACCGAGTGGGAGCTTGTTCAAACAGAGCATGAACAAGGGCTTTATCGAAGATGTAGCCAAGGGCTTCCCGACGTGCAGCCAAGGAGCCGTTTTTAGCTAAGGTAATCATCTTATCTACTTCACTTCGCACAACTTTAGCGCGAATTAAAGTGGTGGTGATTTTACCATGACGGATCAGCTCAGTGGTGAGCGATCGCAATAAAGCGCGGCGCTGGTCTGCTGGTTTACTAAGTTGTTTGACGCGACAACGGTGACGCATAATTAAGCACTTATGAACTACAAACGGTTTTCACATCATGTCCACTTAATCACTTATCAAAAAAACTCTCCGTATTTACGTGTGGGCTTCAATGATAAGTAACCAACCAGACTCGATATCACTTAAGGATGTTTAGAGCCTCTTTCTTGGGGCAAGGTGATGCCCAAGCGTCGCTGCAAAGCTTCTACGACCTCTTCTGCTGACTTTTGACCAAAGTTTTTAATTTCTAGCAGATCTTCTTGGGTATAATCCAATAAATCAGCTACAGAGTTAACTTGTGCCCGTTTGAGACAGTTATATGCCCGTACAGAAAGTTGCAATTCTTCGATTGGAATTTGAGCAGTTGGGTCTTCTGAAATTTCCGAACCTGTATCCGTTGGTTCTAGGGAAATATCTTTCAACGGGTTGAATAAATCTACCAAGATTCCAGCAGCAGAAGATAGTGCTTCTTGGGGAGAGATACTGCCATTTGTCCAAACTTCCAACAGTAGTCGGTCTTTTGGTATTAAGCCTTCCCCACGAGATTCTTCAACACTATAGTTGACTTTTCGCACCGGCATAAATATTGAGTCGATTTGGAGAAAGTCCAATGATGTGGCTTCCTCACGTCCTCGCTCTACGGTGCGATAACCTTTACCTTTCTCGATCCGAAATTCCATTTCCAGCTTTCCACCCTCGGCGATGGTAGCTACATACTGGGTCGGATCGATGACTTCTACTTCACTGGGCAAATCAAAATGTGCCGCAGTAATTGTTGCTGGCCCGTTAACGAGTAATCTACCAATTTGGGGTTGCGAGGAATAGTTTTTCAGGATAACTTCCTTCATTTTCATGAGGATTTCCAGCACGTCTTCCCGCACGCCCGGAACTGTAGCAAACTCATGTGAAACGCCTGCAATCCGGACTGCTGTAACTGCCGTACCCTCTAGATTGGACAGTAAAACCCGCCGCAGTGCGTTGCCAACAGTTGTTCCTTGACCGCGTTCTAGAGGTTCCAAAACAAATTTACTGTAATGGTTGCGGCTTTCTTCAGTATTAGACTCTACACATTCAATTTGAAACTGCGCCACGGATTAGCCTCCCTTTTTTAAGGTGCTGCTTGCAGACAAATCAATTGCCTCCCGAATTGAGTGTCAATTTTTGATTTTTGATTTTTGATTTTTGATTGTGCTTTTTCGGTTAATTTCCCCCCTGTTATGGGCGGAACAAATCTCAAAGATCCTCGATGTACTTGGCTACGCTATCATCAACTTAAAATCCACGAAGTCGCCACCTTTGTTTAGGATTAATCTCAAATCGCAAATCTCAAATCTCAAATTGATTGATACTATTTTGGGTTGACGGAAGTTAAACAGCTTTTCCTGTGGGAAAATCTGACGCGCTTCTAGTCGTCCAACCCGTCCAAAGTTTCAGCCTTGATTTAATGCAGTTTCGACACTAGACGCCCAAGGGGTCATTGCAAGTGACTTGACTTCACATTGGCCATAACTTATCGTCCTTACTGCCCAAGTTTTGATGATTAAACTCGACGGCGCTTGGGTGGACGACAACCATTGTGAGGAATCGGGGTAATATCCCGAATGAGTGTAATTTCCAGTCCTGCTCCTTGAAGTGCCCGGATAGCCGTTTCTCTACCTGCTCCTGGACCACTGACCATTACCTCGATTTGGCGCATTCCTTGATCGATCGCTCGACGAGCTGCACTTTCAGCGGCGGTTTGCGCTGCAAAGGGAGTTCCCTTTTTTGCTCCCTTAAAGCCGCTAGAACCAGCGCTAGCCCAGGAGATAACATCTCCATTTTGATCGGTAATGGTGACAATGCTATTGTTGAAAGTAGACTGGATATAGGCCATCCCATTGGGGACGTTCCGTTTCTGCTTTTTGCTCCCGGATTTTTTAGTTGGTTGTCTCGCCATACTTGTTTAGTTGATTTAAGGTAAAACTTGCTCTGTTTGGCAAGCATTGTCAAATTATTTATTTACCTGGTGCTTTCTTCTTACCAGCCACTGTCTGCCTTCTGCCGCGACGGGTTCGAGCGTTGGTGCGAGTTCTCTGTCCTCTGACTGGCAAGCCCATACGATGACGACGCCCTCTGTAGGTGCCAATGTCAACTAAGCGCTTGATGTTCATAGACTCCCAACGCCGTAAGTCTCCTTCGACTTCATAGTTGGTTTCTATTTCTGCTCGCAGCTTGGTTACGTCCGCGTCACTCAACTCTTTAACGCGGGTGTCTGGGTTCACACCTGTAGTCGCTAGAATTTCTTGCGATCGCGATAACCCTATTCCATAAATGTAAGTTAGACCGATCTCGACGCGCTTATCGCGTGGAAGGTCTACTCCGGCAATACGTGCCACAATGAACTCTCCCTATTGTTCTTGCAATTACTAGTAGTTAGAAAAACGTGATTAATCGCGTCTTTTCCTTTTAATCAATGATATGCGTGTTGCAACTGGCTCTATTGATCGAGAGCTTTATCCTTGACGTTGCTTGTGCTTGGGGTTGACGCAAATCACCATAACGCGACCACGGCGTTTGATCACATTACATTTCTCACAAATTTTCTTGACTGAGGCTCTGACTTTCATGCCTTTTCTACTTTAGACTCCAAATATTAAATTATAGCATTTTTTGGGAAATTATTCAGCTAAGTGACTAGGAAACAGTCAAAAAGATGGTTTTATGGTAAAATTGTCTACATATACTTACTTCTTTCTCAGTCGGTAGGTGATTCTGCCTTTAGTCAAGTCGTAGGGAGTTAGCTCTACCTTGACGCGATCGCCAGGCAAAATCTTGATATAATTACGGCGAATCTTGCCAGAAATGTGTGCTAGCACGTTAAAGCCATTGTCCAAGTCAACGCGAAACATCGCATTGGGCAAAGACTCTGTAACCGTGCCTTCCATTTCAATCAAATCTTGCTTAGACAATTTGTTTTTTCCTCAACTCAACAATCTCCTGTTCTTTTACAGCACTTCATCTGCAAGAGAACACACTTTGAGAAATATATCAACACTTTCTTAATATATTTTAGCTAAAATTGTTCAACTTCCTGAGTGGATGGGGAGTAGGGAGTGCTGAGTTAGGAGTTATGAGTTAGGAGTTTTTATTCTCCCTCATGTCCCTCATCCCCCTCATCCTTAAGCAATTATCTTTTGCAGTTCATCAGTGACTTCTTCTTGGGACTGGTTGCCATTGACTGTTAGGAGTTTTTGGCGATCGCGGTAATAATCAATTAGAGGTGCTGTTTCAGCACGGTAAACTTCTAAACGACGACGAATGACTTCTTCGTTATCATCTTTTCGTCCTCGTGCAAGTAAACGCACTACTACCACATCATCTGGGACTTCCAGACTGACTACTCTTTCACCAGACTGGTCTAGCTGTTCGAGTAATTCCTCAAGAAAAACTGCTTGCTTGACAGTCCGAGGAAAACCATCGAGAATCCAACCATGCTTGGCATCTAACTGACTCAGGCGTTCCTGTACCATTTCCTGTACTAGAATGTCTGGGACTAGTTCCCCTTTATCCATATAACTTTGAGCTTTAATGCCCAAACGGGTTTGCTTGGATAATGCTTCGCGCAATATATCACCCGTAGAAACATGGGGAACATGCCGATGGTCAGCTAATGTCTTAGCTTGTGTTCCTTTACCAGCTCCAGGCGGTCCCAAGAAGATTAGTCGCGTCACTATTGTTTCACCATTCCTTCATAGCGCTGAGAGATAACGTAAGTTTGGATTTGTCTTGCCGTATCTATCGCCACACCAACTAAAATTAACAAAGAGGTAGCACCCAATCCCTTAAATGTGGGTACTCCTAAGGCACTTTCCACACCTGTTGGGATAATAGCAACTAAGCCCAAAAAGATAGCACCCAAAAAAGTGAGTCGATTTGACACCCGTTCGATATATTCGCTAGTTGCCTTGCCAGGACGAATACCAGGAATACTGGAACCCATTTTCTTCAAGTTTTGTGCTACATCTACTGGGTTGAGAATCAACGAAGAATAGAAGTAGCTGAAGAAAACGATGGAAATCATGTAGACTAGGGCATAAAGCCAAGAACCAGAACCGCTGGGACTCAGATAAGTGTTAACTATATTGGCCAATTCAGCATTTTTGGTGAAATTGGCGATTAACAATGGCAAACTGAGGATAGCAGCAGCAAAAATAATTGGCATCACGCCGCCTTGATTGAGGCGCAAAGGTAGGAAACTACGCTGCTCTGCCAAAACTCGCCGCCCGACTTGGCGACGAGCCGAAATAATTGGGATGCGACGCATTCCTTCCTGCACAACCACAATACCAACAATTGTTGCCAGGAACACTAAGATTAACACGATCACGCGGCCTACTGTTTCCCGACCGCCTACTTGCACCAAATCGATGGTATCGCCTAAAGCTTTTGGTAATGACGCGACAATGTTGACAAAAATCAACAAAGATGCTCCATTGCCAATGCCGCGTTCCGTAATCAGTTCTGATGCCCACATAACGAACATAGAACCAGCAGTGAGGGCGATCGCAGTTTCAGCGACAAATAGTGGTCCTGGTGTTAAGGCAAACTGCTGGAGGAATAATGCCGAAAAAGCGGTACTTTGAACAATTGCCCAACCTACAGTGACGTAGCGGGTAATTTGCGAGATTTTCCGCCGGCCAGCTTCCCCTTCATTTTTCTGTAAATTTTCTAAAGACGGAATCGCAGCGGTGAGCAATTGGATGATAATGGACGCATTAATAAAGGGCAAAATCCCTAAAGCAAAGACTCCCAAAGTTGAAAGTCCCCGCCCAGAGAATATATCCAATAAACCGAATATGGAATTATTACCCGATATGGCGTCGTGAAACCGCCCTCTATCAATCCCTGGTACTGGCAAGAAGATACCAAGACGAACCAAAATTAAAATACCGACAGTGACAAGCAGCCTACCTCTCAGCCCGGCTGCTTGTGCCATCTGCATAAAAGTTTCTTGAGCCGTTGGGGCTTTATCTCGACTGATCATAGAGTGCTACCTTTATAGTGAACCAGGCGCTGGCAGCGAGTTGGCTTGCATTTAAGTGCCCTATTCCGGTTCACTCATAAGACTTCACAACTCCCACCAGCTGCCTCAATTTTGCTACGAGCTGTACCTGTGAAAGCTGCCGCTTTTACGTTGAGCGGAACGCTCAATTCCCCGTTACCCAAAATTTTCAATGGGCCTTTAGCACCAGTAATGATCCCTGCTGCTTCCAAGGAGGTCAAAGTTACTTCTGTATTAGCGGGAAGGGAGGCTAGCTTCTCTACATTAATCGTAGTGTAATTCTTCCGATTCACAACCGGAAAGCCCTTGAGTTTGGGTAAGCGGCGGTACAATGGCTGTTGACCACCTTCAAACCCTGGTCTGGTACCACTACCAGAGCGAGATTTTTGACCCCGCATACCTAGACCAGCACTGGCACCTTGACCGGCAGAAATACCCCTACCTACACGCTTTTTGCGTTTCTTTGAGCCTTTTTGCGGCTTAACATCGTTGAGTCTCATAAGCTAAAAATGTCATTTGTCGTTGGTCTTATGTCATTTGTCAATTGTCGTTTGTCATTTGTCCTTTGTTATTCACTAATGACCAATGACTAATGACTAATGACTAATGACTAATTAGATGTAGAGATTTTGAATAGGAATACCACGATCTTCGGCGACTTCAGAAAGGGTACGCAGCGTAGATAAGGCGTTGACTGCGGCTCTGGCATTGTTGAGTGGATTGTTGGAGCCAAGTTGCTTAGCTAGGACGTTGCGAACTCCTGCCAATTCCAATACAGTCCGCACGGCACCACCGGCAATTACCCCAGTACCGGGTGCGGCTGGGCGCATAATCACCTTTGCACCACCACCGACACCATCAATGGGATGGGGGATGGAGTTGGATTTGGTGATTGGGATATCAATGAGGTGTTTTTTGCCGTCAGCTACACCTTTTTTCACTGCTCCAATTACATCTGAGGCTTTGCCTACTCCTACACCAACTTGACCGCGTTCGTTACCAACGACGACGATCGCTCGGAAGCTCAGTTTTTTACCGCCTTTAACAACCTTACTCACGCGTCGGATTTGAATTACCCGCTCTTGCCAAGTGGTTTCTTCTTTTTTGGCACGCTTGGTTCTACTTTTACGCTCTGTTGCCATAATCAATGTTCTCTTAATGTCATTTGTCAGTTGTCATTTGTCAGTTGTCATTTGTCTTTTGTCCTTTGTCATTTGTCAGTTGTCCTTTGTCATTTGTCCTTTGCAAATGACGAATGACGAATGACGAATGACTAATAACTAATGACCAATGACTAATGACCAATGACTTTAGAAATCTAAACCAGCTTCGCGGGCTGCATCAGCTAGTGCTTTGACACGACCATGATATAAGTTGCCACCGCGATCGAAGACTACTTTCGTGATGCCTTTTTCTAGCGATCGCACTGCTATCAACTTACCAACTTGTACCGATGCGTCACGGTTAGCGCCAGAAGCTAAACTCGATTTCAAATCTGGTTCTACAGTTGATGCTGCCACTATGGTGTGATGCTGTGTATCATCAATCACCTGGGCATAAATATGCTCATTAGAACGAAATATTGCTAAACGCGGGCGTTCTGGAGAGCCAATCACTTTGCCACGAACGCGTCGATGGCGACGCTGTTTTGATTCTCTACGAGTAAGTTTCATTTTTACTTCTTACCACTCTTACCAGTCTTACCAGCTTTACGTCTTACCACTTCACCGGCATAGCGAATACCTTTGCCTTTGTAAGGTTCTGGTGGGCGAACGGCACGAATTTTCGCTGCTGTGTTGCCGACAATTTCTTTGTCATAGCCACTGACGATGACGTTAGTGGTACCTTCTACTGCAAACTGAATTCCTTCTGGGGGTTCAATTTGCACCTGATGGCTGTAACCCATGTTCAAAACCAGGTTACGTCCTTGAACTTGTGCCCGATAACCAACACCTTGAATTTCCAGACGGCGCTGAAAACCTTGGGAAACTCCCTCAACCATGTTGGCAACTAAAGTGCGACTCAAACCGTGCAATTGCCTGGAAGTACGGGTGTCATCTCGACGAGTTACTTGTAATATTTCTCCCTCTTGGGAGACGATAACGTTAGCGGGTAAATTGCGAGAAAGTTCTCCTTTGGGTCCTTTCACCACAACCTTAGTACCATCGATCGCCACTTGTACTTTGGCGGGAACAGTAATTGGACGTTTACCAATACGAGACATGACTTTTTGTCCTTTGTTATCTGTTATTTGTCTTTTGTCCTACCCTTCGGGAAGCCGCCCTCTGGGCGTCTACGTCTTTTGTCCTTTGTTCTTTGTCTTTTGTCCTTTGCTAATGACAAATGACTAACAACTAATGACAAATGACCAATGACTAATGACAAATGACTACCAAACGTAGCAAAGTACTTCGCCACCCAAGTTCTGACGCCGCGCTTCACGGTCAGTCATGATGCCACTGGATGTGGAAATAATGGCGATGCCGATGCCGCCTAGTACCCTTGGTAATTCTTTTCTATTGGAGTAAACACGCAAACCAGGCTTACTGACTCGCTTGAGGGCGGTGATCAGAGGCTGACGATTTTTACCCTTGTATTTCAAGGAAATCACCAGATTGCGTTTTACTTCATCTCCTGCTTCTTCAAATTCACCAATAAAACCTTCCTCCCGCAGCACTTTAGCAATACTACGGGTCATTCTTGTAGCTGGCACTTGTGTAGTTTGATGCCGCGCCAGGTTGGCATTGCGGATGCGCGTCAGCATATCTGCAATTGTGTCGTTAGCCGCCATCGTTCCCTCTATAGATGAACTTATTGATCGCGAAAGGGCATTCCTAATTCTTTAAGTAAGGCGCGACCCTCTTCGTCGTTTTTTGCTGTGGTGATAATGGAAATATCCAAACCACGGACTTGATCGATGCTGTCGTACTCGACTTCTGGAAAAATTAGCTGTTCTCTGACACCCAGAGTATAGTTCCCGCGTCCGTCAAAGCTTTTAGGGCTGACGCCACGAAAATCTCTAATTCTAGGTAGTGATAGGCTAACTAGTCGGTCAAGAAAGGCATACATTCTCTCGGCTCTCAGGGTTACCATAATACCCACAGGCATCCCTTGACGAATTTTAAAGCCAGCGATCGCTTTTTTCGCCCGCGTCACTACTGGTTTTTGACCAGTGATTAACGCAATTTCGTTGATAGAAGCTTCCAGCGCCTTCGCATTTTGAGCTGCTTCACCCAAACCCCGGTTAATAGTAATTTTTACCAACTTCGGTACTTGATGAACGTTGGTGAATTGAAACTGCTGGGTCAGCTTGGGGACGATTGTCTCTTGATATAAGGTTTTGAGTCTTGTTGTCGCCATAGTTTTTTGTGCTGATGTCCCTGGGCTTGGTCAGGGAACAAAGTTATGAGTTATGAGTTATGAGTTGTGAGTTATGAGTTATGAGTTATGAGTTAAATTTAATTCCTAACTTTTAATTCCTAACTCTTAATTCCTAACTTCTAACTATTTATCAAGAATTTCACCAGTTTTCTTGAGCTTTCTGACTTTTTTGCCTTCTGGCGTAAAAGTGTAACAAACACGACTAGCAACGTTTTGCTTGGTGGAATAAAGCATCACGTTAGAACTGTGAATAGGGAATTCCTGGGTGACAATCCGCCCTGATTCACCTTCTTGCTGGGGTTTGACGTGCTTGGTTTTAATGTTGACACCTTTGACGACAACTTTACTCAGTTGGGGAAGTGCTTGGATAATTTCACCAACTTTTCCTTTGTCTTTACCAGCAATTACTTGTACGGTGTCGCCAGTTTTGACGTGCATTTTGTGGAATACTTTGGGCGTACCCTGTTTGGCTGCCATTACAGCACCTCCGGAGCCAGAGAAACAATTTTGGTAAAGTTTTTATCGCGGAGTTCCCGAGCTACTGGGCCGAAAACCCGTGTGCCTCTTGGATTACCGTCTTTGTTAATAATTACAGCGGCGTTATCGTCAAAGCGAATACTCATACCGCTATCACGATTTACGGCTTTACGAGTACGGACAATAACTGCTTCCACAACATCAGACTTCTTGACAGCCATATTGGGTGTAGCATCTTTAACAACAGCAATAATCTTGTCGCCAATAAAACCGTAACGGCGGTTACCTCCGCCCAATACGCGGATGCACATTAGTTTTCGGGCACCGCTATTATCTGCGACATTTAAGTAAGTCTGGGGTTGAATCACGATTGTACTCCCTTGTAATGTTGTTAAAAAACTAACAACTATGAGGTTTAACAATATAAAGAATTCAGGAGTCAGTCGCCAAAATTGGTGAATCTATCTGAATTCTGAATTAAGTAGGTTTGACGTTCAGGATTTCTGTGATTTTCCAGCGTTTGGTTTTACTCAGGGGTCTAGTTTCCTGAATCCGGACGCGATCGCCCACTTTACACTGATTTTCTTCGTCGTGAACTTTATAGCGCTGGGTGTTGACTACAATCTTGCCGTACTTGGGATGAGGAGCGCGGTTTTCTATAGCAACTACTACTGTTTTTTGCATTTTGTCGCTCACTACCAAGCCAACTCGTTCTTTGACTGCCATAATCTCCTATTCTTCTGCTTGCGGCGGTTGATTTGCTGCCCGTTTGCGTTCTCCCTCGACCGTCAGCAACTGGGCTAGGCGGTGCTTAGCATGTTTGAACTGGTGGGGCTTGTCTAGCTGTCTTGTGGCTTTTTGCAAGCGCAACTGAAATAGTTGTCTTTTAACAGCGAGAATTTCCTCAGAAATTTTCTCGTCACTTAATTCTCTTGCTTCTGAAATTTTGGGAAGAGGCATAACCTACTCCTGCTCCTGTGGTTGAGAGCGCACAATAAATTTGGTTTTTATTGGCAGCTTAAATGCAGCCAAACGCATAGCTTCACGGGCAATTTCTTCAGAAACGCCAGCGATTTCAAACATAATTCGACCTGGCTTGACTACAGCCACCCAAAACTCTGGCGAACCTTTACCGGAACCCATCCGGGTTTCAGCGGGACGCATGGTTACAGGTTTATCAGGGAAAATCCGAATCCAGATTTGTCCACCCCGACGAATATAACGAGTCATTGCCCGACGAGAAGCTTCTATTTGCCGAGAGGTAATCCAAGCAGGTTCTTGAGCTTGGAGTGCAAAATCACCGAAGTTAAGGGTACTGCCACGGCTGGCTAGTCCCTCCATCCGTCCGCGCTGTTGTTTGCGGAATTTAGTTCTTCTAGGACTTAACATGGTTTGTCGTTTGTCATTGGTCGTTTGTCATTGGTCGTTTGTCATTGGTCGTTTGTCATTGGTCGTTTGTCATGTGTCATTTACTAATGAACGCCACTTGCTTCAACGGGGGGAACCCCCGCAACGCAGTGGCTCCTAATGACTAATGACTAATGACGATTTACCCTTCATTTGAGCGGTCTTCAAATTGTTGGCGACGGCGTTGTTGTTGACGGCGACGGGGTTCACGTTCACGATCGCCACGATCGCGATCGCGTTCCCGAGCTGCGGGTGGTGGTGCAGTTTCTTCTTGTCCAGGGATAATTTCTCCCTTGAACACCCACACTTTAATACCCAAAATCCCGTAAACAGTTTTTGCTGTGCAATAGGAGTAGTCAATGTCAGCCCGTAAGGTATGTAGAGGTACTCTACCTTCACGAGTCCACTCTGTCCGGGCAATTTCTGCACCGTTGAGCCTGCCGCTGACTTGGATTTTAATACCTTGGACACCAGCCCGTTGGGCACGCTGAATCGCTTGTCGGACTACCCGCCGAAAGGAAACACGGCGTTCCAATTGTTGAGCAATGTATTCAGCAATCAGGTAGGCATCAGCATCAACTCGTTGCACTTCAACTACGTTAATGCGAATTTGGCGATTACTACCCAATAGTCCTTGGAGTCCAGTACGCAAGGATTCTATACCTTGTCCACCACGACCCACTACTACCCCTGGTCTAGCTGTGCGTACTTCTAAATCGATTTGGTCGGCTTTGCGCTCAATCCGCACTTCGGAAATTCCGGCGTTGTTTTGAGCGAGTCTACCGAGCTTTTGTTCTATGTATGTACGGAGTTTGTGGTCTTCTTGTAAAAGTTCTGGATAGCGTTCCGGAACCGCAAACCAACGGGATTGATGTTCTTGTGTAATACCCAGACGAAAACCGACTGGATGAATTTTTTGTCCCACGAATACTTCCTCTAAAATTTCTGACTTTAGGTTATTTTTCTGGGGCGGGGCCAACAGCGACAGTAATATGACATGTTGGCTTGCGAATTTGGTAAGCTCTACCTTGCGCCCTTGGCTGGAATCGTTTCAGGACAGGCCCTTGGTCGGCATAAGCCTGAGTAATTATTAGTTGAGTCCGATCTAAGCCAGCGTTGTGTTCGGCGTTCGCGGCAGCGCTTCTGAGAACCTTCAATATGGGTTCAGTGGCGCGATAGGGCATGAATTCCAGGATGATTAACGCTTCTCGATAGGACAGCCCGCGAATTTGATCCAGTACACGACGCACTTTCAAGGGGGAAATGCGTATAAAACGGGCGATCGCTTTGACTTGAGTAGTATCAGTAGCCATATTTTTCTCCATTTTTGTCATTTGTCTTTTGCCATTTGTCATTTGTCTTTTGTCCTTTGTCCTTTGCCATCTGTCTTTTAATTAATAGACTAATGACTAATGACTAATAACTAATGACCAATGACTAATGACTAATGACTAATGACTACCTACCTGATTTTTTGTCGCTTTTTCCATGACCCCTGTAGGTGCGTGTTGGGGCAAATTCACCCAACTTGTGTCCTACCATCTGTTCATTTACAAATACTGGAACGTGTTGGCGTCCGTTATGAACAGCTATGGTATGACCAACCATTAGAGGCAAAATTGTCGAAGCTCTTGACCAAGTTTTAATAACTTCTTTTCTGTTATTGTCGTTGAGCTTTTCAATTTTCTTAAGGAGATGATCCGCAACGAAGGGACCTTTTTTTAGAGAACGACCCATAGTTCAATTTTGGATTTAGGATTTAGGATTTTGGATTTAGATTTCGGATTTTGGATAATTTAGATATCTAATTGGTCTGGAAAAATTTTTAATTTTAATTCACTAGACCCCAATCTAAAATCCAAAATCTCAAATCTAAAATTCTATGACTCACGACCACCACGACCGCGTTTAGAAGACTTACGGCGACGACGGATAATTAATTTGCTGCTGAGTTTCTTCTTATTGCGTGTCTTCGCACCCAGAGTCGGTTTACCCCAAGGTGTTACAGGCCCGGATCTACCAATAGGCGCCCTACCTTCACCACCACCATGTGGGTGATCCACTGGGTTCATGACGCTACCTCTGACCTTAGGACGACGACCTTTCCAGCGATTTCGCCCTGCTTTACCTGCACTGAGGTTTCTCGCGTCGGTGTTGCCTACTTGCCCAATGGTGGCGTAGCACTCACGCCGAATCAACCGGACTTCTCCTGAAGGTAACTTGAGAGTTACATAATTGCCTTCTTTTGCCACTACTTGGGCGGTAGCACCAGCAGCACGTACAATTTGACCACCTTTGCCGGGAGTCAGTTCTACGTTGTGAACACTAGTACCCAAGGGAATATTCGACAAGGGTAGGGCATTACCATCTTCAAATGGAGACTCAGGACCGGCAATAATTGTTGTCCCAACTTTCAAGCCGTTGGGTTGGAGGATATAGCGTTTTTCGCCGTCTTCGTAAAGCAACAGGGCAATCCGAGCATTGCGGTTAGGATCGTATTCAATTGCTACGACTTGGGCGGGAATATTACGTTTATCCCTTTTAAAATCGATGATCCGGTAAAGCTGTTTGTGTCCGCCACCCCGGCGACGACTGGTAATCCGCCCTTTATTGTTCCGACCTTTGGGGCGATGTACGTATTCGGTTAGAGATTTTTCTGGCTCAGTTTTGGTGATTTCCGAAAAGTCGGAAATCGTAACTTGGCGAGTGCTGGGGGTATAGGGGCGATAAGAACGAGTACCCATAATCTATTTTGGATTTTGGATTTTGGATTTTGGATTTACTGAATTTTGGATTTTCGATTTTCGATTTAATGAGTGTTTAACTAATTACAACCATCAATGGTACTTTCTCAGTAAACTCCTCAATCTAAAATCTAAAATCTAAAATTCCTAGACATCTGGGAATAGAACTTGTCTAATCTTGTCTACATCCCCAGGTGCGACGGTAACAATGGCTCGCTTATATAGGGGCTTATAACCAACAAATTTCCCAACACGCCGTTTTTTACGTGGTGGTACTGCGGTATTTATTTTTACAACCTTAACTTGAAATAAGTCTTCGATCGCAGCCTTGATTTCTGGCTTAGATGCTTTTGGAGTTACTTCAAAGGTGTATTTATTCTGCTCCATTAGGATCGTCGCTTTTTCGGTAACAATTGGGCGACGCACTAAATCGGCGAGGTAGCGGGGGTCAAAGCTAGGCACTGTAGACCTCCTGAATTTTTTCTAAAGCTGATGTTGTAACCACAATCTTGTCAGCGTGCAGTAAATCGTAAACATTCAACTGGTCAGCTGCAATTAGCTTTAAATTTTCGATGTTGCGGGCTGACAAAGAAACGTTTTCCGGACACTCAGACAATATTAATAGTGTCTTATTCTCTGGTGCTGCTCCCCAACGAGCCAATGCTGCTACTAAATCTTTGGTTTTTGGACGTGATAGCTGTTCGCTAAATTCTTCGACCACAATCAAATCATTCAAGCGATCGACAAATGCTGTCCGCAGTGCCAAACGCCGCTCTTTGCGGTTCATTTTCAGGTTAAAATCTCTGGGTTTTGGTCCAAAGATCACACCACCACCACGCCATAGGGGTGAACGAATCGATCCAGCACGAGCGCGACCAGTACCTTTTTGCCGCCAAGGTTTGCGTCCGCCGCCTCTAACTTCCGAACGAGTTTTTGTACTGGCAGTTCCTTGACGAGCATTGGTAGTTTGCCGTACTAAAGCGCGGTGTACAATATGAGACGCTGTTTCCTCTTTGGCAACTCGCAATTCAAAGCTCGTCTGGCCGACTTGTTCTCCTTGCCAATTTTTAACTACACTTTCAACCATTTTTAGTCCTTAGTCATTAGTCATTAGTAGAGACGCGATTAATCGCGTCTGTACAATAGTCATTAGTCATTAGTCATTAGTCCAAATGTTGACTGTTGACTATTGGCTAGTGACTACTTACCAACTTTCTTTGCAGGTACAACACTTACTAGAGCGCCTGGTTTTCCAGGAATGGCTCCTTTAATTAGCAATAAGTTGCGTTCTGGGTCTACTCGCACTATGGTCAGCTTGCGAATTGTGACGCGGGTACCGCCTAAACGTCCTGCCATCCGCTTACCTGGATAGACACGACCGGGTGTAGTACCAGCACCAATAGAACCAGGCGCTCTATGATTTTTAGAACCGTGTGACATCGGTCCTCGACCAAAGTTGTTCCGCTTTTGGTTACCCGCAAAGCCGCGACCGATGCTCGTACCGATTACATCTACAATTTGACCTGCACTAAAAATATCTGCTTTAATCTGCTGACCTAAAGCATAATCACCAGAGCTATCGGTGTGATACTCATTCAAATGACGCAATGCTGGGGCAGATGATTTAGCTAAGTGACCCAACAATGGTCTGTTCAGTGCCTTTGGTTTAACTTCGCCATAACCAACTTGAATAGCGGCGTAACCATCGGTTTGTTTTGTTTTAACTTGTGTAACAGTGCATGGCCCTGCTTGAATAACGGTGACAGGAATAGCTACTCCTGCCTCGTCAAATATTTGGGTCATGCCCAGCTTGGTGCCGAGAATACCTACAGACACAGTAACTGGTTCTCCTTTCTACTTGCTGACCTTGGAATCCGACTCTAGAGGACACGCTTTGTACGCGTCAGTTTAGGCTACAGCCTGGGAAATTTGGAATGGTTTTAACCCTCCAAATACTTTGGGACACAACAAACCGTGTCCGTACTGCTTGGTGAATCTGTTTAGTTTCACTCACTAGTTCACCAGAACAGCCACAAGTTTCTTCCCTTTGGGAAGGAGTAACTTCTGGAATCAATGCAAGGCGCTACAGCTTTGAGCTGTGTGCAGCAATGCTTTCGTCCAAGCAATTGCTCTGGCACTTTTTGCAGGCAGCGTTGCCGCTGGGTTTTCGATTTGTATCTGCCCAAAGGACGGCTTCCGTGAGGTTGACGACTGCCTTGTTGCAGTTGGACTTAGGCGGGTTTTACCACCCAGTATCCATTGGCTGAGACGAAACACAATGCCATGAAATTAGCATTGCTACTCAGTTTTTAGTTTCCTAAACACCTTAAACTATTGTTTAAGATTTCGCCTAGTTTTGCAGAGGCGCACGATTTAACCTAGTCTGAAGCCGGGGATTGGCTATGCTTTATCCTCCACAAGCTCCAATGTTAACCTAAAAGCTTTCTTAGTTTACCAGCCTATGAACAATCTAAGTTAGATTATCATCTTTTAATTGACTAATCAGCCTTTGATGCTAATACTATTTCAGAATTACCTTAGGAAGGCAAGCTAATTTGCACGTTTGGTCACAATCTAATAATATAAATCATTTATTTATAATTGTCCAATAATTTTTTTGGGGAGTGGGGAGTGGGGAGTAGGGAGATGAGGGAGATGAGGGAGCAGGGTGAGAAATACCCCATGCCCAATGCCCCATGCCCCATGCCCAATGCCCAATACCCAAAAAAATGCTTTATCTATCGGTTCACGGTAAATAATAGAGATATCTAAGGCGGGATAAGACGAAAATCTATGGCACTAATTACCACTGGCAACGCTTTAATCCGGGATCTGGAAAAATTTGGCGCTCTTGGAGTGTATGTACCTCTGGAAGGAGGTTATGAAGGTCGGTATCAGCGCCGACTTCGTGCAGCTGGCTATACTACGCTGCACATTACCGCTAGAGGACTAGGAGATGTAGCTGCCTATCTGACAAGAGTTCATGGAATCAGACCTCCTCATCTGGGCAAAAAAAGTACTGGTAGCGGTGCAGCGGTAGGTTTTGTATACTATGCACCACCACTTCTGAGTACTCATTTAGAACAGCTACCACCAAAGTCAAAAGGGCTGGTTTTGTGGATTATTGAAGGAAATATTCTTTCCGACCAGGAAATTGAATATTTAGCAAACTTGCCTCAGCTAGAACCACGGGTGAAAGTCGTTATTGAAAGGGGTGGCGATCGCGCTTTCCGTTGGACTTCTCTAGAAAAAACTCTGTTGGCTAGTTAGCAGTTACAAAAGTTATGAGTGAGGAGTGAGGAGTGAGGAGTTAAAATTTTTTAACTTATAATTCCTAACTCCTAACTCCTAACAATTCCTAACTCATAACTCCTAACTCCTAACTTATAATTCTCTCAACATTTCAATAGTGCCGATCCGAAAACCGCAAGATGCAAACAAACGCCGCGAGGCTTCGTTTCCATTTGCTGTGTCTAGCCGAATTTGCTTGACGCCCATTTGAGAAAAGCGTTCAATAGTTTGCATGACCATTTGTCGGGCAATTCCGTTTTGCCGATGTTCTGGCTCAACCCAAATATCATGAACAAAAGCGAATTCTTGTAGCCGATAAATTGGGATTTCTTGCTCAATTGTCGCCACTAAAAACCCTACAAGTTGCCCTTGGTTTTCCGATACCAAAAATACGCTGCGATCGTTATTTGCCAACCGCGTTAACCATTTTTCATAGCGCTGTTCTGGATCGGTTAGAAAACCATATTTGGCGGAATCCCAAGACTCATGCAAAGCACAAATTTTGGCAACCATTGGTAAAACTGCGGGTACGTCGGTTGTGGTAGCTGGGCGAATCAGCATAATACAATTTTGGATTTTGGATTTTGGATTGGGAATTAGCTTGGTGTGTCTACATTTTGTCAATCTATTTTAAAGTTTCTAATCTTGTTGGTGAGCAAATTTATAACCGCCCCAGAGAGAAAGAGCGATCGCCACTACTAACAAAATCGGTATGCTGTACCAAGGAAACTGGGACAAGGGTAAATGAGCAGCTGCACGCAGTCCAATGCTGGCATAGGTTAGTGGTAAGAGGTAAACTACAACTTTCAGGGCTGCTGGTAATGTACCAGGGTCAAAGAAGGTCGCTCCTAAAAAAGACATGGGGATAATTATAAAGTTGTTGTAGAGTCCCACTGATTCGAGCGATCGCACACTCAACCCTACAATCACCCCTAAACCAGCAAATACAGCACAATTGAGTACAAGTAAAACTAGAAATACCGGATTCAGAAAATTCCAGTTTCCGGTCAAAAGTACCGCTACTAAAATTACGGAACCCGATGTCATCAACCCCCGCACTACTCCAGCCAACATTTTGCCAATATGCAATGCTAACGGATGTATAGGAGTTAACAACAATTCCTCGAAAGTTTTGCTAAATAATCTGTCTCCACAAATGGAAAATGTCGTTCCACCAAAGCTAATAGTCATGGACGACAGCGCTACCATCCCTGGCAACATAAATTCTAAGTAATTGTTATAGTTACCACTAATTGCTGAACCTGGTTTGATGGAGCTACCCAAACCTAAGCCAAAAGCTAAAATATATATCAGTGGAGATATTAAACCTGATGCAGCAACTTGTACAATTCTCACACGTAAATCTAGCCAATCTCCCCAAAAAATAGTTAGACTATCAGCTAGGAGAATTTGAAATTGCGAAGTTTTAAACCTCTTGTTGGATAATAATGCTTTTTGAAATTTCACTTGCTTCTAGTTACGTATCAAAATTGTATTCAAGGTTAATTTACATTGTTTGATACATCAATTACTAGGGGTAACAAAAATTTCTCGAACTAAAACTTTCATTTAACTGAAAAGCAAATTTTATTTAGACTATCTGTGCATAATAAAAATATGTTATAATTAGTGAATTCATTTATAAATAATCAGCTTTAAGATGTGGGTTACAAGTCAAATACCATAACTTTAATAGCTAATAAAAATTTGTTAATCAGCAAATCAATAAAAATACTCGCCAATTACTTGGAGATGGAAACAACAACGAACAAAGTTAAAATTATATCTAGACATCTAGATAACTGGGGAATTTCCCATTTAACATAACGCGAAAGTCCCTACCTTCAGCGAAGCAAGGTAGGGATGGATAGCGGGTTACGACGATTGCATCTTTGACCATCATCAACCGTAGGTTGATAAAGGAAAAGATGTATGAGGAGTAA
>JAHHHB010000099.1 GCA_019359545.1 Desmonostoc geniculatum HA4340-LM1 | reverse complement strand
ATTTATTGCTGGGATTCAATCAATTAATTAGTGAAATGAATCAATTTAAACCCTGTTATGCTTCTGGATAATTTCACTTAGTTACTACTTGCTAATGCCGGAGAGTGACAGAAGAGGGGTAATATCAGGTTCGCCTAAATACTTACGATAAGAATGACGCAAAGAGGGGGAGACGCTCTGACGCGGAGAATTTTTAATCGTAAGTAATTATCCGAACTTGATATAGGAATCATATTTGATTTCTGAAAAAATCTAAGTATTTGTAGGGTGTGTTAGGCGTAAGCCGTAACGCACCAAAGCCTTAAGAATGGTGCCGTACTCTCGCCGATAACGCACCCTACGTATCTTTTCAAAAATCAAATACTAGTCCTATATAACGCAAAAACCTTGTAACGGCGTTATATAGCAATCCTAAAGGGAGCATCCCAATTTGGCAAAAATAAAATAATCCAGATTATTCGCGATTGTAACTGGCGAATAATCTAGGGATTCAATCTTGTGGTTCTTCTGACTTTCTTTTGTTCCTGGACTTGATTGTTTGAAAGTATTGTTGAGTGAAGCTAATACAGCCATTACCCGGATTCCTCACGATTGAATAAAAGTGCGATCGCATTTTTCAAGATGATCTGGAAAATAACCTTGACCGAACAATTCGCTTTTTCGCCCGTAATCAACACCCTTCTAACTAACATGGAAAAAAATACTGAGGGGATTCGGGATTCGGCTAAGGCGTTGAGGAACGAAATTCGGAGTTCTTTAGAGGCAATCACTCAGGCTATCAGTAAAAGCACCCCGCAGGGATAAATATTTAGCAAGCTTAAAAGTTGAGTGGTGTTTTATTTTCGGTAGTCAGCATTCCCGTTTCGGGAAAACTGTTATCTATCACTCAACTGCAACTACATATTAAAGGAGGGTAAACGCATGTAGTTTTCTAGTTAAAACTACAGATTATTTCGCACAATTATGACCGTTGATAAATGATTTAAATATTAAAAAAATTAGTAAAATTACTCAGCTTTAATTTTGGTTGGTTTTCTATACTTAGGACAGTGTGATATGTATCGGTATGGGAATGGTTCTTGGAGTGATTATCCTGATCTTCTTACAAAGGTTCGTGCTGCCTTTAGTAAATGAGCAATTCTCTAATTTCGGCATGGCCGCTTAAGATTGCTTTTCCATTACTTTTTCAGCAAGCCCTAATTAACAATTTTAAAACTGATGACTAGCTAATAAACCTCATACAGCACCAAAATTCACGTATCCATTCTCTAAAAATTCCCTGTGCCTTCAATAAAAACCAAACGCCCAAGGTGTAGTCCGAGGGCGTTTAGTTTTTATTGATCAACGTATCTATTCACAAAAAATAGAGAGTGGGATGGTAAATTAGAAACCTTGTATCCCCTAATCTATTTCGATGAATTATTGGCTCATAAAGTCAGAACCAGAAGTCTATGGTATTGCTGACCTTCAACGGGAGTGTGAGACTATTAAGCCAAGCGTTTAAAAAATCAAAGCCGATCGCTTATTTGTATTATTCCGCCTGCATCTGTGGTTCTATATTATCAAGCACCAATTTTTGCAGTAAGTCTAATGAAAAAGCTGATCAACAAGCCAGAAGACTTTGTACGCGAAAGTCTAGAAGGTATGGCGGCGGCTCATTTTGATTTAATTAAAGTCAACTATGACCCTGCTTTTGTCTATCAAGCCGATGCACCTATACAAGGGAAAGTAGCAATTATTTCTGGTGGGGGTAGCGGTCACGAACCGATGCACGCTGGCTTTGTCGGCAGAGGAATGCTTGATGCAGCTTGTCCTGGGGAAGTTTTTACTTCACCAACTCCTGACCAAATGCTAGCAGCAGCTAAGCAAGTAGACGGAGGGGCTGGTATCCTTTATATCGTCAAAAATTATAGTGGCGATGTCATGAACTTTGAAATGGCAACGGAGTTAGCCCGTGGTGAGGGTATCCGATCGCTAAATATTTTGATTGATGATGATGTGGCAGTCAAGGACAGCCTGTATACCCAAGGACGACGGGGTGTCGGAACAACAATATTGGCGGAAAAAATTTGTGGTGCAGCAGCCGAAGAAGGGTATGATTTATCACAATTAGCAAATTTGTGTCGGCGGGTAAATTTGCACGGGCGGAGTATGGGAATTGCTCTGACATCTTGTACAACGCCAACCAAAGGAACACCGACATTTGAATTGGACGATCGGCAAATTGAATTAGGTATCGGTATTCACGGTGAGCCAGGAACAGAACGCACGACCATAAAATCAGTAGATGAGATTACCGAAATTTTGACGCGATCGCTCATTGAGGATACGGCATACACTCGCACATTGCGCGAGTGGAATGAAGACAAAGGAGAATGGGCAGATGTAGAACTAATCGATCCACCACTTGTAAAAGGCGATCGCCTCTTAGCTTTTGTCAATGGTATGGGTGGAACTCCGGTTTCAGAACTGTATCTTGTTTATCGCAAACTCGCCGAAATCTGTCAAAAACAAGGATTGCAAATTGTGCGAAACTTCATTGGCTCTTATATTACATCTCTAGAAATGCAAGGTTGTTCCATTACCCTGCTGAAGTTAGATGATGAAATGATCCGGCTATGGGATGCACCAGTAAAAACGCCGAGTTGGCGGTGGGGAATTTGATATGGTCACTCAAGCGCAGATATTACAATGGTTGCAGTCATTTGCATCCCAAATAGAGCAGAATAAAGCATATTTGACAGAATTGGATGCAGCGATCGGAGATGCCGATCACGGGATTAATATGGATCGTGGGTTTAAAAAGGCGATCGCTCAATTACCCACTATTGCAGACAAAGACATTGGTAGCATTCTCAAAACCGTGAGTATGACTTTGATTTCCTCTATTGGCGGTGCCAGTGGCCCTCTCTACGGTACTTGGTTTTTACGAGCCAGTGCAGCAGTAACTCTTAAGCATGAGTTAACAGAACAAGATATGTTAGAGCTATTGCAAGCGGGTTTAGATGGCGTGCTGCAACGTGGTAAAGCCCAACTAGGGGATAAGACAATGGTAGATGTGCTATCTCCGGCTGTGGCAGCTTTTCGGCAGGCTGTAGAAGAAAATAACGGTACTGTGGAAGCTATGCAACAGGCTGTAGCCGCTGCCCAAAGGGGGTTGGAGGAAACTATACCAATGCAGGCGAAAAAAGGACGGGCTAGTTTGGGAGAGAGGAGTGTGGGACATCAAGATCCGGGAGGGACTTCTGCTTATTTGATGTTGAAGAGTTTGTTAGGGGTGTTGGAAACTTCTGGGGAATAAGACTGAGTATTTATCTTAGGCGATCGATACCAATGATTATAGATTCTTTAGCTCTAGTTGATTAATTTTTGATGTCTATTAATGGATTCTGGACAGTTAAATTTAATTCACACTTTGCAGATTTAATTCTCAGATAGAGTTTCTATAAAACCCTCTAAACTTCAGTAAATATCTCATGCGTCAGTCAAAAGCGACAGTTTTAGCTGTGGTTTTAATCTTTTTCGGAATAATAGTATTAAGCCATACACCAATCAGTGTGATGGCGCATGAAAAAGTAGAAGCTCAGAGGGTAGCCTACATGTCATCTTTTAAATCAAACAGTAACAATACCGTTCAGGTAGATGGAATTCACTTTGAAACGGTGATGCCTGAGCGTGTACTGCGAATTCCACCAAAGCTGTCTGATGCTAAAACTCAGATTCAGTTTGGCATTCGTATCACTAATAATATAGAAACTCCTCAACGTTTTCTACTCTTCTTTACACGCCCACAATTCTTCTTCTGAAAAATCTGTATTTGAGAATCAACCATCATTCTTTTTCAGGATAATGGCATTAAGCTGTGCGCTAAGAAATTTTACGGCGTACAAAAACTAGAAAGAGAGAAGGTAGCCAATATGACATCAAGTGAACCGAATGGTACAAATGCTTCTAAAACAGATGGCATACACATAGAAATCATTAATCCTAACACAATACTCTTTTCTACTATAGGATATCCCATTCCCCCCAAAAAAATTGGGATTAATGTTCCAATTAAATTCAGCGTGAGTATAAACCACACTAGTTCAAATTATTTTTATCTGAACAACTTACAAGCTTTGACCCCAGAGCTTATGACATCAAATGGACAGATAATACAGGGGCATTTAGTGACGGACACTCTGGTTACTAATCAACAAAGTAAACAGCCAGATAGTAGACAAAGTAGACAATCAAATTGGTGGAGAATTAGACCAAAATGCCGTACAACTTTCGTGGGGAATAATAAAAGCGATGAAAATTCGTCAAGATAAATAACCGTGAACCGTATCTACACCCTGCTATTTTCCCTCAGCATTATTCTCATCAACCCAATTGGTGCAATGCGTGGGGAAATCTGGACACAACCAAAAGTATTTGCCATTAGCCTTATCTGCATACTCAACTTTTTAATGCTCTGAGAAGACAGGGAAAACATAAAGCTGTCTCAAAGCTGGAAAATTAACAGGTTGCTGTGGGAAATATTTTTCGGAGTTTCGACTGCGGCGCGATCGCAGCAATATCTTTTAGTTTTGTTTGCATCCACATTAATAGTTGCATCGACAAATTACTACAGTTCAGATTTTTGGTGGAGTCAAATGGGGTTGGCATATACGTTTACCTGGTTTGAGTGCGCCCAATTTACGCATCTAGCTTGGTGGTCGCTCAGTATATCTGGAATGTCCCGTGTCCCGAAAATCACACCTTAAAACCGCTACTATCATCTGTTTGCTGTGTCTATTACTGGGCAGCACTCAGCCAAAGCTAGAGTCAGAATGGACACCACAGATGACAGCAGAGTTTCGATCGCACTCCCAACAAGCAATAAAAAAATTTGCAGGCAGTAACTACGGTTCGACAGCCTTTGAGAACGAAAAAAGGTCTTACCCTAGAGCAATGATGGACTTTCTTGCAGGTAATCGAGAAAAAGCGATCGCCTTTTTGCAATCTGAAGACGCTGATGCTGATAGAAATACTCACACCTTGGGAATTGACTTTTATTCTGGCTTTACTCTCAAAGGTCAAGTCCGCAAATACTTCTACTTTGGTAAATATCTTGATCCAAATTATCGCCAGCGCATGAAGCAAGCGATGGCGATTTTCACCGAGTCAGAGTGATTGAACAAAAATTCTCTCATCTAGAGAACTATCTGGCGCTGCTTTTGCTGCTCAGAAGTTCGGAAAGTCAGAATCATCGAAATTCTAAATTTTAAATTTTTGAAAATGGAATCGAAAGTTCTTGCATCCAAAATTAAAAAAGGTCTGTTCGCTTAGGACAGGTATGGGATCAATCTAAAATCTCAAATCCAAAATTGTTTGGCTTTTCGTAGACATCGCCTAAAAATTCCAACTTATTTGATCGACAACCGATATACTCTGAATACGCCATTTGCCGTTGTATCGAACCAAATCATACTTGACTCGCAACTTTTCATCAGAAGAACTTTTAAACTGACCATTTTCATATAACTGTGTCGCTTCTTTTACCGTAGCTTCCACAGCGGCACGATCGCTAAATAAATCAATTTTTTCTACAGATTCAATCTTCAAGCTATGAGCGTACTTGCGATAGCGGTTATCTATCCTATCTTGTTGAGCAATCAGCCGCCATTGAGACAACGCTGAACCAGTTAAAATCTGCTCTAAATTATTAATTTGATGATTAGGTCCTAAAGCTGCGGCTTTAGTAGATAGCCAATCTTGAATTACTTCCTGTGCCGTTGCATTTGTGAGAGCGCCTTCTGGTTCTGGTTTATCCTTTGGGTTAGGAATAAAGACTGGTGGTTGATTTATCTGTACGAACAACTGTAAATCACGGGGAGATGATGTCGGAAAAAATAGATTTTTTATCCATCCAAAAGCTGTTGTGGCTAACACCCAGAAAACTAATATAACCACTAGGGAAATAAACACTCTCCACACCAGCCGTGTTTTCCCTTCTATAGTGTTAGCAAAAGTCCGCCGCCGCCGAGGACGTGGACGAGGACGATTATCAGGTATACGCTCTCGGATAGCTTGAGTAGGTTTTCTTCGCCTACGCTTTTGGTTTTCAGCGGGTGCAACCGGTCTAGCTGAACCATTCCAATGGTGATTATTACCTCTAGTTGTGCGTTCAGCAGTAGGAAGCGGTGCAGCTGTTACTTCTGGATTTACACCCTCAGATGAATTCCATCTCGGTGGCGAGAAGTTTGAATATTGCGGTGTTTCTTTTGCTGGTGTTTCTGGTAAATTTGGGTCTGGTGTTGTATTGCGATCGAATTGTCGAAAAGTCCCAGTTGAATTGTTGGGAAAACGTGGATTATTTGTTTGTGGTTGTTGAAAAAGCTGGGGATTAATTACACCAGATTCATTCGTTGTTTGGGCATCGGTTGGCAATGCTTCTAAATAAGCTTGCACTTGTGAGTTAGCAAAATATTCTTTTAAAGAAGCTTGCTGATTCGCCAAATCTCGAAAATGGGGAAATACTTCGTGTTGCAACCACTGTTCTGTATATAAACACAGCCCTGGTAACAAATCTGGGGAATCTTGAGATTTTTCCCGAATAAAGGCTAAAGCTTCGTACTCCTGACTAAGTTCTAAAACACGAGTTGCTTCTTCGGTTTGTCCCAAGAGTAATGCACACAGCGACTGTTCTAAATGTACATCTTGGCGATTGCCCAGACGGGCTAGCATTTGCTTTGCTTGACGAACTAAAGCGGGTTGTCGTTGAGCAAATCCCCTTGCTATCAAAGCATAAACAGCCAAATAAATGGCAACAGCAGAAGGACGTTTACTTTCTGCTTCAAATAACTTGTGTTGCTCTGCGACTGTTAAATGGTTGCGTAATTGCTGGATAAATCGCAGAAAATCATCTATGTTTAAACCAGAGCGATCGCTATTCGTGCCATCAATGCCGCCACGATCTTCTAAAAGGTTTTGCAATAATTCCAAGCCTTGGCGTCGTTCGGCAGTTTTTTCTTGAGGTAGCGCCAGTAACTCTAAAATTCGATACGGTCGTAATTTATAGAGATCTGCTTGAATTTCTGCTTGTACACTGACGAATAACCCTTCGCGTACCAGCAATTCCTCACCAGTTTCTAAGGATACAGCGGCATTTTCATAGTGACCTTGCTGCCACTGTTCGCGTCCCAGCTCCAAACAAGCAAGGGCGACAGTGAGAACGACATCTGGACGTTCAGGGCTTTCGGTGATTTCTTCGTCTGCGAGATTATTGCCCTTGTTGTTACTTGCAACAGCGTTTTTATTCACCAGGTACGGACGACCTAGTTTTAGTACAAGTTCATATTCCCCTAATTCTTGCAAAATCAACAAAGCACCAACTAATTCCTCTTGGGAAACATCGATGCCCAAATTCTGGGCGTCAACACCCCTTTTGTGGCTTTCTCTGAGATTTTCTGCTGCTGCTGTGCCAGCAGCAACGTTATCAGGGTCATAGGCGTGGGCAAGATAAAGGTGATCGTAGGTACTGCGTTGTTTTGGATCTGATAAAACCACGTAAGCTTCTTCTATAAGTTGTTTGCGAGAAGAAATTGCTGCCTGAGAATACTCACGTCGTGGCAATTGCACAATGCGATCGCTATATGCTTGCCGCAATTGTTCATCACTTGCCGCTAACGGTAGTCCTAAAATTCGGTAGTAATCTAGCGGAATTCGCACAGCCTACTTCCCCTGCACCGCGATCAACATAATTCACCTAGAGCTTTCCAGGCCTGTAAAACCGTGCCATAACAATGCCGTATAGAATCTACTCTACAAGTGTATATTGCAACTACTTGTTTTGTACCTTTCCGAAATTTTGAGTCACATTCTAGTACTAATTTTTTGCCTTCGCCCAGAAAGCCCCAGCTTTTTGTCTTAATTCTTAGTATTTTTGGTTTAATACAACTATCATCAGCCTTCGATACCACAAACCACAACTACCGCTTTTATAACGGCATAAATGTTGTGGTTACAGGAATCTATTGATTGATTTTTTCGGGATTTTTCCCAGTATGTGGTTAGTAAACTACCACTTTAGGGGGTTGACCCTGATAACAGGAGACAAAAATCATATCATATTTAACCTTTAATTACAATTACCCATTTAGGTATAGAAACTTTTGCGTCATTTTTTTTAAATTGTTAATGGATATGCAGAAACCAGTCTATCTTGATTGGTACTCTATCAAGGGGAATGGTCAGGCAGAAAAACCCAAAGGGGCAAATGTTGCTGTTAGAGTCACATCTTCACAGGGTTATGGGCACAAAAGTTAAAAATTCGTCTGGGAAAGTTGAGTGGCACTCAAACTGACACCACCCACTTTCCCAAAAATTCAAAATTTACCTATTCCCTAAAGTCCTTTTTTGGTGCATAAATAAAGTTTGATTGTTGACTCTTGCAAACGCTAACCTCATAAAGGCTCAGACGTTATCAGACCAAATTATCGAAAATTTGGGTCTAAAACCCAGTCCTAAAGGAGCGGCTTTATATTTGGTTTTGGCAACTTAGAGATTAGTTTCCTAACTAGATCAGACATGGGAACACCTTGCCTGTCTGCTTCTTGTTTTAACTGTTCAAACTCGTACTCCGACATCCTTACCCGAAGCATTTTCTCTCTTGTCATGTTGCTACATATGTTGCTACTGTAATCAATATAGAGTACAGGCTAAAAAACCGCTAGCACGCGACAATGAAAACTCTGGGGTGACCCCAAGCAACTGGCTAGAAAGTAGTAATGCTCAGTGGGTAGGGAAAGTCCACCTTAAAAACCCAGTCATTACCTAACAAGTAGTGCGTGAACCTAGAAAAGAAAATAACTTCATAAACAATGTATCCTGGGGCACAGGAGAACATGGGGAAAAGAGAGGAACAGACTTTTAAGGCACTCTCGGCAAAGTACCCAAAAGCTTGGGGACAGATGCCCTCTAGGTCTTTCATGAATTGGCTTGGCATTTAGTAGTGCGCTACGGATGTTTGGTTAAGTACTGCCCGTGTACCAGTCGGCGATTGGGAATAGGGACATGAAGGTTTACGGCTTGCTGGATGAACCAAGAATCTCCGCACCTTGAGGTCGGAGAGTGTCAATTAAGACCGTAACTTTAAGTTGTACAACAGGGATACTCAAAAATAATGGTTCAAGAGCGTACTTTACCCACATTTAATGCTGCTAATGCGCGCATCACTAAAGAAGAAGGGTTTCAATTATATGAAGATATGGTATTAGGGCGCTTGTTTGAAGACAAATGCGCTGAAATGTATTATCGGGGCAAAATGTTTGGTTTTGTCCATTTGTACAACGGTCAAGAAGCCGTTTCCACTGGCGTTATCCAAGCGATGCGGCCGGGTGAAGATTACGTTTGCAGTACCTACCGCGACCACGTTCACGCTTTGAGTGCGGGAGTACCAGCAAAAGAAGTCATGGCAGAGTTATTTGGCAAAGCCACAGGTTGCAGTAAAGGGCGTGGTGGTTCGATGCACATGTTTTCTGCCGAACATCGCTTGCTAGGTGGCTATGCGTTTGTGGCAGAGGGAATTCCTGTAGCAGCAGGAGCCGCTTTTCAAACCAAATACCGCCGCGAAGTGCTAAAAGATCAAAGTGCTGACCAAGTGACAGCTTGCTTTTTTGGCGACGGTGCAGCTAACAACGGTCAGTTTTTCGAGACATTAAACATGGCAGCTCTCTGGAAACTGCCAATTCTTTTTGTGGTAGAAAATAATAAGTGGGCAATTGGTATGGCTCACGATCGCGCCACTTCCCAGCCAGAGATTTACAAAAAAGCCAGCGTATTTAACATAGTGGGCGTGGAAGTAGATGGTATGGACGTGCTGGCGGTGCGTGCCGTTGCCCAAGAAGCCGTTGCCCGCGCCCGTGCAGGTGAAGGCCCAACATTAATTGAGGCACTTACCTACCGCTTCCGGGGTCACTCCTTGGCAGACCCAGATGAAATGCGAAGCAAAGCTGAAAAAGAATTTTGGTTTGCCCGTGACCCAATTAAGAAGTTAGCAGCTTATTTGCTAGAGCAAAACCTGGCAGATGAGGAAGAAATCAAAGGCATTGACCGTAAAATTCAGGAACGAATCGACGAAGCAGTGAAATTTGCCGAAAGTAGCCCTGAACCAGACCCCAGCGAATTATATCGTTTCGTTTTTGCAGAAGACGAGTAATTTTGGGGAGTAGGGAATGGGGAGTAGGGAATGGGGAATGGAAGATGAGGGAGATGAGGGAGATGGGGGAGTGTGGGGAGTGTGGGGGGATTAGAAAAAAGCTTCCTGACTTCCGAACCTTCCGAACCTTCCTGACTTCCAAACCTTCCGAACCTCCCACGCCTCCCACACCCCCCACACCTCCCACACTCCCCACTCCCCACTCCCCACTCCCCATTAGGACTAAAACTTGTGTTTACCATTGCAGTTCAAGAGCAACAATACAAAACCTACATTCTTTCAGATGAAACCGCTGGTTCTCAACTGGAAGTTGTCCCAGAACGGGGTGGTATCATCACCCGTTGGCGCATCCAAGGTCAAGAAATTTTCTACTTAGACACTGAACGCTTTGCTAATCCTGATTTGAGCGTCAGGGGCGGAAATCCGATTTTGTTTCCTATCTGCGGCAATTTACCGGATAACGCTTACACCCACAACGGGAAACAATACACTCTCAAACAACATGGTTTTGCGCGTGATTTACCTTGGCAAGTAACTGACCAAGTAACTGAAGATAAACTTAGCCTCACCCTCGTCCTCAACAGTAACGAGCAAACACGGGCTGTTTATCCTTTTGACTTTCAGGTAATTTTCACTTACGAACTCCAAGGTAATACCTTAGAAATTCGCCAGCAGTATAAAAATCTTTCATCCACATCATTGCCCTTTTCTTCAGGATTTCATCCCTATTTTCTGACCCTTGATAAAACCGGGCTAGAGTTTGAAATTCCCTCTCAGGAGTATCAAGACCAGAGAACCAAAGAAATTCACCCCTTCAACGGGAATTTTGACTTCAACCAGGATGAAATTGATGTTGCCTTTAAGCAGCTAACTAGTAAATCGGCAACTGTGACGGACAATAGCCGTAAGCTAAAGCTGACTCTAGATTATGGCGATGAATATCCCATTTTGGTATTTTGGACACTCAAAGGCAAAGACTTCTACTGTCTCGAACCGTGGAGTGCTGCTCGCAACTCCCTAAACACTGGCGAACATTTAACTATATTAGATCCAGGGGGCAGCTACACAGCATCTGTACGCTTGAGAGCAAATTTTTTCTAAACCCCTTTACAAATCTACAGATGCCTGTGCTATGATGGCAAAGTTGCGAAATGAACGAAAGGGTCGCTAACTCAACGGTAGAGTACTCGGCTTTTAACCGATTAGTTCCGGGTTCGAATCCCGGGCGACCCATAAAATTATGATTTAGGTTGACGCTCTTACGCGGGGACGCGTGGAGATGAGGGCTACGGTGTGCATACACAACTCGAATTACCCCCCTTAATCCCCCCTTATAAAGGGGGGAAACCGGAAAATCTAGTTCCCTCCCCTTTCCATGGGGAGGGTTAGGGTGGGGTAAAACGCGGATTCATCAACTACTTCAGACTTGTCTATACACGCTAGGGAGATGAGGGAGACAGCAGGACAAGAAGAATAACTCCTCATTCAGCACCCCTGAATATGCCGAGCAATCCAAGTTTTATCGAATATCAATTGGTAGATACGGTTTTGGACTTTTAGAGAACCTTGTTGTTTAATAATTAGCCCTGATAGGAGCAATTCTTTTTCTTCTGGAGTATCAACGGAGAGTGTTTCCCCTTGGTGTAAAATTTGTCGATAAAGCTCTAGAAGTTTGTTAACTTGTAAATCGCTATTGAGAATGCGATCGCGGATAGTTCTTAAATGCTCCGGCTCATCCTGGGATTCCCAATTATCTATGACATTTGTCATTACTAAATTTTCTATCCATTGGGCTTCACTGTTTGCCGGAATGATAGATGAAGAGTTGCGAATCAGCTTACATAGCTTTTGAGTGAGAAAAGGCTGCCCGTTAGTCCAGTGTAATATTTCTCTGATGACTTTGCGAATGGCGATCGCGTCGCTAACTTTCTCTTTTAATCCTTCGCCTAATATTTTTAAAAATAATAGTCAAATGACTTGCTAGCAATCTTTGTGAGATATCTCATCAAGGTTAATTCTCATGTAAACCAGTATTTTGTTTGCAAATAAAATCACCTTCTACCTAAATATAATTTTTAGCGTTCGCACTTTTTTGGCCGACCTCACAAAATCGCATTGCTCCCGCAGTTGCTTTACCCTGCTCATGGCGAAGTGAAGGAGACTCTGAAATGGTTACAAGGGATGCTGCGAAACGGTTTTCGTGCTTGAAGCATCTAGGATAAAAGAGAGCGATCGCTCTTGGATAAACTACAATCAAATACCAAACAATGGTTTAATTAAGTCTCATCAGTCAATTTGTTTGCAGATGAGCGGCAACTTCAAAAATAGACAAGCGATCGGATTTCATTTTCTGTAAAATTTCCTCAAAATCAGAGCTTGTTTCCAGATATTTTAAAAAAAAGTTAGTGTAGGCTGCATCATAAACAGTTAAAGTAGCAGGGTCAAAAATCAGATCATCTTTTTCGGGTTGTTGAGTCAGGGTTGAAAATTGTCCTCGGTGTTTCCAGATAACTGCTAACAATTTTTCTTTGGCAAAAATTCGATATCCTGCGGTTAACGTCTTCGGCAAATCTAAATAATCAAACGAGCGAATATCATATTCATGTTTAATCAGCAAACCAATAAACTCATCAAAGTTGCTAGATTGCTTGAGTAAACTCCCCATTTCATTTTCATACCGGGAGTCCATTGCTTGGGCATTAACGAAAGGATGTTTGAGTGGCCCGCCTGGAGCCGGACTGGCACTGGAAATTAATACTCCAGGTTTATCTTCGACTAACAGTGCTAATCGAGTTTGTTTGTATACAGCAAAGTGACGGATTTCTCGCTGGGGAATGCTTCCGGCTTGAGATTGGATATTCATCATGGTGCTGCCTTTCGTCTGACTGAAATAACTATATTGATCGCCTTGTGGATGTTTATTGTATTCCCAGAAAAAGATGGAGAATACTGTCAAAAGTGCCATCAGGATGACTTGGCTTTTTCTGAGGCAAATGCTATGGATTAGCATTGGGTATACTGCCTCCTGCGTACATTCTGTCTAAAAGAGCGAAAACAGTTGGTTCATGGGTTTGTACCCAAGCTTTTCCATTGTGGCGTGGATCTCCGGTGTTTGCATCGTTTCCAGTATTGGTTCCTAAGTATGCGTTACTCAGTTGTGCAAAGAATTCATGGTCAGTTTGGGAGGCATAGCACCCTTCTCGACCATCAACCCATTGATTTGGATCGGTGGGACTTGCTGTGGCCAGTGCTTTTCGGGCATTGTAAGCATTGGTAATGATTTGGCGATCGGCATCTGTCAAAGAGTTATCATGCAGACCGTGAGCAAATTCATGGCTAGTCGTAGAATAGCCTTTTGTATAAGTTCCAGAAACAGGATTACCTCCAAAGGTGGCTGTACAATTTCCGCCGAGCAGATTTTCTTCCGTTACGGCCACATAATTGCCATGGCCGACGCCTCGAACCTTTTCCCACGGTCTGCCATCAAACGTCTTTGTTCCAGCCAAATCGGCAAATTGCGCGACATCGGTCAATAACTTATCTCTGGGGATAATTACTACTTGCATATTGCCGTTAATTGTGCTTCTGGCAATATCTTTATTATTCAACTGGACGGTCAGAATTCGCAGCGCTTCATTACGGGCGTTAACTCGATCTACAACTGTCGAGGGTGTAATTAACACTAAATTAGCAGCCAATTGTGCAAATTCAGCGTTGGTCATAAGCTTTTGAAAGGCATCTATTAAATCACTGTTGCGTCGCAACTGTGTGATTTGAGCCTCATCCAAACCAGCTAAGGCCGTGAAAATATCTCCACTGCCTTGAGATGTAATGAATGCGATCGCAGCATTTCCAATCCCTTCTGCTAACAACCATGTCAGCTTTGTGGTGAGGTCAAAATTCAGATCGACCACTGCATCAACCATCGTGTCGTTAGTACAGACTTTAACAAAGAAATTCTTCCAAGTGTCAGTTTTTAGCGCATCCTTTTCAGTCTGGGGTGCTGCGGTAATCCAGGGTTTAATGGTGGCATAATCTAGTTCTAAACGCGTGATAGTCATTTCGGCATCCAGCCAGGTCAATTTGGTAATTAAGTCAAAGCCCAAATCATTCACGGCTGTAATCATCGTTTGATTAGTACAAACCTTGACAAAAAAATTCTTCCAGGCGTCGGTTTTCAGCACATCCCTTTCACCCTGGGGCGCTGCGGTAATCCAGGGTTGAATGGTTGTGTAGCTCAATTCCCAACTGGTAATGGTCATTTCGGCTTGCAGCCAGTTCAATTTGGTTTGCAAGTCAAAGCCCAAATCATTCAAGGCTGTAATCATCGTTTCATTGGTACAAACATTGACAAAGAAATTCTTCCAGGTGTCAGTTTTCAGAGCATCCTTTTCAGTCTGGGGTGCTGCGGTAATCCAGGGTTTAATGGTGGCATAATCCAGTTCTAAACTGGTGACGGTCATTTCGGCTTGCAGCCAGGTCAATTTAGTGATTAAGTCAAAGCCCAAATCATTCAGGGCTGTGACCATTGTTTGATTAGTACAGACATTGACAAAGAAATTCTTCCAATAATTGATTTTTAAAGCATCCTTTTCAGCTTGGGGAGCTGCTGTAATCCAGGGTTGAATCGTTGAATAATCCAATTGCCGACTACCGAAGGTCGTTGTGGCTTCCAACCATTCAAGTTTGGTACTTAAAGGCGGATTCAAGTTATTCAGGGCTTGCACCATCTCACTGACATTCAGAGCAGCAATCATCCGACTGCGATATCCTCCAGCGAGGACGGTGGCTTTTTCTGGAGCGGTCAATTGCCCGCACAACTTAATGACATCCTCTTCTGGTACGTTAAACTTATCCAGCATTTCGTTCAGGCGTTCCAGATTGTTGCCTTGCCCGTCACGCTGGATTTGGGGAGTTTCCGATGTATTTAAGGTAAAATTCGGTGTTGCCAAATAACGGTTAATTCGAGACTGTACTGAGCCTGTCTGCTGCACCACATGGGTTAACTCATGGGCTGTCAACTCATTATTCCCCGGTGCTTTTCCTTGCCCATAATAAACATCATTTCCATGAGTAAAAGCCTGTGCGCCTAACTCTTGGTTCATCTGCACTGCTTGGCTATTGGTATGCACCCGTACCTGACTGAAGTCAGCGCCAAATCTGGGTTCCATGAAACTTCGCACATCATCTGCTAATGGACTTCCCCCACCTTTACTACCATTTAGCTGATTCTCAAGACGATCGCCACCTTCCAAACTGCGATCGCTAGCCGTTTGTAATGTAGACTTGGTTTGTAATTCTTCTTCCTCTGGTGATATCTCTCTTTGGATGGATGTATTCAGAAGTTTAGCTGGATCTTCTTCTTCTAAAATCTCTTCCCGTTGCACAGTTAGTGCTGGCATTGACATCACCGTATTGGCTATCATGTCAGCTTCCTGCTCATACCTATCCCCTGGTTCTCCCACCGTCAACTTCGCCTGGGGACGACGCAAGGATATGCAACTAATGTCGTGAGTAACGGGCTTTTCTGGGATGGCTTGTTGTTCTAATAGTTGCTCATCAGCAGATTGTGCCTCTTGCAGATCGGTTGATACCTCAGTTGCTGCTACATTATTTGTTGGTAAACCAAAGCTCTGCACTGGATTCGCCAACGTCGGTGTTGTGGGTGAAACAAGCGATGAATTAGAAAAAGTTGATGCGGCTGTTTTCTTAGATCCGAACTTACGATCGCTCATCTCTCCCTCCATTGATAGCTGAGACAGAGCATTGTTTTTTATAGGAATTTTATAGTAGGTTGGGTAGCGATCGCTATGGACTTAAGTATAAATTTAAAAGTATTGCCAGCGATCGCACAACACACATAATAAATTTCCGCAATTCGGTAGGATAGGCATAGGCTAATCCCAAATACCATCGTCATGGTCAAAACACCTCCACAGCATCGGACAATTCCCTTGTTAGAAAATGGTGACAAACTCACCCGCTATGAATTTGAGCGGCGTTACAACGCCATGCCTAACTTGAAAAAAGCCGAATTAATTGAGGGAATTGTCTATATTATGCCTGGTGCTTTGCGTTTTAGAAGTCACGGTCAACCACACGGTTGGATTCTCACATGGCTAGGTACTTATGAAGCGGCTACACCTGGTGTAGCTTTGGGAGTTGAACCCACCGTGCGCCTAGACTTAGATAACGAACCTCAACCAGATGCCGTTCTCCTCATCAACCCAGAAGCCGGCGGTCAAACAAGGCTGAGTGAAGATGATTATATTGAAGGCGCACCAGAGTTAATTGTCGAAATTGCCGCTAGTAGTGTCGCCATCGACCTCCATACCAAAAAACAAGCCTATCGCCGCAATGGAGTCAAAGAATATATTGTTTGGCAAGTACTCGATCAGAAATTGAGTTGGTTCTATTTGGAACAAGGTGAGTATCTAGAGTTAGCTACTGATAGTAGTGGAATTCTGCGAAGTCGAGTTTTTCCAGGGTTGTGGTTAGCGGTTGCAGAATTATTAACAGGGAATATGCAGTCTGTGTTAACTATTTTACAATCAGGCTTGCAATCTCTTGAACACGCAGCATTTGTCCAGAAATTAGCAGATTCATGATTAGGCGATCGCCTTTGATGAATGATTTGGCATACAAGGCTACCAAAGCGTTTAACCTTCGGGTAGCTGACTGTACAGTACTATAGGTCATATTTAAAGTAACTTTAGCTTAAACTTTTTCAACATAAGCACACAACACTAGTTATAATTTCCTATAAGTTGAAAAAACTCTTAAGATTTAGCGTGATTATTACGCTTCTCTCACACCGACTAGCTGACAACCACATTAGGAGGACTATCTATGGCGCTTGTACCACTGCGGCTGCTGTTGGATCACGCGGCTGAAAACGGTTACGGCATCCCAGCTTTCAACGTTAACAATTTGGAGCAGATTCAGGCGATCCTGAAGGCTGCTGTAGAGACAGATAGCCCCGTAATTTTACAAGCTTCTCGTGGCGCTCGTGCTTATGCTGGAGAAAACTTTCTGCGCCACCTGATTTTGGCAGCGGTAGAAACCTATCCTCACATTCCCATTGTCATGCACCAAGATCATGGTAATGCGCCTGCCACCTGCTACTCAGCAATTAAGAACAACTTCACCAGCGTGATGATGGATGGTTCTTTGGAAGCTGATGCTAAGACTCCCGCTAGCTTCGAGTACAACGTCAATGTTACCCGCGAAGTCGTAAATGTAGCTCATGCTTTGGGCGTCAGCGTCGAAGGTGAACTCGGTTGTTTGGGTTCTCTAGAAACTGGTGCTGGTGAAGCAGAAGATGGTCACGGTTTTGAGGGTACACTCGACCATTCCCAACTGCTAACCGACCCCGATGAAGCTGTTGAATTCGTAGAAGCAACCCAAGTAGATGCTTTGGCTGTCGCCATTGGCACAAGCCACGGTGCTTACAAGTTTACCCGCAAGCCCACGGGCGAAATTCTGGCCATCAGCCGCATTGAAGAAATTCACCGCCGTCTGCCTAACACCCACTTGGTGATGCACGGTTCTTCTTCTGTACCAGAAGATTTACTGGCGCTGATTAACGAGTATGGTGGTGCAATTCCTGAAACCTACGGTGTACCTGTAGAAGAAATTCAAAAAGGCATCAAGAGCGGTGTACGTAAGGTAAATATCGACACCGACAACCGTTTGGCTATTACTGCTGCTGTACGTGAAGCTTTGGCTAAAAAACCAGAGGAGTTTGACCCCCGTCACTTCCTCAAGCCTTCTATTACATACATGCAGAAGGTTTGTGCTGAACGCTATCAGCAATTTGGCACCGCTGGCAACGCCAGCAAGATTAAGCAAATTTCTTTGGAAGATTTTGCTGCTAAGTATGCTAAGGGTGAACTCAACGTTGTTACCAAAGCAGCTGCCAAAGTTTAATCAATAAAAGGGACTGGGGATTGGGGGCTAGGCACTGGGTAAGATAGCCGGTTACTAGAATCTTTCTAATTCCCAATTTCTTTAACTCATAAATAGGAGCGAAAGCACTCCTACATTTTGAGATAAGTAAACAGGGTGGCGTTGAAGTCACCCTGTTTTTTGTTTTATTTAAGTCTATTGACCATTGAGAGTGCTGAATTAGGAGTTAAGAGTTATTCTCCCCCTGCCTCCCCTGCCTCCCCTGCCTCCCCTGCCTCCCCTGCCTCCCTATTCCCCACTCTCTACTCCCCATTCCCTAAAATACCCGATGCTGTAAAGAGGGCATTTGACGGCGTACTTGTTCAAGCCTGGTGGGTTTAATTTCAGCGATCGCAATTCCCGGTTTTTCCCCAGCATCAGCTAAAATTACACCCCAAGGGTCAATAATCACAGCGTGTCCGTGGGTTAGACGGCGGCCGTAGTTGTTGCCTGTTTGGGCGGGAGCAATGACGTAAGCAGTATTTTCGATGGCTCTTGCTTGTAATAATACTTGCCAGTGGTCTTTCCCTGTAAAGGCAGTAAAAGCGGCAGGAACAAATAAGACATCGGCTCCCTTGTCTGCCAAATGACGGTACAGTTCTGGGAAGCGGACATCATAACAAATAGAAAGTCCTAAATTACCGAGTTTTTCTGAAAAATATACGGGGGGTAGTTGGGTACCAGCTACAACAGTGTTGGATTCTCGATAAGTGTTGCCGTCGGGGACATCAACATCAAATAAGTGTACTTTGTAGTAGCGGGCAAGTTCTTGACCGCTTGGATCAATGAGTAGAGTGGTGTTATAAACTTTGCCTGTATTGTCTACCGGAAGTGGAAAGCTGCCGCCCAAGATGGTAATTTGGAAGCGCTGAGCCATTTTTTTCAAGAATTTTTCACTTTCAATAGCGATGGCATCCCCTTGGGCGAGTCTGTCTTTTTCTTCTCCCATAAAGGAAAAGTTTTCTGGCAAACCCACCAACTCAGCACCTCGACGCACGGCAAGATCTATTAATTCTTCTGCCTGTGCCAAATTTTTTTGGAGATCGGGCACACTGGTTAATTGAATAGCGGCGGCTAAATAAGACTTCATAGATTCAACAACGAATAGTTGATTTATCGGAAATAGATTATCAAAATATATCGCTACTTCAACATTTGTGGAACTTAATTAGAAATGCATGACTTGCTGCTTTTCTTGAACAAGCTTATTATTCCCATTGCTTATTTTAAGCTTCCTCTAGGTTCTAGCAAACACAGCAAGATTATGATTTTGTTGTGAGGAAACCCTGATAAAAGCTGCCTGGTGTGAATATCTCTGTTCTGGTTCAGACATCCTTTGAGTAGATGCTGTGGGCAATATAGCGTTTGTTTTAGTTATTATTCAGGGCATCATACAAACCAACTCCTAGATCAAGCGATTCTAGTGGCGATCGCTAAGTGAATAATTCATAATTTAAACACAGAGCAACTAATTTTTATTCTGAATTCTGACTCCTGACTTCTGACTCCTGTTAGCGTAGCGGGGCGTAGCCCATTCTGACTCCCCAAATTGTGTACAAATGTAAACAAGTTTGAAATACTTGAAATTCAAGCCTTTCAAACTTGTTTGCAAAAATTAACTTAAAGTTACAAAAGAATATATAACTCAAGAGGATTTTGTTGCCAATTGAGTTTCAGAGATACTTTTCCAGAGTGGTAGCTAATGTAGTTTTAGGCACAGCGCCGACAACCATATCTACCTTTTGTCCACCCTTAAAAATCATTAATGTGGGTATGCTGCGGATGCCATACTGACTGGCAACATTAGGATTTTCATCCGTGTTGACTTTGACAACCTTGATTTGACCTTTGTACTGTTCGGAGATTTCATCGACAACAGGAGCTACCATACGGCATGGTCCGCACCAGGGTGCCCAAAAGTCAACTAAAACGGGTACTTCGCTGTCGAGTACTTCTTGCTTAAAAGTAGAATCCGTAACTTGTGCGGCTGCTGACATGCCTAAAACCTTCGCCAAATATATCTGAGCTTCGTGAAAATTCTACCATAGCAAAAACATCTGCTTGAGAGTGGAGGATGTACATTTGCAAAGAAGCTCTAGAATTTCTTCATGAACATAAGGAACCGCCCGAACAATAGTCCGGGCGGAGTGTGGTGTGAGGAGTGAACGGAAACATTCGTCTCCGCTATCTCTATTGTAGGCGACATATGTGATTTTTCCAGGAATTGTTTAGGGGCCTGAAAAAATTTATTTAAGAATTTGATGTTGGGAATGGGGCATTGGGCATTGGGCATTGGGAATTGGGAATTGGGAATTGGGAATTGGGAATTGGGAATTGGGCATTGGGAATTGGGAATTGGGCATAAGTCAATAATCAATAGTTCTTCTTGCCCTGCTTCCCCTGCTCCCCCTGCTTCCCCTGCTCCCCCTGCTTCCATGCCCCATGCCCCATGCCCCATGCCCCATTCCCCAATTCTATTTCCCCATTCCTAATTGCTGAGCTTTTTGGTAAACTTTGCCCTCAGTTAATAGGGAAGGAGCAATCACAACTTCCACCTGTTGCATTTCTTTAATATTTTTGGCTCCCAAGGTGCCCATACTCGTCTTTAAGGCTCCTAAAAGATTGTGAGTGCCATCATCTAGTCCTGCTGGGCCAACGAGTATTTGCTCTAGGCTGCCAGTGGTGGCAACGCGAATGCGGGTGCCACGAGGTAAGACTGGGCTGGGAGTGGCCATTCCCCAATGATAACCCCGTCCTGGGGCTTCGGCGGCTCTGGCAAAGGGAGAACCAATCATCACACCATCGGCACCACAGGCGATGCATTTGCAAATGTCGCCACCAGTGATTAAACCACCATCAGCGATGATGGGGATATAATTACCAGTTTCCTTGTAGTAATCATCTCGTGCCGCAGCACAATCCGCGATCGCAGTTGCTTGGGGCACACCTACACCCAACACTCCGCGAGATGTACAAGCAGCACCAGGACCAATTCCCACCAATACCCCAGCCGCCCCAGCTTTTAACAAATTCAAAGTTACTTCGTAAGTTACACAATTCCCCAACACCACGGGAATAGGCATTGAACGACAAAATTCTGCTAAATCAAGTGGTACTAAAGACTCTGGTGACAAATGTGCAGTGGAAACCACCGTAGCCTGCACAAAAAATAAATCTGCCCCAGCTTTTGCCACCGCCTCACCGTATTTGCTTGCTCCTGCTGGAGTTGCACTCACCGCCGCAATGCCGCCTTGTTGTTTAATTTCCTGAATACGTTTTTCAATTAATTCCGGCTTTATTGGTTCGGCATAGAGTTCTTGCATTAGGGCAACAAATTCATCTTTTCCCACAGAGGCAATCCGATCTAATATTGGCTCTGGGTCAGCATAGCGAGTTTGAATACCCTCTAAATTGAGGACACCTAATGCTCCTAACTGTGACAAACGTACAGCCATACGAACATCTACTACGCCATCCATTGCACTAGCAATTATGGGGATTTCTCGCTCAATATTGCCAATCCGCCACTTAGTATCTGCCAAACTGGGGTCTAGTGTTCTGTTACCGGGGACTAGAGCAATTTCATCTATTCCGTAAGCTCTGCGAGCTGTTTTTCCCCGCCCAAGTTGAATTTCCACGCTTTAACTTTTCTCAATTCTGTTTAAGCTAGGGTATCAAATTGTGAGAGAAATTGGGGCGTTTTTTTTCCCAAACTATACTAGGTTCGTGGTGACGGCTGTCATTTGTCATTTGTCCAATGACTAATGACTAATGACTAATGACCAATGACCAATCACCGGATTATTAGCATTAATCTTTAAGTCCAAAATTCAAAATCCAAAATCCAAAATTGCTTTGATTCAGGGTTTAGTTTTGGCGGCATCGACACCAGTGTAACCAGTTGCTAACCAAAGTATGGCTCTAGCTCCATCTCGAATAGATTTTTCAAGAGATTCAGGGGGATTTTCTGAGGGAACTGGCACTGGTTTTAAATAAATACCCCGACTACCCAAAATAATTTCGCCGATGACACAAGCACGGCGCATATGGAAGTCTGAAGTAATCAAATAAACACTCTTGATCCCGCGAGCTTGCAAATCATCTACCAACGTAGTAAAATTGGTAACTGTATCAACTGCTTCATAGTCCAAGTGTAAACGTTTGGGGTTAACACCGGCTTTGGTAAACACTCGTTTTGTGGAGGTTGCTGGACTGCCCCCCGTAATCCAGATTGGTATATCTGGATGCTTACGGACAAATTCTGCCGTAAACTTCTCTCGCTCTAAACGTCTCGTTGAACCACCCAAAACGATCACTGCTTGCGGCTGTACAAATTGGTTTTGTACTTCTTTGTATCCCCACCACATGATTAGCGGTAGGACAAAAGCCATAAATTTAAAAGATTTACCTGTAAAGAGTAGCTTATTCAAGGCTCGATAACTTAATTTACTGAGTAGAAAGTTTTCTCTGACTAGAAAAACAAAAATTGATCGTAGAGTAGCAACCTCCCCAAAGAATCTGCCCAAACTTTGATTTGGGTAATTTTTACGTTGCAATACGCTTAATCGCGTTTTGCTTCAAGATATTCCTCTAATTGATGGATTATCCTAACCTTTATCTGACGATCCATCAAAGGGTTTCAACCACTTTATACAGCAGAATTCATAATTCAGAATGGGCTACGCTAACAGGAGTCAGAATTTAGAAGGAAAACACGCTTTCTACTGGGCTTTGGGAATTGGCTTCTGTACTTCACCTTCCTGGAAATCCGCGGTTAAGGCACCAGACGCGATAAATCGCCGTCTCTACAAAGGACTTATTCTTGTAAAGATGACGATTTATCGCGTCTTTGTGATCTAAAATTTTCGTCAAAAAACCTTATCCAAACTGTATTGTCAACAAATTGCTGTATCTCAATTGGGAACTGCTATATTTTGCCATTCGCGTATCAACAATAAGGATGTTAGGATATCTTTCACCAGCTGAATCTGACTTATGAAATTAGTTTGCTCCCAAAGCGACCTCAGTACAAACCTCTCCCTCGTCAGTCGTGCTGTACCTTCACGGCCGACTCATCCGGTACTTGCCAATGTGTTGCTCCAAGCGGATGCTGAAACTAACCAGGTAAGCTTAACAGCTTTTGATTTGAGCTTGGGTATCCGCACCAGCTTTAATGCTGAGGTCTGGCAAGGAGGAGCGATCGCACTTCCTGCTAAATTACTTGTAGACATCACCTCTCGTCTTCCAGAGGGCGAAATCACTCTCGATGATGAATCAGCCCTCACAGGTGCAACATCGAGCGGCGAAGGTTTAATTGTTACACTCACACCGAAGAGTGGATATTATCAAGTACGAGCAATGGGGCCTGAAGAATTTCCCGAACTACCTGTAATTGAAAATACAGAAGTAATCCATCTCACCACCGCTGCATTAATTGAGGGATTACGGGGTTCATTGTTTGCTACCAGTGCTGATGAAACCAAACAAGTACTCACAGGAGTGCATTTAACAGTTAAACAAGATACTCTAGAATTTGCAGCTACCGATGGACATCGCCTCGCAGTAGTAGAAACTAGCAACGAGCGTCCTCTAGATGGAACTAGTCAACTAGAAGTCACAGTCCCAGCTAGAGCATTACGCGAATTACAACGAATGCTAGCTCATAGCGCCTCATCTGATGAACCTGTGGCTTTACATTTCGACCAAGGTCAAGTCGTGTTTGCATGGCAAAATCAACGCTTGACTAGTCGCACATTAGAAGGGCAATATCCCGCCTATCGACAACTGATTCCCCGGCAATTTGAGCGACAAGTCACAATTGAACGGCGACAATTCATCAGCACCTTAGAGCGAATTGCTGTGCTAGCAGATCAGAAAAATAATATTGTCAAGCTCAGCATTGATAGTGAAGCCCAGGAAATTATTTTATCTTGTGAAGCTCAAGATGTGGGCAGTGGTAGAGAGCCAATGCCGGCACAAATTTCGGGTGAAAATATAGATATTGCTTTTAACATTAAATATTTGATGGAAGGTTTAAAAGAACTACCATCTTCCGAAATTCAAATGCATTTGAATCAAAGCCTAACTCCAGTGATTTTTACGCCGCTGGGTGGTTTGAAAATGACTTATTTAGCTATGCCTGTGCAACTGAGAAATTGAAGAAGAATTCAGAATTCAGTAGTCACAATCAAGACGCGACGCTCGAAGACTATAACGATAATTAAAAGAGGATCTTTTAAATAGAGGTAGTGTTTGCATGAAATTCTTGAATCAAGAACGACGAAGTAAGGATTACAGATAATGCAAGTTTTAAAAAGAGCCATCAAACCAGAAACCTATATATCGTTTCTCCACATCTACCAAACTGCTTGGGGGATTGCTGGTGATATCTGTTTAATCCGTGAATCTGTAGCTAATTCAAGTGCATCGAAGTTCGTAGGTCACAAACTCCAACTAGCCCTCCCAAAAGGGATGGAGCGCGATAGCTTGGCGGGTGTTCCAGTGATAAAAGTTGCAGGTAATGTAGGTGACGGACATCCTAAAGATCACCCAGATGAATGGGAGGTTTATGAAGGTGTAGATAAGGAAATAGCGATCGCGGTTCTCAAAATTTGGGGCTTTAATTTGACGGATGAAACAGCCTAAAACAAAAGGCGATCAAGCAGTCTACCCATTCTTTATTCATAGGGCTTGTAGATCGGTGGTTGGGGTCGCTGTTTTTTTCCCTACTCCCGACTCCCGCCCCAACGGGGCTTGGTCAGTTATTCATACATCACGCGTTTTGAGAAAATTGTAAATAGCAAGTGCAATAGCTAAAAGTAGTGCAGCATGAATTAAATTTCCGGCAATATGAAGTACCAATCCTAATGCCCAAAAAGCAACCAGCACAACAACAATGCCCCAAAGTATACTCAACATATATTTACTATTACTAAAGTGATTTTTACTTGTTCAGATATCTTATAGCCTAAGTTGAGTTTTATTCTATTTGTCCTAAGATAGGTTTATAAATTTAAATCATCTGTCTTGAGAAATAAAATTCACTATAGTAATCCGCTTTGATTTTTGAACTTATTCGCTCTTGGCAGGAATAGGTACAGACAAGGGGTTGATCCTTGTCTGTACAAGAGTAGGAAATCAGCCTTTTAGAGGTGTACGGAGTTTCGTTAAAAAAGTCAAACAAGAATCTTATACTTTCAGCGATTGGGTTCTGCCAGACTGCAAAAAAGGGCTATAGTGACCCTAAAATAATCAGTGTCTGGGGACCTCCAATGCTAAAGAGACCCTGATTGCTGCAAGCTTGGACATCCGTTGCCAACAGAGCTATGGTTCTTTGTACTGTCCTACCTTGGAACAAACCACTAACAACGCTTCCTATAGAAGTGAGGATAATTTGACCTCCAATCACATTGCTAGAAGTGAAGTTGTTAGGCAACACGTGATACACTTTCGCTTAAATTCTAGGGCAAACGCACCTGAAAGCGAGGCAAATAAGGTGCGTTGCCCGGGAGCATCCCAATTTGGCAAGAAGATGAAAGAAAGGAGAAAATATTCGCGATGATGCCTCGCGAATTAATGGGGGGGGCTATACGAATGCTGTCCATAACTGAGAAAATTATGAGAATCAGAGAG
>JAHHHB010000097.1 GCA_019359545.1 Desmonostoc geniculatum HA4340-LM1 | reverse complement strand
AATTAAGGTTCTTTCACAAGAGTTAGAACAGTATCAACCCCAATGGCAACGTTCTGAAACATTACCCAAATGGGATATTACTATCGTCCCTGTTTAACGGGTACTTTATTTTCCTGCTAGTCCCTAAGTTGACACCAATGAGCATTGCTATGCCCCTACTTTGTGTTGCTTCATCCTCAAAATTACTTCAATAAATCATCCCCAGGAATGACAGTAGTATAAAAGACATAACTTTTATTAGCTAAATAGCGGGGGTCTTGTTTAATTATCGCCATGAACTCTCGATGCCCCTCGCGCCTGCGTCCTACTAAACAACCTGCGCTAGCATTCTTGATATCATTTGCAGGAGCATCATAACCGTAGTGTTGATTTATTAAGAAAAGACCTGTATCCAGTTTGTCGCCAGTCCGTTGAAAATCTTTATTAAAATCTCGGTAAACAGTAATAGGTGCAACTTGGATTAATGCTTCATGAGGTTCTGAATTGCCGTGTATGCCAACAGACCAAGCTTTATATTGCCCAAATTTAATTCTAGCAGCACCTCCGGGATTCATCGGGTTATAAGTATAGCGACTACCTGGTTCTGTAGTGGCTTGCCAGTGATTTACAATTTTAGGAATACCGTCTACTACTTCAATTACAACGCGGCGATCGTTGAATTGATTAGGTGTATCGCTGTTGAGAGTCCAGTCTTCATTTACTCCTTCTAAATAAACAATGTTGTATTCTTTGGGGTTAGTGAATACTTCATAGTTTTTTGCCTGCATGTATTTCACAATTTTACTGGCAATGTCATTACCAAGTTTTAGGGGAGGTTTAGGAAGTTCCTCTCGTTTAGTTTCAATTAGTTCTTTGGCGGTGACTGCCCCTAAAAAGTCAGTTTCTCCAGTTTTCATTAATTCTTGAAATTTTTTCAGGGCTGCGGCAGATATTGGCCCAAATTTCTCATCGGCTGGAGGGTCGAGTAAACCCAAACCAATTAACAGTATTTGAATCTGACGAGTTAATTCTGGATCTTTGCCGATCGCCTCGAATCCCCATTTCTCATCTTTTCCTAAGAAATCTTGTAGTTTCATTATGCACCTACCTTGATAGACTTACTTCTAAGTATAAACATCATTTTCAGGATTGATGTTGTTTTAAACTACACTGCAACTTCTTAATATAATGTCAAAATTTTTACTATTATTTTATGATTTACACACAAAAATTTATATAATTTTACTTAATTTCAAATTGTTTTTTATTGAACACTATTTAAATATTTATACTTAATTAGGCTTGGATTCACAAAAAGACAGAAATCAACTTAAGACTAGTTTGTGAAGCTTGAAGAAGAATTCAGAATTCAGAATTCAGAATTCAGCAATCTTGACGCGACGCTCTCTACGAGACGCTGCGCGAACGCGGACTCGCTAACGCTGCGCTATCAACCAGTCGTACAAAATTCATTCTGAATTCTGACTCCTGACTCCTGAATTCTGTTTTGATAAAATATCAAAAATTTTTGTGTGAAAAAATTAATATTTTGTATAAAAAGTTTCCAAGTACTGCACAACGGCGACTCGCTAAAAAAACGCACTGTCAACGAACCATCCGGCAGACCACTAGCTGACCCCATCAAAGGCTGGCAGGTTGGATACACTTGGGAAGAAAGCGCCGTTGATGCTTTGACAATGAAAGAATTCAACCGAGTCAAAGATTGGAGTTTGGCAGCACAGCTTTGGCAGCTAGAAAGATACAACGGTGTTGGTTATAGAAAATACCATCCAGAAGTTCTCACGCCTTATTTATGGTCAGGGACTAACCACTACAACAAAGGCAAGTATGTAGCCGATGGTAAATGGGATGCTAATGCAGTTTCCGCCCAAATTGGTATAGCAGCTTTGTTAAAAGTTTTGATAAAAGAAGCAAATCTTAATATTCAAGAAGACCTGGCGATCGGGTGAGGGAAAGTGTCCTTCAAAAACGGCGATGCCAACGGTAAATTGTACCAATGCCCTGCTGTGCAAATTTAAAAATAGGGTTCCAAATGAGCCAACCGTATGCAAACAATCAAACATCAGAATTTGGCTGATGTTGCAAAAGTGTTTGGCTGAGTGATTCTGTAACTGGGCTTGACTCAATATTGTGCCAGTCCCAAAAACCTACGCACTATTCGCCTACGTCAACGATTGTGTTTTTTGAGGATGATCGCTTGCTATTAACTGGTATGTTGTTCAGGATGGCGATCGCCTGATATCAACAGATTAATCTTGTTTGAGGGCGATCGCCTCGAATTTAGACCAGTTCTGATCTCTAGAGTCAGTCGATCCAATCGGAGAAAGTGAGCGAAAACAACATGCCAAACAATTATCCTGTCATACTGTGTCACGGTTTAGTCGGATGGGGACCAGCCGAGGTAGGCGGGTTTCCTTACTGGGGCTTTGCACCAACTGTGCCATCCCCTTTGCCCCGATATATAGCCGGCGTGGGGCCACTCAGTAGCACCCACGATCGCGCCTGTGAGCTTGCTTTTCAGATCAAAGGGGGCACAGTTGATTATGGCGAAGCCCACGCTAAGGAGATGGGACACGCACGTTTTGGAAAAACTTTTGACAAGAATGCAGCGTTCCACCCAAACTGGTCTGAAGCAAATCCGGTACATTTGGTCGGACACAGCATGGGCGCACCGACTAGTTGGATGGTACAGCAACTCCTCGCCACGGACTACTTCGGATGGGGGTCGAACGCGAAGTGGGTAAAATCTGTTTCTGGCATTTCAGGCGTGCTTAATGGCATGACTTCTACCTACTTTTTCGGCTGTGACGAGAAAACAGGTTTAATCCCCGCGAATTCTGTTGCTGCCATTGTATATGCGTGGATTGAATTCACTGTAAATATAACTGGAGATCTTTTTAACCGCGTCTACGATTTCGACTTGGGTCACTGGGGCTTTACTCTACAGCCGGGCGAAACTCTACCGTCACTGGTGAAGCGGATTACCGATTCCCCAATGTTTCGCGGCAAAGACAACGCCATGTACTGGCTAACCATTCAAGCTGCCCTCGATCAGAACAAGTTATGTCAGACCCATCCCGACACCTACTATTTTACCTATGTCACAGAGCAGACCCACAAAGGGTTTTTGACTGAATGCCAAGTTCCTACACTACTGATGAACCCATTGATGATCGCCCCCGCCTACTATCAGGGAAGCAAGGTCTTCAACCAGCCCTTCTATCCCGGCTTCAAGTCGTCAGATTGGTGGTCTAATGACGGCTTGGTTTCCGCCTACACTCAAACGTTTCCACGCATCAGCGGTAGTCACCCAGTAGGTGGGGAAATCAAAGCAACTCACCAGAATTTTACACCAGGCAAGTGGTTCTATCAGATGCTCAACGACACCGATCACCTCGATATTATATGTATGCCGGATGTACTAAACATCACGAAGCAAGTCCAATTCTACACGCAGCTATTCCAGCGGCTTGCGTCTCTTTGACCGTGCCAATTTTAGATTTTAGATTTTAGATTTTAGTTATCAGGACTTACGCAAAAGATAACGAAAGTAGCGGTAATTCATGAATTACCGCAACCCTTGAATAAGGTTTTCGGTCACGTCTTGCGTAAGTCCTGGTTATTTCGGAACTAGTCTAAACTCCACTCAGGATACTAAAGCCCCTCTCCGTCTCGGAGAGGGGTTGGGGAGAGGTTCATCGAACTCACGTTTACTTAATTCGCGGCTGTGCATCTTGTCCATCCGAACAAACTAATGTCGGCGTGGGTGTGGTTTTAGTTTGGTAGGCGTTTTTGACACCAACCCAGTTACTCGCAATTGGCATTCGCCAACCAGTTCCAAAGGCGCGATCGGTGATTTTTAAGCCGGGGGGTGCTTGTCGGCGTTTAAATTCAGCCCGCGCCACCATTTGAATTACTCGGTTGACAATTACGGAATCGTGACCGGCGGCGACAATTTGGGCTGCTGATTGGTGGTTGTGAATCAGGCGTTGCAAGATATCGTCCAAAATTTCGTAGGGCGGTAGAGAGTCTCGATCTACTTGGCCTGGTTTGAGTTCGGCGCTTGGTGCTTTAGTTAGGACGTTTTGGGGGATGATTTCGTGATGGCGATTTAACCAGTGGCAAAGTGAATAAACGCGGGTTTTGGGAACATCTGCAATGACTGCTAAACCGCCATTCATATCGCCGTAGAGAGTACAGTAACCAACAGCCATTTCTGACTTGTTACCGGTGGATAAGAGAAGATAGCCAAACTTGTTAGCGATCGCCATTAATAAATTACCGCGAATCCGGGATTGGATATTCTCTTCTGCTAGTCCAAATTCTGTACCTGCAAATAAATCGGCTAAGGTGCGATCGAAGCCTTGCATTAACTGTTCAATTGGTAAAATATCAGTTTTAATTCCCAGATTTTTGGCTAATGCCAAAGCATCGCTAATAGAATGGTCGGAACTATAAGGCGAAGGCATGAGAACACCCAGCACATTTTCTTGACCAAGTGCAGCAGTGGCGATCGCTGCTACTAATGCTGAATCAATCCCGCCACTTAGACCCAAAACTACTTTAGAAAAGCGACATTTGCGGGCATAATCTCGGACTCCCAAAACCAAAGCTTGCCAGATTTCCTCATCTTCTGACTCATATGCAGGTGCCACAGAACTCAATTGCAAATCTCGCACCGCCTCGTCAAATTCAACCGCCAACAAATCAGTTTCAAAACCACGAGCGCGACAGATAATTTCACCTTGACGATTCAAAGCAAAACTTCGACCATCAAAAATTAAATCATCATTTCCTCCAACCTGGTTAGCATAAATAATTGGTTGTTGAAAACGCACTGCACTATGCTTAAGCATTGTTTCACGAAATTGTTGTTTGCCGGCAGTATAAGGAGAAGCAGACAAATTCACAATGAAATCTACACCCAGAATTGCTAAATCAGCAATGGGATTGACTGCATAAGTACGTTTGCCCCAGAATTCCTCATCATTCCATAAATCTTCGCAAATAGTAACGCCGATATCGATATTATCTAAAGTGAAATAGTTAGCTTGCAAGCCTGGTTCAAAATAACGACGTTCATCAAATACATCATAAGTAGGCAAAAGTCGCTTGTGAAAAACTTGCTTGACTTGGCCATTTTCTAACAAAGCGATGCTGTTAAATAAACTTTTACCACCAGTAATATGAGCTTTGATATTTTGTTCAACAGTTCCTACCAACACAGCTAAATTTGCTGGTAAATCCTGGGCTAAGTTTTGTAAAGTTATATTCATAGCTTCTACAAAACTAGGATTTAGTAATAAATCTCGTGGTGGATAGCCACACAAAGAAAGTTCAGGTGTAAGCAACAAACGCGCACCGCTAGATGCAGCGCGTTGTGCAGCTTCTAGGATTTTTTGGGCATTTCCTAGTAAATCACCAATAGTCGGATTAATTTGAGCGATCGCAATTTTCATTTTCTTAGTTATTAGTCATTGGGCATGGGGCATGGGGCATGGGGCATTGGGCATGGGAAGATGAGGGTTCCGGAGGGGCGAAGAATAACTCCTCAGTCAACAGTCATAGTTAAATAAACACCAGAGGTTTATCTTTCAACGGGGCAAAAGCTTCAGCATCAAACTTATACAAACTAGCCGGACGACCAGCACCCCGTGAGACTTTAATTCCGGTATCGGATAGAAAACCTAACTTGAGTAAACGCGCCCGAAAGTTAGAATAATCAGAAAAATTGTCACCTAAAACTGTGGTGTATAACTGATATAAATCATTTAAAGTAAACATTTCTGGTAAGACTTCAAAAGCCACTGGACTATACTCCAATTTATTTCGCAAACGTCTATGTCCATAAGCCAAAATTTCATTGTGATCGAAGGCTAATTGTGGGACTTGTTTAACGGGATACCAAGCTATTCCCGTAACTCGATCGGCGATTAATTCGGCTTCTTCAAATCGCACAAGGGCAAAATAACTAACTGATAGATAACGCACACCATAGCTATCGGTTGCTTCTCGCGGGTCACGATTTGGACCTCCAAAGGTATAAAGTTGTTCCAAATAGAGGTTGTTGACCTTAATTTTCTCTGCCATAATGCGGTAGGCGGCATCTTCTAAAGACTCTCCTGGACGCACTAAAGTACCGGGAAGACTCCAATGATTTAAAAATGGTTCTTGCTGCCGCATTACTAACAGAACTAACAGCCGATTTTGTGCAGTATCTACAGAAAAAATAACATTATCAACACCAACCTTGAAATCGGCCAAAGGTTGTTGATTTAGCGGAGTTGGAATCTTTTTTTGCTGGCGTCCTGGCATTCGTATAAATGCTCTCGATTAATATAAGCAACTACAGGGGGAGTCAGGGCTTGAGAATCTCCATGTTCGCGGTAAGCTGTTGAGGAAATATCTAGACCAGTTAGACTAGCGATCGCCATCTTCCCTCCCAGGTTTTGTATTACCTCCAAACTAGACTCATCTATTGCATATCCCGGTCGCGGCACAATCAATAGTTGCACTTCCTGTAACAAATCTTCAATGCGATACCAACGTGGTAGCTGAGTCAGTAAATCTGAACCAATTACTAATGTTAATTCAACGTTATCACCCCAACGCAATTTTGCTTTTTCCACTGTTTCCAGGGTTCTGAAGCTACTCAATTCTTGTTCCAAAGCAATATTTTGCCGTGGCGTATCGATATCCGCAATCAGCAATTGCAGCATTGCCGCCCGATGCTGTAAGGGTGCTTGATGGGACTTAAATGGATTATCTGCTGCCCAAACCGCTACGCGATCGTAAATCTCAGACAACCAACTCAAAACTTTCTGATGTCCAGCAGTTGGCGGATCGGCACTAGTTCCAAACAAAGCAATTCTCATCATCTTACAATTTTGGATTTTAGATTTTGGATTTTGGAAGAGTCACTAAATAAGCTTTTATTGGTATTACTTTGCGTCCTTTGCGGTAGCCAGCGGCAAGCCGCTGGCGCGTCTAGGTTTTTTAGTTTCTTCAGTCAACACCCGTAAACTCTCAGAAATTTCCACTTCTACTGCCACAGGACGATCCAAGCGCCGTGTCTGTTCTGGCAAACTAGCAACTGAAGCAGCTGTTCGCTGACGAATTGTTTCCAAACTCTCCAGCGGTTGCACCCGTTTACCCTGCTGGACTACCAACTGCAATAATGGTTGTTCCTCCCAGGAACTTTCACCTAAAAGTCCCAACCTGTCTGCTTTTACCTTACCTCCTGTGAACGAGCGAAAAATCTGCTTGCGCCCTGGATAAGTTATCTTGCCACTCGACTCCTTCATGACTGGAATACCATCAATGTCTACAAGTTTGTAAACTCCATTTACAGGAGAACCTGTAACTAATCGTGTGCCCAGTCCGTAACCATCAATTTCTGCCCCAGCAGCTTTGAGTCTGGCAATTTCCCACTCGTCCAAGTCGCCACTAGCAAAAATTGGCACACCAGGAAGTAGCGATCGCACCTGTTTTGATAAGGTAACTAAATCTCCTGAGTCCAATCTCACGCCTGTTAATTGCATTTCCCCGGAATTGACTTTTTCAGCCAAGCCTTGGGCAGCAGCAACGGTATCATAGGTATCAATCAACAATGGCGCACCCGGAAAATATCGATGAAATGCACTAAAGGCTTGTTCTTCAGTGCCTTCTATTGCTGACAGCGCCATCACTAGGGCGTGTGCCATCGTACCACTTGGTTTTTGCCCCAGTTGTAGCGCTGCTAACACATTGGAAGTGGAATCTAAACCACCTGCCAAAGCCGCCCGCGCCGCCCACAAAGATCCTTGGGGACTAAAGGCGCGTCTTGTGCCAAATTCCAAAAGTGTTGCTGACTCTCCAGCTACATCCCGCAACCGTGCTGCTTTTGTGGCAATCAAGGTCTGGTAATTAATAGTATTTAAAAGATAAGTTTCCACTAGTTGTGCTTGCCAAAGAGGTGCTTCCACCCGTAAAAGTGGCTGATTGGCAAACAGAGCCGTACCTTCTGGTACTGCCCAAACATCGCCGGTAAACTTGCCTTGGGCTAATAACGACCAAAAGCGATCGCTTGCATGAGCAAAAATCCCCGTCGCCTGCAATGCCGCAATTTGCGAAGAACTAAAGCGAAATTTTGCCAAATATTCCAACGCCTGGGCCAAACCCATTGCAATTAAATAACCAAAATGATCTGGCAAGCGTCTGACAGACAACTCAAAACTTGCCCGTCGTTGTTCTATACCTTCGCCTGTGTAACAAGCCGCCATCGTCAATTGATAAAGATCGGTCAGCAAACTGTAATCATCTGCACACAGGTTTAGTTCCTGGGTTTGCTGTTTATCTACATAGTCCAAAGTTGTCATGCCAGAGCTTCCTTATAAGAACGCCTCTTTTATTTATGGTAATATTTACCATAAATAATGTCAACTATGAGCAAATAGATTTCCGATACGACTGTATAACAGTAGATTTACAGCCATATTAATATTAACTTCATAAATTATTTAACATTTTTTAATAGTAATAACTAGTAATAGTGCGAATTGGATAAAATGAATAGTAATACCTTTTCACCAAATACCTGATACAGATACATAGGTAGGGGCGTACAGCTGTACGCTCCTACAGATGGGATTGGAAACAAAACTAGGTTACAATTAGAAATAAGGAAAAAATTTTGACTTTTTGAAAAACTAAAGTATTGCAAACTTATCTGAATAAACATTGCATAGATTGTCAATATATTGAGAGTTGCGGCTACTCAACAAAATCAGGATTAGAGTATAAATATCACAACTAAAGTGACTCAAAAATTAGGAGTCCAATAATATGACTATTTCCAATATTTCCCAAATGCTTGCTAACGTAACCCAGTATATTTCTGAAGCTGCAATGCGGATTTTTGGTCCTAATGATGATGCTTATCCTACTATCGGCGTACAACCTTTTACAGGTGAACCTTATAAGAAAGGCACAGCAGAAACTTGGTAGTTGGTTATAAGTAGCTAGGCGTAAATCAATCAAAATTTGTACTCAGTAATTTAATCCTGATAATCTTGAATCAGCGATGAATTGCTTATTGCAAACTATAACTTACAGCATAATTCAGAAATCTAATAGGCTTTTTGTCTAGCTTTTAGAAATAGATAGTGTACTTCACTTTCCGGAAAATATGCTGTATTTGATGTTTAATAGATCCAAAGACGCGATAAATCGCCGTCTCTACAAAAGATTGATCCTTGTAGAGACGGCGATTTATCGCGTCTCTTGGCTTAACCGAACCGTATTGGGCGATATACTGGATGAAAAAATAGCAAAAACAAAGATTATGATTACCTTATTTCAAAGTCCATTAAATTCCGATCCAGAAGTCATGGGTGGAACTTTAGTATTCCGAAATACGAGAGTTCCAGCGCAATCGCTTCTTGAGTATTTAGACGATGGATTTTCTCTGGATGAGTTTTTGGACAATTTCCCATCTGTTAATCGTGTAGATGCGGTGAATTTTCTAAGACTTGCTCGTGAACAAGTTCAATATGAAAATCATTCTGGATGAGAATTTACCAAAAGCTTTAAAGCGCTATTTGTCAGCTTATGAAGTAACCACCGTTCAGGAACAGGGATGGGCTGGAGTTAAAAATGGTGAACTAATGGTGAGGATTGATGGCGCGTATGATATTTTTCTCACATCAGATAAAAATTTGAAATACCAGCAAAACTTGACTGGAAGAAGCATAGCGATTATTGAGCTTCCCACAAATCGATTAAAGCTATTAACAACTATTGTCGATAAAATTTTAGCAGAAGTAGAGAGCATTTCGTTAGGAATGTACGTGGAAATCTTTCTTTAGCTAAAGTTGCAGTTCAAATCCAGGTAAGATATCTTCTCCAGAAAGAATCGCTGGCATTTGGATAACTTCTACAGCTTTTTGGATTCGGTAAATTTCCACATTTGCATCTTGAGGATTAATCAGCCATCCCAAACGCAAACCATTTTCAATGTATTCCTGCATTTTCTCTTGGATAGAATAGTATTCATTCAACCTTTCCTCGTGTCTTTTTTGCTAACATCAACTACCTTTAGTTAAAAGTTTAGCAGGAGAAAATAAAGCCAAACGATGTCAAAGCATGATTGAATCGGGATCTTGAGAAGTATTTTAACCGCAAACATCACAAGGCTTTTCTTGCTATTTTTGCTGACAATACTGCGGCTGAGAAGGATTTATCATGAACTACCAAACTTATATCTGGTTCAGGTAAGCACCAAAACTATACGAAAACCCACATTGCCGTAACGATATGCGTGCATAAAACTATTGCGGTTGGCACTGCGACAGTCGTCTGGATTGACGAACCAAGAACCGCCGCGCATCAATTTATCATAGAACAAACGAGAGAATAAACCAGTGTTTAACCAAGCTCTGCCATCAGTGGGTGCGCCTTGGTAATTCTGATGCCAGTAATCTTGACACCACTCATAAACGTTGCCGTGCATATCATATAAACCAAAGGCGTTAGGCGGAAAACTTCCTACTGGTGTTGTTTGCTGACGATATTTACCCTTTGGTGCAGAGGCGTATGTAGAATTTCCGTTGTAGTTGACTAAATCAGTGGTAATTGTTTCACCAAAATAAAATGGTGTAGTAGTCCCAGCACGACAGGCATACTCCCATTCTGCTTCGCTAGGTAAACGATACTTTCGTTTTGTTTTTTGACTCAACTTTTGACAGAATTCCACCGCATCATTCCAACTCACATTTTCCACAGGTAGATTTGCCCCATTGCTTTGGAAGTGGGAAGGATTACTGCCCATAATTGCTTGATACTGGGCTTGGGTAATTTCATATTTACCCATAAAGAACCGAGGAACTGTAACTTGATGTTGCGGCGCTTCATCATCGCGTCGTCCTTGTTCTGTTGGCGGTGAACCCATCATAAAAGTACCACCAGGGATGGATACCATTTCTAGAATTACCCCATTTCCCAAGTTTTCTACAAAGAAGTTTGCACTACGGCGTTTACGGCTAATTTCTATACCTTTTGCGTCTACTGTAACTACATCAAATTCAAATGTTTGTAGAGATGTAGTGTTTACTTGAACAATTGGTGATTGCGGTTGTGGAATCTCCAGAATTGTTGTTGCAACCTTGGTTTTTGGAGAATTTAAATCTTGCAAAACTTCTGTTGCTGATTGATATCTTTCTCGTGGTAAATGCTTGAGCAATTTATCGATAATTTGCCCTAAATCCTCGCTAATAGTAATACCTTTTTCCTGCAAAATTTCTCGCCACAACCATTGAGCATTAAAAGCATCATAAACGCGATCGTACAGATTACCATTGGTATCTTGCACAGCCAAAGATTGAGTTAAAAGACGCGCACACGTGGCACCCAATGCATATAAATCACTAAGAGGAGTGGCAAACCCCGCCATTTGTTCGCTTGGGGCATAACCAACGGTATAAATTCCTGTGGCTTGTCTGGCTAAACTCGTTTGAGTGACTTGTTTAGCGCCACCAAAGTCAATTAGAATTAGTTTACAATCGCCATCACGCCGCATGATATTCTCTGGTTTAATATCCCGATGAATGACATGGCGATCGTGGATGAATTGCAGAACTGGTAATAAATCTGCTAAAAGTTCCCGAATTTGTGCTTCACTAAAAGCTTGTTGCTGAAGTTCTTTGAGCAAAGTTTGTCCTTGAATAAATTCTTGCACGAGATACAAACTTGCACCTTGTTCAAAATAAGCTAACAATCTCGGAATTTGAGAATGATTTTCTCCCAATTCATAAAGTCGCTTAGCTTCTTGTTTGAATAATTCTGTTGCTTTAGCAAGTGCTGCTGTTCCTTGCACTTGGGGAAAAAATTGCTTGATGACACACACATCATCAAATCTACCCGTGTCTTCTGCTGTGTAAGTTCTGCCAAACCCACCTTCGCCCAAGAGTTTCAAAACACGGTAGCGATTCCCCAGCAAGTTACCAAAGTTATTTTGTCCGCAACTCATGCAAAATCTATTGCTATCAGGGTTGAAGGGATTTGAGCAATTGGGATTTTGGCAGATTTGCATAACTCAAAACTACAGGCAGTTTGTTTTATATATTACCAGCTTATGCCATTTTTCGACAGGGTTTTTTGCCAGTAGGGTGCGTTAGGACTAACGTCCATAACGCACCCTACAAAACTGTAAGTAGATTTGCTGAAATTTCTTGAAAATAAGAGGTTTACAAGTTCAAAACTTGATTTACAAGTTCAAAACTTGATTTACAAGTTCAAAACTTGATTTACAAGTTCAAAACTTGATTTACAAGTCCAAAACTTGATTTACGAGTTCAAAACTTGATTTAGGACTTCCAGAGAATAAATTATCCCAAATTATTTGTACATTTGTAGGGGCGCATCCCGCAGGAATGGACTATTTTTTCCTGGGAAGTCCCTTAAAGCACAATACAGTTCAGTTAAGCATTTTTTCCTTCTCTTTCTCTGTGTCCTCTGCGCCTGGAGTGGTTCGTTAAAAAATTGACTTTGATAAAGAGTTTTAGCCTTAACCCAAGCGTATTGCCTTAAAGCATTCCATCTACAGAAAAAACCACTCGAAAGCCACAAATCCTCAACCCACCGTCTGACTCATTCCAACTACGGCTGGCGCTGCGACAAAGTTCGGCGCTGAAACTCCAAGAACCGCCGCGCAGAACTCGGCGATGCATGTCACCGCCGGCTTCCCAAACTGTTGCATCTGAAGGTGCATCATTATAATTGTTATGCCACGGGTCAGCGCACCATTCCCAAACTAGCCCATGCATATCGTACAATCCAAAGGCGTTGGCTACTTCAAAACTGCCTACATTGGTTGTTTCTTTGCGGAATTTGCTTTTTGGTTCGTCAGCACAGCAAACTAAATCGGTGGTAATGGTTTCGCCAAAGTGAAAGGATGTCGTAGTTCCAGCACGACAAGCATATTCCCATTCAGCCTCACTCGGTAAACGATAGTCGCGTCCAGTTTTTTCTGATAGCCTGAGACAAAATTCTACAGCTTCATGCCAAGATACATTTTCTACTGGTCTATCTAAACCTTTAAATTTCGATGGATTAGGATTTAAGGTTTGGTTGACTTTAGGTAAAGCTGCTACTACTCTCCACTGTGCTTGAGTTACAAGAAATTTTCCCATAAAAAATGGTTCTACCGTAACTTTGTGTTGAGGACGTTCGTCAGCGTCTCCTTCAAACTCCGGTGAACCCATCATATATGTACCATCAGGAATTGATACCATTTCTAAGGTGACAGACTTACCCAAATCTTCAGCAAAAAAGTTTGCACTGCGACTGACGCGGCTAACTTCTCTACCTGCTGTGTCTACTGTCACTACCTCAAATTCAAAAGTTTCTAAGGGCGGTAATGGGACTATTACCTTTGGCGGCGGTAATACGGGTTGGGGAATGGAAACCATTTTTAGCGCAACAGGTTCAAGGTTTAATTTTGTAAACTCCAAATCCTTGATAACTTCTGCTGCTGTTTGATATCTTTCACTCGGTAAATGTTTGAGTAATTTATCTAAAATTTTTCCTAATTCGTCGCTGATAGTAATCCCATTTTTTTGTAACCGTTCGCGCCACAACCACTTAGCATTCATGGCATCATAAATAGGATCTTTAATCTGTCCAGAAATATCTTGTGAAGGCAAACATTGAGTTAAAAGACGCACGCAAGTTACACCCAAAGCATATAAATCGCTCCCGTGACAAGCAAAGCCAGCCATTTGTTCAGTTGGTGCATAACCAAGTGTATAAATTACTGTAGCTTGTCTGCCTAAACTGGTTTGTGTTACCTGTTTAGCACCACCAAAATCAATTAATACAGGTTTTCCATCAGTCGTACGGCGGATAATATTTTCTGGTTTAATATCCCGATGAATAATGTTACTAGTATGAATGAATTGCAGAACTGGCAATAAGTCAGCTAAAAGTTGCCAAATTTGTTCTTCGCCATAGATTTGTTGCTGAACTTCTTGTAAAAGAGTTTTTCCTTGAATAAATTCTTGTACGAGATACAAGCTAGTACCTTGTTCAAAATAAGCAAGTAATCTGGGAATTTGGGTATGATTTTCTCCCAGTTCATACAACCGAAAAGCCTCTTCTTTGAAAAATTCGGCTGCTTTCGTGCGTTGTCCTGTTCCCTGAAATTGGGGGAAAAATTGCTTGATAACGCAAGGTGCATTTAGTCTATCTGCATCTTCTGTAGCATAAGTTCTGCTAAACCCACCTTCACCTAAAAGTCTCAATACGCGGTAACGGTTTCTGAGAAGTTTGCCAAAGTTTCTTTGTCCGCAACTGACGCAAAATCTATTGCTATCAGAGTTGAATGGATTTGAGCAATTGGGATTTTGGCAGATTTGCATAATGAAGTGAAAATAGCATCTTCTCCAAAGTTAGCCCCAATATCATCTTATTGAAAACAGTTATGTAGAGAAGCGAACACGGAATTTTTTATATGTGTTTAAAAATATGTGGGGAGTGGGGAGTTAGGAGTTAGGAGTTAGGAGTTAGGAGTTAGGAGTCAAAATTTAGGTGTCAGTACAGTTTGATAATATAGTGATTTAGGCTAATGCCGTAATGCACCCTAATTCTAAATTATAAATTTTTCTTCAAGATAGCTGTTGTTTATAGATAAAAAAGTTCGCTAAGAACTAAATAATGAATAATTTTTATCAAAACAGTAATATTGGCGTCAGTCGCCAGAATTCTCTTGCTTATATTTTGTCCGACTGGCGAATAACTGATTCTAACTCCAAACTCCAAACTCCAAACTCCTCACTCCTCACTCCTAACTCCTTCTTTTTTATTTTCTCCGGAAATGCGAAGTAATTCAGCTACAAAAGCAACGATCGCGGATAAGGAAATCAACATCACACTCAAAGCGTTAATATCAGGCTTGACTCCTGTTCTAATCCGACTAAAAATTTCCATTGGCAGGGTGTTAGAACCGCTACCGGCAGTAAAACTGGCAATCAAAAAATCATCCAAACTCAGGACAAAAGCTAACAAACAACCAGCAATAATACCAGGCATTAATTGAGGTAATAATACTTTGATAAATGCTTGGGTTGGTGTAGCGCCTAAATCTAATGCTGCTTCTTCTAAGTGAGGATCTAAATTTGTCAGTCTGGAAGAAACTACAAGTCCCACGTAGGCGAGACAAAACACTACGTGTGCTGCAACTATTGTCCACAAGCTCAAAGGTATTGCAAACGCCGCTAAACATACCAAGGTAGCCACTGCGATCGCAATATCGGGAATAATCAATGGTAGGTAAGCAACACCACGATACAAATTCTTTCCAGGAAATTGGTAACGCGCTAAACCAACCGCCATTAAGGTTCCCAGCACTGCTGAAATCCCCACTGCACAACCAGCAACGATCAAACTATTTTGCAAAGCTGATAAAATGCGATCGTCGCTGAACAACTTGCCATACCAATCCAAAGTAAATCCTTGCCAAGTTGCACTGTAAGGCGACTGATTAAAGCTATAAAAGCCAAGTACCAGTATAGGCAGGTACATAAACACAAATATCAGCAGTGAGAAAACCGCCTGCCATGTGACACGCGGTTTTTTGATATGTGGAGAAATATTCACGTTTATATTTGGTTTTTCTTATACAGCAATACAAAATATCATATTTCATGTAAAAAGTCAATGTGCTAACTCTCTTGTCTCGCACTTTCAAGGTGAGGGAACTCCAAGAAATAAATTATCCAATATTGTGGGGTGGGCGTCTCGCCCGCCCTATAGACTGGGCGGGCAAGATGCCCACCCCACAAGAGTTAATTGGATATTTTTTTATTTGGAAGTCCCTAAGTTCAAAAATGAAAGTGGGCTGCTATAGCTAATTTACGAAAATCTATCCTTTAAACAAGACAGTCAATCACAGAAAAATCCCACAACTAATCACGAAAAAGGAGTACACCCTACTCCCCACTCCCCATTCCCTACTCCCTTTTTCAATTAATTAACATCTGAAACTTAGCTCATTTATAGGGCTAATCTAATATTTTTATACAGGTTTAAATCACTATACTATATATTAGTAATTAAAAAAAATATAATTATCAAAAATATTGGCGTTGCCGATTTCATGAATGAAACAGATTGTGCATGACATCAAAATCCTTGTAGAGACGTTGCAATGCAACGTCTCTACATCTGGGTTCATACCGCAATTCAGCAACGCCAAAATATTTAGATGAAAATCGTACTTAAATTTCATCAATTCCAATATATTTACCTCCTATGGAAAGGTTAATTTATCCACTAGGGTAGATTAAAAATATACAAGCAAGAGCATAATATTTTGATGGAATTGTTAATAAACTTAGTGACTTAAGTTACTCGTGAGTGCAAGAGTAAATCAAGTATAAGCACTACTGAGACAAAAAGAAAATACTTGTGATTCAAGTCTTATTTTTAGGAGGTTTGTAATGCGAATTGCTCAAGTAGCCCCATTATTGGAGAGAGTACCCCCTCCAGCTTATGGTGGTATAGAGTTAGTAGTAGGGTTACTCACCGATGAATTAGTGCGACGCGGACATGAAGTAACGTTATTTGCATCGGGAGATTCTATTAGTTTGGCAAAACTAATATCAGTTCATCCCCATGCCTTAAGACTCGATCGCACTATCAAAGATTACGGCGTTTACGAAATGCTCGAACTAGCTTCAGTGTATCAACGAGCAGGAGAGTTTGATATTATTCATTCTCATATGGGATATGCGGCATTACCCTACGCGAATCTAGTCGCAACTCCCACGGTTCATACGTTGCATGGTATTTTTACCTCTGACAACGAAAAGATGTTTACTTTTGGGAAAAAACAACCATATATCAGCATTTCCGATGCACAGCGAGAACCAAGGTTAGGGCTGAACTATGTAGCAACTGTTTATAACGGAATTGATGTTAACAATTATGAATTTCACGCCCAACCAGAAAATCCGCCCTACCTAGCCTTTTTAGGTCGAATATCCCCAGAGAAAGGAGTACATCTAGCCATAGAAATTGCCAAACAAAGTGGTTGGTGTTTGAAAATTGCAGGTAAGCTCGACGTTGTTGATGTGGAATATTTTGAAACAGAAATCAAACCACAGATTGATGGCGAACAAATTCAGTATTTAGGTGAAGCGAACCATGCTGAAAAAAATACCCTGATGGGAGGTGCAGTCGCAACTCTGTTTCCCATCACTTGGCGAGAACCGTTTGGGTTAGTGATGGTTGAGTCAATGGCTTCGGGTACGCCCGTGATTGCGATAAAATTAGGGTCTACCCAAGAGGTTATTTCCCACGGTAGAACGGGTTTCCTTTGCAATAACATTCAAGAGTGTATCAGTGCTATTGACCGAGTAACAGAGTTAGACCGCTATGCTTGTCGTCAACATGTAGAAAATCATTTTAGTATTGAACAAATGGTTGATAGCTATGAAGCAGTTTATGAACAAGTCACAGGAGAAAAATTTTCTCACAATGGGTATTCACGCGGTTTGCTTAGTTTAGCAAACGAACGGGCTTAAATAACTAAAACACATGTAATTTGCATAACTAGATTTGAATAATTTCGCATCTGTAGGGTAGCACAGCAGTCATTGGTGTCAACTTAAGCTAGAAATGCGTATCTCACAGGCGTTTTACCCCCCTTATAAAGCAGGGCTGTTTCATTCGCTAGTCTGTGAGATTTGTCAAGGGGATATTCTCACGCAAAGACGCAAAGGCGCAAAGAAAAACAACATTATTTGGGCTTGAAGACGCAAAATTTTTTGCCCTAATTGTACGCTTGCCCTAAATTTTGATTTCTTTGACCCTTGCAATTTTAACCATTTTAGGGAATGAAACAGCCCTGCCCTTATAAAGGGGGAAAAAAGAAATCTAGTTCCCTCCCCAATACATACGGGGAGGGTTAGGGTGGGGTAACGCGGTAAGTGAATGAACTCAATATCAAGTCTTGACAAAGGTTTCACGTTAAGTTTACACCTATGCACAGCAGTGCTACCCTACTATGGTATTTTTACTTTCTCTTTTTAGTTGCAGACTGAGTTTTTCTTGATTCTATAGTAAAATCGGGAATTTCTTGGAGTTCAGCTTCATTTAAACTATACTGTTCGCAAACTAAGCTGAGGCGATCGCCAGGAGTTTTGACTGCGTTAACAGAATGGGTTAAATCTCCCTGAAAGTATAGTAAAGTATTAATTTGAGGCTTAATCTGTCCAAGTTGACGTTTGGGCGATCGCAGTACTAATTCTCCGCCTTCCATATCTGCGGGTACTCGCACATAAAGCACACTCACAAGTATAGGCGGTTCAATGGTTTTGCAGTAAGAACGTAAAGAGCGATCGATGTGCGGATCGACGCGAGAGCCTTCTTTTAACTGTAAAGGATTGAGGTAAAATGCATTACAATTCGGCTGGAGAGCCAAATCGAGATATGGTTTGAAGTAGGGAAATTGCTGTTCTACCGTTGCTAATCCAGAACGCTGAAATACTAACGAAAATCCTTTAGTCGCAACAAAATCGCGGTTGAGGTTGTTGATGGCAAAATAAGGACAAGCTTGGATTTCTCCCCACAAATTATTTAGGTATTCGTTAGGGAAAGCGTTGGGTTGTTGTTTATACATCTGGTTCAATAGGTTGGTATTCTTGAATGTTTCCAGCTTGAATAATCCACAACTTTCCAGCGACTTCTGTTGTTTCTAATCCTTGAATTAGAGTCTCTATTGCTGCTTGCCAAAATACAAAATCAGGACGAGAGGGTAAGCGAATGATGACAATTCCTGCATAGTCAGAAGGATTATATCTCAGACGATTTCCAAACCCGCGATCGCAAGTGACTAAGCATCTAGCCTCACAGCGGCAAACATCAATTACTACCTCATCAGGTGCAGAACTCAAATCTTGCCCTGGTACTGTGGCCACATCATGCCCTGCTAAACGCAATAAACTCACAACACGAATATCGATATTTTCATCAAGCTTTAAGTTCACGAATTTGCTTACTTTTTTTCAGTTAAAGGAATTTCTACAAATACATCTCGCGCCATTTCAGCGCCATAAGCAATACAAGCAAGTACATCCTGTCTTTCTATACTAGGATATGCTTCTAAAATTTCTTCAATAGTCGTTCCATTAGCTAAATAATCCAGAATTAGCGACACCCAAATCCGATGTCCGCGAATACAAGGTTTACCAAAGCAGATATTTGGATCTATAGAAATTCGGGAAAGCAAATTATTTGTACTCATATATCTTTGCCTGTAATAGCTTCTAAGTTTTATTTCATCGCAAAATCTGGTCAATCATCCGGTTGGCTTGGGAAGCATAACCACCGCCAAATAAATTGAAGTGATTCAAAATATGATACAGGTTATAAAGTGTTTTTCTCTGCTCATAGCCGGCATCTAAAGGAAAGACTTCGTTATAACCCTTGTAAAACGCTGCTGGGAAGCCACCAAACAATTCTGTCATAGCAATATCAACTTCGCGATCGCCAAAATAAGTTGCAGGATCGAATATCACCGGTTCTCCTGACACAGTACACCCAGCGTTTCCACCCCACAAATCGCCATGCACCAAAGCAGGTTGCACTTGATGATTTGCCAACAATTCCGAAATCGCCGCTAGTAACTTATCTTGTTGAGGGAAATTACCACCGCGCCGCCTTGCTAATTGAAATTGATAACCCAGGCGATGTTTCACATAGAATTCTACCCAGTCTGCTGTCCAAGTATTAATTTGGGGTGTGGAACCAATGGTATTGTTAATTTTCCAACCAAAACCTTGATTACTGCTAGCTTTATGCATCGCCGCTAGCTGGCGTCCCATGTCTTCCCATGATTTGGTGTTACCGCTTACCATTTCCAGCCATTCAAGGACGATGTAACTAGAATTATCAGCCACACCCCAGCAAAGAGGTTTGGGAACGCGAATACTAGCTGTTAGTAGCATTTCCTCTAAACCCAGCGCCTCAGCCTCGAACATTGCAACTTGCGAGGCTTGGTTGATCTTGACGAAGTAGGTTATTTCACCGTTAGAGACAGCATAACCTTGGTTGATGCATCCGCCACCAACCGATCGCCGTTGCTGACTTTGAAATTTTTCGCCAGTTATTTGGCTAATATGCGCGTCGATTTGAGTCCACATTGTGGGATTTTGGATTTTGGATTTTGGATTAGTAACTGGGCATGGGGCATTGGGCATTGGGCATGGGGCATGAGAAGAGGACAAGCAGACAAGGAGAATAACTCTCACTCTTAACTCTTAACTCTTAACTCTTAACTCAGCACTCCCCATACCCTATGCCCAATGCCCCATGCCCATTTCCAATTTACGGCTTCAGTGTAACTACACCATAAGCATCTGGGGAGAGATACTCTTTGGCTGCTTGCATTAAGTCAGTTGCATCTTGGTTTTGAATTTTAGCTGGGTAGTTAAATGCAGGTTCTAAATCTCCCACCAAAGAATGATAATAGCCATATAAGCCGGCGCGATCGCTTGGTGTTTCATTACCAAAGATAAATCTGTTGGCTACTCGCCGCCGCACACGCGCAATTTCTGATGCTTTCACCAACTCTGTATGTAGGCTTTTGATGTGTTGGGCGATCGCATTTTCTACTTCAGCTAAATCTTCCACTGCACATTTAGCTGAAATATAAAATGTACCTTGCAACTCATGGCTAATGTTGCTGACTGAAATTGAAGTAACTAATTTCCGTTCTTCTCGTAAATCTTGCACTAGTCTCGATGTTCGTCCGTGTCCCAAAATTGCTGCTAAAACATCCAGTCCATAAGTTTGTTCGAGGTGAATCATTCCTGGAACCCGCCACAGCATCACTAATCTAGCTTGTTGCAGAGTTTCATCAATAAATTCCCGACGGACTATTTCTGTAAATGGTGATTCGGTGGGGAGTGGGGAGTGGGGAGTGGAAAGTGGGTACAGACGCGATGCATCGCGTCTCTGGGCTTGTGTAAAAGATTCGCTAACAGTCGCAATTAATTCTTCTACGGGCAAATTACCCACAGCCACAGCGGTAATTGACTGGGGTTGATACCAAGTAGCGTGGAAATCCCGCATTTGCTGGGATTTAAGTCCAGCAATTACTTCTTCTGGCCCCAACACCGCACGGCGATAGGGTAACCGATCAAACGCTGTTTCCATCGCCCGCCTGTAAGTGCGGCGGCGGGGATTATCTTCTGAACGTTTAATTTCTTCCAAAACTACTAATCGTTCGCGTTCAAAGGCATCATCAGGAATACTCGCATTAGATACTACATCTATTTGTAAAGGCGCAAGCTCGGCGAAATCTTTAGGCGCAGTAGTTATATAGTAATGAGTATAGTCTTGGCTAGTAGCGGCATTAGTCACAGCACCCCGTTCTTCAATTCGACGTTCAAACTCGCCGCTAGCCAGTTGTTCTGTTCCTTTAAAAATCATATGCTCTAAAAAGTGAGCCATGCCGTTAATCGCATCAGATTCCACAGCTGAGCCAACTTTTATCCATAAGCTGAGATTTACCGCATCAACTGGCATCTGCTCGGCTATGATTGTCAAGCCATTAGGCAATTTATGCAAGTTTGGAGCATTTAGGCGAGGAAATTTGTTTAGAGTTGAAGTCATTGCTACTTGGGTGGGGAGAGCTACGTTACTCCTTTATCTTATCTACGACTTACTCCTCAGTTAAGTTTTGTAGTTTTCAGGACTAGCCTTTTCAAGGTGTCAACCTAAGTACGATTACATCTTTTTAATTATTTTGTAGCAAATAAAAGTGGTACTCCATAATTTATAAATTGAGTATCGGAAGTAATTATAATCATCTTTTCCAGTATCGCTTGTGCTATTAAAAGCCTATCAAAAGGGTCTTTATGATGGTCAGGTAAAGATGCTGCTTTAACAGCGTGGTGTTCTGTTATTGATAAAAAACTAAAATCAGTATCAATGATGGCTTGTATTAAATTATCTGGGGTTTTAATCTGTCCTTTTTTTCTTTTTATTTCTATTTCCCAAACACTAACAGCACTAACAACCACTTTATTTGAAGAATCTAAGATTTGTTTACTAACTTCAGGTAAAAGACAAAAATTATCTTCAAGTGACCATATTAAAGTACAGGTATCAAGTAAGAATTCCATTATTCTTCAATACCAAATTCCGAAAGAATATCACTTGATGTTTTATTAAAATCTTCTGATATTTCTACTTTCCCTTTCCAAATACCTAAGGATCTAGGAGAATTTTGAGTAGGAGTTAATTGCTTTATTTCACCAATTGAACAACTTACTATAGGTGAATTAACTACAGTTGATTCCGTCATGAATGAAGTTTGAGGAATAGTTTTTTTATTCGTAATAATACCAGCCTGAACAACTCGGTTATCATCGCCACGCACAAAAAAATTTCCTCTAACATTACCGCTGTGATTTTTCATAAGAGAATCAATTTCTTCTCTTAATAATTTTAACTCTGCAAGACTTAAATAAGATAGTGTGGATGATATTAAACGTACTTTCTCGTTAATATACATAATATTCTTAGTTATCAAATTAACTACAGTTAACAACTAGAAACTAAAATTCTATTCCACCACTATTCTAATCTGTCTAGCCAAGGTTTTTAGACGTGATAGCACTTCCGTGCAACAAAGTTGTAGAGGATGCGCCCCTACCAAGGATTGTGGTTTAATGAATAACGCTGTAAAATTATGAGTAGTAATGTTAAGAATTATAAAAAAATAAGTATCAATGTCCAAGATTTTTGCTGAAAAAACTAAATCTCGTGTGGTCGTCATTGGTGCGGGAATTGGTGGACTGACTGCTGGGGCATTATTAGCCCATAGAGGTTACAGCGTCTTAATTTTAGATCAAGCGATCGCACCGGGAGGTTGTGCTTCAACCTTTAAACGTCAAGGATTTACCTTTGATGTCGGTGCAACTCAAGTTGCAGGGTTGGAACTAGGGGGAATTCACCACCGGATTTTCTCTGAATTAGAAATAGATTTACCAGAAGCCACACCTTGCGACCCAGCTTGTGCGGTATATTTACCCGGAGAAACTACACCCATTAACGTTTGGCGCGACCAAAAGAAATGGCAAGAGGAACGACAAAGGCAGTTTCCTGGTAGTGAACCATTCTGGCAATTAATGGCAACTTTATTTAATGCTAGCTGGGAATTTCAAGGACGTGACCCAGTGCTACCACCGCGTAATTTATGGGATTTGTGGCAGTTAACCCAAGCGGTACGTCCCAGTACATTAATTACAGTACCCTTCACTTTGTTGACGGTGGGCGATGCTTTGCGGTTATGTGGAGTGGGAAACGACCAACGACTGAGAACATTTTTAGATTTGCAACTGAAGTTGTATTCCCAAGTCAACGCAGAAGAAACAGCATTACTTTACGCCGCCACAGCCTTGAGTGTATCGCAACTACCCCAAGGATTATTTCATCTCCAAGGTAGTATGCAAGTATTAAGCGATCGCCTGGTAGAATCCTTAGAAAGAGATGGCGGCAAATTATTGATGCGCCACACCGTAGAACAAATCAAAGTCGAAAACGGCAAAGCCACCGCTGTCAAGATTAGAAATCAGAAAACCGGCGAAGTGTGGACAGAAGCAGCCGACCATGTAGTTAGCAACGTCACCGTACAAAACTTGGTGCAGTTGTTAGGAGAAAAAGCGCCATCTGGTTATCAAAACAGAGTGGAAAAACTGCCCCAAGCATCGGGCGCCTTTGTGGTTTATTTGGGTGTAGACGCCAGCGCTATCCCCGTGGATTGTCCACCCCATCTACAATTTTTGTATGATGCCAATGGTCCCATTGGCGAGACTAATTCCTTATTTGTTTCCGTGAGTCATCCTGGAGATGGGCGCGCCCCAGAAGGTAAAGCCACAATTATCGCTTCCTCATTCGTCGATCCTACACCGTGGTGGCAAACTCAAGATTATCCAGGATTAAAAGAACAGTATACCCAACAAGCGATCGCTCGTCTTGCCCAATACTTTTATCTCAAACCAGAAACTATCATCCACGTAGAAGCTGCAACGCCCCGCAGCTTTGCTCATTACACAGCCCGCGATCGGGGTATAGTTGGCGGTATCGGTCAAAGAATCCCCACTTTCGGCCCCTTCGGCTTCGCCAATCGTACACCAATCCAACATCTCTGGTTAGTTGGTGACTCCACCCATCCCGGCGAAGGCACCGCTGGAGTAAGTTATTCAGCGCTAACAGTAGTCAGGCAAATTGAATCTACCCCACCCCTCAATCCCCTCCCCTTACTAAGGGGAGGGGAGGTTTTGCGTCAGCAAAGCCGGGGTGGGGTGACTCAGGATTGATTGGTAATTGAGTAACTTTGATATCACGCCATTACAAGGTTTTTACGTTAAGTTGACACCAATGACAGCTGTGCTACCCTACAACGTATCTGTAGGAAGAGTTTTGTGAAATGCAATAAATCACACCTATAACCGATGACAAAAAAGACAGAAAACTGATGAAATAAGGTTAGTGTCGCTAATACTGGAGTAATGACAGACAGAGTTTTAATTCTTGGCGGACGTGGGCGCATTGGTAGCAGTGTTGCTCAGGATCTAGCTAACTACACACAGGCACAGATTACCATTACTGGGCGTTCTGCTGAGCAGGGGAAAGGCGTTAGCTTATCTTCAGGGGGGCAAGTAGAGTTTTTAGTATTAGACCTAGCAGAAATTGATAAATTAAGAGGAGCGATCGCTAACTCTAATTTAGTTATCCACTGTGCAGGGCCATTTCACTACCGAGATACTAATGTTCTAGAAACTTGTATTGCTCAAGGCGTTAACTATATAGATGTCAGCGACCACCGTTCTTATACTAGTAAAGCTCTCAATTATCATCAACAAGCTGCCGCTGCTGGAGTAACAGCGATTATTAATACTGGCATTTTTCCTGGTATTTCTAACAGCATGGTACGTCAGGGCGTTGAACAATTCGAGCAACCAGAAAAGATCCATTTAAGTTATTTAGTTTCTGGTTCTGGTGGTGCTGGCATTACAGTAATGCGAACAACTTTTCTGGGATTGCAACATCCTTTTGAAGCTTGGATAAATGGAAAATGGGAGATAGTCAACCCTTATAGTGAAAGAGAAATAGTTGAATTTCCACCTCCCTATAAAGGCAGTGGAGTTTACTGGTTTGATATGCCAGAAACCTTTACACTACCCAAAGCCTTTCCATCAGTAAAAACTGTAATTACTAAATTTGGCTCTGTACCCGATTTTTACAATCACCTCACTTGGATTGCAGCACATGTTTTTCCTAAGAGGTTAATGCAGCGTCGTTACATGATTGAATTTCTTTCTCATGTCAGCCATTTGATGACAGATGTCACCGATAATTTTAGTGGTATTGGCGTAGCCGTTCGTTCAGAAGTTACAGGACAAAAAAATGGTGAAACAGCCGTTTATTGTTCCAATTTAGTGCATGAAAATACAGCAGGAGCTTCTGGTTGTGGTACTGGTAGTATTGCTCAGTTATTGCTAGAAGGTAAACTTAACCAACCAGGCGTTTTTCCTGTGGAAGAAGCACTACCAACAGATTTATTTGAATATACAATGCAAAGCCGAGGAATTAAAATTCATCACAATTGGTCATAACTAAAAATTAATATACCCTGCGGTAGAAGGAAGAACTGTACCTAAACAATTAGGATGCCTGTGAGCCTCAGATATTGAGTCTATTTATACAGACATAACAAAGGTTCAAAGCAAAAAGTTAGTAGGTAGGAGAGTTTTTCCATGTCAAAAATTTTATTAACTTTACAGAAAGCTTTACGTTCAAGCTTCGTGATTGTTAGCTTGATGATTTTCATCAGCTTGTCTGGTTCATTCATTTTTATTCAGCAGGCTAGTTATGCAACTACTCTTGAAGAATTAAAGCTAATACCTCCAGAGTATAAACCTAACTCTGAAGAAAAAATTAACCGCGCTAACGAATACGATCCTGGTGTTGGGGTTCAAGAAGAAGCACGACAAGAGGCTTACGAACAAGCGGTAAAAGATTCTCAAAACCTTCAAACTATCGAGAAGGCTTACGAAAGAAATTTGAAGGCTGAACAACAACAAAAACCACAAGAAAGTTTTGGTGAAAAAGCCAAAAAAGTTATTGAAAACGTGACAGGTAAATAACAGATTGTACACCTAACTTAAAACTTCTTACTTACAATTGCAAGAGAGTAAGACTTAAAGCATCTCTTGTTTTATAAGGGATACTATGTTGAAAACCCTGTGACTTCAGTCCAGGGATGAAAACTATTTGGTGGCTTTTAAGCTACCAGTGTGTGGTAAAATTAGAGAAACACGAGTAGGAATAACCGCAGCGCGT
>JAHHHB010000096.1 GCA_019359545.1 Desmonostoc geniculatum HA4340-LM1 | reverse complement strand
TATTTCTACACAGACAGTTAAAAACTACATTGCACAACAACGAAGCTGACTGGTAGGCTAAAGCCTACGAAATAGCTTTCATCCCTGGGCTAAAGCCACAGGGTTTTCAGCATATCCTTTATAATAACGGTTTGGTAAATGGCTTCTAGCAACCAGAGATGATTGACAAGGGCAAGATTGGAGAGGGCGGAGGTATCGCTGACGACGATCATAGCCAGCCACGATCGCGCAGGTGCTGAACATCCTGCTCAAAGTCTTCCACATCGTAATGGACGTAAATGTTCCGGTCTGCCAGTAGCTTTTGAAAATCCATCACGTCCATCCCAGCAATTTTGCTGGCGCGGCTGAGGGAAATGCGTTCTTGCTGAAACAGGGCAATGGCAATTTCACGAAGCCAGTCACTCTGGTTAAAGGTTTTAGTTTGGCTGAGGCTATCAGGTAGGTTCAGAGTAATTTGCATCGGGTTGCCCTCACGCAATCATCTTTAAATTAATTTTAAGGTCTATGGCTGGCGTTGTGTACCTACTCTGATTACCCTGAAGCCTATTTTTCCTTGGTCAACAACTTTCAAGAAGGAGTCCAAGAACTTGGTGCAGAGCCAGATAACGGCAGCCAAGACTTCCCAGGCTAACGTCGTCGAGCTTGCCGACGCACTGGAGATCAGCTAAAAATCGAGAGTTTTAACTATGTAGGTCAGTTTGTAGAGCGATCCGGGTCCAGTGATGTCCTTGGTGCGTTCGCCACCCGCCTCGTAGTCAAAGATTTCTACGGTGCCAAGGTTGTCATCGCTGCCGAAGTCTTCGTCATCATAGAGAGTGATGCGGGTGACGGTGTCAAACGCGAGAACCAGGTTTAGCGGAACCTCGTTACCTGTTGACATCGAAAAATAGCCATCATCTCTATTCGGCCAGACCTGGCGGCCATCCTGTTGCATCTTCACTTCGTCAGTCAAACTGTCTTGGGGATTTTCGCATCTCAACTTTATAATTTTTACCGCAGCAGCAGCCATCACTTTCTTCCTATAGGTACAAGCTAACTATTTATTATGCCGAAACTTTCGGTATATCACCCTAAGCGATTCAGATAGGGAAAGGATTACAGACGTTTTAATCATAACATCAAGAATTTTTCTGGATATCGTCAATATCCAACTATCATACAGAGCTTTTCCGTATAACTACCTCATTTGGGGTGAATATCGGAACTTTTCTGGATACTGTCCAATAAAGCATAATATTTTGTCCACAATATCTTGAACAATACGACCGGAGGGAATTTTACCACCAGCAAGCTTTACTGCCTGTTACCAAGCAACATGTTGTTGTTCTGGTTCCCTTGGAACCAAGGGTCTAACTTGGCGATCGCTCGTTGGTAAGATTTGGGAACCATTGGTTCCCATTTGGCATTTTATAATCAAATATAGACAATAAATTTTCATAAGGTCAAAAATATGACACACTCTTCACCAGAAAGAATTGTCAGACGTGGGAGAGTATTTCCGGAAATTCAATGGACAGATGCACAAAAAGCTCAAGAAAAAGCCAGAAGACAGGCATTTTATGAGCGTTGTTGGGTGATTTTTGAGCGTTTAAAACCAGAAATACTAGATAAATACTATGGTTGGTATATTGCCATTGAACCTGATAGTGGGGATTATTTTATTGATCGGGATCAAGAGGTAGCAAGTAAAATGGCCAGAGAAAAATATCCTCATGTGATTCATCATATTTTTGGCATTAATGAAACCGGAGTTAGTGGCAGAATATGATTGAGGGGAGATTTGGAGATAAAGGTCAAGTTTACTTTGAAATTGATTTAATTGGAGGGGATGACTTCAGTTTTCCTGTAGAAACAATGTTAGATACAGGATTCACTGAATTTTTAGCTATGAACAAACAAGATGTACAAAGTTTTGATTGGTCTTTTTTGCGTCAAAATAAATTAAGAACTGCTCAAGGAGAAACTGAATTTGATGTTTATATTGGTAGGGTAATAATAGATGCTCAAGAGTGGGAAATTCCTGTATTTGCTGGAGATGAAATCCAGGAGATTTTACTAGGTTCTCGATGGCTGAAATTATTTATCTTAGTCGCTAATTATGGTCAAAATCTAGTAAGTTTAGAATTAATTTAATCAAGAGTTTCTACATCAAGACTTGTTATGACTCCTGATTCCTTGAGGTTGGTTTACTTCTTTAGAGAATCGCTCTCACTTGCACTCTGCCACAAGCCTTACGGAAGACAGAAATTAAAGTTGTAGTACATAAGTGCTAAAAAATGGCGATCGCACTGTGCCAGTTGCGTAAGTCCTGTAAGTATTTCGTCAAACTTAGAACTTACGCATTGACAGAAAATTCTTTGACTCTAAATTCTGAATTCTGTTAGCGCAGCGGGGCGTAGCCCATTCTGACTCCTGAATTCTCCTATATCACGATTCAATCAACACAAATTTACGAACTTCAGAATTGTTTCCTTGAGAGCGGCGTGATGATACAGCAGTTAGCAAAAACTTCCAAGACTGAGGAGAAAGTATAGACAAATCTATCATTGAAAGAAAACTTTTGATATTTTTTTGCTTCAGTGCTACCAAAATCCAATGTAGTTTTAGGTAGTTTTTGATATCCTGAAAACGGGGAATCTTGAGGCGATGTTGTTCATTTACTAAAGCGTAAATTTTTTCCTTCATTAAGATATTTGTCGCCAACCGTCGAGATAAAGAAAACTTTTGATTATACGCACCAGGCCAGATAGTCCGGTAAGCAAGACACTGATTCAAGAAAATAGCATCGCCAAACTGAGCAATCCGAATCCAGGAATCGATATCATCACAGTTAGCATCAAGTGTAGAATCCCAACCACCAGTTTTGAGAAAAGCATCACGTTGACAAGCTACCTGTGCAGGTGTGCCAAATGGTACAAGCTCCAAAAGCATACCGTAGTGAATATCAGCTTGGGGAATATAAAAAGCTAAACCAGGGCCAACCTGGGGAGTGCGAGAAAGTTCAACTTCATTAGCATCTACCTGAGCCGCCACACAAGAGCAGATTACAGCATCAGGGCGAAGGGCGATCGCAGACGTTATTTCTTCTATACAATTGGCAGCTAGATAATCATCATCATCGAGAAACTTAATCCAGTCACCGGTAGCTTTGGCAACTCCAGCATTTACCGTCGCCGCGTGACCAAGGTTCACTTCGTTACGATGATAAACAACCTTATCGCCTAAGCTTTGGACATAGGTTTGGGTGTCATCTGAAGAACAGTCATCAGCAACAACCACCTCGCACTCCATTGTTTGGTTACAAGCCGAATCAATCGCTCTTTTGAGCAAATCCAAGCGATTATAAGTAGTAATCACGACACTAAATTTCATAAATTCATACCTGCGATAGAGCATTTTGCAATATAGCTTCCATTTCCAGGCTGTTGTATCAGTAAAATTATCAATGTCCAACAGGTAGACTGAAATAGGATTATCGATTTATGATTGATGATTGTGAGTTTTTTAAGCAGACAGAAAGACTATGAGCGCTCAAGAGATTATCCGCTCGATTGAAGCGGAACAGCTAAAATCAAACCTGCCCGATATTTATGTGGGCGACACAGTAAAAGTAGGAGTGAAAATCAAAGAAGGCGATAAATACCGCGTACAACCCTACGAAGGAGTAGTGATTGCCAAGCGCAATGGTGGCATCAACGAAACGATTACAGTCCGCAAAGTTTTTCAAGGCGTGGGCGTTGAGAGAGTATTTCTGTTGCATTCTCCGCGGATTGACAGCATCAAAGTCATGCGTCGCGGTAAAGTCCGCCGTGCTAAGTTGTATTATCTGCGCGATCGCGTCGGCAAAGCAACCCGGATCAAACAACGCTTTGACCGTCCTTTGTAGTTCCCTTCTTAAAAGTATGGGAGAAATCTCAAGCCTCAAGCGGCATCTGCCGCTGACTTGTTTTCTTAATGAAATTGATGTATGATAAAAATCTCATCTTGCGTTAAACTAAAATCTAGTTCAGCGCAATGACTGAATCAAAAACAGCTTGTGCGCTCTTAGTTCAGTTGGTAGAACGCAGGTCTCCAAAACCTGATGTCGGGGGTTCAAGTCCTCCAGGGCGCGCTCAAGAGCAAAAAACAAAGCCCGAAATAATTACGCAAGCTGCTAAAATAGCAGTTAGTGCTAATATTTTCGGGCATAGCTATTGCATTTGCAGCTGTTTTGCTTCCAGTAAGTGGAATAGAGTCGAAGCTGCAAACCAGGACGACTGAATTTTAGATTTTAGATTTTGGATTGATAAGAAATCTAAATAAACGGACAAACTAAAATCTCAAGTTAACCGTCCTTGCCCTCAATTGGGTAAATCTAAAATCCAAAATCGTTCGGCTGAGCGGCTTGCCTTGAGCGGAGCCGAAGTCCAAAATCCAAAATTGAGTAACAAACGGGGGATAAACGGCCGTGGCCAAAAAAAGTGAAGCAGAATTGCCAGAAACCACAAACGGGTTTAGCTTCAGCAACTTCATACAAGGAATCAAAGAAGAACTTGAAAAAGTAGTTTGGCCTAGTCGCAAACAGATAGTGAGCGAATCCGCCGCCGTATTGTTGATGGTGGCACTATCGGCATCTTTGATATACTTAGTCGATGGATTATTTGGTTGGGCAGCAAAACAGGTGTTCTAATGAGTTTTGCAACAGATGAACCACGCAACTCAATGTTGCAGTCAGAGGAAACAGCAGAAGCAGCAGAAGCAGCGTCAAAAGAAGCACGCTGGTATGCTGTGCAAGTTGCCTCAGGCTGTGAAAAGCGTGTAAAGACTAACTTAGAGCAGCGCATTCAAACTTTTGATGTCGCTGACAAAATTATCCAGGTGGAAATTCCCCACACACCAGCGGTGAAAATCCGCAAAGATGGTAGCCGCCAGCATACAGAAGAGAAAGTTTTTCCTGGCTATGTGCTGGTGCGGATGATGATGGATGATGATACCTGGCAGGTGGTACGAAACACGTCTCATGTCATTAATTTTGTTGGTTCAGAACAAAAACGTGGCAGCAGTAAGGGTCGCGGTCATGTCAACCCCATACCACTGAGTACTTCAGAAGTAGAACGCATCTTCAAGCAGACCAGCGAACAAGAGCCGGTCGTTAAAATTGACATGGCTAGTGGTGATAAGATCATGGTGCTTTCTGGTCCATTTAAAGACTTTGAAGGCGAGGTGATTGAAGTCTCTCCAGAGCGGAGTAAGCTCAAAGCCTTGCTCTCGATATTTGGTAGGGATACACCAGTAGAATTGGAATTTAATCAGGTAGAAAAACAGAGCTAAATACAAATGGCGAAGAAAGTAGTGGCGGTCATTAAACTGGCCTTGAATGCTGGAAAAGCCAACCCAGCACCGCCAGTAGGTCCCGCCTTGGGTCAACACGGCGTCAACATCATGATGTTCTGCAAAGAGTACAACGCCAAAACAGCAGACCAAGCTGGAATGGTGATACCTGTAGAAATTTCGGTTTTTGAAGACCGGAGTTTTACATTTGTACTCAAGACGCCACCAGCGTCAGTACTGATTCGCAAGGCAGCGAAAATCGAAAGAGGCTCCAATGAACCCAACAAAAAGAAAGTTGGTAAAATCACGAGAGCGCAATTACAAGAAATAGCCCAAACCAAACTTCCTGACCTCAACGCCAACGACATAGAAGCGGCGATGAAGATTGTGGAAGGAACCGCTAAAAATATGGGCGTAACAGTCACGGATTAAAAAAGTTATGAGTTATGAGTTATGAGTTATGAGTTATTGATATTTAACTCCTCACTCCTCACTCCTCACTCCTCACTTTCAACTTCTTACTCCAAAATCTAAAATCCAAAATTGTATCGGGGGAGAAGCAAAGCTTCGGAATTACCCCAGGAGAGAAAAATGACAAAAAAAGTATCGCGTCGCTTACAGGCGCTACAAGACAAAGTAGAAGATAGGGATTATCAACCCCTAGATGCTTTAGCCCTGTTAAAAGAAACAGCAACAGCAAAATTTCCCGAAGCCGCGGAAGCGCATATCCGGCTAGGAATTGACCCCAAGTATACAGACCAACAGTTGCGGACAACGGTAGCACTGCCCAAAGGTACAGGACAAATTGTCCGAGTGGCGGTGATTGCCAGAGGTGAAAAAGTCACAGAAGCAACAAATGCTGGTGCTGATATCGCTGGTTCAGAAGAACTAATTGACGATATTCAAAAAGGCATGATGGACTTTGACAAGCTGATTGCCACACCCGATGTCATGCCACAGGTGGCAAAGTTGGGTAAATTGCTTGGTCCTCGTGGTTTGATGCCATCGCCCAAGGGTGGAACGGTGACATTTGACATCGCAAGTGCGATCGCTGAATTCAAAGCTGGTAAATTAGAATTCCGAGCCGATCGAACTGGTATTGTGCATGTTATGTTTGGTAAGGCATCCTTCTCGCCTGAAGATTTGTTAGTCAACCTGAAGGCGTTGCAAGAAACAATCGACCGTAACCGTCCTTCAGGAGCTAAAGGTCGTTATTGGCGCACATTTTATGTAGCAGCTACAATGGGGCCATCGATTAAAGTTGATATCAGCGCTCTACGAGATTTGAAACTAAGCGAAGCAGCATAATGAGAGTTAGGAGTTAGGAGTTATGAGTTATGAGTTATGAGTTTTATTCCTAACTACTCACTCCTAATTCTTAACTCCTAACTATTCACTCCTAACTTTAATTGAATAGACAAAGCCGGAGACAGCAGGTGCTAATAGCTTAATATCCTGCCGAGGTGAAACTCTAATTGCCAGAATTACCACCGATAAAGGTGTGATAACTATGGCGTCAGGAGTCTTACTAATTAACCCCGGCTATGTTAGCTGGGGTTTGTTGTTTTGGATTTAGTTGAGAAAAATGCACAAGTAGAGAAATCGCTGATTGTTTTGAGGAGGTGAGATTGGAATGGGTAGAACGCTAGAAAATAAAAAAGAAATCGTAGCTGACCTCAAAGAAACTTTGAGTGAGTCAACTCTGGCACTGGTAATAGAATATCAGGGGCTAACGGTTGCGGAAATTACCGATTTACGGCGGCGGCTGCGTCCCAGTGGCGCTGTTTGTAAGGTAACTAAAAACACTCTAATGGGCATTGCCATTCAAGACCAGGAAAAATGGCAGCCATTATCAGAACTGCTCAAAGGTTCTTCAGCTTTTTTGCTAGTCAAAGAAGATTTTTCATCTGCGATTAAGGCTTACCAAGACTTCCAGAAAGCCACTAAGAAGACAGAACTTCGCGGCGGTGTTATGGAAGGTCGCCTACTCAAAGAAACGGATGTTAAGGCTCTAGGAGACTTGCCATCTAAGGAACAACTCATGGGTCAAATTGCTGGGGCGATTAATTCCTTGGCTACTAAGATTGCTGTGGGTATCAACGAAGTTCCCGGTTCACTGGCTCGTGCTTTGCAGGCTGTGGCCGACGCAGAAAAAGGTGATAGCACCGAAACTACTGCCGAATAAAGTTAGTGGTTCATGAATAATGACCAATGACTAAATAAATAATCAAAAATTACAGGAGTTATATCAATGTCCACCGCAACCGATGATATTTTGGAAAAACTCAAAGGCCTAACTTTGCTGGAAGCTGCTGAGTTAGTCAAGCAAATTGAAGAAGCCTTTGGTGTGAGTGCTGCTGCACCTGTTGGCGTAGCGTTCGCCGGTCCAGGCCCAGGGGTCGTTGCTGCCGAACCAGTAGAAGAACAAACCGAGTTTAACGTGGTTCTCGAATCAGTTCCAGCTGATAAGAAGATTGCCGTACTGAAGATTGTACGCGAATTGACCGGTCTGGGTCTGAAAGAAGCTAAAGACTTGGTGGAAGCTGCGCCTAAGGCTGTTAAGGAAGGTATTGCTAAGGATGCTGCTGAAGACGCTAAGAAGCGCATCGAAGAAGCTGGCGGTCAGGTGACTATTAAGTAGTCACAATTACGTTACTTGTTTTTTATTAAGAAGCCTGAGTTAGTCAGGCTTCTTTTTTTGGTGTTGGTTAACTTTCAATACGGTTCGGTTAAGGTTTTTTGATGAACATTCTACATTGCAAAGACGCGATAAATCGCGTCTCTACAATAATCAATTTTTCGTAGAGAGGGCGATTTATTACGTCTCTTGCTTTAACCGAACCGTATTGAGTTAGCTTTAAGGTCAGCTTCCAACGAACGGCATTCGTTATGCGTTATATTGTCATTCACCGAGATGGCTTGATTGGAAATGAAACTTCATGTCGTGTCATAGGTAATACACCAATTAAGATCCTTGCAGCACAAGTTCATGCTTTGAGTCGTGCATGTTACAGTTCATATCGTCGTACAGAAAAGCTTCCTGCTACGATAGTTTATGCAGATGCTCTAGTTAGCCATGCATCATTAAAAAATGAACAAAAAGATTTTGGGCAACCAATTAATTCAAGAAGTCGTTTAACTTGGTTGTGAAATGCGATCGCCCTAAACTCACTAATTACCATCGCCCTTCATTACCTACCTCAAGCTGTTGCTTCAGAACTGTTGAATTGTGCAATAGTTTTTAGTTCCTCTTCTTCTTCCTTCAGAACATAGTAGAGTTCCCAATTCTGTTGGAGGTTTAACCAAAACTCTGAACTATTCCCAAAAAATTTTGCTAACCGTAATGCTGTACTAGGCGTAATACCCCGCTTTTGATTTACAACCTCATTAATTCGCTGATAAGGAACATGAATTGCATCTGCAAGTTCTCTTTGTGATATTCCCATTGCTTCTAGAAAATCTTTGAGTAATATTTCACCGGGATGTGAGGGTGGTCTATTTTTTGGAACTCTCATCTCTTGGTAATCTCCTAATGGTAGTCTACTATTTCAACTTCTGAGGGGCCTTGAGATGTCCATGTGAAGCAAATCCGGTATTGGTCATTAATCCGAATACTATGCTGACCCTTACGTTCGCCTTTTAAAGCTTCTAATCTATTACCTGGAGGAACTTTCATATCATCCAACGAGAATGCTGCATTGAGTTGATCTAATTTTCTCTGTGCAACTTCCCAACAATTTATAGGACACAATTTTCGGGCTTCCTTGGTGTCATTAGCATCAAAAATGTCTTCAGTTGCTTTGTCCTTAAACGATACTATCATAATTAGCACGATGACACAGTTATCATGCTATCAGAAAATAAACTATAAATTTTAAGCGATCGCCTTACCTATTCACTACAACCTGATAATTGTAGTGGGCAAGCTGTACATCTTGGTAGCATTGAATGAAGTACCCGCCAGCAATGGAGCGAGGACGATGTACGCAACCGTCACACAACCACTGACTTTTCAAGAGTTTCTTGTCTGGGACGATGGTTCAGGCAGAGAGTTTGAGTTATTGGATGGAATTCCTGTGCCATTATCAGAACCAAATGCAAATCATGAAGATTTGATCGAGCGGCTGTATGCCTATTTAGAAAATCACTGCCAAGAAAATGGACTGCCTTATGTATCGCGCCAGTCCAAGCAGGTTCGGCTCAAGACAGCACCACCAGAAAAGGAAAAAAGCCGCAAAGCTGATATTGTCATATTTGCTAAAGAAGAATGGCAGAGGATGAAAACTAGCTCTAGTTCTGCTGCTGCATATATTCCACCACCGGGAATTATTAAGGCTAAAGGTGGATTCTTTGCGTCTTTGCGCCTTTGCGTGAAGTAAAAATCATCCCCAGATTCAGCAATGCCTAATTACACAATGTCATTGCAAATGGAGCGAAGCGGAATGAAGCAATTCGCTTGCGGCTGTGATTGCTTCTCTTCTCTATTTCTTCATGGTTTTGTGTTTCTTGAGTTAACGTTTGCAAGCCGATGCATCAAAGGTGCAAGCCGATGCACCAAAGGTGCAAGCCGATACACCAAAGGTGCAAGCCAATGCATCAAAGGTGCAAGCCGATGCAACAAAGGTGCAAGCCAATGCAACAAAGGTGCAGCAGCAAGCAAGCTTGTAGGCTGGGCAAAGATTTGCCCAACCCATACACGCTTACCTCTTGCTAGGGTTGAATGATGAAGTCGCTAGCAGTGAGACTAGGCGCACCAGTGAGTGTGGCAAATTGACCGCCACTGCCAAAACCAGGCAAAATGCCGTTCTGGTTGTAGAACAAACGCCCATTCACAGCATCGTAGACAATTCTGGCGCTGCTAATGCCCTCCAAAATTGTCAATTGGAACAAGTCAACAGCAATACTCTTAAAATCACCTGCACTACTGAAACCATTTCCCGGATTAGAACTAATGACACTAAAGGTTGTTTTATCCAGAACAATCTTGTCACCTTGAGATCTGCTGAAGTCAGTAATAGTATCTACACCAATAGCAGAACCGTTAAAAGCAGCACTGGTGTTGTAAAGGAATCTGTCAGCACCAGTTCCACCTGTCAGCACGTCATTGCCAGCACCACCAGCCAGAGTATCATTGCCAGCACCACCAATGAGAGTATCATTACCAGTACCACCACGTAGGTGATCGTTGCCACTCTTGCCGTCGATTCTGTCGTTACCCCCTTGACCATTTATTACATCGTTGGAATTGTCAAAACCTGCGATGTTATTAGATAAGTCATTGAGGAATGTCACCGTGTTGGTGGCAAAGATGCTAGTTTGAGCCGAGTTGGCATCAATGACATCAAAGCTGTCAGCGGGATTGGTTTGTCCATCAAACAGGATATTGGCGATGATCGGTCTGGTTCCAGATGCTCCAAGGTTATCCAGGTTTTGTAATTGGAAGTTTTGTAGGATGACTTTGGTATTGGCAACGTCTTCAAAAGTGACTTCTAGGTTAGTACCGTTTTGAGTCAGTTGTAGATTTTTCGCAGTCAAGCCAGCACCGCTAAATTGCAAAGTGTCAACATTGGCAATCACTGCTGCCGATGGGTTGGAACCAGTGCCAACGCCGCCAAAGTCGGTGATGGTGTCGGTGCCATCGCCAGAACGAATAATAAAGGTGTCTCGACCACCGCCACCAGTCAGGGTATCATTACTAGCTTTGCCGTCAATGATGTTGTTGCTGGCTGTACCTGTGAGGGTATCTGGATTTGGAGTTCCCGTCAAGTTCAACGGAGTGACACTCAAGTTAAAGATATCACTGACACTAGCAAGAGCAGTGTCGGTGGCTGTTACCAAGACGTTGATATTGCCGACATTTGCTGCTGTGGGTGTACCACTGAAAGTACGGGTGGTGGCGTTAAAGGTTAACCATGAGGGTAGAGGGTTCCCGTTATCTAAAGTGGCTGTGTAGGTTAAGGTGTCGCCTAAATCGACATCAGCAAAGGTGTTGGCGGGAAGGATGAAGTTGAAGACACTATTTTCTGCGGTGGTTTGGTCAGCGATCGCAACTGCTACAGTTGGTGCATCATTAACATTAGTCACCGTCAGGTTAAAGGTATCGCTCACACTAGCGCTGCTGCTGTCGGTGGTGGTGACTTTAATGGCGATCGCTCCCACATTACTATTAGTGGGTGTACCACTGAAGGTGCGAGTCGTTGCATTGAAACTTAGCCAGGAGGGTAAAGGGTTACCGTTGTCAAGAGTTGCTGTGTAAGTTAAGGTATCCCCAGCATCAACATCAGCAAAGGTGTTGCTGGGAACAGTGAAGTTGAAGGCGCTATCTTCAGCAGTAGTTGTGTCAGGAATGGGATTGGCGACAGTCGGTGCATCATTAACACCAGTGATGGTGAGGTTAACTGTGGCTGTGCTAGTGCCGCCATTGCCATTATCGCTGACTGTGTAAGTAAAGCTATCGCTGGTAGTAGCACCCGCAGCCAAAAACTCAAATTGACCGTTGGGATTATAGTCAAAAGTGCCATTGGTCTTGAGAGTCAGCAGGGCACCCGAAGCCAGGGTAATGGGTGTAGCGACTGTGATGCTGTTGCCATTGACTTGAGTGATAGTCAAGGTGTCGCCATTAGCATCGGTGTCGTTCCCCAGGACGTTGATGTTAACCACAGTATCTTCATCTGTGGTAGCAGTATCATCGGCAGCAACAGGAGGGATGAAAGGTGATTCATAAGCACCGATATCCACTGTACCGCCGATGATGCGAGTTGTACCCCGTTGGTCAGTGGTGACACCAGAGGGAATAAAAGCGCTATTGCCGGCGTTGATGGCTGCCGAACCTGCGACTAAAGCGTGAGTTTGGGTAGCACCACCGTTATTGGCGAGGGCAGCGAGGACTTGGCTAATATTGGTGATGCCAGCGGAGGCGAAGGTGATATCGCTACCTGTGCCGATAGTGCCGGATGCACCAGTGAGGCTACCGATGAGGTTATTGGCATTGCCTGTGACTGCGCCCGAAATATCAGGGGCTTCGTTACCAGAATCGAAGTTACCAGCGATGATGGTATTTTGGGCAGTGACAGTACCATCAATAATATATATACCACCACCATCACCGCCACCATCATTATCGGAGTCAGCAGTGTTATTGGTAATTGTGCTGCTGATGAGGTTAAGTGTACCATCTAGGTTGCCGATGCCACCAGCGTCACCTTGTGAGGTATTACCAGAGATGGTGCTGTTGGTAATGGTGGCTATTCCTCCGTTCACAATGCCGCCTAGTTGACGCCCAGAATTACCAGAGATAGTGCTGTTGGTTAAGCTGAGAGTACCTTGGTTAAAGATACCGCCGCCGCCGCCAGAATTACCAGAAATGGTGCTGTTGTTGATGGTGGCTATTCCTTGGTTAGCAATGCCGCCAATTACGAACCCAGTATTACCAGAGATGGTGCTGTTGTTGATAGTGACTGTTCCGGAGTTAAAAATGCCGCCGAAGAACCCAGAATTACCAGAGATAGTGCTGTTGTTGATGGTCAAGTTTTCAAAGCTGCCGATGCCACCAACAGAATCAGACCCACCAGTAATTGTCAGGTCGTTAATTGCTACATCAATTTGATTGCTCTCATTGCCATCATCCAGGTCGAAGACAAGGAAGGTATTGTTGCCACTAATACTAAGGTTACTTGCCCCTAATCCATTGATAGTCAAAGCATCAGTAATGTCTAATTCCCCAGATGTCAGAGTGATAACATCTGGGGTGGCATCAGTGAACACGCTACCTGCAAAGGCAATGATGTCAGCACCAGGATTGGCATTGGCGTTAAGAATGGCTTGTCGGAGGGAACCTTCGGCAGAATCGTTGGTGTTAGTTACTTGAAAAGTTGCCATTGTTAATTTTTCCTTTCTCAAACGATTTTGGATTTTGTGAAAAGTTAGAGTGGAGGTTTCCGACCTAGACACTTTGCGGCTTGCCGCAGGCATCTAAACTTTTCAAAACAGATTTTGGATTTTGAATTTGTTTGACGCCACAAGAGGTAAGGTATGAACCAAAAAAATCTCAAATCGTCAGTCAAAAGCAGCACTAGGGCACTGCTAGCTTTGTGTGGCTAGTTATAAAGAGCGATCGCATAATCTGGTTTGAGTTCCAAAGTCCGCCGCAAACAAGCTTCGGCTCGGTTGAGCTTTCCCTGCATCAGCAAGGCAGATCCTAAGTTGCTATAAGCGGCAGCTTCCTTGGGAGCCAGTTCTACAGCTTTTTCGTAACAAGCTAAAGCTTTTTCACTTTCCCCCAATGCCTGCAAAATATTCCCTAAATTGTTATGAGCTGCCACATCATCAGGTTTGAGGTGCAGGGCTTGGCGAAAGCTGTCGGCGGCTTTTTCTAAAAAGCCTTGTTAATCAAATAAGAAGATGTTTGAAAAGTCTTATTGTCGGTAGCAAAACCTCCTATATTCCCCTAAATCCCCCCTTAGAAAGGGGGACTTTGATTCCAGTTCCCCCCTTTTTAAGGGGGGTTAGGGGGGATCTAAAAGTGTCTAAAATCACAACAAAACACTTTTCAAACATCCTTTAGTACATCAATTTACAACATATCATCAAGCTAGTCAACATTTTGTAAAAACTACTTTTCTTACTTTTCTTACTTTTCTTACTTTTCTTACTTTTCTTACTTTTCTCAAACTATAAGCTGAATTATAAATAAACATTATGTAATACGACAATTCACGGTAAACGCAAGAAAATTTATGCGTTGGATGAGGGAGGTTTATGTAAATTTTCTGAAAATGTCGAACCAGGCGCGTACCTGTTGTCGAGAAATGTTAAGCTTTGTCCGGGAAATAGACTACTAAACTTCATCCAGGTTGAAACCAGTAGTTTTTACAGTATTGGTTGAAAAGTTCATATATCAAGGGCTACATATCTCAACAGCTGTTGAAAAAGCTCCAGTGTTCAAAATGGACATGGCTTATCTCTGTTCACGAACTGATAGATGGAGAATACCAAGTTAGTCAGTTCAGGGGTTATCAACTCTCGGTCGCCAACCAAGCACGCAAGACCTCTGCGACTGTCCACGCTTGGGCAATACATCCGCGTGGAGTCATCGGGGCATCACCATCAAAAATTTCGCTGAGACTGCCAATACCGTGCGCTGTCAGATGATTAGCCATTGGTTGCAGAAATTGACGCGCCTGTTTAGGATTTTTGTAGACGCGCAGGTGTGCTAAAACAAACGACCCCAACAACCAACCCCAGACAGTTCCCTGGTGGTAGGCGCTATCGCGTTGATACTGGTTACCTCCGTATTTGCGTTGGTATTGGGGATGATTGGGGGCGAGCGATCGCAATCCATATGAAGTTAGTAGCATCTGCCCACAAACGTCTACCACTGCTTTTTGTTGGGCTGGTGTCAGCGGGCTTTCGGGTAAGGAAACGGCAAAAATCTGGTTAGGACGCGCAGATGCGTCATCTCCATCGGGAGTATCCAGCACATCGTAGCAGTAGCCCGTCTGTTGATTCCAAAAGCGAGAAAATCTGATTTGGGCGCGGTCAGCGATCGCCTCATACTCTTGGTGTGGCTTGCCAATCAGACGGGCAAACTTCGCCATTGTCCGTAAAGCATTATACCACAGAGCATTGACTTCAATCGGTTTACCAATGCGAGGCGTTACTACCCAATCTCCCACTTTCGCATCCATCCAAGTCAGTTGCACACCCTTTTCTCCTGCATACAGCAAACCATCAGTGGCATCGAGGCGGATGTTGTAGCGTGTGCCGCGACAGTGCCAGTTGATGATGTCTGCCAGCACGGGGAACAGTTCCATCAGCAAATCATTATCTTCAGTGGCGTTGTAATAAGCTCGAATGGCTTCAAAATACCAAAGAGTTGCATCGACTGTGTTGTATTCTGGTGTCTCACCTGCATCAGGGAAACGATTGGGTAACATTCCCTGGTCTACATGCCTAGCAAAGGTGCGAAGAATTGAGCGTGCGACCTCTGGGCGGCCAGTGGCGAGGGTCAAACCAGGTAGGCTAATCATAGTATCGCGTCCCCAGTCACTAAACCAGTGATAACCAGCGATGATAGTTTTGCCATAAGGGTCTTCTGGCACGGAGCGATCGACGATAAACTGGTCAGCAGCCAAAACTAAATGATTCACCCAAGCTGGAGAATCGGCAGCATTCAGAGGTCGGTTAGATTTCCAAAGTCCGATTAACTTCTGTTCCAGAGTGTGACGGTGTTTAAGTGCTGCTTCGCCATTCAACTCTGGTTGCTTGTGAGTGCTGGCAACAAAGGTGAGGGATTCTCCTAAATTGAGTGTAACTTCAAAGGTCGCGGCGTGGAGGTGGTCTTCTTTGTCGCTCAATCCCCGATAGCGTTCAACTGCTAAGTCAAAGTTATAGTACCAATTGTGGACGGGGGAGGCGGTGGCGCGGTCAGTTAAAAGATATATTGGTACAGCATCAGGATCGGCAGTTACAGAAATTCCCTGTTCCACCTGCTCGATAGACATCTGCCAATCATTGTTATTATGGGTGTCGCTGTGATAATCGCGGTAGTTGACGATCGCCTTAAGTGTCAACTTCAACGGTTGGGTGGCACGACGTAGAATATATTGGACATAAGTTGTATTTGCTCCCTGTTGCATCCAGATGCGTTTTTCTAACAACGCATCAGCAACAGCAAAACGCCATAGAGGAACTGTACCTTCCAGAGAAAAACGTTCAATATGTTGATAGCCGTGGGGATTGACGGTATCATCTGCCCAACGATCGCTATGTAGAGAATAAGAGCGATCGCCATACAAAACTGTTTCATCTAGTTTTGTCAACAGTAAGGTGCGACCCAGAGGCGGTTGCAATGCTGCTACTAGTAAACCGTGATAGCGGCGAGTCAATAAACCTGCCACTGTTCCAGAGGCGTAACCACCAATGCCGTTAGTAACTAACCATTCCCGTGACTCTGCTATGTCGAGATTACCGCAGATTTCCCGCCCAAATTCAATACACATAACTCAACACTCTTGCTGGCGATCGATATTTGGATTATCAGTTATCAATCACATAGTGTGGTGAGATGGACATTAAGAATTATTGACTTACGCCGAGCAAAAAGTTACGGGGATTCAAACTGTTGCTACCAAGGAGCTTCTATCGTCCCGCAGCGATGGGATATTTTTTTAATTGGAAGTCGCTAATTCAATTTTATTACACAAATAACTGATGGTGTTGCTGTAAGAGGTAATAGTCATGTCCGACACTAACCTAAACACGGGATGTCAGATAGCTGAACGAATTCGCCTCGCTCTGAGCAAGGAAATCCTTACAGCTTACAACGGTCAGCAGTTTCAAATCACTGCTAGCATTGGAGTTGTGGAATTCATGCCAGAAGATAGTCCTATTTCTTTGTTGCAGCGTGCCAGCGACAAAGTTCGAGAAGCAAAGAAAAACGGGCGCAATCAAACCCGCTTGTGATTCTTACAAAAAACAGAGTGTGGGGTGTAGGTTTACAGCGATTTTCAGGTAAATGAACCACATTATTTTTATCTCACGCAAAGGCGCAAAGGCAAGGCAGCGCGGTCTTGGGGGTTTCCCCCATGAGCGACTGCCGCGCAAAGGAAGAAATAAGACTGTGGTCTAAATATATGAAAACTGCTGTAAAACTTGGGTTCCCTACCCCCTTTGAACTCACGAGGTTTTCTACAATACCACTTGACATATCAACTTTTTTTGAAATAATATCTATTGCATCAACTTTTTTTGAAATGTAAGGCGTTGATATGCCTGCAAAAGGCATTGAGTCAGGTTTAGAGATTTGGCTAGGCAAATTGCTGGTATCTTGCTGGCGAGAGGCTTTAGCAGAAGGAATTGGCACCTTTATTTTAGTGTTTGCGGGTACTGGTGCAGTGATGGTGAACTACCTCAGCCAAGGTGCAGTCACGCATATTGGTATTAGTTTTGTCTTTGGTGCTGTTGTTGCAGCGTTGATTTACTCTTTAGGGCATATTAGCGACGCACACTTCAATCCAGCGGTAACGTTGGCATTTTGGACGAGTGGTTTTTTCTCTAAAAGGCGAGTTTTACCGTATATTTTAGGGCAGTTGGTGGGGGCGATCGCGGCTTCAACTTTACTGCTAATGAGTTTGGGGCGAGTTGCCAATTTGGGGGCGACAACACCACTAAATGACAACTGGTTGCAAGCGTTGGTGTTGGAATTTGTTCTCACTTTTATTTTGATGTTGGTAATTTTGGGTTCCGGACTAGATCGCCGCGCACACATTGGTTTTGCGGGAATAGCGATCGGGTTAACGGTGGGGATGGAAGCAGCATTTATGGGGCCGATTACCGGTGCAAGTATGAATCCGGCGCGTTCCTTTGGCCCGGCTTTGGTGGCAGGAATTTGGCAGCATCATTGGGTTTACTGGGTTGCACCCATTTTGGGAGCGCAATTAGCAGTGATAGTATATCGACAGCTTTCTCATGGATTTCATGATTTCAAAGAATAAAGGAGCAAAATTTATGCCTATTTTGAAAACTCATGTAGCTTTGAATGTTAGCAATATTGAAAAGTCAGTTGCATTTTATCGGGCAATGTTTGGTGTGGAGTTTACTGAGGATAATACTGATTGTTGCTACGCTTTGCAAGATAAAGTTTGGGTGACAGATCCAGATGGGAATCGTTGGGAAGTGTTTGTGGTGAAGGTGGGAGATACAGCGCCGGAAAAAAATGTGGCCGTGGGACAGAGTGTGAGTAAGTCTTGTTGTGGGTAATAAGTGATGAAAAAGGTGATGTTTGTTTGTAAGAAAAATTCTCGGCGATCGCAAATGGCAGAGGGTTTTGCTCGGACTTTAGGAAAAGACAAAATTTCTGTTAGTAGTTCGGGGTTGGAAGCAAGTCATGTAGACCCCAAATCTGTTGATATTATGTCAGAAATTGGCATTGATATTAGTAATCAAACCTCGAAGGCTTTAAGTGATTTTCAAGCTGAAGATTATGATGCTGTGATTTCATTATGTGGTTGTGGTGTTAATTTACCCGAAGAATGGGTGTTAAGAGATGTGTTTGAAGATTGGCAACTTGACGATCCAGAAGGACAATCAATTGAAGTTTTTCGCCGGGTTCGAGATGAAGTTAAAGAACGAGTTTTAAAATTAATTTATTCTCTAAATTAACTTTATCTGAACAAACAAACATTAATAGAGACGTTGCACTGCAACGTCTCTACGTCATTGCGAATTTAAATAATGCAGACGCTAGCATCTCTGCTTTATTCTGAATTAAAACGAAACAAACTAGACCTAGCTCAAGTTGCTCATTTTTGTGATTCCCAATGATTTAAAACTTTTGAGTATTCCTGAACTAATACCAATTTCAAAAATCAATTTGGTAGATGGATTTACACAAATCCAACGTTCAAAATGGTATGAGTGAATTTATTGCTTATACAGCACTTAGCAAAAAATTAATCCGTTGCTCAAAGTCTAGGTCTTTAATTTGTGCTGTAAATTCATTAGTTTCGCTTGGTAATTGATAGTCAGATGGTACAGGGATGATAGTTCCATTTTCTATTCCTTGTGCCAACAACAGCCAAGCGTCCAATTTAGCTCTAGGATTCAGATTCTTATAGGCTTGGCCGATCTCATTTGCACCTGTAAGCAAGTCGCGTTGCGCTTGCAGTTGTTCTTGCTGAGGCAAAACTTTAATTCGGTCAAACACTGTTGTTCCAAGGACTTCTACGCTTTGAGGAGGTGCTGGTTGTAGTTGGTCTTTAATATCTAGGTAACCAAACCAAAGTACGGCCAGTTGAGTATCTACATCAAAACGTCGAAAAGATTCTAAAGCTGGTTTTGTTTTTTCGTCAACTGTGTAAGTCATAAAAAACTCCGAGCAAGTTAAAGTTATTGAGAACAATTATTCTCGATACTTCACTCAACTTAACGAATCGATGGATATGAATAACTCTACTTGTGGGATGAACAGCATTCACTACAGAAGACAGATCGGAGATACCTCAAATAGCTACTTACAAAAATGCTAGCTTCAATATATGAATTGGCAATTAGAAAATTAGGTTAGCGATCGCTCGAACTAATTTCCCTGGTTCCACTGGTTTGGTGATATGCTGCTGAAATCCGGCGGCAATTGCCTGTTGATAGTCAATTTCAGCCGCATAAGCAGTTAAAGCGATCGCCGGAATTTTTCCTCCCAATTCTGGTGGCATGTCTCTGATTTGACGCATCAACATATAGCCGTCTACTTCCGGCATTCCAATGTCACTTAAGAGTAGATTTGGCTGCAAGTTAGGCAAAACTTCTAGTGCTTCCACAGCCGATGCTACCTGGGTGACTATTGCCCCAGACTGCTCCAAAATGAAAGCAATCAACTCTCGCGTATCACGCTCATCATCCACCAGCAAAACTTTCAGCCCACTTAAATCAGGCGGATTATCTGATTGTCTATCGATCTCGTGATTCTGAGAATTAATTTTTATCAAGGGTAACATAACTGTAAAGGTTGCTCCCTGTTCTTCGCCTAAACTTTCTGCCTTAACTGTACCGCCATGTAATTCGACGATATGGCGTACAATGGCCAATCCTAACCCCAACCCCCCGAATTTTCTGGTAGTTGCGCCGTCAGCTTGTCGGAAGTAGTCAAAGACGAATGGTAAAAAGTCGGGGCTAATTCCCTTACCTGTATCGCGGACTTGCAGTTGAGCCTGAGAATCAACAAACCCTAAACTGATTTCTACTTTTCCACCTTGGGGTGTAAACTTAATAGCATTGGAAAGCAAATTCCAGATGACTTGTTGTAAGCGGACTAAATCACCCGCTACTAGGAATTTTGACTCGTACCTTTGTTGGGCTGACAGGCCGACTTGAATTTGGGATCTTGGGCGATCGGGTTGTTTATTAAACTCGATGGCTGCTAAATTTCTGTTAGTATTTTCTAATCCCAAATCCAAAATCCTAAATTGCAAATTAATAGATTTGGCTTGAGCGGCTAAACGCACGGTTTCTATGGCTGCGGCCATCGCACTTACCAAATTCACAGGAGTAATATTCAGGCTGAGTTTGCCTTGCAAAATGCGAGAGACATCCAGCAAATCTTCAATTAGTTGAGTTTGCAACTTGGCATTACGCTCGATGGTTTCTAAAGCACGAGTGGTGGTTGCTTCATCATACTTTTTACTTTGCAGCATCTTTGACCATCCCAGGATGGAATTTAACGGCGTGCGAAGTTCGTGGGAAAGGACTGCTAAAAATTCATCTTTGATGCGGTTGGCTTGAATTAATTGCTCTTTTCGTCGCTGTAACGAAGCCATTAATTCAAAACGTTCCAGAGCAACCGCCACCTGGTCGGAGGTTGCTTGCAGTAAAGCAGTTTCCTCTGGGGTAAACTGAGTACGGGTGCGACTGCCAAAGGCGAGTACACCTAATAGCTTTCCCTGAGCAATTAACGGTTGACCGGCATAGGCTGTGATTCCCAAATCACAAAGGATATGTGCATTGGGATGGGTTGAGTGCGGCACATCGTTGACGACAATTTGATGTCTTGCTTGGGCTACTACTTTGCACATTCCTTGATTAAATTCTAAGTATTCAATTCTTTGAAATACTTCTTCAGCGATGCCGTTCCAAGCTACCAAGCGAAGTTTCTGTTTATTTTCGTGTGTCTCAATGAGATACTGGAAGTAAAAATCCAAATCCATCTGCGCCGAGAGTTTACTGAACAACGTGTTCATCAAATCCAAGGGGCGTTCGGTTGAGAGCAAATCGCTAGCTGTTTCAGAAAGCAACTTTAGTCGTTCACTGCGTTCTTGCAAAGCTTTTTCGGCTTGCTGACGTTCCCGCAAGGCGCGTTCGCGTTCGGTAATATCAACTGCAACTCCTCCTACCAAGCGTTGTCCAGATGTATCTGCAATGGGAAAGCTGTATGCCAAAAATTCGCCAAGGGTGCCATCTCTGCGTGGAGCAGATTCAATGGCTTCCACTACCTGATTTGTATTTGCCACCATTTTAATGTTATCGAGCAAGGGCTGAGCAATTTCAGCCGGGTATAGCTCGAAGATATTTTTGCCGATGGGGTTGTTTGTTGCTAAATCGAATATGCCAAGATAAGTTGGGCTGAGGTAAAGTACACGCCCGTTTACATCTGTAATCCATGCAGCTGCTGGACTGTTGTCCATAAAAGCCTGGAAGCGTTCTTCACTCTGGTGCAGGGCTTGTTCTATTTGCTGGCGTTCGCTAATATCAAGAATAAATGCCACTGATTTGTGCCGAGATTCTCCTAAGAGCGAGTAGCCAATTACAACTGGTACACGAGAATCATCTTTGCGAATATATTCCTTTTCATAAGGAGTACAGGCTCCTTTAGACTTAGCCTCAGCGATCGCCAGTTCATCTAAATAAACATACTCTGGTGGTGTGATATCTGTCCAACTTAGTTTACCTGCTTGCAGATCCTCTTGGGTATAGCCGACAATTCGCAGAAACTCCCCATTGGTTTCACTGATGTTACCTTCCACATCACCAAACACAATACCAACTACATTTGCTTCTACAAAACTCCTTAGCCGCTCCTCACTAGCTTGAAGTGCGGCTTCCGCCTGCTTGCGGGCGGTGATATTCATGATGCTCACCAATACGCTGTCAAATTTAGCATTTGCTGGTGGGAAAGTAATTGTAAACAGAATGTTCAGGCGTTCTCCCTGGAGAGTTTGGAGAATTGTTTCTGATTCCAAGTAAGTTTTCCCATCACTAATTGCCAGGAGTTCTTCAATAAATACCTCTAAAGTTTCCGGTAGAAATATTTGCCCAAGTGAAACCAGGAGTTCATTTTTATTTTCAGCGCCAAACATTCGCACAGCTGCGTTATTCACGTTGACAATTCTCACCATGTCAACAGCCTGTTGAATAAACTCAGGGTGTTCAGCAAAAAAGGTGCGAAAATCCTCAATCCCTTGGGCTTTTAAATCATCAAGGGCTGCTTTAACAAGGGAAAAATCTTCTTCAAAAATTGATACCCCTGCGGCTTCAAAAATATAGCGGTATTTTCTCTCCTGTTCTTGCAGCGCTTCTTCTATCAACTTACGTTCGCTGATATCTGTAATGCTGCCAACTACGCGCAGCGCTTTTCCATCAGCATCCCGCTTAACGACGATTCCTTGGTCTAACACATGGACGTACTGATTTTGCTGATTGCGAATGCGATATTCAGCAGTATAGCGTAGGCGTCGCCCGCCATGGCCATTTCCCCACGCAACGCCCGCGTCGTCCTCTACGCGTTGCAAATCCTCTGGATGGACAAGCTGACGCCACCAATTACCAGTTGTTTCAGCAGTTTCGACGGAATAGCCTAAAATTCTGGTTAATCCTTCAGTAATGTCAACAGTATCCTGTTGTATATCCCAGTCATATATCAGACAATTGACAGCAGCGGCGGCTAACTCGAAACGCTCGTTAGCTAATCTCAGGCGTTCCTCCTTCTCACGCAAGGTTTGTTCTACTTGTTTGCGTTGGCTGATGTCACGAAAGAAAATATCAAGACCATTTTTACAAGGGTAGGCGTGAATTTCCATCCACAGGTCATATTCCGATGGTAAATAATAATGATGCTCGAAGTGGACGGGAGTTTGTTCTGCCATCGCTTGTCGATATTGTAGCTCTATATTTGTGCCTACTGATGCCGGCCACTCTTCCCAGTGCAACTTACCAATGACTTCTGTGCGGGGTTTGCCGTTAATTCGCTCTGCTTCGACATTTTGGTAGATGATCCGCCAGTCTCGGTCTATACTTACAAATGCATCACTCATGCTTTCTAGGGTACGCGTCACCCGTTCATTGGCTTGCTGTAATGCTGCTTCTGCTTGTTTGCGTTCGCTCAAATCAACAACAAAACCAATAACTGTATCTTGGGCATCTTCTACGAGGACAGAACCAAGCAGAACAGGAACGCGCGAACCGTCTTTACAGATGTATTCTTTCTCAAAAGGTTTACAAACTCCGGTAGTTCTCAGTTCCTCTACAAAACGCTCACTTAAATTCAGATACTCAGGTGCGGTGATTTTGCGCCAGTCCATTTCCTTGGCGGACAAATCTTCTTGTGTGTAGCCCACCATCTTCAGAAAAGCGTCATTGGCTTCCATGATAGAGCCGTTGAGATTGCTGACGATGACTCCGATAATGTTAGATTCTGCGAGTCGGCTAAACCGCATTTCGCTATTTTGCAACAACTTCAAGCTTGACTCTGCTTTGCGTTTGGCAGTTTGCAACTCGGAGAAAAGTGCAGTAATTAATAAAGAGACTAGTGAGAAGGTGGTTAATCGTACCAAGACGCTGAGGCTAACGATCTCGAAGGAGTAGACTGGCTCAATGAGAAAGTAGAAGGCAAATATGGCAGATAAAGCGATCGCCAGCATTCCCACTTCCATGCCACCATACCACGCGCTAACCGCCACGGCAGCATAAAAAAAGGTAAACACGCTCGGATCGAATATTGGCAATAGCAGTCGCGCCATTAGTAAGGCCGCCACCACTACCAAAACCATCACGCCATAAGCTAGTAAGCGAGAGCGCATCATCAAGAATTTTTCCAGTAATTTCACGCTCATCTCAAGAGTCCTCCCCTTGCCGTGCTTTTGAGAGATACTCGCTTAGTAGTGTTTTGCCTGGTTCGCCCATCTTCTCTAACATTTCTTCAATTAGGTATTGAGCCATCCGTGAAGGCACCGCAGATCCGTTTTCCCAGCGATTGACTGTTCGCAGGGAAACTCCCAACTTGGCTGCAAACTTTTCCTGAGACAGATCGAGTTGCTGCCGAAGTTCGCGGATTAAATCTGCAATTTTTAGCGGCTTACCTAGTTCCATAATCAGCAGAATAAGACGGGTGTCACGCCATTTGTCTCCAGCTTGAGGATGAATTTCAATAATCATTAGATATCATGCATCCCCAGATAAATTGCATCTTTTGGTCAATCCAGAATATCAGTTATGAGTGTTTGCTCTTGACTGTACAAGGTATTGGCACAGCAATGCTCTGACCCTAATATCTGCTGTAATTCACCCAACTAAAAACTTATTGAGACGAAACAAATCTGAAAGGTATTTATAAAATAAAAATAAAATTTTATCATCTCTGGAATTTTCAATAGTATTATTATCGATTGCATAATTTTTTTAATATTATGCAGCGCTGAAAAACAGCGTGTAATATTTGAAAACATCGTAATTCATCTCATCTTTAATATTTTATTTATAAATCAAATCGTAAGGCTCAGATTCCCTACTTCTTTAAGAGGATGTTTGAAAAGTTATCATTGATGTGTCAAATATTTTTACCCCACCCTAACCCTCCCCTTATAAAGGGGAGGGAACCGGATTTTCTTGTTTCCCCGTTATAAAGGGGAGGGAACCGGATTTTCTTGTTTCCCCGTTATAAAGGGGAGGGAACCGGATTTTCTTGTTTCCCCGTTATAAAGGGGAGGGAACCGGATTTTCTTGTTTCCCTCCTTTATAAGGGGGGATTAAGGGGGGTAATAATTCGATTAAAATCACAGCCAACCACTTTTCAAACACCCTCTAAGAAGTCAGCATTCTTGTCTACAGAAAAAGCGTAGTTAATTTTACTTCTATAGTAAGATGTCAATAGCAAATCTGTAAAGCTAAAATATGTAGCTGAGTCAATTGTTGCCTACTGCGTACCACTATTTTGATTAATCAACACTCAGAAAATCTTCTCAACACTCAACTGGAAAAAGCACCAGCCCAAGGCTATAGATTTAGCTGGTTTGATTGGTTTTGTCTTTGGTATCCCCCAGGCTGGCTGATTTTATTCAACCGCCATTGGCAACACTATCATCAAGATCCAGATGGTTGGAATTGGCTAGAATATGGATTATTTTTAATTCCTGGTGGATTTTATCTAGGAATGTTGAGTCGGTGGTTGCGTTTGGGTTGTCGTTCACCACGTCAAGAAGTTGGTGAATTCGATCCCAATTATCAACAAGCTTTTCGCCAAGAAGTTCTCGCCCCCATCGTGAAACATTATTTTCGGGGAGAATTACAACACATCGAAAACTTGCCGCCAACAGGTTCATTAATTGTGGCCATGAATCATGCAGGAATGTGTTTTCCTTGGGACTTTTTGACCTTAGGCTATTTATTAAGTGAAGTCAAAGGATGGAAAGTGCAACCCGTAGCAAGTCCAGCATTATTTGAGCATCCTTGGATGATTTGGTGGTTACCACCTAAATGGTCACAGGTTTTAGGTGGCGTGCGAGCAGAATTAAATGATTTTGAGGCTGCCATTGCCCAAGGTAAAATCCTCTTATATGCACCTGAAGGCATACGCGGCCCTGCCAAAGGTTGGAGAAAACGCTATCAACTACAAAAGTTTGATGTCAGCTTTGTCCAACTGAGCGATCGCTATCATATTCCCATTCTCCCAGTAGTTTGCATCGGTAGTGAATTTCTGCATCCTTGGACTGTGAATTTGACCAAATTGCAACGACTAGTCAAATTACCATTTTTGCCTTTATCGCCTTTGATGTTTGCCTTACTTCTGTTTCCCTCAATGGGAATTTGGGCAATGAAAACTCGTCTGCATTATTTTATTCAGCCTTTAGAAACAGCAGAATTAGCCACAAATTCAAACAAAGGACGTACAGCAGCTTATCGACAAGCGCAACAATTACGAGAAAAGCTACAAATTCAAATTAATCAGTTTTTGGGGAAATCTTAGCTTGCCCATGCCCATTCGTTACAAACAGGACTTACGCAACTGGCACAGACGATCGCTAAATTATAGTAATTTCGTACTATTATAAGTGACGCAACTGCACGGGGCGATCGCTAGCCAGTAGTACATACATATTTAATTACCCAAAATGTGTTTGATTGGCTTGACTCGAATTAGTAACAATAATTAGTGATGTATTTTGTTGTTCAAAGTTTTATGAGAAAATTGATATAAGGTGCATCAAAAAGTTGGTTAGAGCTGATTCGTAAAGAAAATCTAAAGAGAAGTGAATCTGGGTTGACCCAGGTTATAGGCTAAACCGAGTGTAGTTATTTTGTTGTCGATGAGCCGTCTACCAGCGATTGAGAATCCACACCGC
>JAHHHB010000094.1 GCA_019359545.1 Desmonostoc geniculatum HA4340-LM1 | reverse complement strand
CTAAAAATTGGTCTTTACAATCTGAGTTTGTGATTCAAGAAGTAGACTGCTTGAGTGCTTGTAAAAGACCTTGTGCTATAGCTTTTACTGCACTCAATAAAACTAGCCTAATGTTTGGTGATTTACCGCCACTAGAAAGTGAAGCAGCCATACTGCAATTTGCTGAACAATATTATGCTAGCCATAATGGCATTGTGGCACGACAGGAAAGACCAGAAGTTTTACAAAAAGGGATTCTGGCAAGGATTCCACCTCTACCCTATGGAGATAGTTGTTAGTTATTAGAACTTTTAAAAACTAACTACTAGCAATTACTAAAACTACTAACAATTTTGAAGCTTACGGAAGATTTAATTGATTATGACTCAACTAACAGCACCAACTTCAAACCCAAGTCTTGATATTCCTAAACAAGGAATGCCTGTTACGATTATCACTGGATTTTTAGGTAGTGGTAAAACTACACTGCTAAATCAAATTCTCAAAAACAAAGAAGATTTAAAAGTTGCCGTACTCGTGAATGAGTTTGGTGATATTAACATAGATAGCCAATTGCTAATTTCTGTAGACGAAGATATGGTCGAACTGACCAATGGCTGTATCTGCTGCACAATAAATGATAATTTAGTTGATGCGGTTTATCGAGTTTTAGAACGAGAAGACCGCATTGATTATCTAGTCATTGAAACGACTGGTGTTGCTGACCCACTACCAATTATCTTAACTTTTTTAGGTACAGAATTAAGGGATTTAACAAACCTAGACTCGATTCTAACTGTAGTAGATGCTGAGGCGTTTAATGAAGAACACTTCCATAGTGAAGCTGCTTTAAAACAGATTACATACGGAGACATTATTCTTCTAAATAAAACAGACCTCGTGACTCCAGAAAAACTAGAAGATGTAGAAAATTGCATCCATGATATGAAAATTGGTGCAAAAATTCTGCACACAAAACATGGGGAGGTGGCGTTACCATTAATCTTAGATGTGGGTTTAACTCCAGTCGATGAGTATACTGCCAATGATGCAGAAGATACTCACGAGCATGAACACCATCATCATGACCATCATCATCACGGACATCACTCACATCATTTAGAAAATGATGGATTTGTTTCGATTTCTTTTCAAAGCGATAGACCATTTGATGTCCATAAATTTGAGAACTTTCTCACCGAAGAATTGCCACAGGATGTATTTCGGGCTAAGGGCATTTTGTGGTTTAGTGATAGTGAGTTACGCCATGTTTTTCAACTGAGTGGCCCGCGCTATAGCTTACATGCTGATGAATGGCAGACTCCACCTAAAAATCAAGCAGTTTTTATTGGTAGAAAGTTGGATATTAGCCAAATTTACTCAAAACTTAATGAATGTTTGGTATAATTAAGTAATGTTAAGCGATGCCTAATTTAGTTAATAGTTATTCATAGGTTTTAGACTATTAACTAATTTATTAATCTACACCAATCAAACAGAGAAAATGACTCTATCGATTCGTCCCGATATAAATTCTGCTGCTCAAGTGGTTTCATCGTTATCTACTCAGCAGTTACCAACTGTTACTGAAACAGAGATGGCGCAGGCTGTACGTACTTTGCTAATTGGATTAGGAGAAAATCCTGACAGAGAAGGGTTAATAGATACTCCTAAGCGAGTTGTCAAAGCTTTGCAGTTTCTCACCAAGGGATATCATGAATCTTTAGATGAACTGTTAAATGGGGCAGTATTTACAGAAGATGCTGATGAAATGGTATTAGTCCGGGACATCGATATTTTTAGTTCCTGTGAACATCATATCTTACCGATTATTGGTCGCGCTCATGTTGCCTATATTCCTAATGGCAAGGTGATAGGATTATCTAAAATAGCCCGCATTTGTGAAATGTATGCTCGACGTTTGCAAGTGCAAGAACGTCTTACTCTACAAATAGCTGATGCATTACAAGGTTTACTCAAACCCCAAGGAGTTGCAGTGGTAATAGAAGCAACTCACATGTGTATGGTGATGCGCGGCGTGCAAAAACCTGGTTCTTGGACTGTTACTAGTGCAATGCGCGGTGTGTTTGCAGAAGATGCGCGGACTCGTGAGGAGTTTATGAATTTGGTACGCCACAATACTAAGTTTTAGTAACCTTACCAAACCTGGGCAATGGTAGCAACAGTTGTCATTGCCTTGCAACTACCTTCAAGATAAAAGGCAATTTCAATATGAATAAAGAGCAGAGCCGCTTTGATTTCGACTCAAATCCGGCATTCCAAACGATAGATTATGAAGTAGCAGCACGTAGTTTTGTGCCTGGTTATGAGTCGATATTTAACATGGCAGTTGCGCTCTTGGATGCAAGTGTGTCAGAGCAGGCTCATCTACTGATTGTTGCTGCTGGCGGCGGTATGGAACTCACAATTTTTGGTCAAGCGCAACCGCACTGGCTCTTTACAGGCGTTGATCCTTCGGCAAAGATGCTGGCGATCGCCCAAGAAAAAGTAGCCAAACAAGGGTTAACAAACCGCGTGAAGCTCCACCAGGGGTTAACTCATGAACTGCCTCTCACTCCCCTGTATGATGCAGCAACTTGCATTCTTGCTATGCACTTTCTCCCTGATGACGGAGCAAAACTGTCACTACTTCAAAGTATTTCGCAACGTCTCAAACCAGGAGCTAAATTGATTCTGGTTGATTTATGTGAGGAGAAAGGCTCAGAAAGATTTAACGATTTCCTAATAGCTTACAAATATCATGCACGTAACTTAGGAATGTCGCTAGAAATAGTAGAGGAAACAGCAAGCAAAGTCGTACATCTCAATTGTATCTCTGAAGAAAGAACTATTGAACTATTACAAGAAGCAAATTTTAGCAAGATTACTCGATTTTTCACAGCCCTCTGGTTCAGAGGTTGGATAGCAACAAAAATACTTAATGCTCCAGAAGTTTAACTGTCTGTAGTAAACGCTAATGAATCAAAATTTATTGTGGGTTGAAAAACTTAAGTTTAATAATCAAGATTTAATTCCTGCCATAGCTCAAGATTACCGCGATGGCACTGTCTTGATGATGGCTTGGATGAACTATGAATCAATTCAAAAAACATTATCCACAGGTGAAGCTCATTATTGGAGTCGTTCGCGTTGTGAATTATGGCATAAAGGCACAACATCTGGACATATTCAAAAGGTAAAGGATTTTTTTTACGACTGTGACGGAGATACCATATTGCTAAAAGTTGAGCAAATTGGTGATATTGCTTGTCACACTGGCGCAAGAAGTTGTTTTTTTAATGCTGTGCAAATTTATCCTAAATCTTAATTTTGGAATTTATTATGACTTTGACAATTTACAACACTCTCACCCGTCGCAAAGAACCCTTTCAACCGCAAGAACCAAGGAAGGTAAAAATGTATTGCTGCGGTGTCACAGTGTACGATTATTGTCATTTGGGTCATGGACGTTCTTACATTGTTTGGGATGTAGTGCGCCGCTATTTACAGTGGCGGGGGTATGAAGTCCAATATGTGCAAAACTTTACTGATATTGATGATAAGATTCTCAACCGCGCTCATGCAGAAGGAACTTCCATGCAAGAGGTTTCTGAGCGTTACATTCAGGCTTATCTTGAGGATATCAGACGTTTAAATGTGATGGATGCTTCTGATTATCCTTGTGTTACAGAAAATATTTTAGCTATTCACCAGTTAATTCAGGAACTAGAGAAAAAAGGCTACGCCTACGCTATTGATGGGGATGTTTATTACAAGGTGCAAAACTTCTCTGAGTATGGCAAACTTTCTGGGCGTTCTTTGGATGATATGCAAGCCGGGGCGAGTGGTAGGGTAGACTCAGAAGATTCATTGGGTAAGAAGAAACAGAACCCGTTTGATTTTGCTTTATGGAAAGCGGCTAAACCAGGAGAACCAGCGTGGGATTCACCTTGGGGCGTTGGTCGGCCGGGGTGGCATATTGAATGTTCGGCAATGGTGCGATCGCTCTTAGGTGATACGATTGATATTCATGGCGGTGGTGGCGATTTGGTGTTTCCCCACCATGAAAACGAAATTGCACAATCAGAAGTTATTACTCTTAAGCCACTAGCACGTTACTGGATGCACAATGGTATGGTAACAGTGAATCGTGAAAAGATGTCAAAGTCTTTGGGGAATTTTACAACGATTCGCCAATTACTTAATCAAGGTGTTCAGCCTAATGCACTCCGTTTATTTGTCTTGCAAGCCCATTATCGCAAGCCTTTAGATTTTACAGAAGATGCGATCGCTTCTGCTGAAAATGCTTGGAAAACCCTTAAAGAAGGTTTGCTTTTTGGCTATCAGTACGGTCAAGGACTAAGGACTAGGGAGGAAAAACTAATACCTAATCCCTATGTTGAAAGCTTTCAAAGGGCGATGGATGATGACTTTAACACGCCTACTGCATTAGCTGTTCTTTTTGAACTGGCAAAAGAATTACGTCGTCAGGGAAACCTTTTGATTCATCAAGGCAAAACCGATACTTCTTCAGAAACGATTAAGCACCAGTGGCAAACCTTAGTTCACTTGGCACAGGTTTTAGGACTAGAAGCAGTACCAAAAGATGAAACTGATGCCAAACAAGAATGTTTAAGTAATGCAGACATTGAAACTTTAATTCAACAACGGCAGAATGCACGTAAACAGCGCAATTTTGCCGCTTCAGACCTTATACGCGACCAATTGCAAGCAGTGGGAGTAACTCTCATCGATCAACCAGATGGTACAACTGTGTGGCATTGATCAAGTCAGCAATTTTCTTGCTACTATATTTCAAATCATATAAAAATGATTATCATTATATTTATGTCTGTACCAAACATTATTGTTGTTGCTGGTTCGTCTGGGGCTGGAAAAACTACATGGGTTTGTCAACAGATGCGAGATATCGCAAATGTTGACAAAATAATTTATTACAGCCCTGGTACTGGGACTGTTCCCATTGACCAAACTCGCATAGCTTCTGAATTTCCTGATTTACAGGTCTTTAGCGATGCTCAACAAGTCGAATTTCTAAACCAAATACCCTCTTCAGATGCGGTTTACATTGAGTGGGGATTTTATCTGGAGTTGGGATCTGTAGCACAATTATTAGATAATCTAACTTGCCGTACCATTGCAGTCCTACCACCCAACCTCAAAGACTCTGAATACCATGCTTGGGCAAAGGAGATTGTACGCGGCGCACCAACCCAAGCCAGTAATGCTGAAACTTTATGGCGAGCGGCAAGCAACGGTCAAGTTATTGACGAAAACAGTTTAGAGGAATTTTGGTACGAAATCACCCACGGAGCTTACGGTATTGTAACCCGCGCTAAAGGAATTTTTGACGTTAACGATGGGCGATCGCTTTACTGCGATTTCGTTGCTGGCGTTCCCCAAACAGACTTTCTGGAATTAGACCTACCGCGCTACTTAGAGGGTAGACCTCAGCGTTTCAGTGGACTAGAAGTGGTGGGAAAAAACTTGGATGAAGCAGCTTTAAGACAAACCTTATCAGATTGTTGTTTATCTGACACTGCGATTTTGCAATATCAACAACAAGTGAAAGAGATTCTATTAGAGGAGACACAAACGTGAAAATAGCTGTTATGTCATGTATTCATGGCAACTATGAAGCCTTGGATGCTGTATTACTAGATATTGACCAGCAGAAAGCTGAAAAAGTATTCTGTGTAGGCGATTTAGTAGGATATGGCCCGCATCCTAATGCAGTCGTTACTCAAATTCGTTCTTTAGATATTCCCACCTGCGCTGGCTGTTGGGACGAAGATATTGTAGAGGGATTGAACGCTTGCGATTGCAGTTATCCCTCATTATTGGCAGAAAAAAGAGGAATACAAGCCCACGAGTGGACTAATAAGGAAATTAACCCAGAAAACCGCGAATTTTTAGCCAATTTACCCTACAGCCTCAAAGAGGGAAATTTAGCTTTTGTTCACGGTAGTCCCCATAGCAACCATGAATATTTACTACCTCAACTCGACGCTTTTGTAGCACTAGAGCGAGTAATTTCCACAGATTCAGATGTGCTTTTTTGTGGACATACTCATGTGCCTTACGCCCGGACTCTGGATGCTGGTCAGTTACAAGTTAGTGTTGGCATAGGAGAAAAAGCACAGGAAATAACTTTTACATCTCCTCTCAAAAGGATTGTGAATGTAGGTTCAGTGGGAGAACCCCGACATGGACGACCGAATGCTACCTATGTGATTTACGACACAGACACTCAAGAAGTCAAACTGCGAGAGGTGGCTTACGACTACCAAAAAACCTGTGCAGCAATTATTGAAAAAGGTTTACCTCCAATTTTTGCTTGGCGTTTAGCGCATGGGTTGGAGTATGCAGAACGGGCGGATGACCCAACTCATATTTGCACAAGGTAATCTCTCTCCCCTCCTCCGCGTTCCTCTGCGCTTTCCTTAGCGTTCCTCTGCGTTGAAAAAATATGAATAAATGGGCAATTTTAAGTGGAATTGAAGCTAACTTGGCAGCTTATGAAGCTGTAATAGCTGACATTAAGCGTCAGGGTGATAAGGTAGAAGCTTTGTATATTTTAGGCGACTTGGTAGGCCCAAGACCAGAAGCCGAGAAGTTAGTAGAACGAGTATTAAACCCACGTCGGGGAGAATTAGAACCCTTGATTTGTAAGGGATGGTGGGAAGAACAGTGTTTTATTCTGCATGGTCTGGGGCCGACTGGGGATGCTCCTGAACTTATAGCAAAATATGGGGGTGATACAGTAAAACTACTGTGGGATAGCGTATCGCGTAAAACTGTACAATGGTTGAGAAACCTCGACTTTGGTTTTTTTGAATTAGATTGTTTGTTAATCCACGGCTCAACGGTAAGTGTGGATGACGAACTAACTCCAGAAACTCCCCCAATCCAAATGCTTGATAGGCTGTCGCGGATGCAAGCCAATAACTTATTCTGCGGTCGTTCTGGTTTAACTTTTCAGTATCAGCTGCAAACTGGTTCTATTACTACTGGACTTACGACTCTTGATAAGCAAGTATCTCCTCAAACTCTTACCGTTGCACCGCGTCAAGTAATTGGGGTGGGTAACGTAGGACGCACACCAGGACAAGCAACCTATACTCTATATAACCCCGGAACGAATCAAGTGGAATTCAAGACTGTTTATTACGGCAATAGTAAGGGATTTCAAAGCCAACACAAGGATACAAAATCAAAATTTAGCAGTACGACGGATTAACACGCTTATGGCGCAGGTGTAGCCCGTCGTAAACATCAGCGACATTTATTGCTAAAATATCGCAATAAGTAAAATTATTTGTTAGATTATCTATATATAAATGCTATGACCTCCAACATCAGCTTTTGTTGTGGGGGATTTATTCTCCCGCACATTTTTTTAATTCCACCGAAGTCCAGGAGGTTAAAGAGATAATGATAGTTGTTGATTTTAGTGTCAATAATCATATTTCATTCGTCAATGCCGATAATTAATTTAAATATGAGTGAATGTCCTTGCTGTAATGGAACACTATTGCGTCATGTTCGCAATAGTAAAATTTACTGGTTTTGTGTCGATTGTCGCCAAGAAATGCCAGATATGAGTTCGGTAGTTCATGCTAAATCCCTATCTTCTGCTGTATTGTCAGCAAAAATCAGAGGAAAATCACTTTGATGAGGAAGGGACAATTTCTAGCCATCAAGAACTAATCTTCTGTTTTTTCGCCCTAGCCAGTAAACCATGCTTAGGTGCAAATATCATCGCCACGACAAATAACAAGGTTTGCAACACCACAATGCAACCCCCTGTCGCACCGTCAATGTGATAGCTAATGTATGTCCCCATAATACTCGAAAATACCCCAGAAGCCATAGCAATTAATATCATGTGGTCAAAACGGTCTGTTAATAAATAAGCCGTTGCTCCGGGTGTCACCAGCATCGCTACAACAAGAATAATCCCCACAGTTTGTAGTCCGGCAACAGCAGTTAAAGAAAGTAATGATAGTAAGATATAATAGAGCGCTCCTGTATTTAAACCAATGGAACGCGCATGAGTGGGGTCAAAACAAAATAACAACAGGTCTTTACGGAGGACTGCAATTGTGATTAAAGTAATCACACTAATAATCACCGTCTGAATAATATCTGATTGAGAAATACCCAAGACATTACCAAATAGGATATGCGTCAAATCTATGCTGCTTGGTGTTTTAGAAACTAGTACCAATCCTAAAGCAAAGAACCCTGTAAATACCAGTCCAATTACCGTATCTTCCTTAATTCTGGTTTGTGATTTGATAAAACCAATAGCAATAACTGAACCCACACCAAACACAAATGCACCAACGGCAAAGGGTATTTTCAAAATATAAGCAATCACTACCCCAGGCATAACCGCGTGGGAAACAGCATCCCCCATCAATGCCCAACCTTTCAGAGTCATGTAACAAGATAACACCGAACAAACTACCCCAACCAAAGCACTAACCAAAATTGCCTTGACCATAAATTCATTTTGCAAAGGTGCGGTGAACCACTCTACTAATTCCATTACATTTCCTCCTGATTTTCACGAGTTAATCGACTTTTACTCAGCTTCAAGTCACCTAGCGAACCACCAAAGGTACGAGAGAGATTTTCCTCTGTGAAAACTTCAGAAGTATTGCCGTAAGCTAAGATAGTACGATTGATGAGAATAACTTGGTTACAAAATGTGGTAATGGATGCTAAGTCATGGGTGGAAATCAAAATTGTCTGACCTTGTTCTCGTAGTTCCAATAACAGGTCAATCATGGTTTTTTCTGTTGTGATATCCACCCCTGCGAATGGTTCATCTAACAATAAAACTGTTCCCTGTTGCGCTAAAGCACGGGCAAAAAAAGCACGTTTCTTTTGTCCACCAGAGAGTTCTCCAATTTGCCGATCGCGCATTGACCACATTTCTACTCTCTCCAAACTTTCCCTTACCACCCGTTTATCTTTCACGCTAGGAATTCTCAATATATTCATGTATCCGTAGCGTCCCATCATCACCACATCATGCACACTCACTGGGAAATTCCAGTCCACTTCTTCCGACTGTGGCACATACGCCACCAGGTTATTTTTTTGCATCATTCTGATAGGTAAGCCACTAATTAACACCCTTCCCGTTGTCGGTTTCACAAACCCCATAATTGTCTTAAATAGGGTTGATTTTCCGCTACCATTCATCCCCACTAATCCACAAATTGAACCGGCTTTGAGTTGCACAGTAGCACCATGTAAAGCCACTTTTCCGTGGTAAGCAACCGTCACATTTTCAACATCAATACTGATTGAGTTCATAGTCATTTGTCATTTGTCATTGGTCTTGGTCATTTGTCATTGGTCTTGGTCATTTGTCATTTGTCCCTCATCTCCCCTAATTCCCCTGCAAACCTTTAATCAACGTATTCACGTTATATTCAAGTAACTTGAGATAAGTCGATGCTGGCCCATCTGACGGAGAGAGGGAATCTACATAGAACACCCCACCAAACTTTGCGCCTGTAGCATTAGCGACTTCCTTTTGCGCTTTATCGTTTACCGTACTCTCACAGAAAACAGTGGGTATTTTATTTGCCTTAACAGTCTTAATCACCTTTTCCACCTGCTTCGGAGTAGCTTGTTGTTCTGAATTCACCGCCCAGAGGTAAACTTCTTTCAAACTATAATCACGGGTGATGTAAGAAAACGCCCCCTCACAACTGACCATGTAACGTTTATCTAAAGGAATGACTGACACTTCTTTTTTCAGGTTTTTATCAATCTCCTGAATCTTCTGACTATATGTTTGAGCATTAGCATTATAAGTATCTGCATTCGCTGGGTCTAAATCCACCAGTGCTTTGCGAATATTCTCTACATAAACCAAAGCATTTTGCGGCGACATCCACGCATGAGGATTTGGTTTGCCTTTGTAAGCATCCTCCGCAACTTCTATCGGTTGAATTCCATTACTTATGGTGATGTGGGGAACCTTGGGAACGCTGTTGTAAAATTTTTCTGCCCAGCGTTCTAAATTCAGGCCATTATCCAAAATTAAGTTAGCTGATTTCGCCCTCACTAAATCGCTGGGTGTCGGTTCATAACCGTGAATTTCCGAGCCTGGTTTGATTAAAGATTCGACAATTGCTTTATCTCCAGCCACATTCCGCGCCATATCAGCGATGACCGTAAATGTCGTCAGAATTACCTTTTTGTCTTTTTTCGCTGGATTGACAGCATTGGTAGCCTGTGGCGTAGCAGTTACCTGGGACTGATCATCAGGTGTGGGACTGCATCCACTCAACCAGAATCCTAAGAGTAACCCAGATGCAACAAGCGATGTCTGCGACGGGCTACGCCTACGCCTGACTTGAAAATAGTTGAGGATTTCTTTCATTTACTTATTTTCATAATTTTCTCATTTTTCAATGACCTTACCATAGAACGGAGAAAAATGAAACAAAAATGAGAAGAAGCATTAACGCATCACATCTGGGTTTTGCATTCATAAGCCCTTGATTTTACGGGTTTCTTTGTCGGTATCTACTAAAAAACATGAAGTTATGTAACATTATGAGAAAAATATGAAAGAACTATGAGAAAAATATGAAAAGAGAATCCTGTCGGCTAGAAAAGGCAGAAAATTTCATACCTTTCTTTGCCTTCTAGCTCTCTTGAAAAAATTTAACAATAGTAATCTTGCATATGAACGAAATCATTCAACAGACTCGTGAACTAGAGATATTCAAACGCTGGGAGTACTTTTGTGATTGGATTACCAGTGTAGAGAATCGAATTTACATTGGTTGGTTTGGTGTACTGATGATTCCTACGCTATTGGCAGCTGCTATTTGTTTCATCCTTGCTTTTACCGTTGCACCTCCTGTAGATATGGATGGCATTCGAGAACCAATTGCAGGCTCCATCTTGGGTGGTAACAACATCATCACAGCTGCTGTCATACCTACCTCTGCTGCGGTTGGACTGCATTTCTATCCACTTTGGGAAGCAGGGAATATCGACGAATGGCTTTATAATGGTGGTTCTTACCAGTTAATTGTGTTCCACTTTCTCATCAGTGTTTGGTGCTATCTAGGGCGGATGTGGGAGCTAAGTTATCGTCTGGGAATGCGCCCTTGGGTTTGTGTAGCTTTTTCTGCTCCGGCGGCGGCTGCAACTGCCATTTTTCTCGTCTATCCCATTGGACAAGGTAGTTTTTCTGAAGGAATGCCTTTAGGAATTACTGGCACTTTCCACTTTATGCTGACTTTCCAAGCTGACCATAATATCTTGATGCATCCTTTTCATATGTTGGGTGTTGCTGGTGTTTTTGGTGGTTCTTTGTTGAGTGCGTTGCACGGTTCTTTAGTAACATCGAGTTTGGTACGAGAGACAAGCGAAATTGAATCTGCTAATGCTGGATATAAGTTTGGTCAAGAGGCAGAAACTTACAGTCTGTTTGCCAGTCATGCCGCTTTCTTCGGACGCTTAACTTTTCGTAGCTTGGCTGTGGGTAGCAAACGTACTATCCATCTTTGGTTGGTGCTGCTACCAACTATTGGAATTTGGTTTACAGCACTGGGTGTGAGTACGATGGCGTTTAACTTGAATGGATTCAATTTTAATCAATCAGTTTTGGATGGAGTTGGTCATGTTATTCCCACGAACGCAGATTTAATCAATCGCGCTAATTTGGGAATTCAGTCCATGCATTCACCGAATGCTCACAATTTCCCTTCGCTTCTTGCTGCTGTTGATGTTGAGCAAGGGTAAAGTTTCCAATTCTGCTGCTGCATAGTTAAGTTTTATCTTTCCATCTCCCATTAACTTATTTTTTGAGGTGAAGGTCTATCCCCTTCCATTGTTCCGTTCCAACAATGTCCGTGCCTCTTTTTCCCTGAGCGTTTCATTCCTCTAGTCCCCCCCTTATACCAATTCAAAATTCAAAATTAAGAAAGTGAGATTTAGCATAGATTTTAGAGTTTGCTTTTGTATCATATTTTTTGTGAATTGATATTAGCAAAGGGGAACAGCATTAGCCGGGTGTTAAAAATATATTGCAGCTTCATAAAGAAACGGTATCACTTCATTTTTTGAGATTTGAACTGGCTAAAAAGCCTAGCTCTTTGATGAGCCATTTCTGGTCTGGTCAAAATTCCCTGAGTAGGACTCAAAAATAATGCTAATAAAAATAGTACAGAAACAACTAACACTATAGCTGCACCTGATGGCACATTTAAATAGTAACTAATATACATCCCAGTCACACTGCTAATCACACCAATAACAGCACCTAAATGCATCATTTGATATAACTCTTTCACTAATAAATAAGCTGTAATTCCTGGGCCAATCAGCAGGGAAACAACTAATACTACACCCACAGTTTGCATACTTGCAATAATCGTCAAGGTAATAGCACCAGTTAAACCAAAGTGAATTAAATTAATTGGTAAACCACTCGCTTGAGCGCCAAGTGGGTCAAAAGTATAAAATAGCAATTCTTTGTAAAATAGCTTAACTAAAATCAAAATAATAACTGTGATAATTACAGTCCGCTTCACATCATCTGTAGTTACACCCAAGATATCACCAAACAAAAACTGATGCAGGTCTAACTTGCTTTTCAATAAGGTAATTAGCATGATACCCAAGGCTAAAAATCCCGAAAAAACTAACGCCATCGCTGCATCGACTTTAATACGTGATTGGGATTGAATCCAACCAATAACAAAGGTGCTAAGAGTTCCAGATATAAATGCACCTAAGAAAATATCAATACCTAAGAAAAAGGCGATCGCTAGTCCTGGTAAAACTGCATGAGCAATGACATCTCCTAATAATCCCATGCGTTGAACGATAAGGTAAGTACCCACAACAGCACAAAGAATTCCTAGCAGAATCGCTGTGGTAATAGCTCCGCGCATGAACTCAAAACTTAGAGGTTCAATTAGCCAATTTAACATTAAGCTACTTCCCTATTCAATATAAATATGCCATCTCCATAAGCACGTTGAATATTATCTGCTGTCATCACTTCTTTCATCGAACCATTAGCAATCATTTGTTTATTCAACAATAATAACTGGTCACATTTTGTCAAAGCTGTTCCTAAATCATGGGTGACTACCAGCAAAATCTTACCTTGAGTTTTTAGTTCTTCAAATACCTCAAACATGATGGCTTCTGTCTTTTTATCAACTCCAACAAACGGCTCATCAAAGAATAATAATTCGGCTTGTTGTGCTAAAGCCCTTGCTAAAAATACTCGCTGTTGTTGTCCGCCTGATAACTCTCCTATTTGACGCGATCGCAACTCTAGCATCCCCACCCTCACTAGAGCATCTTTAACTATTTCTTGAGATGGCCGTGAAGGTGCGCGAAACCAACCTGTATGCACAGTCCGCGCCATCATCACCACATTCCAAACTGTGATCGGATAATCCCAGTCAATTTGCGATCGCTGCGGTACATACGCGACTGAACTTAATTGTTGTTTCAAAGCGCGATCGTGAAACTTCACAACTCCACTCGTGGTTGGTACTAAGCCCAAAATCGCCTTCACCATCGTGCTTTTACCAGCACCATTGGGGCCAATCACACCCACAATTTGTCCCGGTAAGGAACGGAAACTCACATCCTCAACCGCCGTGACTCCCCGGTAATTTACAGCTAAATTTTTAACTTCTAACATAAATCTCCCATTTATATGATAATGATAATCAATATAATTTAAGTGATCTTATATCTTGCACCTAACAGGATAAACACTTATTCCGTAACTTTGCAGTACAAATAATTACATCAGAATTAGGAATCTGTTTACTGAAAGCACAGTTACTTGAAATACCTGATAAACACTAAAATACTTAATTTTTTCAGTCTTTTAATGGCGAAAGCTATAGATAATGATAATCATTGAAGAGGGGAGGCTTGGAGAGGCAAGCATTGCCTCTCCAAGCCTTTATTTGATTATCATTTATATGAGGATTTTTCTAAGATAAATGTGTAAATTACCAGGAGCGGCAAGTGTGGAGGCGATCGCCAAATGGGGAGCATACCTAAATTTGCACACAAGCGCAGAAATATGAGAAAAAAGGCGTGAAAAATATATAGAAAAGCAAGAAAAATGGTTTCACTTCTTGCCCACGCCCAAGGGTTAGTTTACACCCTACTGTCGTTGATGCCCTCTAACTACCAACGAGATAACCTCCAAGCAATGTTGGGATTATTCTTAGAAGCGAGAGGATGTCCACTACCCGAACATAGTAAAGTTAAGTCTGCAAGTGCCTTAAGCCGATTCCTCAATATCTATGATTGGTCAACACGCAGTGTCATTCGCACAACTCGTGCGCGTATTGTCCAGCAGATATTGTCCGAGTGTTCAAAGGGACGTAAGCCGTGTTTACAGGTGATTATCGACCTGACAACTTTGGAAAAATTTGGCAAATTTAAGGAATTTAAAAATTTAATCAGTGTCTACAACGGAAAACGAGGGCTGCATTTAGTCGTGGTGTATTTGGTCGTTGGTCAGTGGCGTATACCTTGGAATTTTAGAGTCTGGAGAGGTAAAGGTACTACCTCACCAGCACGGTTGGGAATAAAATTGGTGAAAACCTTACCTCAATCTTTGACCAAACACTTTCGCGTCATGATTCTGGCAGATACAGCTTTTGGCAGTGTTGAGTTTCTACATGCCATCCGTAAACTCAAATATCACGCTATTACTGGCTTGTCCCGTAACCGGAAATTGGTAGATGGGCGACGTTTAAAACTGTTACATCAGCGCGGTCAACAAGTATGGTTAGTCGGTTTGAAGTTTCCCGTTTCCATCTCCTGGTACTACCTCAAACGTAATGATGGCAAGAAAGAAAAACGCTTTGTTTTGTCTACCAAACCTCTAAAAAGCAGCACCATTAATTGGTGGGGTAAACGCAGATGGCAGATAGAGGGTTGGTTTAAGACGGCGAAACATCGTTTCGGATTACATCGTTTTGGGCAAGGAACTCTATTAGGAGTTTATCGTTGGTTGGTTTTATCCCTGATTGCTTATGTTTTAGCTCACTGGGCTTACCTGTCTACCGCTTGTGATGATTTACCTGACTGGGGACAAGCCGCACAAATTGCTGTTCAAGCTTGTTTGCCACAAATGGTTATGTTATCTATTTTACTTCATCTTGAAAGAATGCGTTCTTTCTTACTTAGTCAAGGAATTAACATTCATATTTACAGGTGCAAGATATAAGTGATCAGATTTATGATATCTTACAAACTACGATTGAAATCCTTAGCGGCTCTTGCCCTAACCTGTGGGGTACTTGGATGTAGTGCGACATCAGAAACCAGACAATCGACTCCCGCACCTCCTAATAATGTGGCGGCTCCCCAAACAGGGACTTCACCTGCACCAGAAGCCAGTAGTAAACCGTTAGTAGTCGCCACCAACAGCGTTGCTTGTGGCTTAACTAAAGAAATCGCAGGCGATACTATTGACCTTAAGTGCTTAATCGACCCCGGTTCAGATCCGCACGTATACCAACCCAAGCCTGATGATAGCAAAGCAATTGAGCAGGCTAAGTTAATCCTCTACGGCGGTTACGATTTTGAACCAGGTTTAATCAAACTAATTAAAGCTACTTCCAATCCTGCTCCCAAGGTGGCTGTAAATGAAGTTGCAGTCCCCAAACCCCAGCAGTTTGAGGAGGATGGTAAAACTGTTACCGACCCTCATGTATGGCAGAATGCCCAAAATGGCATAGCCATAGCACAGACGATTTCTCAACAGTTGGCAAAGGTAGTCCCAAATAATGCTGCAACTTATACTAGCAATACTCAGAAACTAACTAGCGAAATCAATCAGTTAGATACTTGGATTAAATCGCAGATTTCTACAATTCCACCCAAGCAACGCAAATTAGTCACTACACATGATGCTTTTGGTTACTATTCCAAAGCTTATGGAATTCCCATTGAAGGGGCGCTAGGGGGTATTAGCACAGAAGAAGCACCGACACCTGCACGGGTAGGTGCATTATCGAAGGATATTAAAAAAGAGGGCGTTCCGACGATTTTTGCAGAAACGACAATTAACCCTAAACTAATTCAGGCGGTGGCAAAAGAGGCAAAAGTAAAGGTTTCAGATCGAGAATTGTTTGCTGATGGTTTAGGCGAAAAAGGAACAGAGGGTGAGACTTACCAAGGAATGTTGATTGCCAATACACGCACGATTGTGGAAGGTTTAGGAGGCAAGTATACAGCGTTTCAGGCTAAATAATCAGAGTTAGCGTTACCGATAGCGTACCCCGTAGAGGTACGAGTGTCACAGATCAACCTAGAGCGCTAGTCTACTAATATATGTTGACAAAAACTCAAGTATGTGTGTTAGAGAAACCGCCTATTTGGGGTGAAATATTTACGTCTGGTTTTTAGCGATGTCTACGACGGGCTACGCCTACGCATAAAAATGGAATACTAAAATTCCCGATTTTAACAAAATTCATATCTTGCGTTTTAAGTCAAGCACTTCTACTGGACTGGCGATCTAGGCATCACTATTCAAACTTATTCTAGTGATTAACAGTAATAAAAGTGAGAACCTTCATCATTGTTTGGATAGGTCAGATGGTTTCAAGCATAGGCAGCTACATGACCTATTTGGCGATCGCCATCTGGGCTTGGAAAATCACCGGTTCTGCAACAGCATTAAGCTTAGTTGCTTTCTTTTCCATACTGCCACGCATCGCAATTGCTCTTTTTGCTGGAATAATTATAGACCGCTTTAACCGCAAGTACCTGATGATACTAAGTGATACTGTTGCAGCTATTCTGACTATTGTAATTCTGTTGCTGTATATCACAGGTAATTTACAAATTCAGCATCTTTACTTAACTGCTGTAGTTAATGGTATCTTCGGTGAAATCGGGCGGTTAGCTTACTTAACCTCGATCGCGATGATTGTACCAAAGCAGCATTACACTCGCGCCAGCAGTATAGGTTTTCTGGTACATTACAGTTCCTCCATCTTCTCTGCCGCACTGGTTGGCAGTCTTTATCCAGTAATTGGTCTGGTGGGGATTCTCGTAATTGATATCATTACTTTTACTGTTACAATTGCATCTTTGCTCTCAGTACATATTCCGCAACCACCTCATCAACCTGGAAACTCTGACACTAAGACAATTTGGTTAACTATTGCTTTTGGTTTCCGTTACATTTTGACAAGTTCCGGTTTGTGTGCTTTATTATTTGCCACCTCTCTGGTTTGGTTTGCTCTTGAGTTGGAAGCAGCCTTGTATCAACCGATGATTTTAGCTCGTACAGGTGGCAATGCTACTGTATTTGGTAGCGTGACCGCATCTGCTGGAGTGGGTGGTGTCATTGGCGCAGTGGCTGTAAGCATCTGGGGTGGCCCTCAACGTCGAATGAAGGGAATTGTGCTAGGAATTGTGGGGGCGGGCGTGAGCAAAACGCTATTTGGTTTAGCTCAAATGCCTTTGGTTTGGATTACTGCTCAATTTTTCTCGTCTCTGAATTTTCCTTTGTTGGGTAGTTCTAATACAGCTCTTTGGCTGGCGAAGGTTGCGCCTGAATTACAGGGCCGAGTTTTCGCTACCCGTTCGCTGATTGAGCAGGTAGTTTCGGCGATCGCTGTCTTGATAGCAGGGCCACTGGCTGACTATGTTTTTGAACCGGCAATGATGCCAGGGGGTAGTCTAGCACCCATTTTTGGCAGGGTACTCGGCACGGGTGTTGGCGCGGGGATGGCACTTTTATATGTTATTACCTCAATCTGCTTATTAATGCTTGGTTTTGGGGTGTATGCCTTCCGTCTGTTGCGTGATGTGGAGGACATTGTGCCAGATCATGATGCCAGCGCTGGGTAGCCAATAGTGCTGTGTATTCTTGAGATTTTTCTTTTAGTACACTATTCTTTATATTTTCTCGCATTTATTAATTTTATGTAATATTCTTGACAAGGATCAGAGCATAATGATAATTATTATCAATGTCAAGCTATTAACAACAAGACTTATAAACCCTAGTAGTTCATCAGAAATTTCTAATTAAAAAATAGCGAGTAGCTTTTTGTGGGATGTTGCCTCTAGCCCAAGTAAGAAGCAAAGCAGATATCTTGCCTGCACCACAATCAGTTATGACTTTTTCGTCAATTAAAGCAACAGATTTTGGGCATGAATTTGTAGAAAAATTTTCTAGCTGACTAGATTTTGGAGACATAAAAGCTAGTGACACAAAAGCCTTATAAGAGGCAAAAGACCTCTGATATTTTTTATGTGTATTTCCAAATATTAGTAATTGAAGAATCTTGCTCATATTCATAACTATAAGTAGTAAATGGTGGTACAAATGGGCAATCAACTTTTAGAGCTACCAATCGATTTTTCTAATTTTGGAGAAATTCTTCGTTTTCGAGCAAACGAGCAGCCCAAACAGAATGCTTATTCTTTTTTGCTTGAGTCAGAGGTAGAAGAAGCCCATTTGACCTATCAGGAACTCGATTGTCAAGCTCGAACTATTGCTGCTTTGCTTCAAAGTTGCGGAGTTAGTGGAGAGCGTGCCCTGCTACTCTACCCGCCAGGCTTGGAATACATTGCTGCCTTTTTTGGGTGTCTGTACGCTGGAGTCGTTGCCGTCCCCGCTTATCCACCTCGGCTGAATCGACCCATACCCAGACTAGAGGCTATTGTGGCTGACGCACAAGCAACTGTGGTGCTGACAACTACAAAAATTCTGACTCAGATAGAGCATCAATGGCTGCAAACTCCAAACCTCAAGTCCATGCAGTGGCTAGCTACCGATAATATTCCTACTGGACTAGAAGACAGTTGGCAGGAAATAGCATCCACAAGCGATACCTTAGCTTTTCTACAATACACATCAGGTTCTACTGGCACACCTAAAGGGGTAATGGTTAGTCATGGCAATCTTCTGCATAACCAGCGCATAATACAGCAAGCTATGGGGCATAGCTCGAAGACCATCTTTGTCGGTTGGCTGCCTCTGTTTCATGATATGGGACTCATTGGGAATATGCTTCAGCCCATGTATTTGGGCATCCCATGTATTCTCATGTCTCCAGTAGCTTTTCTCCAGCGTCCCCTACGTTGGCTACAGGCGATTTCCCGGTACAAAGCGACTACTAGCGGTGGGCCTAATTTTGCCTACGACCTTTGTGTGAGCAAGATTACTCCCGAACAGCGAGCTACTCTTGACCTAAGCAGTTGGGAAGTCGCCTTCAACGGAGCGGAACCTGTCCGTGCCCAAACCCTGGAACGTTTTGCGGCAACTTTTGCATCCTGTGGCTTTCGCCGCGAAGCTTTCTACCCCTGTTACGGTATGGCCGAAACCACCTTGATTGTTTCTGGTGGACTCAAGACAGCCTCACCAATACTGCAACCCTTCCAGCAAATAGCACTGGCTCAAAATCAAGTCGTCCCAACTGTTGAAGACGGGGTTGGGGAAAAGACGCTAGTCTCTTGTGGTCAACCGTTACAGGATATGCAGATTGTCATTGCTCATCCCGATACTTTGACCCGTTGCAGTAGTAATGAAGTGGGTGAGATTTGGGTAGCAGGTTCGAGCGTAGCCCAAGGATACTGGAATCAGACAGAGCAGACACAGCAGACTTTCCGAGCCTACCTCAAGGATACTGGAGACGGCCCGTTTCTGCGTACTGGCGACTTGGGATTTTTGTACCAGGGTGAACTGTTCATTACTGGTCGCCTCAAAGACTTAATTATCATCCGGGGTCGTAACCATTACCCTCAAGATATTGAAAAAACAGCAGAACAGAGCCACTCAGCACTGCAATCAAGCAGTAGTGCAGCATTTTCTGTTGAGGTTGCTGATGAAGAGCGATTGGTGCTGGCGATAGAGGTGAAACGCACTTATCTTAAGAACCTGGATGTTAATGAGGTCATTAGAGCCATCCGTCAGGCAGTAGTGGAAGAACATGAACTGCAAGTTTATGCGGTGTTATTGCTCAAGACTGGGAGCATCCCAAAAACTTCGAGTGGCAAGATCCAACGTCACGCTTGTCGAGTTGGGTTTCTCGATCGCAGCCTCGATGTTGTCGGCAGCAGCATTTTGTCACAATCTAATTCTACAGTCAGTTCCCTAACCTGTGAAGCCCTGTTGGCATTAGAACCAGAAGAGCAACAGCAACAGTTAACTTCTTATTTGCAGGAGCTAGTGGCTCAAGTTCTCAAATTAGCTCCGTCGCAGTTGGATTATCAGCAGCCTTTGAGTACTGTAGGTATCGATTCCTTAATAGCTATTGAACTCCAGAACAGCATCGAAACTAAACTGGGTGTAGTATTGCCAATGGCTAATATCCTAGAAGGTTCTTCGATCGCAGAGCTAGCGATTGCACTACTTACCCAGCTAACAGAACCCTTACACTCCCCTAAGATCACTTTAGCTCCAGAGAGGGAAGTTGTCACTGAGTATCCCCTTTCCTATGGTCAGCAGGCTTTGTGGTTCCTGCATCAGCTCTCACCTGAGAGCCATGCCTACAATATTGTCAATGCTGTACGTCTGCATGGCGAACTCGATATTGCTGCCTTGCAACGTGCATTTCAAATGCTAGTTGAACGACATCCTTCCTTGCGAACCACCTTTAATGCTTCACAAGGGAAAGCTACACAGCATATTCACGAACACTTAGAGGTTTGTTTTCAGCATGAGAACGCTTCGACTTGGAGTGAGGAATTCCTAGAAAACCGCTTAATCACAGAAGCACATCGCCCCTTCAATTTGGAAACTGGCCCCTTACTCAGGGTAAATTTGTTTACTCGGTTAGCTAATGAACATATTCTATTGCTAGCTGTACACCATATCGTTGCTGACTTCTGGTCTTTAACAATACTTGTAGATGAGTTGGGAGTTATCTATCAAGCACAAAAAGCTGGCAAGCAACATACCCTCATCCCCCTAACCTTACAGTACACTGACTATGTTCGTGCTTGGGCAGAAGCGATGCCTGCGGCGGGCTTTCCTGCGGAACGCTGCGCGAACGCCAACGCTAGTCCGGCAGGTGAGAGGCTTTGGGCATACTGGCACAAACAACTCTCAGGTGAGTTGCCAGTTCTGAATTTACCTATTGACCGGCCTCGACCACCCGTGCAAACTTATCAAGGGGCTTCGCAGTTATTCAAACTGAATGCGGATTTAACACAAAAACTCAAAGCTCTCAGTAAGGCTAACAGTGCTACGCTCTATATGACCTTGCTAGCAGCTTTTCAAGTCCTGCTCTACCGCTTATCAGGTCAAGAGGATATATTAGTAGGCTCGCCAACAACAGGTAGAAGTCGGGCAGATTTAGCAGCATTGGTGGGGTATTTTGTCAACCCGGTGGTTGTGCGATCGCATACTTCGGGAAATCCCAGTTTTGAGGCGTTCCTCAAGCAAGTGCGTTCTTGTGTACTTGATGCTTTCAAACATCAAGATTACCCGTTCGCCCGGTTAGTTGAGCAATTACAGCCAGTGCGTGACCCCAGTCGTTCGCCACTGTTTCAAGTGATGTTTGTCTTGCAGAAAACGCACTTGCTCAACGAAGAAGGTTTGGCAGCATTCGCATTAGGAGAAACAGGGGCAAGGATAAAATTAGGGGATTTAGAACTAGAATCTCTGAATCTTTCCCAGCGCATAGCTCAGTTCGATTTGACGCTGATGATGGCTGAGGTAGATGGAGCGCTCTCTGCTTCTTGGCAATACAATACAGATTTGTTTGATACTGCTACTATTGCGCGAATGGTAAAGCATTTTCAGACATTGCTCGAAGGTATCGTCGCAAATCCACAGCAACAAGTCTGTACTTTGCCACTTTTAACAAAGTCTGAACAGCATCAGCTATTAATGGAGTGGAACACTATCCAGGCGGATTATCAAAACGATTTTTGTCTCCATCAACAGTTTGAACTTCAGGTAGCGCGGACACCAGAAGCAGTTGCAGTGGTCTTTGAACAAGAGAGGCTTACCTACCGAGAATTGAACACAAAAGCGAATCAGTTAGCACATTATTTACAAGCTTTAGGGGTGAAACCGGAGGTGTTGGTTGGCATCTACCTAGAACGCTCTGTAGATATGGTGGTGAGTATCTTAGGAATTCTCAAGGCTGGTGGGGCTTACGTTCCTTTAGATCCTACTTATCCCCAGGAACGTCTAGGCTTCATATTGGATGATGCCCAGGTTTGGGTATTGTTAACCAAGGAGAAATTGCTCGCAGGTTTATCTGAACATCAGGCGCAGGTAGTTTGTTTAGACAAAGACGGTGAGATTCTGAGTCAACAGAGGGTAGATAATCCAGTTAGTGAAGTAACTACAAACAATCTGGCTTATGTAATTTACACCTCCGGCTCAACTGGCAAACCCAAAGGCGTTTTAGTCAATCACCAGAATGTGATACGGTTGTTTGCGGCTACCCAGTCGTGGTTTAACTTTAGCGATCGCGATGTCTGGACAAATTTTCACTCCTATGCTTTTGATTTCTCAGTTTGGGAGATTTGGGGCGCTCTCCTTTATGGTGGACGGCTGGTGGTTGTTCCTTACTGGATCACGAGGTCGCCAGACGCGTTTTATCAGTTGTTATGCACTGAAGAGGTGACAATCCTCAATCAAACACCCTCTGCTTTCCGTCAACTCATACACGCAGAAGCCGCAAGTCAGACTCAAACCTTGGCTTTGCGAACAGTGATTTTTGGTGGTGAGGCTTTAGAACTTCAGAGTTTGCAGCCCTGGTTTGAACGCCACGGAGATAGTAAGCCGCAATTGGTCAATATGTACGGGATTACAGAGACGACAGTACACGTAACCTATCGTCCGATTACTATGGCGGATTTAAGCCAAAAAGTCGGTAGTCCAATCGGGTATCGGATTCCTGATTTGCAAGTATATCTATTAGATTCACAACAGCAGCCGGTTCCTATTGGGGTGGCTGGTGAACTCTACATTGGTGGTGCGGGTGTAACTCGTGGTTATTTGAATCGCCCAGATTTAACTGCGGAACGGTTTATTATCAATCCTTTTGAAAATCAGGACTTACGCAGAAGTAATGGAAAAACGAACCGCAAAGAACGCAAAGGACACGAAGGAATAAGAGTTTCAAAGGGTTTTTGCATAAGTCCTAAAAATTCAAAATTGAATTGTTTGTATAAAACTGGGGACTTAGCCCGTTTTTTGGCGAATGGGGAACTTGAGTATCTGGGACGGATTGATCAGCAAGTCAAAATTCGCGGGTTCCGTATTGAGTTGGGAGAGATTGAAGCTGTTCTGTGCCAACATCCTACTATCCAAGAAGCGATCGCTCTCGTTCTTGAACCCGATCATAACCAAAAACCAGCAAATCCAGTGAATGAGCTAGGAGACAGCGAAGCCATCAATGGATTTCGCCGTTTATTAAAAGGCAAATCCCTGGAAATAGAGGCGGAGGGGCAATTAGTTGTCTATTATGTCTGCAATCATCAGCCTGTACCCACGGTTAGCGAACTGCGTCGCTTTCTGATGGAAAAATTGCCAGACTACATGATTCCAAAAGCGTTTGTGCTAATGGATGCAATTCCATTAACAGCGAATGGTAAAGTAGATCGGCGATCGCTTCCTGTCCCTAGCAAAACAAGACCTGAGCTAGACAACGCTTTCGTGGCTCCTCGTACTTCCATCGAGAAGATATTAGCCGAAATCTGGTCAAATGTACTGGAGATTGAACGAGTAGGTATCCATGATAATTTTTTTGAGATTGGAGGAGATTCTATTCGTAGCATCCAAGTCCGAGCCAGAGCCACTGAAAGAGGCTTGAACTTCTCACTACCGCAACTATTTCAACATCAAACTATCTATACTCTGGCGCAAGAAATTACTACTATTGAACCCGGTACTCCAGCAACAACAACAAAGCCTTTTAGTCTCATTTCGGAAGCCGAACGCCAAAAACTACCTAGCGATGTGGTAGATGCTTATCCTTTAGCTAGAGTCCAAGCAGGGGTAATTTTTCACAGTCAGTATTGCCCTGACTTACCGATGTACCATGATGTCTTCCTTTATCATCTGCAAGTTCATCTCGATGTTGAACTTTTTGAATTAGCTTTGCAGCAGCTTGTGGCTTACCACCCCATCTTACGGACTTCCTTCGATTTGACCAATTTTAGGGAACCGCTACAACTAGTTCATCAAACTGTTGCTGTACCATTTCAAGTACAGGATCTGCGGAGTCTATCGCCAGAACAACGAAAAAAAGCCCTCACAGACTGGATTGAAGTTGAAAGAAACGGTCATTTTGACTGGTCTTTCCCACCCATCATCCGCTTTTTTATTCAACGCTTAACGGATGAGTCCTTTTATTTTACCTTAAGCTGTCACAACTCGATTCTTGACGGCTGGAGTAAGTCTTCCCTACTGACAGAATTGCTGCATCGTTATTACGCCCTACTGAATGGCGATCGCTTTATTGAATCCCTTCCAGTAATTACCTATCGGGATTTCATCGCCTTAGAGCGATCAGTGTTGAATTCTCCAGAATGTCGTGCATTTTGGACGAAAAAGCTGGTAGATTGTACTACCACAAAAATTAAAAGTTGGCATTGTTGCGATCGCCAAACAGACGCACCCCAAATAGCTGTCTTAGATGTCCCCATTTCCCCCCAAGTTTCCGAGGGACTGAAGAAACTGTCTCGATTAGCACAAGTTCCCCTCAAAAACGTCTTGTTAGCAGCACACATCAGAGTTATGAGTTTGTTGAGTGGTGAAACCGATATTCTCACAGGACTTGAGTCTAATGGTCGCTTAGAAGAAGCCGATGCAGAAAAGACGCTGGGAACTCATTTGAACACAGTACCATTTCGCTTCCAACTGACAGGAGGAACTTGGGTAGATTTGGTACAGCAGGTATTTGAGGCGGAACGGGAATTGTTACCTTTCAGACGTTTTCCCTACGCAGATTTACAACAATTAAGCGGTCGCCAACCTCTACAACCTTTAGTAGAGACTGTGTTTAACTACACGCATTTTCACATTTTCCATACTCTTGAAACTTTAGAAGGACTGGGAATTGTCGGCGCTCAAGGGTTTGGTGAAACCCATTTTGGTTTAAAGGTAGAATTTAATCGTAATCATGCTTCCGATGGCATACAACTCGATTTAGAATGTGACTTGACAAACATCTCTCAAGGGCAACTAGAAGCCATTGGTCGTTATTTCAATGAGACACTAACGGCAATGTCTTCGCAACCATTCGAGCGTTATGAGTCTCAATGTTTGCTCCCAGAGTCAGAACGGCATCAGATTTTGGTGGAGTGGAATAATACAGTCAGGGAATATCCACAGGATTTACTTATTCATCAACAAATTGAGGCTACTGCTGCAAAAAACCCTCATGCGATCGCCTTAGTCTTTGCAGATGAACAACTCACCTATCAAGAATTAAATCATCGTGCTAATGCAGTTGCCCACCACCTACGTAGCTTAGGCGTTAGTCCCGATGTCCCAGTCGCAATTTGTATAGAGCGATCGCTAGAAATGATAGTGGGAATTCTGGGTATTCTCAAAGCTGGTGGTGCTTATCTTCCCTTAGATCCAGGGTATCCTCAAGCACATCTGGCTGTGATTCTGGAAGATGCCCAAGTACCAGTTTTGCTGACTCAAACACATCTATTAACAAGACTTCCTGCCCATAAAGCTGAAGTAGTTTGCCTAGATTCACACCGAAATACCTTGAGTCAGGAATGCACAGACAACCTTATCAATCACAATACTCCAGAAAACCTGGCTTATATTATCTATACCTCCGGCTCAACAGGTCAACCCAAAGGAGTGCTAGTTACTCACCAAAACTTGCTTCACTCAACCACTGCGAGGATGAGCTACTACCAAGAACCCGTTAGCAGTTTCTTATTGCTTCCATCCTTTGCCTTTGATAGCTCAGTAGGTTGCTTATTTTGGACGCTTTGTCAAGGAGGAACCTTAGTACTGGTGCAGGAGGGTAGTCAAAAAGATATATGGCAGTTAGCAAAGGCGATCGCACAACATCAAATTTCCCATTGGTTGAGTGTTCCTTCCTTATATAAAGCTCTTTTAGCACATATAGATCCCAGAGAGTTAACTTCTCTTAGCACCGTCATTGTCGCAGGGGAAATATGTTCTAGCGAGTTAGTAGAACGTCACCATCAACTGCTACTTTCCACATCCTTATTTAACGAATATGGCCCAACAGAAGGAACAGTCTGGAGTAGCGTTTACGATTGTCAAAACCATGATATAACGACTCCTGTTGCGATCGGTCGTCCCATTGCCAACACCCAAATATATTTGCTCAATTCTTACGGACAACCCGTACCAATTGGAGTTCCGGGAGAACTGCACATTGGTGGTTTTGGTATAGCCAAGGGATATCTTAACCGTCCAGAACTGACAGCCCAAAAGTTTATTCCCAACCCCTTTGAAAAGGTAGGGGAGCAGGGGAGCAGGGGAGCAGGGGAAGCAGGGGAAGAATTTCTAACTCCTAACTCCTCACTCCTAACTCCTAACTCAAAACTCCCCACTCTCAGAAGTCGCTTGTATAAAACTGGGGATTTGGGGCGTTATTTACCTGATGGTAACATCGAGTTTTTAGGACGTAGGGATTATCAGGTGAAACTGAGAGGATATCGGATTGAACTAACAGAAATTGAAGCGGTTTTGTTGCAACATCCCGTTATTCGAGAAGTTGTTGTCATCGTCAGGGAAGAAGATTCGGGTAGCAAACGCTTAGTTGCTTATATAGTCCCTAAACAAATACCCGCACCTACCAAAGGTGAATTGCAAAGTTTTCTGAAACAGAAGTTACCAGAATATATGATTCCTACTGCCTTCCTTATCCTAGATACTTTACCCGGATTTCTCACAAAGCTTGAAGAAACAGGGGTCAAAAACTGCCAAAATGCATATTGCACAACAATTTCAGCAGTTTGAAGTATGACCCCAAATAAAAATGATTGTATACCAGAACAGTTTATATTTGAACAAGTAAACTCATGTCCAGTTATAGTTAATTTCTCTAGTAAGCCTGTAATATGATGTCCGGTTAATTAACCATAATTAACTGGCAAATTCAGGCCACCAGTAAAAATGAGTCAAGCCACGAATGAAATCAGGAAGCTCAAGGATTTGGCGACAGCGCTGAAATAAAGCCTCC
>JAHHHB010000093.1 GCA_019359545.1 Desmonostoc geniculatum HA4340-LM1 | reverse complement strand
GTTGCTCACCTGTCATTTCAACCTGGATATTTGAGCTACGTCCCTGCATATGTGATTTTTTTGCCACCCTACAAAAAATATCTTCCTCTATTTCCGACCCTTTTTTGCGGTGACTTGTACTTAGGAGGCTCGCTCTAATTTTGACTCTTCGAGGTACATTATCTGCCAAGCTTAATTCCTGCAACGTTTTGTCTTCTTCTATAGTCAGTTTTATTCGTAGTGCTGCTGGCATTTTCAGTCATCTCTTCTATTCTATTCTTATCTTATAATTTTTCATGTCTACCTACTTATTTGCATTCCACCTATCAAGGACATAAGACCCTGAAATCCCAAAAAAATTTCAGGGTCTTACTACTGGGCTTTTTGCTGTAATTTTTTTGCAAAAATTTCAGATTTCGGATTTTGGATTTTAGATTATCAATCCAAAATCCAAAATCTAAAATCTAAAATCGGCTATGCCATTTGATTTTCAATCGCCCACCGCGCTAGTTCAGTGCGGTTGTGGAGATTGGTTTTGCCCAACATGTTGGACACATGGCTTTCAACTGTACGCTGACTAACGTTAAGTTCTTCAGCGATTTCCCGGTTAGCTAAACCCCTAGCTACAAACTGAACCACTTTCAGTTCGGTTGGGGTTAACTGCACATCAAAGGGAACTTGGATGCGGGAACCGTTTTCGCCTCCTTTCGCTTGGTGTTCTTTCCAACGGATAGTTTGTTTCAGTGAGGACTCAACTTGGGCTACGAGTTCTTCTGGTTCAAAAGGCTTGACCATATAAACATCAGCACCTTTATTCAGACCTTTAACTCGGTCTGCACTTTGTCCTTTAGCTGAAAGGAAAAGAACTGGAATCCAACTGGTGCGTTCGTTTTGCCGGACTTGTTCCACAAAAGTATATCCGTCCATTTCCGGCATCATCACATCGCAGATGATCATGTCTGGAACATCTTGCTCTAAAATTTCCAGAGCTTCACGTCCATTTTCGGCGGTGATGACTTCATATCCCCGGAATTCTAAGTAATCCTTCACCAGCAAGATGAGGTTAGGGTCATCATCAATCAATAGAAGTCGTTTGTGATCTTTCATGCTGGGCTCTTTCATAGCAGTGGCACTTGTCGCGCTTCGGTCCATCAAGGTCTTGAATATTTATCCTCTATGGTGGTTTATGTGAGATGTTGTCCTTTTGCCTACTTAACTTGCCTTTGCTGTCTCAAGTCTCAAAAATGCCGAGCACTTTCAAGAGACTACTAGCTCGATAGCAAAAGTCCAGCAAGGATACGTATAGCAGTAGTATCTATAATGCGCTATTATATATCGCTTTGAAAGTGACGAGCTAAAAAACACTGATTAAATAATAATCTTTCTGACTCACTAGTTAAGTATTGGCTTAAAGATGACCCTACCTCAAAACCAAGCCGCACTTTCTTAAAGCTTACTGCCATAACGTATCCTTCGGTTGTTAAGCCTCTATGAGTTGTTCACAAGAAACCAGGGAAGTTTCTGGCAAAGGATGGGTTAAAAATGCATATTCTTCTACCACCTTATTGCCTATTAAGTGTTCTTGAACGATCCGCTCAATAACTTCTGGGTTTGCTTGGCGATACCAGATCCCATCAGGATAGACCACCATTATGGGTCCAGAACAACAAACCTGCAAGCAATTGGCTTTAGTTCTAAAGACGCAAATGGGATGACTTGCTTGCGGCTTGTCGAGTTTTAACTCTTTAAGTCGCTTTTTTAAGTACTCCCAAGATTCCAGACTAGCTCGTTTTGAGCAGCAGTTAGGAGTTGTTTGGTCAGCACAAATAAAAATATGTCGCTGAATTTTTGCCCGTCCTAAACTTTCTACACAATTACTCAGGGCTTTATGTTCAACAGATTTGGTGGTTTTGGGGATTTGATGGCTTTTCTGGATCACCTTATTCTTACTCATAGAGCGGCTCCCTGATTACAGTTCTATAACAATTTCCAAGCTTTGCAAATAAAGTTTACTGAGATGGGTATGGGGCATTGGGCATTGGGCATTGGGCATTGGGGACTAGGTACTAGGAAACAAGCTGATATCCAATTCCCCATGCCCTATGCCCCATGCCCTATTCCCTATTGCCTATACAAATATTCGTAGCTTGGGCAACAGAACCCGAAAGGTAAAAATAATTAAGCATTTATACTTAAGTACACGAAGATATTCTAGTTCGGGAACCCGTACTTAAGCAATTCTTGCCATTGGACGCTGCTTTTGGGTAGATTAGCACTCAGGAGTTGAGAGTGCTAAACTCTGGAGAAAAACATATGGCAGCAATATCTTTAACCGTTTCTACAGTAAAACCTTTGGGCGATCGCGTTTTCGTGAAAGTGAGCGCCTCTGAGGAAAAGACCGCAGGTGGTCTGTATTTGCCCGACACCGCTAAGGAAAAGCCCCAGGTAGGAGAAGTAGTCTCCCTCGGTCCTGGCAAGCGTAATGACGACGGTAGCCGTCAAGAGTTGGAAATTAAAGTTGGTGATCAGGTGCTGTACTCTAAGTACGCTGGTACTGACATCAAACTAGGCACCGAAGAATATGTACTGCTTTCTGAAAAAGATATTTTAGCAGTCGTTATCTAGTGGTCATTAGTCATTGGTCATTAGTCATTGGTCATTTACAAATGACAAATGACAAAGGACAAATGACAAAGGACAAATGACAAATGACAAATGACAAAGGACAAATAACAATATGGCAAAGCGCATTATCTACAACGAAAACGCCCGTCGCGCCTTAGAGCGAGGCATTGACATCCTGGCTGAGGCTGTAGCTGTTACCCTTGGTCCCAAAGGTCGTAACGTAGTCCTAGAAAAGAAATTTGGCGCACCGCAAATCGTCAATGACGGTGTAACCATCGCTAAAGAAATCGAATTAGAAGACCACATTGAAAACACTGGTGTAGCTCTGATTCGTCAAGCTGCTTCTAAGACCAACGATGCTGCGGGCGATGGCACCACCACTGCCACCGTTTTAGCTCATGCGATCGTCAAGGAAGGCTTGCGGAACGTTGCAGCTGGTGCTAACGCGATTTTGTTGAAGCGTGGTATTGACAAAGCTACCAGCTTCCTCGTAGAAAAAATTGCTGAACATGCCCGTCCGGTGGAAGATTCCAAAGCTATTGCCCAAGTTGGTGCAATCTCGGCTGGTAATGACGAAGAAGTTGGTCAGATGATTGCCCAAGCAATGGACAAAGTGGGCAAGGAAGGCGTAATTTCCCTAGAAGAAGGGAAATCTATGGTCACCGAGTTGGAAATCACTGAAGGGATGCGCTTTGACAAAGGCTACATCTCTCCTTATTTTGCCACCGACGCTGAGCGGATGGAAGCGGTTTTCGATGAGCCTTTCCTCCTGCTGACTGATAAGAAAATTGCTTTAGTGCAAGACCTTGTACCAGTGTTAGAGCAAGTAGCTCGTGCTGGTCGTCCTTTGGTGATTATCGCCGAAGATATCGAAAAAGAAGCTTTAGCAACCTTAGTAGTCAACCGTTTGCGCGGTGTACTCAACGTTGCTGCTGTTAAGGCTCCTGGCTTTGGCGATCGCCGCAAAGCTTTGCTAGAAGATATCGCCGTTTTGACTGGCGGTCAATTAGTCACCGAAGATGCTGGTTTGAAGCTAGATAACACCAAACTGGATAGCCTGGGTAAAGCTCGCCGGATCACCATTACTAAGGACAACACCACAATTGTTGCCGAAGGTAACGAAGTTGCTGTTAAGGCTCGTGTCGAGCAGATTCGTCGTCAAATCGAAGAAACCGAATCTTCTTACGACAAAGAGAAACTCCAAGAGCGTCTTGCTAAACTTTCTGGCGGTGTCGCCGTGGTGAAAGTGGGTGCAGCCACCGAAACCGAAATGAAAGACAAGAAACTGCGCCTAGAAGACGCCATCAACGCTACTAAAGCTGCTGTGGAAGAAGGTATTGTTCCTGGCGGTGGTACAACCCTAGCTCACCTAGCTCCTGAATTAGAAACCTGGGCTAACAGCAACCTCACAGGTGAAGAGTTGATTGGTGCGTTGATTGTCGTTCGTGCTTTACCTGCGCCTCTGAAGCGGATTGCTGAAAACGCCGGTCAGAATGGTGCTGTGATCGCTGAGCGCGTGAAAGAGAAAGAATTCAACGTTGGCTACAACGCTGCAACAAACGAATTCGTCGATTTGTTAGCTGCTGGTATTGTTGACCCTGCGAAAGTGACTCGTTCTGCTCTGCAAAACGCTGCTTCTATCGCTGGTATGGTGTTGACAACCGAATGTATTATAGTTGACAAGCCTGAACCTAAAGACGGCGCTCCTGCTGCTGGTGCTGGTGCTGGTGGCGACTTCGATTATTAATACTTGATAGTCCCCTGTTTGTAAAAATAGCTGCTTCCTTTGCGGAGGCGGCTATTTTTTTGTGTTACGCACTTCAGGAGGAAGAGGTGAGTTACGACAACGCTTGTAAATATTTAGCTGAACAGTACCCAGGTGAGTTTGTACGTTGGTTACTTGGGGTGGAAGTACAAAAAATTGAAGTATTAAAAACTGAACTGACACTTGAACCAATTCGTGCAGATTCTGTGACCTTTTTGCAAGCAGCTAACCAAATTGTGCATATTGAATTTCAAACTTTGGCGAAATCTAATCCCCCGCTGAATTTCCGAATGCTCGATTATTCGGTGAGGTTGAAGCGTCAATACCGATGTCCTGTAACTCAGGTATTAATCTTTTTGCAAGAAACTACTAACGAGGCGGCTTTCACAGAAGAATATCGAGACGAGACAACGATTCATCAGTATCGAGTGGTTCGCCCGTGGGAACAAGATTCACAGCTATTTTTAGAAAATCCTGCACTGTTACCTCTAGCAAGTTTGACACGAACAAACTCGCCACAAGCTTTACTGGCACAAGTGGCTGAACAAGTCGCTACAATTCCAGATAGAGAGGAGCGACAAAATATTGCAAGTTGTGTAGAAATTTTGGCCGGTTTGCGATTTGATAAGGATTTGGTTCGTCAATTTTTACGGGAGGATATTATGAAAGAATCTGTAATTTATCAAGATATCGTTCAGAAGGAAGCCTTTAAATTGATTAGCCGTCAGCTTAAACGGCGTTTTGGTGATATTGATGCATCATTAGTTGAGCAGGTTCGTAATTTATCTGCTGGACAGTTAGAAGACTTAGGAGAAGAACTGCTTGATTTTTCGGAAGTGGCTGATTTGGTAGCTTGGTTAGAGCAACAATAGCAAGTTAAATGAAATTGTCAAAACTGTTATTTGAAAGTTTAGCTGAAGGCAATCATTTATAACAGTATAAATATCTGTATCTTTTGTTGTACTTGTTTATTATGTCTAGTTGAATTTCTATAGTATCTCTTTTTTTTCAATGCAGCGATCGCATTACTAAAACTATAAATACCAGATTAAAAAATGCCAAAAATATGCTACGAAGGTTATGGCGATAGCATCCCGACAAAATTAGTTTGCGAACAGTTTGGAGATGCCGATGTTTATGTCCAAAATGCCAAAACACTGCTAACTAAAGCTACTGGTTTTATTGCTGCTTATGATTTTACCCTAAATCCTTATCGCGGTTGTCAATACGGCTGTAGTTATTGCTATGCTGCGGCGTTTAGCCCTAATACTAAAATGCGCCTTGACTGGGGTAAATGGGTAATTGTTAAGGAAAATGCGGCTGAAATTTTAGCTAAAGAGTTAGATAGTTGGTACAAAAAAAATCCTCATCAGCCTCCTGTAATTTACATGAGTAGCGTTACAGACCCTTATCAACCGCTAGAGTCAAAACATCAACTGACTCGGAGGTTACTAGAAGTAATGCTCGATTATCGTCCGACATTAGTGATTCAAACTCGCAGCCCAATTATTGTCAGAGATATTGATTATTTACAAAGATTTCAGCGCTTGCGAATTAATATGAGCATTCCCACTGGTAGCGAATCAGTGAGAAAGGATTTTGAACCGCGATCGCCTAGTATTAAATCTCGATTAAATGCCCTGATAAAAATTAAACAAAGTATTGATTACTTCAAAGGTTTTATTCCCAAAATTTCTATAACTATTACGCCTTTACTGCCTACTTTCCCAACTGATGAAGCTAGTTTCATTGACAAACTAGCTATTGCCGATAGAGTTGTAATTCAAGATTTTCACCCCAGTCATCACCGTTCACTTGTAGCCTCAACCCGCCAAGAGGCTGAGGAAATTAAGCAAAAATATGCTTGGTGGTACGATCGCCAGCAATTAAGCTACATAAAATTTAAGGAAAAGTTAGTTTCTCAGCTTCCTAACATAGAAATTAAAGAAGGTAAAGAAGGATTTGGTTATGAATAATTTGATCGCCAATTGGTGGCGAAGTCAGCAGTTTAAATCAGCCCTAAGGAATGGAAATACTCAACGTGCAGTACAACTCTTGCAAGAAATTCAAAAATCAGGTGCAAGATTCTCATGGCTGGAAAGATTATTTAGAGACAAATTACAACTGGAACGTTCTTCTAAAGAAGATAAACGAGAAATTGCCAATTTAAGCAAAAAAATCACAGATTCACCAAAAGAAAATAATAATTTCTTAACTCCAAACGAAGAATTTATTAAATTCATTTACAAAAGTTTTCATTTAGTTAAACACGGTAAATATAAACTCCAAGCTACTGGAATTGATCAACGTATATTTGATGATTTTGAATCCAGGCTAGTTGAATATCTCCAAGAAGAATTGAGTAAGATTCCGGATCAACAGCTAGCTAGAAAGTTAGAAGATGCTTTTGATGATATTAATAACTTAAAAATTGGACAAGACCCAGATTACCGTTTTAGTTTGACACCTCATGTCTACTTGATGAAATATTTTTTAGAAAATGTATATTGTGTATATTTAGCCTGGTTTCTCATTTACCAGGATGGTTTATTACCCACTAAGATTAATATTCTTGATATTGCAGCAGGGCCAGGAACAGTTGCTTATGGTCTAGCTTTGCTTCTCCAAAGTACTGGTGACTTTTTTCCTATTTCCCAGATGCACATATCCTACTACTCTTTAGAAAAGCAAGATGCCTTTCAGTTCCGAGGACTTCAGTTTTGGAGACGATATATAGAACCGCTGATAAATCCTGTAAATGCTTACTTTCGCTTTGTGACTACTGACTTCTTGACTTGGAAGGATCAATATAACAATTTACCCAAAAAATTTTTCGATTTTATAGTAATTTCTCACTGTTTTTTTACAGATACAGCTAAAAGAAATCAAGCAAATAATACCTACAGACAAATATTTAACACTAGTTTGAAAAATCAAGGCTATGTTTTGCTAATCGTTCAGGACAAAAAGTTATTCAAAGCCTACAATGCTTATCAAATAGAAGACGAAAATCAAGAAAATCAGGTGGTGAGCAAATTAATTAACGAGCTTGGCTTAGAGTTAGTTTGGTACAAATATTTTACCTCTACAGGTTTAAGAACACCTTTAGGTAGTAAGGATTTTGGTAATTTTGCCCAAGAAAGATTACCAAAGCAATTACATATGAGTCTGATACTACAGCAATATCTCGATCAGAAGTATCAGTCATGCTATACATTAGACGATTATGTAATCTTGGCGAAAAAATAATGATAAATTGCAAGTAAGGCAGCAAGGTAAGCTGTTCCACATTTAAATTGCATAGGGCGGGCAAGATGCCCACCCCACAAGAGTTTGATTTAATCTGATTATGCAATTTAGATGTTTTTTAGCTTACTTTAAAAATTGAATCTGCCTAAAATTAATCTTTTTTCATTTTCCCTAAAAATCCATGAGTCAAAGTTATTCTGAAACAACTCCCCTACATACTCTAAACCCACTGAGCCGATTTTCCGATAGAGCCGAAGATTATGTAAAGTATCGGCCAAGCTACCCCCAAGCTGCAATTGATATTATTTTGGAAGGATTAGATAAAAATTCACAAATTCTAGCAGCGGATATTGGTGCGGGTACAGGAATTAGTTCTAGACTATTAGCTGAGTGTGGAGTGAATGTCATCGCCATAGAACCGAATGCGGCTATGAGAGAGGCCGCCGAACCACACCCTTTACTAGACTTTCGGGATGGAACAGCAGAATTTACTAAACTTGCTGATAAATCGGTTGATTTAGTTACTTGTTTTCAATCTTTCCATTGGTTCAATCCAGAACCAGCATTATCAGAATTTCATCGGATTTTAAAACCATCAGGACGCTTAGCTATAGTGTGGAATAACCGCGATAAAGAAGATGCTTTCACCGCAGACTATAGCCGAATAGTCCGCGAAGCATCTAACAATCATCCCGGAGAATCAAGGATGGAATCAGTAGAACCACTATTAGCAACTCCTCATGTTATCAACATTCGTGAATATAATTTCAGTTATAGACAAAAGTTAGATTTAAAGGGACTTATTGGACGAGCAAAAAGTGTTTCTTACCTACCTAAAGAACTGTTAGCAGATAAAAAATTTATTGAGAGTTTTGAGGAATTGTATCAGCATTTTCGTGATGAAAATGGTTTTGTGTATCTGGTCTATCGCACTAGCGTACACCTTGGCGAAGCAATTAAATAAATGGCTTGTAACTCACAAACTACAGAAGGTTGGCATGGCAAACTGAATTTAGTTTACGCCGATCGCCAAAATACAACCCAATTAATTTACAATCACCAGCAAGCGCCTTTGAAGGTCCAACGACCATTTTATCCAGAAGGTCGAAAAGTTTGTCATAGCGTAATTTTACACACGGCTGGTGGAGTTGTGGGGGGCGATCGCTTGTCCTCTAATATCCACCTCCAATCCCATACGCACGCCTTAATCACTACATCTGCTGCTAGTAAAATATATCGCAGTAATGGCTTACAAGCTAGACAAAACACGCAGATACAAGTTGACGCTGGTGCTTGTTTAGAATGGTTACCGCAAGAAACAATTTTATTTAACGGTGCGATTTATCAGCAAGATTTACGGGTAGAATTAGCAACCGGGGGTAGTTTTTTAGGCTGGGAAATTACCCGGTTTGGTCGCAGTGCTAGAGGAGAAAAATTCGATAAGGGAGAATGGCGATCGCATACTGAAATCTGGCAACAAGGTGTTCCTTTGTGGATTGATCGGCAATGGTTACCAGCTAGCGAAGAAGTTTTCCACAGTCCCCACGGCTTGGCTGGAAAACCAATCATAGGTAGTCTAGTTTGGCTTGGTGGTGCAGTTTCACCAGAAATGATGGAAAAAATCCGAATTTTAGCTGATGGTGTTGGTGAAGCTGGTGTTAGCCGATTACAACATGGATTATTGTGTCGATATCGCGGTGATTCTACATCTGAGGTGAGAAACTGGTTTATTGATGTTTGGCAGTTGCTACGAGTTTGTTTTTTGAATCGTGGTAAGTGTATACCAAGGGTGTGGCAGGTTTGAACGTAGACGCCTAGCGGCTTGCCGCAGGCTACCACAGAGGCGCAGAGAACACAGAGGAGGAGATAAGAATGCAATTGACGCCACAGGAAAAAGATAAGCTATTAATTTTTACAGCTGCTTTATTAGCAGAAAGACGTAAAGATAGAGGTTTGAAACTGAATTATCCTGAAGCAGTTGCCTATATTTCTGCTGCTATTTTAGAAGGTGCAAGAGATGGGCAAACTGTAGCTGAATTAATGAGTTATGGCACAACATTGTTAACACGGGATGATGTGATGGAAGGAATACCAGAAATGGTACATGAAGTGCAAGTAGAAGCAACTTTCCCTGATGGCACAAAGTTAGTAACTGTACATAATCCAATTCGTTAGTTTTTTAATTTTAAATCTATTATGATTCCTGGAGAAATTATTACACCAGAAGGTGAAATAGAACTAAATGTTGGTCGTCCTACTATCAATTTATTAGTATCAAATACAGGCGATCGCCCCATCCAAGTCGGTTCTCATTTTCATTTTTATGAAGTTAACACAGCCTTAAATTTTGATAGAGAACAAGCGCGAGGAATGCGCCTCGATATCCCCGCAGGCACCGCAGTTCGTTTTGAACCTGGTGATGAAAAAGAAGTGACGTTAGTTCCTTTAGTTGGTAGTCGCCAAGTCTACGGCTTCAACAGCAAAATCAACGGAAACCTCTCTTGACTAAACTCTGGTATGTGTTACTTTTATCGCATCAAACTGGAATCATTTATATGCAAGAAGACCTGAAAATCTGGGAAGTATCCGCAGAGGATAAGCTGACGGAAATCATTAAAACTAAATTAAATTTAGAAGAACGCATAGAAAAGTGGTTAGAAAAGGATATCTCTATCCTTTCACCAGATTTGTTAGTAATTGGTAGGCAGGTAGCTACGGATTATAACGGAATAATTGACCTGCTGTGTTTAGATAATTCTGGAAATGTTGTGATTGTTGAGTTAAAACGTGATAAAACATCTAGAGAAGTAACTGCTCAAGCTTTAGATTATGCTTCATGGGTGAAAAATCTATCTGCTGAGAAAGTAATTAGTATTGCTGTTAATTATTTTAATTATTTAGGTAAACAAGAAACTTTAGAACAAGCTTTTCAAACAAAATTTGCTCGGGAATTTCCAGAAATTATCAATAGTCAACACAAAATTTTAATAGTTGCATCTGAAATAGATATTAGTACCGAAAGAATTATTAATTATTTATCAGAAAGCTATCAAGTTCCCATTAATATAGCTAAATTTAATTACTTCAGTAGTAATGGACGCGAATTGTTAGCCAGAAATTTTTTAGTAGACCCTAACCAAATTCAAGCAAATATTGCGAGTAAATCATCACGAAAACCTAATCTGACTTACGAAGAATTAGAAGAATTAGCAGAAAACAATGGCGTTGGCAGTATCTATAAATTAATTTATCAAGGCTTGATTGATTATCCTTTTTGGACAAATACTACAAGAAGTGCTATTGTTTTCACAGGAACAGGCAAAAAAAGAAGTGTGATATTTAATCTGATTCCTATTGAAAGTAATCAAGAATTAGGGCTTAAAATTAAAATTTATCTAACTAGACTTTCAGAATATTTAAATCAATCAGAAGAAGTAATCAGGAATTTTTTACCAAATATTGAGCTAATTTCTCAAGAAGAATGGTCTGGTTTAGTTGTGCAAGGATTTTTTCCAACCGAGGAATCAGCTAATGACTTCCTAACAAAATTAAATGAGGCTAGGAGTAATACAATATCAATTATGTAATGGATCGCGGCGCTTACGTCGAAATTTAATCACTAGAATCCTTTTGTTCTAGTGCTTCCATTAGGACTGCACCAGCCCCAAAACTATTATAAGGAGTAGGTAAATCGTAGGTTTTCAAGGGTTCTAATGGAGAAATATCCTTAACTGTATCTAAATCTTCGGCAAGGATGCGAATTAGCTTGAGTTTTTCTAATGGAGAAAGTTTCGAGCTATAGGAATTATCTCTGCTAGTCTCATTTTGTCTACGACTCCAAGAACGCTTACCAATAGCATAAACCCAAATTATCTCAAGCATATTCGTCTTCGCTTTAATTCACTTTTATTTGATAATATTTATTGGCGCAAATTTACTGCCATCGTAAAAGTATTAGTTTATGCAAAAAAATATCAATTTATTTCCCTAAGATTACTGAAAAATATTCAAATCAACACCATACTCAGGAGTGCATTATGCCTTACAGAATGTCCCGCCGCGCTTACGCCGAAACTTTCGGCCCCACTGTCGGAGATAAAGTCCGACTTGCAGACACAGAATTATTTATTGAAGTTGAACAAGATTTCACTACCTACGGCGATGAAGTGAAATTCGGCGGCGGTAAAGTTATTAGAGATGGCATGGGACAATCCCCCATTTCTAATGCCGATGGCGCTGTAGATTTAGTAATTACTAATGCTTTAATCCTCGATTGGTGGGGTATTGTCAAAGCAGATATCGGCATTAAAAATGGCAAAATTTTCAAAATTGGTAAAGCTGGAAATCCTTATATTCAAAATAATGTAGATATTATTATTGGGCCGGGAACTGAAGCTTTAGCAGGCGAAGGAATGATTCTCACTGCTGGTGGTATTGATGCCCATATTCATTTTATTTGTCCCCAACAAATTGAAGTGGCGATCGCTTCTGGTATCACCACCATGATTGGCGGCGGTACCGGTCCTGCTACGGGTACAAATGCCACTACCTGCACCCCAGGCCCTTGGAATATTTATCGGATGTTGCAAGCCGCTGAGGCTTTTCCCGTAAACTTAGGATTTTTGGGCAAAGGTAACGCCAGTCAACCCCAAGGACTTGTAGAACAAGTAGTCGCCGGTGCAATGGGGTTAAAACTTCATGAAGACTGGGGAACTACCCCCGCAGCAATCGATACTTGCCTCAGTGTTGCTGATGAATATGATGTGCAAGTGGCTATTCATACTGATACCTTGAACGAAGCCGGGTTTGTGGAAGATACTATCGCTGCGTTTAAAAACCGTGTCATCCACACTTACCACACCGAAGGCGCAGGCGGCGGACACGCACCAGATATCATCAAAGTTTGCGGCCAAGCCAACGTTTTACCATCTTCCACCAATCCCACGCGTCCTTACACCCTCAACACCTTAGATGAACACCTGGATATGTTGATGGTATGCCATCACCTCGATCCTGCGATCGCCGAAGATGTGGCCTTTGCTGAGTCCCGCATCCGCCGAGAAACCATTGCCGCTGAAGACATTTTGCACGACTTGGGCGCATTTAGCATGATTTCTTCTGATTCCCAAGCAATGGGAAGAGTAGGCGAAGTGATAATTCGCACTTGGCAGACATCTCACAAAATGAAGGTGCAACGAGGAACTCTTAACCCACAAGGAACTAAAGAAAAAGCAGATAATTTTCGTGCAAAAAGATATGTTGCTAAATATACAATTAATCCGGCGATCGCTCACGGAATTGCTGAGTATGTGGGTTCAGTGGAAGAGGGAAAATTAGCAGATTTGTGCCTATGGCGTCCTGCATTTTTTGGCGTCAAGCCAGAAATAGTGATTAAAGGCGGAATGATTGCATGGTCACAAATGGGCGATGCTAACGCCAGTATTCCCACACCCCAACCAGTGCATATGAGGCCGATGTTTGGTAGTTTTGCTGGTGCTAAGAACGCTACATCATTAACTTTTGTTTCCCAAGCGGCTTTAGAAAGAGAAATTCCTACCCAGCTAGGTTTAGGAAAAACAGCAGTTGCAGTTTCTAAAACACGCCAATTGAGTAAACATGATATGAAGCTGAATGATGCACTACCTAACATTGAAGTTGACCCAGAAACCTACGAAGTCAGGGCAGATGGTAATTTACTGATTTGCGAACCTGCAACAGTTTTACCAATGACCCAGAGATACTTTTTGTTTTAATTCATACAGAACAATCTAATCAAAGCGCTATGGGTTTAATTACGAATTACGAATTACAAATTACGAATTACGAATTACGAACTCTACAACCAACGTTGTTTTTTAGCATAGACAATACTACCAATCACAATTAAAGCCATAACGGCGATCGCCACAGGATAACCCCAAGTTTGCTCTAATTCCGGCATATACTTGAAGTTCATCCCGTAAACACCAGCAATGAAAGTAATTGGTAAGAATACCGCCGATAAAATAGTTAAGCGGTTAATTCGATCGCTAGTTTCACTGGCAATATTATCACGTTGAATTTCCATTAATTCTGACATCCAGACTCTCAAACTTTGATACTCTTGCCAGAGATTATCGATATGATGAACAAATTCTTGATTAAATAATATCTTCACTGGCTGGGAAATCCATTGTAAATCTTCGTAATCCATCATCATTAAAAGTGACTTAATGCTTTGAAAATTACGACGCCCAAAACGAGTAGATTGCCTCATGCTAGCAATTTTATGGTACGTTGATTCATTACCAAAATTTCCTAAAACTTCATCCTCTAAATCATCAAGTTCTCTAGAAATATATTCAAATACAGTGTGGTAATTATTTAAAATATCTTTAAAAATTAGATAGAAAAGATAGTCAATTCCTGACTTTTGCAGGTCTATATTTCGCTTTTGAAGATTGTTAGTTAGTACAGTAAATATTTTGACTTCAGTCATTTCAAATGTGATGATAAAATTGCTTCCCAGCAAAATACTGCCACGCGCTACCTCAAATTCCCGATTTTTTAGTTGATGAGTTAAAATTTCATAATTGTCAAATAAACAATCTTCTGTCTCTTCATCCATTCCTGTAGGGGTATGGTTGAAAACCATGTTCACACGAGATGGATTCAGTCCAAAGTGGTTGAGAATTCTACCAGTTCCAGTGCGATCGCGAAAGTTAACACAGCGCAACCAAATATTCTGAGAACTATCAATTCTTTGGAGTACCGTATCAACATCCCTACTAGAGAATAAATCTAGCTGATTCTGAGAAAAGGTAAGAAGAATTAGCATACGGTTACTTTATCCAAATCCCCCACTAATTGATTTTAATTCTTTTCGATTTTACACCCAGTCCCACTGTTTTGTAGGTTGGGTTGAACGAAGTGAAACCCAACAAATCCCTGAAAATGTTGGATTTTGTTCTCAACCCAACCTACATTGGAGTTATTTTTTAGGCTTAACCGAACAGTATTGCAGTCCCTTTCACTATCACAATTACAACAAAAAAGCGCCCCCTTTTCAGAGGGCGCTTCTTATTCAGCTATTACCGAAGTATTAGCCGTTGATAGCAGGAGCGCTCATTGCTACAGGAGCAACTTCACTAGCAGCCAAATCTAGAGGGAAGTTGTGAGCGTTACGCTCGTGCATTACTTCCATACCCAGGTTAGCGCGGTTGATTACGTCTGCCCAAGTGCTGATGACGCGACCTTGAGAGTCAATGATGGATTGGTTGAAGTTGAAACCGTTCAGGTTGAAAGCCATTGTGCTGACACCCAAAGCGGTGAACCAGATACCGACAACAGGCCAAGCAGCTAGGAAGAAGTGCAAGGAACGGCTGTTGTTGAAAGAAGCGTATTGGAAGATCAAGCGACCGAAGTAGCCGTGGGCTGCAACGATGTTGTAGGTTTCTTCTTCTTGACCGAACTTGTAACCGTAGTTTTGAGATTCGGTTTCAGTGGTTTCACGAACCAAGGAAGAAGTAACTAGAGAACCGTGCATTGCAGAGAACAAGGAACCGCCGAATACACCAGCCACACCTAACATGTGGAAGGGGTGCATCAAGATGTTATGTTCTGCTTGGAACACGATCATGAAGTTGAAGGTTCCAGAGATACCCAAGGGCATACCATCAGAGAATGAACCTTGACCGATTGGGTAGATCAAGAATACTGCGGTAGCAGAAGCCAAAGGTGCGCTGTAAGCTACGCAAATCCAAGGACGCATACCTAAGCGGTAAGAAAGTTCCCACTGACGACCGAGGTAGCAAGCGCAACCGAGCAAGAAGTGGAAAACTACCAACTGGTAAGGACCACCGTTGTACAACCACTCATCTAAGGAAGCAGCTTCCCAAATTGGGTAGAAGTGCAAACCGATAGCGTTGGAGGAAGGAACAACTGCACCAGAGATGATGTTGTTTCCGTAGATCAAAGAACCTGCAACAGGTTCGCGGATTCCATCGATGTCTACTGGAGGAGCAGCAATGAAAGCGATTGTGAAGCAAACGGTAGCGGCTAGCAGGGTAGGAATCATCAAAACACCGAACCAACCAACATAAATGCGGTTGTCAGTGCTGGTGATCCACTCGCAGAACCGATCCCATACGTTAGCGTTAGAGCGCCGTTGTAAGGTTGTGGTCATTGTTTTATGAGTGCTGTTTTTTGTTAAATATGTGACAGACAAACTTTTTTTGCCTGTTGAAATTAAGTCTACATGAATTTACTTTGATGGGATATTTAGCTTAATATTCTGTAACATTTATCTGGAATAAACTTACGTAACTGTAAAGTTTTCGTTCGGATTTGATAGCAGTACTAAAAAGCATCAAAACCATTGATTTATCTGATTTTAAGGGTTTTCAACACTATACGAATTTCAGTGACTCGATCGCCTAATTATATAGCTTTATATTTGTTTACAAATAGACTTAAAACTCTCTAATAAAAAATATGTTGCAAGAGTCCATAATCCAGAATTTGTAGGGGTTTCCAATAAGGGTAGGACTTACGCAAGAAACCTCTCAAACTCATATTCCTCCGTGTCCTCTGCGTCGCGCCAGTTGCTTCAAGTCGGGGAACCCGCCCAACGCACTGGCTTCTCTGTGGTTCGATTTCCGTTACCTGCGCGTAATTCCTGAAGGTAATTCCAAGAAATAAATTACTACTACTTGTGGGGTGGGCAACATCAGCGCCCAGTACATAGGGCGGGCGAGACGCCCACCCCACAAGAATTGGATATTTTTGATTTGGAAGTCCCTAATCACAGTTGGCTTTCTAGCAAGAAGGCTTTGTTAAAAATCAAAATATATATAAGGCAAGCTACCTTTGGGAGCTAATAACCAAACTGCCCAGAAGCATAAGGGCACGAAAACAAGCTTTACAGGCCAGCTAAACTCTAACTTCAACATCCGGTTAAAGGCATAAACTATAGCCATGAGAATAGCTAAAGTTGCTAATACCCAAGCGAGTTCGTATTGGTTCATATTTAAAGCTTCCACATAGACTTTTTGGGCAAACTGGGCGTCGGCTGGATAACCCCAAAGATGTCGAGTTACTAAAAAAGAGTCTTGGAGGTTAGGTAGGCGGAACCAAATCCAAGACATAAAAACCATCAGTTGGGTCAAAAACCAAGCTATAAATATACCCAGAGGATTTTGCCAGAAATGTTCTAGCTTTTCAAAGCGATCGCTAATAACATCTGTTAGTCGATGAATCACCAATGCTAATCCGTGAAGTATGCCCCAGACTACGTAACCTAAAGCAGCTCCGTGCCAGATACCAGCAATTAACATCACAACAAATAAGTTCACACATGTACGAGTCAAACCCTGACGTGAGCCACCTAAAGGAAAATAAATATAGTTACGTAGCCAATCGCCCAGAGTCATATGCCAGCACCGCCAAAAATCTGCAATACTGGTGCTGAAATAGGGAAAATCAAAATTCTCAGGTAAAATCAAACCGAAAAGTAAAGCGCTACCACGGGCAATGTCTACATAGCCGTTGAAATCTAGATATAACTGCAAGCCGTAGGCAAATGTAGCTAGCCAAAGATCGGTACTACCCGCCCGCTGTAGATTGCCAAAACATAAATCGACAAAAATTCCCAAATTATCTGCCAAAATACCTTTTTTGACTGCACCCCTAGCAATTAACCACAATCCTTCTGCCACTCTATTGGCAGTAGGTAATTGTAGAGTATTAAATTGATTTGCTAAGTTGTGGTAGCGCGTAATTGGTCCAGAAATCAGTTTGACAAAAAATAATTTGTACGAAGCAAATTTCAAAAAATTATCCGTAGCAGGGGCACCCCGATAAACATCTATTAAATAGGCAATACACTCAAAGGTGAAAAATGAAATTCCCAAGGGTGCAATCAATTTAAAAGAGTTTTCTGGTGAGTTTGTTTCTAGGTGAAAAACAAACTTATACAAAGGGATAATATATTTAAAGCCTAATAAAAGTAAAACGTTTAGAACTATACCTAACCACAAAAGTTTTAGACGGCGTAGATTCCAGTCGCTTTCGATAAATCGCCATTCTTCATTAGAAATTCGCCAGTCAAGAGAATGTTTTCCTAGTGATGTATTCTTACCAATTTCTACTCCCAAACGAAAATTAATAAAAGTCAATGCTAATAGCAACGGTATGTACTGGATATGCAAAGAGCCATAGAAAACTAAACTCGCAATTAGCAGTGTCCACAATCGCAATTTTTGTTGTGCTAAAGACCAGTAAATTCCCAGTACGCTCAACAAGAAAAGCCCATAGAAAATTGATATAAAGTTCATTTTTTAATCATTTGTCATCTGTCATTTGTCATTTGTCATTTGTCATTGGGAACTGGGGATTGGGGACTGGGGATATTCTCCTTCTGCCTCCCCTGCCCCCCTGCCTCCCCTGCCTCCCCTGCTCCCCTGCCCCCCTGCCCCATCATCTCCCTACTTGGCTGGCCAAGGAATCATTGGATCGTTAGCTAACTTCTTGGAGACTTCGTAAGCGCCAAAGCGGTTGAGGTGACTGGGGTCAGAAAAGTAGTCATTTACTTTGAGCCACTGTTGGCTCAGATCGCGATAAATAAAGTTGGGATTAGTAGCTAAACGCAACATATATTGCTGAAATTCCTGCTCATATTTTTTACGCACTGGATCTAAATAATCTGCTGTCAGAGGCATGTTGATAAAGACTAAAGAAATTTTCTGAGATTGGGTAAATTGAAGCACTTCTTGGAAGGCAGCATCTTGCTCTCCTCCTACTTGGAAAGATTTATAGTCGTTGTCATAATTTCCTGGGACTCTAGAATGTTTTTGATAGTATCTAGCAGGATTAAAGCGAATAGACAAAGGTAGAAATCCATCAAAGTCAACTGCTTGCTGAGAAGCATCTTCTGAATTTCCGTCTGTTAGCTGATTTTGGGATGTAACTGTCTGATTCTGTCCAAATTTCAGCAGTTTTTTTTGCAGTAAAATTTTAATTTGGTCGCGGTTTGGATAGCTAGCAGAAACAGATGCTAGAGTCTGATTTAACCAATCGTTGACAGCTTGATAACCGTTAATTTCTTGCTTTTCTTCTTTTGTGTTTTCTTGTTTGGAATTTTCGGGCAAATTACCGGTAGTTGCAGTTGTAGAAGCTTTCTGCAAAGCTTGTTTATAGCCAGCTGATGCAGCGATGGATTTAAAAGTAATATCCTCGCGTCCGCTGTTGAAAGCACGGGCGCCATCTGCCCAAAGAATTAATTTTGGCAGTTCTGATGGTTCTAAAACCTCGCGGATCACAAAGTTGACAACTTGTGCAGTCGCACCATTAATTCCAAAGTTGAACACGTCAATATTTGGATAACCCTGAGTTGCCAAAGCTTTAGAAAGTGCTGCTGGATCTACGCCTCTGAGGGCGCGTGATGAACCAATGATTAATACATCGGGTGGGCTACCTGTTCTAGCGAGACGTTGTTTATACAGGGCTAGTTGCTCGTCTAACTGCCTAACATTGAAACTTGGTATTTGCGATCGCGCTGCTAAAAGAATAGCAGTAGCGGTTGCCTTTTCTTTCAGTGGTGCGGCTGCTAAATTTCCGTTTTGTGTATCATCACCTTGGGTGAATTGAGAAGCATTGAATACAGTACTTTGATTTGGAGAAGATTTAGTTTTGCCAGTGCTGGTAAAAAATGTCTTTTTATCACTCGGATTTTTCCCAGATGTCAACGATGCTTTTTGCTCAGAAGATGATCCAGGTGAGACACTAGTGACTGTTGGGGAACTCGGCGTAGTGCGGGCGATGATTTTACCCAACACCCAATCACTTTGAAGGGTGAGCAATAATCCCAGTGTCCCCCAAACTAAAGCAATCTTAACTCCTTGAGCATCAGGGTTTAGCTCTGCTGACCGATCGGTTTCGGTAAATAGCTGACTTGCCAACAGGAATTTTTTGACTGCTGCATTGGCTGTTGCTAACCAATCGAGGGCTGCTTCTGTAACAAAACTTTGAACTTCTTCTGTGGTTAAATCTGGGCGCAAAATTGGCTCGCTAGTTTCAGAAGTTACCAGATCGTTAACGTATTTAGAAGTAGCAGCAAATTCTGGGGTTGCTTCTGGTACTAAACGTTGGCGATGTTCTAAATCGATGCCATGATGCCAAAAAGGTTCCTTATTCCCTGCACGTCTTCCGTAGACACGCACTCCTTTAATACCGGAAATTTTTAACTGGCGGATAAACTGTGTAACTTTGTTTGCTACTTGTGTTCGTGCTGGACAAACAGGCGCATCACACATAATGTGCAATAAATCACCTTTATTTAGCAGCAGTACGCGAATTCCACCGGTTAAAAGACGCCAATCTAGGTCAGGATTGAGTAAGCGCTCCAATAAAAAAACGATCGCTGGTTCATCGCCAGTATTTGCCAAATCCAGTGGCGATGTTGCAAAGACGGAATGCTCCGCAGCAGGTAAAGCTAGCCAATCAATCCAAGCAGGTTGCTTATCGCCTGCTTTTTGTCCATAGACTGTGGCACCGAGAATGCCTTGGGGGGCGATCGCTTCTAGCTGGGGTACAATTGCCTCCAAGCACGCTGCTTTATCTGGGATTGGGGCGGTTCCCAAAGGATCGTAACTTGGGTTACAAAAAATATGTAGCGTTGATTCCTTCAGAGAAACTTGGACAGCAACTTTTAACTCTGACAATACCTCAGTTAGTAATCTGGCGATCGCTTGCACATCTCCCCAACGCGCCCACTCTTTGAGCATCACCTCTGGTGGCGTCAAATCTACTCGCAGCAGCCAATCAGGCGTAATTTCACCAGTCACCTGAGAAACAATAACTGCATCTTGGTAAGTAGAAAGCTTGAGATAGCGCAACTTTTGGGCTATTGGTTCCGCCAACAACGATGCGTCAGGACTATAGCTAGACTGGCAAAATATCCACAGGCGATTTTCTTCAACTTGAGAATTCTTGGGCTTATATAGCTTAATTTTTGCCTGTACTGACACACCCAAACTACTCAGAGTTTCACTCAAATAGCGAGCAATGGCATCTGGGTTACCTTGGCGTGCCAAACTTTCATTAGAGACAATCAGCGCCCCACCTGGTGTTTGTTTGGAATTTTCCGAATCTGCTAGTAAAGCTTGCTGCACCTGCTCTACATGCTTTTGGATTTGATTCAAATAAACTCGATGGCACCATTTGGGGCGCGGTTCCCCTTTTCTTCGACCATAGACAAATACTTGGTATATTGAGGGTTGTTCGTTGCTTGTGAGGCTATCCAAATCTGTTTGCTGTAGTGCTTGCAGCAAGTCAGACAGGGTGCGCCAACGCTGCGGACATTCCGTGCCCTCACAAAGAATATGAAGATCGTTTCCCCGTAATCGGACTTTCACCCCGAAAGTGTTAATCCCTGTTGCTTGGCTGATCCATTGCACTAAGGATTGCTGGCGATCTGGTAATACTGTTTTCATGGGAAATTAACTTTAACAGTCAGCGATTGTTGGGGGATAGTGCCTGCACTTGTAAACTAGAACCATAGGTCTATCACAGTTTGAGGTTTTTTTTTAACAATTTTGTTACCTTTGTAGCTTGCAAAATCGGCAAAGATAGTCTTGTACGGTTGCAAGTCTGGCTAATGTTGAGTTTTGCGTTTATTTTACTCGCAAGAAGTCAAAAGTTAGGAGTTAGGAGTTAGGAGTTAGGAGTTAGGAGTTAGGAGTCAGAATAATTTTATGTGACTGCCTGATAACTCCTCTTTTGAAGTCAGAATCGCCTCTGATTGAGTTAACGCCCCTTGTCAGGTAAACAAACAACAAATCTTATCCAATTTAAACTCCTTCTCTCAATATGTGAAGTCATCCAAACTCCAAACTCCTCACTCCAAACTCCTCACTCCAAACTCCTCACTCCTATCTCCTATCTCCTTTTAACTGATTTTTCCACAACCAAAGAATTAGCAATGACAGCAACCAACCAAAAACCCTCAGATAACCCCCCATCCAATCTGGATTTTTTTAGCATTCCCCAATCATTCCTCTTACAAATAGGTACAGCGTCTATGGTACTGCTGTTGATTACAGAAAAAGCTACAGTAAAGGCACTAGAAGCTATGGGGGAAGCGAGTGAAGAATTATTTCGAGGCGATCGCTTACCCATTCTTGATTTCCCAGACGATAACGAAACTAAACAAACTTAGAAAATATACATCCAATAATTATTTGCTCAGGAAGAACATTTTGAGCCTTAAGTGCAAAACCTACAAGTGTAAACAGTAATTGGCTTTACAAGAATTGAGAATATGAGTTCCCTTTTATACTCTTCATCGCAAACTGCCGATATATACCCGGTGTCGGAATTATTTTTGCGTCATCGTCTACAGGTAGTGGAAGAATTGTGGGAGTCAGTTCTGAGGCAAGAATGCGGCCAAAACATGGTAGATCTGTTGCGGCAATTGCGGGATTTGTGTTCGCCAGAAGGACAAACAACAAATGACCAAGCCTCCTCAGCTGTCAAGTTGATTGAACAACTGAATATTAACGAAGCAATCCGAGCGGCTCGTGCTTTTGCTCTGTATTTTCAGTTGATTAACATCATAGAGCAGGAATACGAACAACGGCAGCAATTGAGTCGCTACGAGGCAGAAACAGAAGCAACTGAGCCGGAAACGTCATCAAATGCTGATTATTCGTCCAATCAAGGAGAAGACGACGCGCCTGTTACTGGGGGACTAGCAGCAGAGTTGCTGAAAAAGAGTTATGTCCAAAAAGCCCAAGTCAAATTAAAAGGTACTTTTGCGGCTTTATTTCCCCATTTATTTAAACTGAATGTCCCACCCCAGCAAATTCAACGTCTAATTGCCCAGTTGGATGTCCGCTTAGTTTTCACAGCCCACCCAACAGAAATTGTCCGTCATACCATCCGCGATAAGCAGCGACAAGTTGTACAACTTCTGCAAAAACTCGATGCTTTGGAAAATGGCTCTAGTATCACAGGAGTGGGACATCCTTGGGAAGCAACAGATATCCGCGAACAATTGCTGGAAGAAATCCGTTTGTGGTGGCGCACAGACGAACTCCACCAGTTCAAACCCACAGTGCTGGATGAAGTAGATTATGCTCTACATTACTTCCAAGAAGTGTTATTTGATGGCATCCCCCAACTCTATAAACGGTTCAAATACACTTTATCTCACACCTTTCCGTGGCTAGAACCGCCCAGCAAGAATTTCTGCTCCTTTGGTTCTTGGGTAGGTGCAGACAGAGATGGTAACCCATCAGTCACACCTGAAATTACCTGGCAGACAGCTTGCTATCAGCGCAAAATGGTGCTGGGAAGATATATTGAGTCAGTGAAACAGCTGATTGAATTATTGAGTGTGTCGATGCACTGGAGTGATGTCTTGCCAGACTTGCTGGAATCTCTAGAATTGGATCAGTCCCAGTTGAGTGAGGTATACGACGCCCTAGCGCTGCGTTATCGACAAGAACCTTATCGGCTCAAACTCGCTTATGTCCTGAAACGACTAGAAAATACCCGCGATCGCAATCTCGCCTTATACAATCGGGAAACGCCCAAAAATCAAGACAGCCCCCTGTATCGTTCCGGAGCCGATTTTTTAGCAGAACTGCGGTTAATTGAACGCAACTTGACAGAAACAGGTTTAAGCTGTAGGGCGCTAGAAGATCTGATCTGTCAGGTGGAAATTTTCGGCTTTAACTTAACACAGCTAGACATCCGCCAAGAATCATCACGCCACTCTGACGCCCTCAATGAGATTTTAGAGTACCTGCAAGTACTACCCCAACCTTACGACGAACTGTCTGAGGCCCAAAGAGTTGCTTGGCTAACTGGAGAACTGCAAACCCGCCGCCCATTAATTCCAGCAGAATTGCCATTTTCCGAAAAAACCAACGATGTCATTGAAACCTTTCGGGTGGTGCGATCGCTGCAACAAGAATTTGGCGTCAACATCTGTCAAACTTACATTATCAGCATGTGCCGCCAAGTCAGCGATGTGCTGGAAGTGTTGCTCTTAGCCAAAGAAGCCAGACTTTTTGACCCTGCGATCGCTGTAGGCACCATTCAAGTCGTCCCCCTATTTGAAACAGTAGAAGACTTGCAACGCTCCAGAAGCGTCATGCGAGAATTATTTGAACTTCCTTTGTATCGCGCTTTGTTAGCTGGGGGCTACGAACACACAAAAGCAGAAGATGCCGATGAAAATTCATCCTCCCCTGCCTCTCCTGCCTCCCCTGCCTCCTCCTCCCTCACTCCTAACCTCCAAGAAGTGATGCTGGGGTATTCTGACAGCAACAAAGACTCCGGTTTTTTAAGCAGCAACTGGGAAATTCATAAAGCCCAAAAATCCCTGCAACAAATAGCAGAAGGATACGGCGTGAATTTGCGGATTTTCCACGGACGTGGCGGTTCTGTGGGACGGGGAGGCGGCCCAGCTTATGAAGCGATTTTGGCTCAACCGGGTCACAGCATCAATGGGCGGATTAAGATTACCGAACAAGGGGAAGTTTTGGCTTCCAAATATTCCTTGTTAGACTTAGCTTTGTACCACATGGAAACCATCACCACCGCTGTGATTCAAGCTAGTTTGCTGCGGACGGGGTTTGATGATATCGAACCTTGGAATGAGATTATGGAAGAACTAGCAGCGCGATCGCGTCAACATTATCGTGCCCTAATTTACGAGCAACCTGATTTTATCGACTTTTTCCACCAAGTAACTCCAATTGAAGAAATCAGCCAACTGCAAATTAGTTCACGTCCAGCGCGGCGCCCATCTGGTAAAAAAGACTTAACCAGTTTGCGGGCTATTCCTTGGGTATTCAGTTGGACACAAACCCGCTTTTTACTGCCTTCTTGGTACGGTGTAGGCACCGCTTTGCAAGAATTCTTGAACGAAGAACCAGAAGAACACTTAAAATTGCTGCGCTATTTTTACATTAAGTGGCCTTTCTTCAAAATGGTGATTTCCAAAGCAGAAATGACCTTGGCAAAAGTAGACATGCAAATGGCACAGCACTACGTTCAAGAATTGTCAAAACCGGAAGATAAAGAGCGCTTTGCGAAGGTTTTCGATCAAATTGCTAGTGAGTTTTATCTGACAAGAGATTTGGTGTTAAAAATCACCAATCACAATCGACTCTTAGATGGCGATCCGATATTGCAAAGATCTGTACAGTTACGCAATGGCACAATTGTACCCTTGGGATTTATCCAAGTTTCCTTGCTCAAGCGTTTACGCCAGTCCTTAAATACCACTGCTACTTCTGGAGTCATCCACTCCCGTTACAGCAAAGGCGAATTACTGCGAGGGGCATTATTAACCATTAATGGTATTGCTGCCGGGATGAGAAATACAGGTTAATGGGGAATGGGGAATGGGGAGTGAGGGAGATGAGGGAGTAGGGGAAGTGGAGTTAAAAGACTCATTCACCAGTAGGGTAGCACAGCTGTGCTACCCTACGTTCGCGGAGCGTTCCGCAGGGATGGGATGTTTTTTTTAATTTAAGTCCCTTAAACACTCGTCGGCAAGTATTAAAGACTCATTCACGAGTATCAAAGACTCGTCGGCGAGTATCAAAGACTCGTCAGCGAGTATTAAAGACTCATTCACGAGTATCAAAGACTCATTCACGAGTATCAAAGACTCGTCAGCGAGTATCAAAGACTCATCCCCAATGTCCCATGACCAATAACCAATGACAAATAACAAATGACAAATGACCAATAACCAATGACAAATGACAAATGACAAATGACCAATAACCAATAACCAATGACAAATGACAAATGACCAATAACAAATGACAAATGACCAATAACAAATGACTAAAAACAAAATTTTAGTTTGCACATTTTTAGCGCTATCATCAGGTTTTTTTGGTGCTTATACCAGTGGGCAAATCACCACCATGCTGCATAACCAGAAGTGTCAAAACCAATATTGGGGTTTAAAGGTAATATGCAACACTGGGGCGACGCTAGGAGGAATCTGGCAAGGTAGCACAACAGGACTATGGACAGGTACGGTTTTAGGGGCGTTTGTTGGTGGTTTGGTGACGCGGGAAAATCGGAATTAAATGATGGATAAATTTCTTCTAAGCAGCGTTGGTGTCAGCAAGACTGGTAAAATTTACCCGTAGCGAAGAAGAGCGAACACCATGACTACTGAAACTAACCCAGGTAATCAAACCACTACAGGTGCTGATGCTGTTGATGAAGCGATCGCCCGCGGAATTGATTTTGATGGCTCCCCTATTCCACCTGCCAAATTAGAACTTTATAGCAAAGTCATGGGGCTAGAGGGCAATAGACAGCGCAGTGGTGTATCCAATACCATGCGATCGCGCATTGTCCGCATCGGTGCCAAACACATTCCCCAAGCTGAACTCGATCAATTGCTTGTAGATGCTGATTTCGCACCTCTTAAAGAAAAAGAAATTGCCTTTTATTACGGCGGTAAATAATTTTGAGCGTAGGCAATGCCTACGCATCATTTAAAATATATTCCCATGCCAATCCTTCATGCGTCGAGATTCAATTTTTTACAAACTATTCCAACAATCTCCTACTTTATTATTTGAACTATTGACAAATCCTCCAGCAAATGCGTGTGAATATAAATTTGACTCGGTAGCTGTCAAAGAACCTAAGTTTGAAATTGATGGGGTATTTTTACCACCAGAAAATGCAAGTCCGGGTATTGTGTATTTCTGTGAGGTACAGTTCCAGAAAGACGAAAAATTATATGAAAGGGTATTTGCGGAATCTTCACTGTACTTCTACCGCAACCGTGACAGATTTAGTGATTGGCAAGCAGTAATAATTTATCCATCACGTAGTATTGAACAAAGTGATACTCATCCTCATAGAACATTTCTCAACGGCAACCAAGTGCATCGGGTATATTTGGATGAGTTGGGAGATATCCGTTCCTTGCCTTTGTGGGTGGCAGTGATGGTGTTAACTACTATAGAAGAGGAACAAGCCCCCGCAGAAGCTCGGTATTTATTAGCGAGAAGTCATCAAGAAACCTCTTCGTCAGTAAGTCGTGCCATAATTGAAATCATCACGACCATCATGACATATCGGTTTGAGCAACTGAGTCGAAGGGAGGTGGAGTCGATGTTAGACATCACACTGAAAGAAACAAGAGTTTATCGAGAAATTAAGGAAGAAGGACGAGAAGAAGGACGAGAAGCGACGGCTAATATTATTATCCGACAGTTGACGAAGCGATTGGGGGAAATTCCCCAGGATGTGGGTTCTTTGGTTGCTGGTTTGTCATTACCAATGTTGGAAGCATTGGGTGAAGCATTGCTGGATTTTACGAGTGTGGCTGATTTACAGGCTTGGTTGCAGGCGCGAATTAATTAAATGTAGAAAACATAGAAATATATCCCAATGGCAAATCGAGGTATGTAGTGTGAGTCAGCCTAACTTTGAACTAATGAGTATCAAAGAACTACATACTTATATTTTGGTACATCGGGATGATATGGAAGCCTTCTATGCCTATGTAGGGTTTGCAGAATAAACGAAAAACCTAGATAAATCAAGAGATTCGGGAGGATAAAAGAGAATAAAGTGCAAGTAAAAAGGATAAAATAGGTAGAAACCCTTGTACCGAGTTGCGTTGAGA
>JAHHHB010000092.1 GCA_019359545.1 Desmonostoc geniculatum HA4340-LM1 | reverse complement strand
AATTAAGGTTCTTTCACAAGAGTTAGAACAGTATCAACCCCAATGGCAACGTTCTGAAACATTACCCAAATGGGATATTACTATCGTCCCTGTTTAACGGGTACTTTATTTTCCTGCTAGTCCCTTACCCCTGTGGCGATCGCTTTTTCCTCAATGGTAGTTTTCTCTTGCTCAAAGAGGTATACCTTGATAGATTTGGTTCGCTTTATGGAGTTACTTACCATACCTTCTTTCACTGCGGGACTGAGTGGCATAGTTAGAGACTGCACTGAGGGACTTGGGGATAACCGGAAATCTGACAACAGTGTGTGGTTTCAATTGCGGACAATATCGCTGCTATTTTTGGTATAAACTATACTGCATTTAGATGCCGACAGTAAGAGTACTGTAACTATTGTGATATAAATACCATGAGGTTAATATCTTGTGGTTCATCTTGTAACTGACACTGAAGCCCTAAACCTTATTGTTAATTCTGCAATTGCTGGGATGTAGTGATTGTAGGGATTATATGGCTATGTCGCCAGCGTGCGAACCGACAGGTCGGCGCTTCTGGAGCAGACGCTCCGCGAACGCTATCGCGTAGTGGGTACTATCCATCATCGTGGATTAAATTATAAGTAATTACAATTATTTATAAGTATTATTTTTTAATCTGTTTATTTATCAAACAGTAAATATAGGACAAAAGTAGTATTTTGTGCTACAAGATAAGACGATTGGTATTAAAGGACTGTCAATTAATTTAGTTTATTGATAATAACTTTAGTGATAAAATGACCCTACTAAACATACCTCGTTTTAGTTACAGGACTGTACGGCGACAGCAATGGTCTGTAGTGGAATGCGACTGAAGTAAATGCTTGTGCAGAGCGGGTTGTGGGGTTCTATCCTAAGTTGATTAACTTCGACGTAATGCTGAAATAATTGGGTTAATTTGCCCTCAGAATACCTCAATTATGGGGATTGTTAGAGTTTATTTTTCAGTTAATTATTTATTTTGATTGACAAAAATCAAACCCAATTTCACTTAATTGGGGTAATTAGTGTGTCAATTGGGGTAGTTAGGAGTAAATACGGGGGTGAGTTCTCCCACTGTATGGTTAAAGTAAGAGTATTGACAAATAGCTTACTGAGAAGCTTGATTTGCACGTTATATAGAAGAGAAGTTATGGCAAGAGCGAGTAAGCCAGCTGATTCGGTTGAGTTGGCGCGTATCATGCGGAATAAAGATATGGAGGACGGCATAGTAATTAGTTATCTCCAGTCGAAGAAGCGAGGGCAAACTGAGTTAGTATGTGAGGCGCTGCGGGCGTATTACCTACCATTTGCGCTATCTGCTGCGGGGGTATCTGGTGTTGAATTGCAGTCAGCCCTCCACGATGCGATCGCGCAACTTGAAGTTCAGATCATTAACCCTCTTTTGTCAGAGTGGGAAAATCCAATCGCCCAAATGCTTACAGGGCTTTAATTTCCACTTTTATCTATAAATTTCAGTTTCTGTTAGAAAATAAAGCCTCAAACCTTGATGAAATCAAAGTCTCAGAATCAGGCTGAGATTATTGTTTTCCGAGAGTGACAAAAGAGGGTTAAGATGAAACGGACATTTGGGATGGAGGGGTTGCCCCAGGTAGTTCTTGTTAATTCTCATAGTGGAATTTTCTCGCAGGGTGTGATTGGTTTACAACCAACAGTTGGAACTAATGGTGTGGGAGTAACTCCTGTTTCAGCTAGTTTGGTTCCCCCTTCGGTTTCTTTTTTTGATGTCACTGAGCCAAGTCCGGACTCGTTACCTGTTATGGCGGAACCAGTAGGGTCAAATATTTTGGAACAAGATTCTGAAGATGATGGGTTCTTTAATGATGATGAGGATGACCCAATTGCTAAGGCAGAAATAGAAGTTGATGCAGGATTTCGTCTGGAGTAAAGGGATTATCAGGAATGGCTGTTAGGTGTTAGAGAAAAGCGTACTCTCTGCGTTCGCTTGTGATACTTGTGTAATTCTTGCCCTTGTCCTGTTTGTCGTTGTGGGCAATATCTCCTAGAGTGCGATCACGTAGTGAGCGTTGTTGCCAGGGATGCTTTTTACCTCAATAACGATAGCTGTTCCACAGCACCATCCTAATAAGGCTAAAAAAATTTACATTATTTATACTTAGGAGTTGTTGAGCTTTAATGAAGTTTGGGAACTCTATAGTTGTTAACTGCAAAATTCCAACTATGCACCGACTTCGCCTTACTACCCTTCTCTTCATTAGCCTTACCACTGCATTTGTTAGCATACTTTTTAGTCCCGGCAACTGGTTGAATCGCTTACTAGCAACGGTAGTCTGTACTGTTTTTAGTATTAACTTTACGCTTTGTCCAGTTAGCTTTGCTCAATTGTCTTTGCAAGCAGTAGCTGCAAATTCACCTGCTACTGAAATGGCTGCTCCTGAAGCCACTTCTTCCAATCTACTTGCTCAAGTTGATGCTACGGGACAGTACTGTAGTGTTGTGTATCCCAATGGAGGATGGCAACTTTTCTGGCACACATCACAAGATCCTTGTAGCTTTGCTAAATGTGAGCAGAGTGGATGCAAAATTGCAAGCCGAGGGAGCTATTTTTTAACTGGTTACAATCAGGTTTCTGTTACTTGTCCAGACTATACTAGAATATTTAGTGGAAATGGAGATGATCCATTAGGCAAAGCTTTTAATGCTGTGGCTGAGCCATTTAAAGCCTCCTGTATTTTCAACGTTGGAGATGCATACGCCCAAAATCCTTTCTCATTAGGCGTAAATCAACAAAGTACACGTTCCACTGCTAAGTATTCTTCGTCTCTATCAATTACAACAGTTCAACGAGGGCAAAAATACCAAATTACTGGGAGCAGTGTTGATCAGAAAAGGCAGTATAAAGCTGAGATATTGGTCAAAAATAGTAGGGCTTTTTTAAATTCAATTCTTCTAACAGAGAATCCTGGAAATGGACAGAAACCTAAAAAATATAACATTGAGATAGATTCAATAGGTAAAAAACTAAGCATAAAAGATACAAGAGGCAGTCTTTCTATTGAGACTAAGGCTAGTCAATTGAGTATAAGGTTTCATAAAATAGGTGGCGTTAATAGTACTTTGGAAATACCCGCAAGAAGCAAACTTAAAAATGTCGAAAATAAAAGATTTGATAAAAGTGATACACCTGCTTGTATAGATCGTATTGATGAGGTTACAACTAAAACATTGGAACCTCTTTTTCAAGGAATCGAGGAGGTTGCTGACTGGCTGAAAGATAAATATCTTGAATTTTTAAAGATCATTCCTAACCTCAATGAAGCAGAGAAAGAAAAGGTTGGTGAAGAAAGTAGCGAACAGATAGATAAAGTAAAAAACTTTAATGATGAGATAAGAAAGTTTGTTGAATGTAAGCCGCAAGATAATATTAGTAAGAAGCCCGTAGAACAAGTGGCTAATCAAAGTCAATGTACTTGTACTTACGCTGCTGAAATTTACGATAGTATTTATAGTAGAAATTTAGGGGTTCAAGGTGGCTTTAGAGCACCCTGCAAAGCGAATAATCAGGAAGTAGAAGCAATCATCCAGAGACAGGTAGCTCCTAATCGACAGTCAGTTTTACAAGGTACAGTACAACGCACGAATACACCTTCAGGCTGTGGTGGTCATCGACCACCAATCATTACCAGCTTCATATGTAACGGTGGACAAACGTGCGTAGTACCTTATGGAAAAAATACTGCAACTTTAACATTTACCTATACAGATGAAGATAATGATGCAAGCAGTTGGGAAATTGATGGTATAGGGGGTAAGATATCGCCCCCTAATGGTAGTGGCACAATCAGCGACTTAACAGGATCTTTGTGTAGTCGTGGTCGCGATAGATGCCGTAGCCGAGATTCCAGTTCAACTGTGACTGTAACTGATTCAACAGGATTACGAAGTGCGCCTGTCACTATTCGCTTCACTCTTCAAGGAAAGAACTAGAGTACTAAGCTAATCAGCATTTAAGCTGCAACATAGTTCATATTGCCCTTGTTTTTGATTTTCCGGTGCCACTTAATGACTAAGCTATTCCACATTTAGTTTGCAATAGCAGCATTACCCTTGTTTCTAATTCTTAGTCCCCATTGAATTATTAGTTCTCCCTTAAAGTGATGCACAACTACACAAACTACATTGCTAAAACGCCCCCTGATAAACCATTTCAGCCATTTATTTGGTCAAAGCCTGCGATCGAACACATCAATAGCGTTTGACTGCACTAGAAAGGCGATCGCATTTTAGTTTTAGAGGTGCGATCGCCTAGAATAATCACTTCATATATCTCATTTGTAAAAGCTGCGATCAAAAATTTGACAGCAAAGCAAATGTGTAATTAACCCCATTTGACATACCTTGTTATCGTACAAGACTGCACAATTACGATACTTTTTACTGGGGTAATTGCGGGGATGGTTGAGGTAATACGGGGTGTGATGATGACAATCGCATTGTTTGAATTATAGGCAAAAAGCTAATTTTGTTTAATAATTCAACTTTTAGTTGATACAGAATTTGGGTGTGATTGGGGTAATTGAGTCATGATTTAGGAGGTGTTTTGATCAACGTGTATTAAAGCAATTTTTAATACTTTAATGTACTTATAATCTACGGTTTTGATTTGGTATTAGTGCTATGGAGGTACTTCAGTTAGCCCCGTGGCAATTTGAACTTGGTTGCTGGCAGTTTGCAGTGGACTCTCTACTCAATGGAGTTGAGTATGAATGCTGTAGCGCCATTGAAGAACATCGCCGTAATAGTTTTTTCTCTACGCACTTTGTATGTAAAAAAGCTGTTAAACCCTGTAAAGAAAGTGTTTTACACCACAGTATTTTTCCCATTTCGGTTAAATTGGGAACGATAGTAAAAGTAATAAAAGATAAAAATATGCCCAAAACTAAGGAGAAAACAGACGGAAAAAAGGTAGTAATTACGATTGACATGGGTGCAAGTAAAACCAAGGCGATCGCTCAAGAGTATCCAGAGGGAAAGCCTGTTGTTTTACTTTTCGACTCAGAAGTAGCAGATATTGCTAAAGCTTCGATTGAGAGCGTTCAACAAGAAGGTAGTCCTGAATCTCGTATTTGGGTAGGAATAGGTGATGAGTATTACGCCTTGGGAGAACTTGCCCGTCGTCGATTTGGGGGTATATCGCAGCTGAAGGAGCTAAAGTACGAACTAGCAGTCCCTAAAATTTGTGGTGCATTTTGGCTGGCTAAGGAGAAGTTGAACTTGGGTAATGATGTTGCAGCTTACTTAAGCATTCTGCTACCGCCCGGTGAAGTGCAAGACAAAGAACAGTTACAAGTTCGGTTGAAGGATGCGTTTCGAGGATTTGATACACCAGCAGGTAAGATGCGGGTAAAAATGCTTCGTTATGATGCAGCTTCTGAGGGGAGTGGGATATTTTTTCACCGTAGGCGAACGCTTGGCAATAATATGCTTGCTTCTATGTATGTGATGCTTGGTTATCGCAACGCAAGTATTTTCACCTTTCGCAGTGGTTCAATTGGCGCGGGAATAACCAGTAATTTTGGTATGTCTTGGCTGGTGAATAATTTTACTTCCAAGACATCAGGACTAAGCCCTGATAATCCCAATATTATCGAGGTGTTGGTAGAAGCTGGAGTTAGTTGTGACTCCCAGGTGATGCAGAAACTCTCACGCAAGCGCAAAGGTGATGAAATTCAACTTGATGGCGAGTTGATGTCCAAGGCTTTATTGCTTGCTAGAGATGAATATTGGCGTGCGATCGTCAGGTGGTTGCGCTCGAAGATGGATGAGGATATTGAAGAACTGGTGTTTTGCGGAGGAACTGCGGATTACATTCGTCCAGAAATAGATGCTTATTTCCAGAAAAAGGGAATTAAGGTATCCTGGCACGGTAATATTTTTATACCTGATGAGATATCTTCCGATATTGGCAATCGGATGGCGGATGTCTGGGCGCTCTACCAATATATGATTATTCAGTTTGATGAGTTGACTGGTTATAGCCGCTCTGAGGTTGTACTGCTAACTAAATCCGCTGAAGGTAGTACAGATGAAGAAGTTAAACGTAAGTATAATTTTACGCCTTGTGAGCGACCTAATACCTTTATTGCCGTGAACGAGAATGTTTGATTAGCTCAGAAAAAAGTAGTGTAGTTACAAGAACTGCAACTACACTTCTGGGATGCTTTTTACGTAAATCGGAGAGAAGGCTCCCGCCATAATCTGTGATTTGGCGGCGAGACGGCAGTCGCTTCAAGCCGGCGGAGCCGCCCAACGCGCTGCCTCATGAATCGAGGGCGAAAAACGAGACGTTCCCGACCATAACTGACCGAGGGTCAGTGAGGAAAGGAAATAGTTGAGTTTTTCGCAAATCTATGAAATAATTTACGTCAGCTATATTGACGTAAATATGTTAGTATTCGAGGCAAAACTTGAAGGACTTAACGAGCAGTACCGAAAGCTTGATGAAGCAATTAGAACTGCTCGTTTCGTTCGTAATAGCTGCCTTAGATACTGGATAGAAAATAGAGGAATTGGGCGATATGACTTGAGTAAGTTCTGTGCTGTCCTTGCTGCTAATACTGAGTTCCCTTGGGTATCCAAGCTGAACTCGATGGCTCGTCAAGCCAGTGCAGAAAGAGCGTGGTCTGCAATTGCTCAGTTCTTTGATAATTGCAAGAAAAGTAAGCCTGGAAAGAAGGGTTTTCCAAAGTTTAAGAAAGAGCAAACGCATGGTTCTGTTGAGTACAAAACCTGTGGCTGGCGACTCTCCGAAGACCGCAGGTATATCACTTTTAGTGACGGATTTAAGGCAGGAACCTTCAAGCTCTGGGGAACCCGTGACCTGCACTTCTACCAACTTAAACAGTTTAAGAGGGTGCGGGTTGTGCGTCGTGCCGATGGGTACTACGCCCAGTTTTGTATTCCTCAAGAACGCATTGAAAAACGAGAACCAACTGGTAAAACTATTGGTATTGATGTGGGATTGAACCACTTCTATACAGATAGTAACGGGGAAACAGTTGCTAACCCTAGACATCTTCGCAAATCAGAAAAGTCTTTGAAGCGGTTGCAACGTCGTTTGTCTAAGTCCAAAAAAGGTTCCAACAACAGAGTCAAGTTTAGAAATAAACTTGCTCGTAAACACCTCAAAGTAAGTCGCCAGCGTAAAGACTTTGCTGTAAAAACAGCAAAGTGCGTAGTGAAGTCTAACGACCTCGTGGTGTATGAAGATTTGATGGTGCGGAATATGGTCAAGAATCACGCGATTGCTAAGTCGATTAGTGATGCATCGTGGTCGCTGTTTCGTGAATGGGTTGAATATTTCGGTAAAGTGTTTGGCGTGGTAACTGTTGCAGTCCCGCCCCATTTCACTAGCCAGAATTGTTCTAACTGTCGTAAAGTTGTTAAAAAATCTCTTAGCACTAGAACTCATGTTTGTCCTCGTTGTGGGCTAACCCTTGACCGGGACTATAACGCGGCGCGGAACATACTTGAGATTGGACTCCGTACTGTGGGGCACACAGGAACGTTAATCGCCTCTGGAGACATCGACCTCTGCATGGGTGGAGAAATCCCTCCAAGTAAGTCGGGTCGTGGAAAGAGGAAACCCAAAGAGTGATCTTTGGAATCCCCCGCTATATCAGGTACTCCTGGTATAGCGGTGGGAGGATGTCAAGTAACTTCTCAATAACCACTGCAATAATGAGCCGATTACTCGTGGTTAGGTGAGAATAGCTAGTTATAGGGGGATTGAAAATACTTCCTTGTTGGCAGCGCCCTTTTCTGTAATGACATTAGCATAGATAGAGAATATTGTTATCCCGCTTCAATCGAGTACACTTTGAACAAAGACTGTTGTTCAGCGTAGAATCTTCATGGCAGGGTGGTCATATTATGTCAACAGAAGATTTTTCTTCTCAATAAGCCCAAAAAAGTCGCATTAATAGCTGCTGGTTGACACAGTTTTAAAGGTTGAAATCACACTAAAATTATGCTGTTGGTTTTTATACTGAATAACCAGTTTGCACAAAGACAATAATGCTTTCCTACGGAACTGTTTGATTGAGCAAGTGCTGAGTGAATATCTCTTTGACGGTGTATATTTCTTTTGGTGTAAAATTCCAGGCTAGGCAATCTGTGTAACTAGGTCGATGATTACTTGCAGTAAACATCTGTTTTGATAGCAATTCTTGTTAGAAAAATTAGAAAAATGATATAACATTATCTCAAAATTCTTCGCCAAAACTGATATAACGTTATCTCATGACTGGAGTCGGAAATATAGTAATCAAGAAAGAGAAAAGATTATGCCTGCCAATTTGACCCTTTCGATTGAGACAAACGCTGGAGGAGTGGCGAAAAGTACTATTTCATACAATCTTGCGTATGAATTGGGCGTTCGTGGCTATTCAGTGGCACTATTAGACATCGATCCTAACGAATCATTGACATTATTTTGCGGATTAGGAGAATTTAAAACTCAGGGAACGATGGCTAATGTTTACCATCCAGACTTCAATGGGAACTGGCCTTTAGTTACAGCTTGGCAAGGTAAGATTGACAAAATTCAAGTTTGTAAAGGCGGAAAAGAATTACACGAAACAATTCGGGAAGTTTCAAAGGATCTGCGTGGAGCTTATACTCTTGCAGATCGGTTGAGTGATTACCCCTTATATCACGATTTTGTAATTATCGATTGTCCTGCAACATTGGAGCCTTTACCACTGACTGCTCTTGCAGCTTCTAGCCACGTGTTAATTCCAATTCAACCTGAGTACAAGGCTTCTCAAAGTGCTGCGGCGATGATTGAGTGGTACTATTTCAACTGCAAGCGGCTGAGATTGAAACCGACTCCGAAAATATTAGGTATAGTTCCTACTCGTTGGAAAAGTGATTGGGGAGCGCATAGAAGTATTGTTGAGGAACTTCCCCTAGTCTGTAAAAATTTGGGAATTCAGTATTTTAGCCCAATTCGAGAATCAGCGGATATTCTTAATGCTTCTGGTAGAGGGCTACCTCTGGGAATTTACAGACCCGGCAAAGAGGCAAGAGGAGATTTTATGCCAATTGTTGATGCACTAGTTCAAGAACTTAAGCTAATAAGAGGTTGATCGATGACAAAATTGAACAAACCGAGTGTACTTGGAATGTTTGCTTCTGCTGCTGATTCACAACAGATATTTGAGCTTGAAGAACGAGTAGAAGATTTACAGGCAGAGATTACAAGATTAAAAGATGAAGAAGCACAGGGAAAGCTTGCTGAAGAAGAACGTACACTCCTCAACCAAACTATTGAAGACCTACGAGAACATTTGAAAGCATCTGGAATTTTTAAAATTCACTATAGTGAAGTAAGACCTAATCCAAAACAAGCAAGGCAAACATTTACTTCGGATAGTATTCGGAGTATGGCTGTTTCAATTAGAGAGGAAGGGCAACAACAGCCGATTATTTTACTACCGGGAAATCTCATTTTTGATGGAGAACGGAGATGGAGATCCGTTGCAGAAGAGTTACAGCCAGAAATTGAAACACTGGATGCAGTGATGCTTCTAAAAGAACTTTCTGAAGAGGAATTACATACACGCACTTTATTAACTAGTCTTCACAGAGAAGGCTTGAATGAGCTAGATTTAGCCGAAGGTTTGATTCAACAGGCTAAGTTAGCTTTGGAATTTGAACAGGAAGAAGTAGTTAGAGCACTTAGGAGAGCAATAGCTAGATTAAACGCAAAAAAACTTTTGCCCCAATTAACTGAATTGGTTATTTTAACTAGAAAAGAGCAGTCAGAAGGCATTAAAGCATTTAATTTAGACGAAATAGAACAAAATATTCTTCTGTTATTACTACGTTTTCAACAAAATCCAGCATCAGTAGATGCAAATGTCTTTCCTTGCTTACGGCTTTCAGAAGACTTAAAAATTGCGATTAGACAATCAGGACTTGGTGCAAACCATGCCCGATCACTCCAAAAACTAAATTCTAAAAATTTAAAAATTGAGGAAACTAAAGCTCTTAAAATCCGACAAGATGCTACATCACAAGTTTTGCAAGAAAGGCTAACAGTCGCTCAAACTCGTTTTCTAGTTGCCCAAACTATTGCTCAACATGCTCCTGAAACAAAACCCAAACCAAGTCACCAAATCAGTTCTCTAATTCGAGATGTCTCAGCAACTAAGGTCGAAGATATCCAGCAAGAGCAACTGAGAGATTTATTGGCTGTATTAGAAGCTAAGGCAAAAGAGATTCGGAAAAAGTTGGACTAATACTATCTCGTCCGACTTAGTTCCCTGAATCGGAGATGTCCATGTAATCTGTGAGTGCCTATCTAAACTACCCAAATGGCTTTCGCCTGAATCCCGCAGAGTCAAAGCAGAATTATCAGCGGAACGGTTTCAGCATGTGAGATTTCTAGACTGCGACAAAGCAGTGATCCGAATTATATTTGAGTGCTGCTACTGCCAACAGGAGATACTTTGTGAGTTTACGGGTGAGCCTGTAGTTGGAGAATATAATGGACGGACTTCAATCATCCAAGTTAAAGTTCAATGCCCCAACTCTGAGCAAACTGCTATTAGAGTGAGTACGGGAGAAGCGCTTTCTACAATAGCGATTCCTTCTCCTTGGACATAAATAAGTTTTCAAGAAACCAAATAATCTTTAATCTGGTCTTGCTCACCTCGTAAAGCTTTCATTCCTTGTCCATGAGCAGAGCGTACCTTGGAATGACTCCTCTTCAATCAGATCCAGAAATTCCAGGTTACTCCAGCGACATTTTTTAGCTACCGCAACCACTAATCGGAGGTTGGCGGTAATCATTTTTTGTTTAGCCAGTTGACCAAGCTTTTGAATTTGGGTTAACTGTGCTTCTGTTTCATTTACCTCGGCAGCTAGTTCAGCCCTAGTTGGGGAACGCTCTACCCGGATTTCTCACAAACTCAGAAAAAACCGGAGCTTAAAACTGATAAAATGTATACATAGCAAGCATTTCAGCAGTTTTAACCGATGAATCGAGCCGCAACGCGATCACTCCCAAAACAGTTCAGATTTGAACAGCCAAAATCACCTCCTGTCGTAGTTAACTTCAGTGGAGGACTAGTAACATCTGATGCCGGATTAAGCTTAATTGCTGAAATAGATAGAAAACTGCAAATCACATCACAGTTTGCACAGTGTTTCCAAGATTACCGAAAGCCAAATCGAGTTGACCATTCGATAGAAAGCTTAATTAAGCAACGGACATACGGGCTGGTCATGGGTTATGAAGACTTGAATGACCACGAAGAATTACGCCATGATCCAATGTTTGCTCTAGCAGTTTTAAGAACAATTGGAATGGAGGATGAGCAGGCAAAGTTGGCAGGAAAGAGTACATTAAACCGACTGGAACATTGCCCTGAAGATGTAGAACAAGGAGCAGACAATCGTTACCATAAAATTGGGCACTCTTCATCAGAAATTGAAAGTCTATTTGTTAAAATATTTCTCGAATCTTACGCCAAAGAGCCAAGACAAATTATTTTAGATTTAGATGTAACTGATGACTTAGTACACGGCAATCAAGAGCAAGTTTTCTTCAATACTTATTATGGGGGATACTGTTACGCTCCACTTTATATATTTTGTGGAAAATATTTATTAGCAGCCAAACTTCGCCCTTCTAATGTAGACCCAGCATTTGGGGCGTTAGAAGAATTGCAGAGAGTCGTTAAACAAATACGTCAACAATGGCAGAATGCCGAGATTTTAGTACGAGGAGATAGTGCCTATTCCAGAGACGATATTATGACATGGTGTGAGTCACAGACTGGGGTTAACTACGTTTTTGGATTGGCGCAAAATAGTCGTTTAATTCAGATGACTACCACGACTAAAAATAGAGCCTCGCTTGAGTATGAGCAGAAACTATCAACAGTAGTTTCATTTTTAGAAACTGTATTTAACCCCGATGAACAACTTCCTGAAGTTGCTTCTGACTTGATTAATAACTCAATTTGGTATAAATCTTTAGACTACCAGACTCGTGAATCTTGGAGTCGTAGTCGCCGTGTTGTCTGTAAAGTTGAGTATGGAGTCAAGGGAACCAATATTCGTTTTGTTGTCACATCAATTACTACAAATAAGATGGCTCCAGGTGAACTTTATACCCAGAAGTATTGTCCTAGAGGTGAGATGGAAAATCGCTTTAAGGAACAACAACTGGAACTTTTTAGCGATAGAACCAGTACACACACATTTGCGGGAAATCAGTTACGATTGTGGTTTTCTTCTATAGCTTACGCTTTGATGAATGCCTTGCGGTCAAAATGTTTGGCGAAGACAGAACTACAAAATGCTCAAGTCGGAACTATTCGGACTAAATTACTGAAATTAGGCGCACTCATTACTGTAAGCGCACGGCGAATTTTAATTGCAATTACTAGCTCAAGTCCTTCCAAGCATATTTTTTCTACTGCTTACAGATGCTTAAAAATGCTGTCTAATACTGCTTAATCTAAAATTGAATTGCATTTTATCCTAATTAATAATACTTTAGGCTTGGTTTAATTCAAGCCTTGTTTTGGATGCTTAATTTTATGAATAGAGTGTTTTGATTTCAGTGCCAAGAAAAATATAGTAGTTTTTTATCCTGATGACTACTAATTTGTACTTACTTTATTTACTCACTTAATTTTCAATTGATGATGTATCAAAAAAATGTCTTAGTTCGAGTGCTGTGAATTGATTTTTTATTGTTTGTGAGAAATCCGGGGTAAGCATGATGCTGTAAAAGTTAAGTCTCAAGTTAAGTTAGCTTCTACATTTAATTCCTTAACTTTTCTGTATCGACTTTTAACTTTGCAAATTCTATAAAGATAACAGAACACCTGCAATCAAGGAGTTGAACTGATGAAGACTTTAACTAATTCTCTGAACAATATGCGCTGGAACAGAATACTTTCATTTGCTTTACCAATCAGCATTTTGTTATTTCCACAAGCTTGTGCACCACCTCCTTCTCGAATGATATCTACACAACCTACTGTAGATAATTCTCTGAACTATCCACTCAATCAAGCTGGTAATTAAATTTTTCTAAGCTTGAGAAATCAGCCAGATTTATCTATAACTCAAATTAGAATTTTTCTGGCTGTAGTGAGGTACAGATAATTAATTGTAAGGGCACGGCAGTGTTCCCGAAGCGCGTACCTCATTTACCTGAAATACGCTGTAACTTGTCGAATAACCATTAACTGAACTAATAAATAGGAGAAAAATATGCAACCTCAATGGGATAATTATTTGCAAACATACGCTAATAAAGTTTATCTGTACACAAATCTGGTAGAGCATACAGGGGTATTGATATCCTTGGCAATGGATAGCGATCGCCGGATATATTACACTGTTCTTGACCAGCAAGATGACCCCAACCCTATTGATGCCAGAAATTGGTCGTCTACACCCCAAGAATTGATTTTTCCTAACGAAATTACTCAAGTCGGTTTTGCTATTCTTCCCAACAAACTTTTACCGACAGTGAGAAGCAATGGTCAACCTGCGATTAATATTTCAGAAATCGATGTCTTCCGTTCTACAACCGCAAGATTAACAGCAGATGCACCGTTTCAAGCTTTGAGTGATGGACAATATATTTACCTGTTACGACAGTCTATTAATGGCAATCATCCTGATAACGTCACTGTCACTAATTCTGATGGACAAACACCCATTCCTATTGTCGATCAAACACTCTTAGTAGATAGATTTATCCTGGCTGGTACGCAATTGAAAACAGCTAGAGAAGTCCGCTATCGTCGCAGTCGTCATAAAATTATCAAGAGTGGTGCTAAAGATACTCTCGGCGCTACAGATATGGATAATCGTCCATTTTTTGAACCAACTATGGAGTTAGGTTTTATCCGGAATTTGGTGGATGGACGGTTTACGGTTTTGCAAGTCCCAACGGGTATTCCTGATATTAAACGTTGGCAAATATTTGTCTATAATCAACAGACTAACAGAATTGATGCTTACAATATCGAACGTTCTGCTGATGGATTTTTCAATACTCAAGGTACGGAAAGTCCAGATGCGTTTACAAAAATGGGTTATGCAGAATCAGCTATAAAGTTAGATGCAGATACCTATATTGCAGGTAAAGCGCAAGTTCTCAATAAACAAGAGTTTAATATTTCTGCTTGGATTAAACCAGAAACTACTGGCGTAATCTACTCAGAAGGAACACCAGCAGCACTTTTCCAAATTAGCTTGGTAGAAACTCAGCTAAATACTGACGGACAATTCCTTCCTGGTTACGGTATTCAGATAACTGCTAACTCTAAAACAGTGACTTCTGCTGCCAATGCCATCAAAATGGGGCAATGGAATCATATTAGTATTTCTCTGGCTCCGGCTCCAGATAATATCAATGCACCTGCAAATTCTGGCGTGGTGAAAATTCAGGTAGGGGATGCAGTTGTTAACGGTGAAGGGGAAGAAAATCAATATTTATTGTTTCCCACGACTACCGCGACGACAACTTACATGGTTGTTGGGAGAAACGTCGGTTCGTTGTACGGTGGTTCTCAACCCGCTTTACCTATTGTTGCCACTGTTGATGAATTATCGATTTGGGGACGGGAACGTTCAGAACTGGAAGTTAAAGAAACGAAAAAGTTTCGCAAGGCGGGAAATGAACCTGGTTTAATTACCTACTGGCAATTTGACGAAGGTAACGGTACAACGGTTTACGATCGCACTGACACCCTCAACAATGGTATTGTCGAAGGACAAGCCGAGTGGGTACAATCTGACGCACCTGTAGGCGATAATCCTGGTATTCAACGCACGAGTTTTGGATTTGGCGATCGCACTGTGGCAGGTAAAGGTATCTCTGCTATGTTGTATTATCAGCAAGAGGAAGTACCTTCAGGACATGATAGAACACCCGCACCGATCAAGCAAAATGCCCGTGTGTTGGTGGCGGTATCCACAGCACATGAAAATGATGACAATAAAAAAATAGCTGTCCTGGACTTTGCTGTGAGTAAACGGGGTCGGTTATCGCAAATTCCCGACAATATCAATTTACCGTTGATAGACACAACGACAAAAGACCCGAATACCTTTATCAACCAAATCATTCAACTAGAACAAACAGAAATTCCCAATACCCAACGGGAAATTGACTCTCTCAATAAAGAAATTGCTACGCAACAAGCAACAATTCAAAGATTAATTAGAGAGAGGGCAAACAGAGAACAACTCAGAGCAAATCTCGAAAACGGTACAGGTGTTACAGGATATTCCCAGCCTCAATTTACAGGTGCTAGTCAAAGATTAGGCATCGGCGAACATCCAACATTACGGATTGCGATTAACTCTGTAAAACCAGATCCAGGTTTGTATGTCATCCTTTATGCACAACCAAATTTCCAAGGTGCTTCTCGCGCCCAATATGAGGACGAAAATAGATTAGGTGGAACCTATTTTCTGAGTAATTACATGAGTGCGAGGGTGCGTACTACTGCCAGTTTTCAGAATCAACTGAATGCTTACAACTCGGAAATCGAAGGCTACAACCAACAAATTACCAACATTCAAACAGTAATTATTCCCAACTTAAATAAGCATCTGATAGCACAAACCGAACATCTGCAAAACCTCAGAGCCAGACTAGCAGATTTACGCGCCCAATTGCAAGGTAAATTTGCGTTCCCCATGCGCTTAATCCATATTGACCCCAATGGTTTAAATGTAGTAGGTGGACTGTTAGATTTTGCTTGGACAAATGATGCACCGCAATTATTTGAAAGTGCTAATGGAATGCTGCGGTTGTATTTCCGGGGTGATGTAGACCAATTTTTTGCTGTTAGTTACAATACCAATGTTGCCCGTGCTAACATTTTACTTTCTAATAGCGTGCAACTGCGGGAACGTTCTCCAGGGTTGGGACGCAGTGAAGTCAAAGTGATTATGGCTAGTGATGCCAATCCTGATACTACTACTGTGAAGATTAGCGATGGGGAAGATGCGAATACTTGCAATGTCATCCTCGAAAATAGCTTGCTGAAAATCACAGAAACTTGGCAACGAGTTCCCCGCAACCCGATGGGATTAGCACGAGTGCTGAGTGGACAGGCGCGAGATGTGGTTTATCTCGGTCGTTTGGGTGCTGCTGTCACGAGCAAAGTTGATACAATTACCCTGGCGGAACCTGTGACTCAACGCTACGAACAAGGTGCAACTTTGGTAATTGGTGCAGGAACTCTGACTTTAAAGAAAGCGATCGCACCCGGCGAAAAAGAAGTTAGCATTAGCGAAATTACCTTTACAGATACCTTACCTGCTGGTACAACCATCAACTTGGTTGAATACGATTATGACAGTTACAGCAGCTTCAGCAACACAGGCGAGCTGATGAATGCTCCTTATAATCTTAAATACGGTTCGGTTTTGGTAGAAGTAGCTGGGGTATCCAACGCAGGTAATATCGAAAATCTTGCCACCCGTCCCCTGACTGGTTTATCTCAACCCAACGCCTGGATTTCCGATACCCCAGGAAATGCGCTGCAAATTCGCAGTGGAAATTTAAGCGGCGATGCTACCGAGTTATCACAACAAGGCGACATTTCCCTAGAAGCTTGGATTCGTCCTGATAAAGAAATCTCTCGTAACATTACTTGGATTGTCTCCCAAAATTCTTCCACATCTAGATATTCTTTAGGCGTTCAAGGAAAGCCTGTAAATTCTGCCTTCCGATTCAATGGAGTAAGTGACTATATCCAAGCCGCTAACCTCAACTTGGCAAATCAATCCTTCACCATCGAATTTTGGGCAAAACGAGATTCCGCCAACCTGAATGCTTTCTTTTCCGCAGTTCTTACCCAAGGTAGACCTACTAATAATAACCAACTACACTTCGGTTTCCGTCAAAATGGAGTCTTTACCTTCGCCTTCTTTAATAATGATTTGAATACACCAACTGGTGTTGCAAATGATACTAATTGGCATCACTGGGCTTGTACTTTTGATGCCGTCAGCCGCAAACGGATTATTTACAGAGATGGGGAAGTGGTAGTAGAAGATACTGCCACAGCCGCTTACCAAGGAACAGGGGCATTACTGATTGGGGTGATTGAGAATCCCGGCAAGCAGTTTTACTTCCAAGGTGCAATTGATGAAATCCGGGTTTGGGGAAAAGTACGTAGCCTAAGAGAGATTAATGACACCAAAAATTGTCGTTTAGATGGTAATGAAGCAGGACTGCGGGCTTACTATCACTTTGAAGATGGAACAGCAAGCGATCGCACTGGTAACGCCAGCAATGATGGGCAAATTTTCGGCAGTCTCCCTAGAGTAGAATCAGGACTCACCGCCTACAACGTTGTCGCTGGGGTGAGAGACCGCTACCTCACTACCACCGAACCTATGTGGACAACTACTTGGGAACACGTTGCTGCCACCTACGCCGAAGCCTATGCCTTAAGATTCAATGGTGTAGATAATTACCTTGACTGTGGTAATCAAGTTGGCTTAGGGGTAGACAATGAACTGACAATTGAAATGACCGTAACTCTACCTAACAACAATCAAATGTTCTTCCCCTTGTTGCAAAAAGGTAGAATTGGCAGAGACAACCCCGAACTTACTGCTTGGCTATACGTCAGACGGGATTCGGCGACAAACTACAGCCTGTGCTTTGGTTATGAAGATAATCAACAACCACGCCTAATCATTGCCCCCGTGAACGCACCTACTCCTGGTACTCCGGTGAACATTGCCGTCACAGGTAGACAAACTGACAATGGTTACACAGTTAACTTGTACTGGAACGGACAATTACGGAGAACTGAAACTATCTCAGGTAGCGGTAAACCAGTAAGCAGTTTACAACCTTTGGAAGTAGGTAAGTGTAATGGTATACCCCAAGGTACAAATATTGTTAATGGTTATCCCCGTTATCTGTTGGGAACCATCAGCAGCTTGCGGGTGTGGAACCGTGCTTTAAGTATGGGTGAATTACACCAAACTAATAGCGATCGCAATAAATTAGCAGGTGAGTGGCGCATTAATGAAGGTTCCGGTAACACTACCGCCAATTTAATCGGTAACGATGAAGCTAGAATCATCGGTGCAACTTGGGTTGCTGACCCTGCACCCACAGCTACCAGACTAGATTTATACATCAACGGTATCCCAGCCCAGATTGCCCCTCTAAATGCTGTCACCCTGCCACAAAATCAGTTTAACTTGGGTCGAGATTTCCGGGGAGCAATTGATGAAGTCCGCATCTGGAAACAGTTCCGCACTCAAGAACAAATTCTTGATAACCTGTTTGGACAACTCAAAGGCGAACGGGAAAACCTGCTAGCTTACTACGAATTTGAATCCGATCCTACAACCGCAGGTAGAGTTAACACCGTTAACGACAGCAGCCTACGAGGAAACCACCTCACTGCTAGTCAGAATGCCGATATTCAACATACCTTTTCCCGCGCACCCCTTTCTGATGACATACCTTTAGTTAGGAATGCACTAGGTAGTGTGAGTAACAGATACCAAAGTAATATTACCAGCCGTCCGGCGATCGCTGAATATGCAGACATCCAAACCGCCAACAACGGCGAAATCACCGGAATTCACAAACGCTGCTACGCTTTCATTCAAAACGGTCATTGGTATTTGCTCACAGGTTACAAAGTTGGTAACTTAATTACCGAATGGATTAGTCAAGTCCAATTTGACCCCCAAATCAAAGGCTACATAGAAGGTGCGCCCCCCGTTCCTTCCGAAAACCTCACCGCCGGGCCGATTGATGATTCGTTGCGCGACTACGTTGATACAACTTCTGTCGAATTTGTCGAAGCTGATAGCGTTTCCTATACTTTGTCAGCCAGCAAAGATAGTAGTTTCACCTCATCATTTGAAGCATCGCTTTCAGCCGAATTAGAACAGGAACTAGAAACGGTAATAGCACCTTTTGGCGTTGGTATCAGTATCAAATTAGGTAAGTTAAAACTCAATGCTAGTCAATCAGTCAAATTAGACACCGAATTGAAATGGTCTAGCAGTCAGCAGCAAACTAACAAAACCAATGTTAGTAAAATGACCACCGTGGGATTAGGTGGTGCTTGGGAAGATCCAGATATTAACCGACGGCTAAATAAATCCTTGGCTCGCCGTTACCAACCATCAAATGTGGGATTTGCTCTGGTAGAATCGGAAACTGCTGATGTGTATGCTATTCGTCTCTCATACAACCGTGCTTTAATTGCCTTCCGCATGGTTCCCAATCCCAATATTCCCAAAGACACCAACATTATTCCCTTCCCTATCAACCCCCGTTACACCAAACAAGGCTCACTCGATGGTGCCGTAGGATACGACCAAAATGGTAAGGTGTTAGATCCCGATTATCCCGAAGCTACCACCTATGGCGAGTACAGTTACTTCAAACCCAGTGAAGCTTACGCCCTGCGTCAACGTATCCAAGCCGAAGAAACCCGTCTGCGTACCTACTACGAAGACTTCAGTACCACACCCCCAGGTGCAACTGGTGTCTTAGCTGGCGGAGTCAGTGGGGCTGTAATTGGAGCATCAGTAGCACCAATTGCTGCACCATTCGTGGCGGCGGCGGGAATTGCTGTTGGTGGTTTAGTTGATGCTTTAAGTTCCAACAACGATTTACCAGTGCAATACAGTAAACGTAACTTAGTCAATAGCTACGTTTGGACAGCCGATGGTGGACTCTTCGCTGAATCTACAGAAACCACCGATGTGCAACAAGAAAGTACCAGTGGAGCCTACAACTTTACAGGTAATACAACTACCACTGCTTCTGCATCCTTGGGAGTAGGTGGCGTTACTCTTGGTGTAGAAGCCAAAGCATCTTTCGGTGGTAGTTTAAACCTCACCAAATCTAAAACCAAAGAAACCAGCCAATCTTTTAAAATTGACCTGAAAAACAACACCCCAGGCGATTTACAAAGATTTAGGCTGGATGAACGGGGTAACTTGGTGCGAGATGAAGGCGATCGCCCTATACGGGAATATGATGCCAATGGTAATCCTTTGGATGCTCCCGGTAAAGTCAACGCTTATCGCTTCTTGAGCTTCTACCTCACCCCAGATACACAAAATTACGATGCTTTCTTTAATAACGTCGTTGATCCCATCTGGATAGAGGAAAATAATTCCCCCAATGCTCAAGCACTCCGCCAAGCACGACAACCCCAAGGCGGCCCCGCTTGCTGGCGCATCTTCCACCGCGTCACCTTCGTTAGCCGCATCCTCCCAGAATTCCCCGACCCCACAGCCCCACCATTAGATCGGGCAATTCAGAATACGGACTTAAGCAGCAGTTACGAATTAATCCGTTTAATTGAGCCATTTGTCCGTAATGCTACGGCTAACGCTGGCGAATTCGATGCGGCTGTCAGGAATGCAATTCGGGTTTATTTACCAGAGTTATCTGAGAGTTTGACTCAGGAGGTTGTGTTGACATTAGCTAATTACTTCGGTGTGGAGGGAGTGAATTAGTTAATACCTAATCTATAGCAGTTCTAAATTATTTGTGAACAGAACCGTTCCCCAGCTTCTCTAAGAAACTGGGGAGCTATTTTGATTATGTATCCTAGTAATAAATTATAAAATAATTCTGTAGATTTACTATTACTAGTGAATCTACTTATACTATATAATTTCTGGATATTTTTAATGAAATTTTTTTAGATTTATGAGAATAAAAATATAAGTTACGCCTCATATTCCAATTATATTCTATAGATATTTAATTTTTAAAAGAGTAATATGAGAAAGCATTTTGTGAAGATATTGCTTCTTTCTCTTCTTATCAGCCCTGTCTCTCCTGCTATTGCACAAACAACTGATAGCAAGGATAAAAATAACGCCTTTTTAGATAATGTTCTGGCGATAGCCGTAGCAGGGTTTGGGGCATTTTCAGCCTATGCAACTGTAAAGCTGAACGAATTTAAGCAAAAACAAAATAAAAAGTTAGAAGAAACTGAACAGCAAACAAGAGATAAAATTCTAGAAGAGGAATTACGGGAACCACCGCACCTCGGCGATAATGAAAAACGAAACGTTATGATTATTGTGGGTTTAGGGGGATCTGGAAAGACAACACTAATTAAGCGTTTGTCAAAAGATGAAAACGTTAATCCAGAAATTCCAACACCAGGATATATGAGGTATAGCTGGAGAGAAAAGTCGAATAACAGTGAACCAGTATATATATACTATGCAGCAGATCATAAAGGGCAAAATATTGGCTCCCTTATCAAAGGGTTAATTGAAGAGCAAAAAATACCATATTCACCAATGACTTGGGGAGCAATTAACTCATTAATATTTGTTATTGATATTACCAAAGCTCAGGATGAAGAAGCTCAAAATGAAGCTGAGTTTAGAGAAGAAGTAGAGAAAAATTGGAAAGCAAGAATTGACGATAATATAAAACAGTGGAGTCCAACTGCGCTGGATACAATTTTTGGCTTTACTACTAAACCTAGTACAGATCCAAAAATCAACTCACTAAAGTATGTTTGCTTATTTATCAATAAGATGGATTTACTGCCTGACAAAGAAGAGGAAGTAAAAAAGCTATATCAAAGCCTCATTCAAGAACTACGTTTAAGATGTTCAGGTTTAAAGTTTGAGGTTATAATTGGCAGCGTAAAGACAGGAACAGGACTTCCAGTTTTGACAGAATCACTTAAGAAGTATAGTTGGTCTAAAGTTCTTTAGCGCAAGAAGTTAGATGAGTAACTGGCGAGATCCAACTGAAGGAGATTTAGGGCCTCAAGAATCAAATAGGGATTCAAAATTGAGGAGTAAACCTGATGAGAAGCAATCCTTGAATAAAGAAAATACCTCTCCGAAAGGAGTGAATGTTTTACTTATCACTGCCTTAATTTTTTTGAATATCTTTTTGGTAATTAAAATTTTTTTCTTAGAAGAAAGGCTTTATCTAGTTCAACAACAGGTGGATCAGCTCCAACAAAGGATAAAAAGAATAGAGCAGACAGGAGGGAAATAAGGCAAAATTATGACGGCATAACACGACCGTTAGCTTGTTAGATATCTTAACAGCGATTGCACCTTGTATGGCTTGTGATAAGAAATTAATTCCTGTGCGATCGCTTTCGTGGGCAAGGTTGAGTTATTCTTTGCACTGAGCGATCGCCTACTAAAAGTACAATAGATTTCTCAGATAAAATCAGAGGGCGATCGCAGATTATATAGCTGGTGACGGTCGATCAATATAGAACTACGGCAATATCTTAGCGATTACTCCCAAATTTTTATCACCTTTGTTGCTCCTGACACAATCGACACCAGCAAGCCCTAAATAATACGCCTTGATCCAGACAAATCAAGGCTTAGGGTAAAATAGAGGGGCTTTCGACCTGTCCAGTATGAGTGAAACTGTTTATATTGAAACCAGTATTTTAGGCTACCTTACAGCAAGATCAACCAGAAATTTAATTTTGGCGGCAAACATAGAGGTAACAAAGGAATGGTGGGACTCTCGCCGAAGTAGATTCGCACTCTATATTTCACAAGTTGTTCTGGATGAAGTGGCGCGGGGAGACACTGAAATTGCAGCTAAACGTCTGGAAATCCTTAATGGTTTGTCGTTAGTAGAACTAAATCAATCTGTACGAAGTCTGTCAGCGCAATTTCTCACGCGAAGCAATCTTCCTCCCAAAGCTTCCGACGATGCGGTTCACATTGCGGCGGCAACCGTCCACGGACTGGATTACCTGCTAACGTGGAACTGTAAGCATATTGCAAATGCTCAGATTCAAAGAAAGCTTGCACAGATCAGCCTTGAATTTGGATACCAGTTACCCGTAATTTGTACTCCCTACGAACTATTAGGATATTGAGCCATGTTGCAGGATGAAATTCTCGATGAAATTTATAAAATTCGTGAAGAACACGCCAAGTCTTTTAACTACGACTTGGAAGCGATGTTTGCAGATTGGCAAAAAAAGCAAGCAGAAAGCGGCAGAAAAGTTGTTAACTTGTCAGCAAAGCATGATGTGACAGCAAGACAGGCAGAAGATATTGCTGGGTAGACAGAGGATACTTTGGAAGAGAGCGATCGCCTACTAAAAGTACAATAGATTTCTCGGATAAAATCAGAGGGCGATCGCACTATTTCTTGCTTTTGCTAAAATGAAGCTCAAAGGCTTAATGCCAAAGGAAGTAGCTTGATGACAATTATTGTGACCCTGACTCCAGAATTAGAAGCAAGACTGCGCGACAAAGCCGCTCGACAAGGTCAAGATGTTAGTCTTGTTGCATCAGAATTACTGGCTAATGTCTTAGAGTGGGAAACACAATATTCAGAGGAAGCTATCAAAGGTATTCAACAAGGATTAGATGATTTTGAGGCTGGTCGGTTTCGGTCTTTTCATGAGTTTGCTGGCGAGCAGCATCGTAAGTATAACTTACCCACTGATTAATGGAATACCGCATCGAAATTTCTAGTGTGGCTGAGGCTGAGGCAGATAGTGCATTCCTGCGTTTAGGCATCAAGTAAAAATAAGTAGTGCGGGCATCTTGCCCGCTTGGACAATAAAGTAGGGAGCAAGATGCTCCCACTACTGTCTTTTTTTCAAAATTGGGATGCTCCCAGAGAGAATGAATATTTTAGCCAAGAAATTCGACAATTACTCTATGGTCGAGGACGTAATTTATACCGTATTTTGTTTACTATTTTAGAGGGAGAAGCAGTATCCACAGTTCGTATTCTCCATATCCGACACGCCTCACAGCAAACTCTTGGTGAACAGCCGGATAACCCCGACGTAACTTAACAAAATGGTGCTAATGACTCTAATGTTGATGATGCGATCGCCTACTAAAAATACAATAGATTTCTCGGATAAAAGCAGAGAGCGATCGCACTATTTCTTGCTTTTGCTAAAATGAAGCTCAAAGGCATAAGCTGTTGTGCTTACAAGTTGCACAATTTAAATTTTGGGTAAAAACTTCAAACCCTCTCCTCTGCTTCCCTGCCCCCCTGCGGTCTTAACCCTCTTTTGTCAGAGTGGGAAAATCCAATCGCCCAAATGCTTACAGGGCTTTAATTTCCACTTTTATCTATAAATTTCAGTTTCTGTTAGAAAATAAAGCCTCAAACCTTGATGAAATCAAAGTCTCAGAATCAGGCTGAGATTATTGTTTTCCGAGAGTGACAAAAGAGGGTTAACAAGCAAATTAAGTGGTTAACAGCTTAATGCCAAAGGGTGTAGCTTTATAGCAACTTATTTATGTGTAGCGTTTGGTCGTAAAGCTTCTTCAAAATACTGTCGATATAGTTCACAACTGGATATAACCTGATTTCCTTGCAGCTTGACTAACCCCATACTGTGCAACTTAAATGCTAAAACCTGTTCCAACTCTACAGGATTTGATGAATGAATTACTTCCTCATACGCTGCTGCTAATTGCGGATGTTCTTGTAAGCTTCTTAAATGGCGATGCAAGCGATCGCTATAAATACCTGCATCTGTAGCTGCGGTTTGGATTAACTGCTTTAAACTCAAATCTTGCTGCGCTAGATGATATAAAGCCTGTTGTATTAAATATGGATGTCCGTCCACAAGCTGCATCAATTCTGATAATTCAGCTTCAGATAAATTAATTCTATAAAGTTGGGCTAAATTAAATACTTGTTGGTAAGTAAATGTTTGCAATTCAATTGGTAAACCCACATTAAAGGGTGATTTATTAATATCTAAAGGAATATATACTTCTGTGGAATGAACAATAATCAAACGGAGATTTTGCCACACAGGATTACCACTATCTCCATAAGCGGCTTCTTCATACCAAGAACGTAATAATGTAAAGAAATCATCGGCAATCTCTGGGTGTAAAAATATCTCCTCAACTCCATCCAAAGCTAAGACTAAAACACCATTAATATCTGGCAGCAAACAATCTTCAAAATAAGCAGTGCAGTTACTTTTACTACCAAAAGTTCCACTCCAATAATCCTCAACTTTATGCGGTAACTGAAGCTTGCGAGTAATCGCAGCACAAAACCAACGCAAGAATTTATCTAAGTCATTAAAAATACAACGTTCTGCTCGCTGCAAGCTTAAAGCTACAGTACGTACTTCCGTAGGATTTTGTTGTTTAGCATGAGCTAAAATTCTTACCATTAAAGAAGTCTTACCCATTTGACTAGGTGCTTTAATGCGAATTAATGCCCCCGATCTAGTAATTTCTTCATAACAGCGAGATTCTACCGGAGGACGTTCTACATACAAGGCAGAATCCAATGGTATCAGTCCAACTGGTGACTCTATTTCTGGAGATTGAGAATTGGATACTAGAGACTGCGGACTAGAAAATAAAGAATAATCTTCAATTTTGAATTTTAAATTTTGAATTTTGAATTCTTCAGATGCTCTTTGTGCGAGAACAGCCATCAAATTTGTTTTACTAACTTTTTCGCCTAAGCTAGATGAAAGTATCTGCCATAATTTTGGCCCCACATCATGCTTGATATACTCTGGAGCATAGTCACATTCTGCTGCTATTTGGTCATACTTCTGACCTTGTAAAGCTCCCCGCAATACAGCTACTTCAATATTTTTTAAATGTCTCTTATGTTTGGCAAATACGGATTCATCTGCTACTTTTAAAGCAGTTTCAAATGTTATTGCTTGTTCTTGAACATTTTCATTCATTGTCTTACGGTTACTTTATGAAGTTATCTAAATATTTTATATCTTAGTGTTGAGTTTGAAATTTTTAACTTATTTTCTCTGCTAAATGTTGCAAGATTTGAGTAAAGAAATGTTCAGGATATTGCAAACAGAATAATCCACTACTACCAAGTTGTGCCATGTCTTCTGAAAGCGGAAATATACCTGCGACTGGAACATTATAAGTTTTCTCGATTTTTTGCTGTAGCGAATAAAACTCCATGCGGCTTGGAGTTTTATTAACTATCATCATCATATTACTAACTTGCAATTGACGAGAGATATTAATAGTCACTGCTGTGCCTTGAAAGTCTTGGCGATCTGGACGCAGAATTACAATTAACAAGTCAGAAATAGCTATAGATAGTAAAGTTTCTCGGCTTAATCCAGGGTGTGTATCAATAAATAAGTAGTCTAACTCTAACTCTTGAATTAATCTTTTAAATCCACTATTTAGTAAACTAACGTTGTATCCTTCGCTGAGAATTTTAGCAATTTCATCAGTATTTATGCTAGAAGGTATAAGGAAAATCTTACCTGGAGAAATTGCTATAAAAGAAGTAACATCATAGGCGGTATCAGCAATGGAACTACGATTCCATAAATAGTCATTTAATGTTTTACATGCAATTGTTTCATCTATACCAAATAGAGCATGGATACCAGGAGATTGCAGGTCAGTATCTACAATAGCAACTCGTTTGTCTTGCAGTGCCATTGTTACTGCTAAATTTGCTGTTAAGTTAGATTTACCAGTTCCACCCCGGAATGAATGAATTGCAATAATTTTAGACATATAATATTAATTCGTAATTCGTAATACCCTTCGGAAAGCCACTACTCTTCGAGAACGCTCCGCGAACGCGTCTACATAATTCGTAATTAAGGTATTTTGGTATGGCGAAGGGATTCAACTTCTATTTGCAATTGTTGAAAGTAATCAGTTTGAGTGATTTCTGCTATTTGATGTGCGAGTTTGTTTAAATCAATCTCGATTTGCATCTCTTGAACTTGGATTTTTCTGGCCTCTTCCTGCTGTTTTAATAGATTTTCTAATTCGGCTTTCTGCTGCTTGACAATTACCAATTCCTGTTGCAAAGCCGCAACTTCCGCTTTTAAACTCTCTTGAGTATCTTGCGAGTCATACTTAGCCTTGTGTTTTACCTTATCCTTCCTCAAAGGCATAAGAATATTGTTATTCGCTGCATTCTTAAACGCAGTGAAGCTAATAATTTTGCTGGGGACTGCTTCGATACCGATATCAAGAGGATTTTGCGGCATAGTTATTAAAGCCTGGGTTGGCAGTGTGGGGATCTTTATCTTTCTAGGATTACGCGATCGCACCACTCAATGAAAGATCAGTTTTTTAGCCCAGCATCCCTAGAAAAACTGACCTTGACAGAAAATACATTTTGTGGTGTTGGAAAGAATGCAGTAATTAAATTTAGAAGTATATAGCCAGAGCGTGCGTAGACGCTGCATCGGCTTGTCGTAAGACATCGCTTCCATAAAAGTTAACCCTCTTTTATCACTCTCGACAAAGTATAATTAGGAGCGATCGCAAAAACACCAGACAGAGAGTATGGTTGAGCCTCGCCCACCCGCACCCACAGTAAAATTTGTGGACGAATACTGCCAGTT
>JAHHHB010000098.1 GCA_019359545.1 Desmonostoc geniculatum HA4340-LM1 | reverse complement strand
AAAATGCTGTCACTGCTGCACTTGCAGGGTAGGATTTTCACCTACATGGTCATTCAGTTGTCATGGTTCTATAACCAAGCTAACCGTCCCTGAGTATTTCTACTCATTTAGGTTAAACGAATCGCACCCCAATTCCACAGCCAACATCCAAGACGGTACTGCCAGGGGGTAATTTATCTAAACCACCCCAACGCACCATTTCATGTACAAAGTCAGATTTGGCAATCAGAAAATCCTTGCGTTGCGGCGGCGAACCATAATGACCTAAGTGGATGTGTTCGCCCCAGTAAAACTCCAAAATCCCGTCTTCAGTCCATTGATCGTAGGAATTAGCTACGGAATTAGATGATTGATAACGACGAGCAGTAATTAGATACAGTGTGAGTGAGAGTGTTAGTAGTGCTAGGACAACTCCCAGCCCGGAAAAAAACCAACTCATGGAAAATTAAGCCTTAATATTTGTTTACAGATTTATCTTAAGGGACTGACAAATAAAAAAATATCCAATTAACTCTTGTGGGGTGGGTGTCTCGCCCGCCAGTAGCCAAAGGCGGACAAGATGTCCACCCCACAAGATTGAATAATTTATCGAACCACTCCAGGCGCAGAGGACACAGAGAAAAGAGAGAAAGAGAAGGAAAAAATGCTTAACTGAACTGTATTGCCTTATATGCTACAGCCAGGACCTTCAAGACCTTCTGGAAAACTGATTAATTCCAAGTAATCTGGATTTGTGAGGAATTTTTTTGCTGCTAGTAATCCGGCGATGCTCCAAGTTTGATAAATTCTGGCTTCTTTGCCAATTAAACGACCATTGTTGCCATCGTAGTATTCGGGGAATTTATCTTCAAATAAACGACTTTCGGCAATGGCGATCGCTTCTTCGGCAAGTTCTATCCTACCTGTTTTCTGGGCGGCAGCGGTAAATAACCACAATAAAACAGGCCAGTTGCCACCGTTGTGATAAGACCAAGCGATGTTCTTAGAATCACATCCTGTAACAATTCTCCACTCTAAACCTTCCAAAGCTGGAAAGCAGATTTTAACAGGCATGTAGCCAATCAAGTCTGAAGAGCGTTCGGCGAACAAATTCATGATGCTTTGAGATTCTGTTTCACTGGCTAAGGAAGCTAAGATTGCCATCAGATTTCCCAAAGTAAAAAAGCGAAAATCCATCCGTCCCGGCCCCAAATTTCCTGCTAAATATCCTCCATTTTCGGGTAACCACTCGGTTAACCAACTAGGGATAGATTCTGAATGAATGTTGAATTTATTCGCAACTTCTTTCCCGAATTCGTTACCTTTATAACGATAAATTTCTCGCAATCGCTCCAGGTCTAACCAGTAGTAATTGCGGATATGATATTTTAAAGCTCCCAATCGCCTGTTGACTTTACCCAGATAACTATCACCATCGCCATCTGGTAAAAGTAATTCCTTCGCTGCCCTCAGGAAAGCATAAAATAATACCTGAATTTCTAAAGGATGTTCGTAAACTCCCAGGCGACGATCAATCATAAACGCGCCGTCGGGAACTAACATTGTTGGGTACATAGAAAAGCGATGTACCAAGAAAAGATCTAAAATTAACTTGATTCCTGCTTGAAAGTCTGGCTGACGCGCTAAAGCCAAATCGCCTGTAGCTTTTTGATGAGCTAGTAGCAGCAGAATCCACCACATACCAGAATCAACTGGAGGAACACGGGCGATCGCTTGTTCACCAAAATCAGCAACCAAATATTCCTCACTTCCATTGAATTGTACTTTGAAACTGGCAGGCATTAACCCCGCTCCCGGTTCAAAGCAGTCCATCTGCTTTTCATGACTTTGTAATTTCAGTGTTTCTATTAAAAAGTTGCGGACAATATCTGCTTTACCGTACATCAAAAAAACCAAAGCAGAAGGCACAAAATCCCGCAGAAAACACTGGTCATAATTGAGTGCATCTGACTTTGGATCGTGGGCGGCTACCGTACCGATGGGTTTTCCTTGATAATAAATTATCGACTTTTCCAGAAATTTCCAGGCTTCTGCTTCTAGCAAAGTGTTCTGATTGCTTGTGCGAGTCATGCGTATAATTCCACTAATGGTATGTATCGGCTCAATTGTGGAAAGCACGCCAGCTAAACTCTTAAGCCGACCAGGTTTCCCGGAAATCAGCATACAGAGTCAATCCACCATCGACAAACAGCGTTTGTCCGGTGATATATGCGGCTTCATCCGAAGCTAAAAAAGCTACTGCGGCTGCCATTTCTTCTGTAGTCCCAGCCCGCCCCATTGGGATGTGACTTTCCACCATCGCCTTTTTTTCGGGGTCATCTATCCAGGCTTCATTTATTGGTGTGATTGTCGCTCCGGGGGCAACGGCGTTAACACGAATACCTTGACTAGCGTATTCTAATGCTAAAGTTTTGGTGAGATTTTCCATGCCACCTTTGCTAATAGAATAACTGATATACATCGGTCGAGGAATAATTTCATGAACGCTGGAAATATTAATAATCACTCCCCGACGATTAGCAGATAGCAGGTGTTTAATAGTTTCACGGGCGCAGAGATAAGCACCCCGGAGATTGACTGCAATCACTCGGTCAAAATCTGCTGTCGTAACTTCATGAGATCGACTTTCTGTTTGAATACCAGCATTGTTTATAAGAATATCTAGACTGCCAAGTTCCTGAACAACAGTATTGACCATCTCCACAATGTCTGACTCTTGGGAAACATCTCCCTGAACCAGCAAGGACTTCACACCACAATTGTTAATATCTCCGCAAGCTTTTTGCAATGCCATCTCTTGCGTTTGTGCCCCGGCTTCAGAGTCTTTACGGTAATTGATAGCGATATTGCACCCGAGTTTCGCAAATTTGATGGCGATCGCTTGACCGATACCTGATGTTGCACCTGTAATTAGGGCATTCTTTCCTTTTAAGCCTATCATATTTTCTCACTCAAACGATTTTAGATTTTAGATTTTGGATTTTAGATTAAAAGTCTTATAACAGAATTCAGAAGTAGTATTTGTAGGGTGTGTTAGGCGTAAGCCGTAACGCACCATTCTTAAGGCTTTAGTGCCGTACTCTCGCCGATAACGCACCCTACTTATTTGATATCAATCAAAGAATTTTGGATTTGGATTTTAGATTATTTCTTCAATCCAAAATCCAAAATCCAAAATTGCCACGGTTTCTATCGCAAATTCGCTGGGATCTCTTTAGGAACTACCCAATAGTAAATAGTTTTGCCCTCTACATTGAGTGTCTGCTGTGGTTTCCAGTCGCCCATATCAAAGGCGTGGGAGACAATGCGAGTACCGGGTTTGAGTTCTTTCAAGAGTTTGGGGCGGAGTTGGAGATTGATTTCTGGTAACAGGTAAAGTGTGACTACTGTTGCTTCACTAAAATCAGTGTTGAACAAGTCTTGCTGAACAAACTTCACCCGATCTGTGACTCCTGCTTTTTGGGCATTTTCATTAGCTTCTTGGACGCGTTGAGGGTCAATATCTATGCCGATACCCCGCGTACCATACCTTTGTGCCGCAGTATTCACAATTCGCCCGTCACCACTGCCAAGGTCGTAAAGTACATCATTTTTGCCCACTTTTGCCACTTTCAACATTGCATCTACCACGGGTTCTGGTGTTGGCACATAAGGAACATCACCAGGGCGTTCTTGCGGTTGATTTGTCGGCGTAGCTGTAGGAGTTACTGTTTCAGTCTCAGCCGTTAAAGTAGAAGGTTCTGTCGGAGTTTCAGCATTACGCTGTTCCGTCGTACATCCAGCAATTCCCAAGCTGGTAATACTAACTCCTGTAACCAGTAAAAACAGAATTTTCTTGAAGTTCATGAATTTTCTCCTTTGTCATTTGTCATTTATCATTTGTCATTGGGCATTGGTTATTATCCCCCTCTGCCCCTCTGCCCTTCTGCCCCTCTGCTCCCCTGCCGTTGGTTATTCCAGAGCAACAGTGGAATACCTGCTGCGACAACTAAAACACCTACGATCGCTCCCACGCCTGTGTAAACTACGCTGGAATACAGTAGGTAACCGCAGACGGCGCAAAAAAGTAATGGCGTAAAGGGATAAAATGGCACACGAAAGGGGCGCACTATGTGGGGTTCCCGGATACGCAAGACGATTAGAGATATGCCTGAAAGCAAGAAGAAGAACCAAAACACAGGGGCGGTGTAGTCCACCATTGTTTGAAAGCCTTTGCGGGTAAGAGTGCCTAAAACAACTAATGCTAAGGCGATCGCGGCTTGCAACAATAAGGCATGGGTAGGGCTGCTAGGACGTTGCTGCCAGCGTCCCATAAAACCGAATAGGGAAAAATCTTGTCCCAGTGCGTAGTTGGTACGCGCTCCAGTAAAAATTGTGGCGTTGGTTGCCCCTAAGGTGGCGATCGCAATCAGGATGCTGATGAATAAGGCTCCCGGTGCGCCCCAAAGTGAGCGCATTAAATCTGCGGCTACTGCTTCTGACTGTGCCATATTGGCTAATCCCAGTCCCCGCAGATAAGCTAGGTTGATCAGCAGGTAGATGGCGGTGATTATACCAATACTCCAAATGAGCGATCGCACGATGTTACGTCGTCCATTCTGGATTTCTGCGGAGATGTAGGCGGCTTCATTCCAACCGCCGTAGGACAACAGTACAAACACCATCGCCAGTCCCCAGGTTCCTGATGATGCAGATTCCACAGGGGCGCTAGTATTAGGAGTGGCGCTAAGACCAATCATTACTACGAGCAACAAACCCAGAACTTTGGCAACACTCAGCAAGTTTTGTGTCCACTTACCTTGCTGCAAACCAACCATGTTCAAAGCAGTTAAAAGGGCGATCGCCACTGCTGCATAAATAGAAGATGAAAACGCGCCTAATCGCCATATTTGAGAAACATAATCCCCAAAAACAAATGCCAAAAGAGCAATAGAACCAGTTTGAATTACTGTCATCCGTGCCCAGGCAAATAAAAAGGCAACTCCTCGCCCGAATGCGCGTTTCAAATAGTAGTAAGCACCTCCAACATCAGGATAAACTGTTGCTAATTCTGCATAGCAAAGCGCTCCCACGAGAGATATCACACCACCAATGAACCAAAAAAGTAGCACCGCAATATTACTACCCGCTTGATTTGCTACTAGAGCCGGGGTTTGAAAAATCCCCGCCCCGATGACAATACCGACAATCAGAGCTACTGCGTCTGGTAATGTCAGTGATGGCTTAGGTGATGGTATTTTAGTTATCTCTGTCTGATCAAGCAAATCGTAGTCTTTAGGTCTACTCACATTAGTTCCTCATTTAGTGTTGAGCAGAATTTTTTTTGCTTTGTCTCATCAAAAATGACCTCAGAACATCAATTTTATTGAGATGGAAAGATAAAACTATATCTATAATCTCCATATAGAATATTGTTAAATATAAATGTGACGCAAAAATGACAGTCAGAATAATCAACAATTACTAATTCAGGATTGTTAATCAATACAAAAATTAGATAATGCCAGTGATTTTGACATTACCACTATTTGCATATTAGCTTGATTTCAGTTCATTTAAAAGAGTAGAAAATCTCACTCATTAAAGCTTCTTCCACGAGTTGGATTTTAACTAGACTAAAGAAGGATTAATGAAGTAACTAAAGAATGATTGACTAATAGTCGATAATCGTGCTTTGTTTGATATATGGGACTACTATTTGATTTTTAAACAGATAGGTAGGGGAGCCAGCGCTGTGCGGGGGTTCCAAGAATTGAGGCGACTGGCGTTGCGTTAGTGACAGCGCAACGCACGGAATCCTTAAGAATGGTGCGTTACGCTGTCGCTAACGCACCCTACTGGCGTGGCAAGGCTAAAATAGTGCATTAGAAAATGGGCTTTTAACTTTTAAATTCAATGTTTTTAGCGCTAATCTATTGCAACATTTTAGCCTTGCCACACCACTACAAATACTTAATGTTGTTCAAAAATCAAACCGGATTCCTATAGCAGATAGAGACAGCGATTGCCCCTTGGGCTAATACAGTTAAGATAAACCCAAAACCCTCGTGTAGAGACGTGATTTATCACGTCTTCAATGACCAATTATCTACACCAATAACCCTTAACTCAAGCGGATTGGTCAATAGGCAATTAGTACTTTTCCTATTCCCTGCTTACGTAAGTTCTACAAATTAAAGCGGATTACTAGAATTAAAAAAATCTCTCAAAATTTGCACAAATGCCAAAGTGCTTTCAAAGTGAATATTATGTCCAGCATTATCAATTATTTTTAGCTGGGCAAGTTGACACACTTGAGCCATATTTATATTAATATATACAAATTTTTCATCATATTCACCAGCCAAGAAAAGCATAGGAATTATATTCTTTGCTAGCTTTGGCCACAAATTAGGCTGACATCCAGTACCCATGAAGCGTAGTGATTTATCTAATTCTTGCGGATTGTTCTGCAAGCGATTTTCTAGCATTTTTTCATATTGTGGATGATTTTTTATATAACCAAAAATTGCTTGATTATACCAATTTGATAAACAATCAGCAAAATCAATTTTAGTAGTAATTCTTATCAATTTCCTGCCTATTTGCGTATCACGCTTAATTCGTTCTAATCGTTCTGCTTCTGTTGCCAAACCTGAGGAAGCTGATTCGAGTATCACTTTGAAGAAACGTTCCGGAAAATGTAGGGCTAGGTATAAAGCCAATCTTCCACCCATTGAATAACCAACTAAAAAGCATTTGGCAACTTTGAATTTATCCAATAATTTAATTATGGCGTGGGCAGTGTTGGGCATTGTATAGTATTCATCCCCACCCAAAACTTGAGTTTTCCCGTGTCCGGGCAGGTCAAGTGTTAAATAAGAAAATTCATCAGATAATAATTTTATTGCTTCATCAAATTCATCAATGTTACCCATGAAGCCGTGTAGAAAAAGAATTACTGGTTTTTCTGGGTTGTCAATTAAAGAATAGTGAAATTGATAATTTTCTAAAATCATAAATTTAATTTTTAATCGGTTTGCCACGATATTTTCAACAGCTTTCAGGTAAGGGACTTCCAAATAAAAAAATATCCAACACTGCCAGTGATGGCAGCAATAGTATTGAGCCTAGTGTATCGACATATACAGCACTTAACAGATGTGCTACGTTGCCTGGAAGTAGAAGGACTGATACCATTAACTCCGATAGATTTCATCGGGCGTCCCGAACGTTGTGATTATACATTGCAAGCATTAAGACCGTCCTAAGTCAATTGGTCATCTGTCCTTTGAAATACAAATGACTAATGACTTTTGACCAATGACAACCTCAAGAGTAAATATACAAATTAAATGCGTAACAGCTTAGTGGGACTAAAACCAATAATGTCAAAGGCGCTCTGTATAAACATTTGAGTGATTTTTTTTGGTATTTTTTGTCGAAGTCCTACTATTAAGTAAAAGCCTAGCAAAGTCTAGGCTTTAATTATGGGGTAAGCAAGGAATTGATGATGCGCTGATTCAGCCATACTCTGGGCATTCGTCCCGGCAATCACTGGAAGTTTACTCACGATTGTCCATCAGAGAAGCCCAAAAAGAATACGACTCTGCGATCGGAAAGTTGCCTATATAATACTTATGTACTATTTTACTCAGCAATTTATAAACTAAACTGTTTAGTTTGTCCCTGGACGCAGCTTCCGTAACACTACCCCAATTTCATATTCAAATTCAGCAATGCCCTAATTTTCTTTGTCTGTCAATGCCCAATACCCAATGCCCAATGACTCATTTTTTATACAAACTGCGATATTCCCAAGGATTGACAAATTTAGTATCACTCCAAATGCCAAGCTTTTGTTCTTTAGCTTGTGTTTCTGCTTGTTGAACTAAATCTTTACTAGGACATTTGTTTAAATAGGGACGATACACTTTTGCTAAGCCTTCCTGCAACAACACCTGTTGTATAAACGTGCCATTTTTTAAACGAACTTCTGCAACTTTACGCCCATAGCGATCGCTATCAGTAATATTCAAAGTCACGCGTTCCCCTCCTTGCTGCACGAGTTGTTGCACGCGTTCTTGAGCTTTCACACCCCAACTGAATTGATTGCGATCGCTACTACTTTTACTCTGTTTTTCTTTATTAGTATGAGCTATTTCTGGTGCATCCACACAAGCAAAGCGCACAGTAAAATTTTTACCATTAGCATCTTTCAGTACTATAGTATCACCATCACTCACTCGTTCAACCGCATCTCCAGAGTTACCAATCAAGCGATCGCAGCCTATCAAAGCCAAAATTATGATAGTTCCACAAAGCCAAAATCCCACTGATTTAATGAATTTTTGCATCCAAATTCACCAAATTACACCAATTTTAAAAATGATTGCGACAGATGAATTCACAAAACCCAGACATAGAAGAAGATTCTCAATCCAAAATCTAAAATCCAAAATCCAAAATTGTATTACCTTTGATGCATAATATGGTAAAGTGAAACAATATTTTTCTTAACTTTTGACATAGTGCCGGAGGGATTGCAAACATATCTGAATTTTTGTATCTATTAATTGATTACCAGCAGGTAATCGTTCGCCAGTCACCCAAGCTTCTTGAGGTTGACAGTGATATATCCTGCGGGGTGAATCATTTAAATAATCATCAGCTGTGCGATTGTGTTTTCTCTTAGCACGATTGATAAGTAACTTGACTATCTTCTCCGTTGCCTCAGGCTTTAATTCTGATGCCGTTCCATAAAAATACAAACCATCAGCAGTACCTTCAGAAACACTAGAATTAAAAATAGCGATCGCCACCTTCCCACCATTGCTGTATAAATTTTGCGAATGCTTTGATTCTATAGCCGAACTCCAATAAAGATTGCAGTTATCATCATAGACAAAAAACACAGGTGATACCCAAGGATAACCATCCAAAGAACAAGTAGACAAAGTGCAATAAATATTATTTTCCATAATCCGAAAAGCTTTCGCAATCACTTCAGGACTTTGAAAATCAATCGTATTCACCCATCCATTCCTAACACTCGCAGCTTCCAACACGATCTCTTTTTCCTCTTTGCGCCTCTGCGCCTCTGCGTGATACAAATCCATAACTCTAAAGTTGATTTCGCGCCTTCAATTGCAGATATCGCTCAACCAACTCATCCGCAATCTGATTCGCTGGTGCATCTAATACTAATACACCCTTTTGTTTCAGCTGAGCAAATGCCACTTGTCGCTGCGCCAATAAATCTAACGCCACTGCACGCACATAAGCACCTGTAACATTTTCACTAAAAGTATGTGCCAAACGATCGACTTGCGGATCTCGCAGAGTCACGCAAAATGGCAGATAGCGCGGTGCTAACTTAGAAAGTGCAGCCAGCAATTCCATAGAAGCCGTCACATCAACCAAGTCAGTAATCACCACCACCAGCGCCCTGCGAGTTTGTCGCTGCAAAACATTTGTCACCGCGCCCAAATAATCAGATTCAAATAACATTGGTTGAATGGGAGTCAGTTTATCAATTAGCTGATTCAAATGAAGTTGACCGCGTTCTGGGGGAATCCACGTATGCATTTGGCGGTCAAATACACCAACACCAACGCGATCGCCGCGATGCAATCCCGCCAAAGCTAAAGATAAAGTTGCATTCAAACCCCAGTCAAATCGCTGCAAACCCTGGACTTTTGCTGTCATCAACCTGCCGCGATCGAGTAAAATCAGCAAAGTTTGTTCCTGTTCTGGTTCCAGCACCCTCACCAATGGCGGTGAGTTACCATAAGCACCAACTCGACGGGCAGTAGCTTTCCAATCAATAAACCGCAAATCGTCACCAGTGCGATAATTCCGCAATTCGGCAAACTCTGTACCGATACCCGTTCGCCTAGCTTGGCGCATTGCTCCTGATGATTGTAGCGTCAGGCGAATTGTCAGCGATCGCAACCCCATTAAATCAGGATAAACTTTCACTGGCAAACTCTGTAAAATCTGCCAATCATCCCAAGCTAATCCCCAAAGTCCCAATTGTCGTACTTGAATATTTCCCCAAGGAAATTCTCCCCGTTGTGTTGGGTTAACGGTATAGGTTAATTCTTGGGTACTGTTACTCTCAATAGTGGCGTTTAGTGCAGGTGCAGATACACCAAAACCTGTTGGGTAGTAGTCGCGGATTTGAATTTGAGCGTTGGCATTTTGCGAAGTAACTTTTAATACAACTTGGTTATCCCGCCCAATGGATAATCGCGGCGGTAATTGGCGCGTAATTTGCACGCGATAACGCCGCACCTGCAAACCATCCACAACCATTAATAGGAGAACCAGGACATCAAATAGCAGAGTGATGACAATGCTTGCTCTAATGCCCAGAAAAAGGGATAGGATCAGGGCGATCGCTATTCCTAGCGCCAATAAAAAATAAACTCGTCTTGCTGGAACCATTTTTTCAAGTAAGGAATATTGCGTTGCCGAGTCAGGATATGAGACAACTCTACCCAAAGGTAAATAGGATAATTTTATGTTAAAAGGTAAATTTTTGACTACTAGATGTCAATTGCTAATGACTAATAACTTCTTGAGAAGTTAGGATGAAATTATAATCCAACTTTAGTTGAGATATTTGCTGACTAAGAAGGCAAAAGCATCAAATAGCAACGCTGCTTCCGTCAAATTTTACCAATTTCGAGTAAATATCAATTACCAAACCCATGCCAAATCGTCATTATCCTCCCGCCTACTTACGCTATCTCAGAGCCAGGTTATGGAATCTAGGGCGACCTGGTTTTTGGGTAACTGCAATTTTTTTATCTGTAGTCGGGCTAGTAACCTGGGAATACTGGTCAAACCCAGATATTTTTGTTTATAAGCAAAAAAAACAAGTCGCTTCACAAAAGCCTGCTGACTCATCCCTATCAGACGAAAACAAAGCTATTGCAGCAGATATTGACAACTTACCAGTTTTGTTTAATGATTTCGAACAAGCGACTCTTTCAGCAATAGCAAATACCCCCAAGGAAAAGAGCGAGGCAAAAAAGAGCAAAAGCTTATTAGAGGATCTAATTAATAAACAAAAGTCTGGTAATGATAGCAAATTAAAATCTGGTTTAGGAATAGTTAAGCCCGAATCTCCCCCAACCCTGAAAAATCCCTTTATCACCCAAACAGAAAATTTATTGCGTACTGGGACGGTTGATAGTAATAGTCAGTTTTTCGGTCTCAATTCCTCAAGTAGGGCGTCTGAAACAGAAGACGAACAAACATCTTCTAACTTGGGAATTGGATTAACTAATCAAACCAAAAAGAATCAAAATTCTGTTTATATCAGTCCTCTGCAAGCAGCACTCAACGAATCGACAAACCAGAAATTGTCTGGCTTTAATGAGATTAATACCACTAGCCCAAATGCTTTAGGGCGTGTTTCTGACACAGGAACAAGGTTGATGCCACCGATAAACAGCTTACCCAATCAGAATTCTCTACCAACTACTGGGTTAAGTCCTGGGACGGGTTACACTCCAACGGATACAAACTTGCAGCCAAATCCCTACAGTAATTTAAATAGTGGTCAAGCACCAGTGACACCCCCAATCAACTCTGTTGCACCTACTAATATCACACCTTACTCTAGCCAGAGTCCGAATCAAAGTATTGTTACCCCCACAAACCCTGCTGGATATGGGAATTATGGCTTGCAGCAGCCAACCCAAGTACCACAGCCTACCTATGGGAATTATGGCTTACAGCAGCCAACCCAAGTACCACAGCCTACCTATGGGAATTATGGCTTACAGCAGCCAACCCAAGTACCACAGCCTACCTATGGGAATTATGGCTTGCAGCAACCAACCCAAGTACCACAGTCTACCTATGGGAATTATGGCTCGCAGCAACCAACCGAATCACCAAACTCTACTGCCGCATATATGCGCCAGATTCTAGAAAAACATAGAGGTCAGAATCAAAGGTGACATACAGCGGATTTCAATGAAAGTCAAGTACACAACGTGAATCTCAAAACCTGAGGTAAAACCTATTTGACTTCTGAATTCTGACTTATGCTAAGGAGATGGTGAGCTATTTGGAATAATCGGAACCTCCGGTGTTTCGGGTTGTTGCTTTTGGCGTTGTAAATATTTACTCAAAACATAAGCCATATCCCCACGGGTGACCGGTCGTAATGGGGAAATATTGTTTTGAGCGTCTGTATTGATAAATCCTTCAGAAACTACAGTGGCGATCGCTTTTCTCGCCCAAGATGGGATAGACTCTTCATCTGGATGTGCAGCGAGAATTTCATCAACAGCATCATCGGGAAACTGAAATACACCATAAGCCTGGGCGAAAATCGCAAGAGCTTCTGCCCTAGTTACCTTTTGGTTAGGGAAAAATTGATTTCCTCGATAACCTTTCATGATGTCAGTTTTTAACACCGTTTGTATATCATTAAATGCCCAATGAGACGGAGGAACATCTGGAATCGCTAAATTTTCTTGGTTAACAGCTTGTCTTTTATCTAGGCGAAATGCCTTCACCATAATCGCTGCTAATTCTGCTCTACTCACTAGCCTTTCTGGATAAAACTTGCCATCAGAAAAATTTGTCATCCATTTGGCAGCAACTACCTGTTGAATGGAATCAGATGATGTTCCAGATGTAGTTTCTGGCACTTGAGTCTGAGCGATTGCTGGGAAGTTTTGTAGTAGTGCTACTAAAGATAAAGTAATTGAAAGATGACGCATCATAATAACCACTTTTAGCTGATAATGTGAATTTAAAAAACTACATTACTGAGGTTAACTTATATCTTGCACCTCTGGGAATAAACCACTATAGCGTTTCCCGACCTACTGAGATACACCTGTAGGGGCACGGCAGTGCCGTGCCCCTACACCTGGCGATATAATGTTGTACTGCATCTGAATGGGAACCGCTATAATACACAAATAGGAGCGTAAAAAAATGACTCCAGAAGTGAGAATACATTTCAGTAAAAGTAATTAATAATACTATAAATATGTTTGTATTCAGCAAAGTTACTATGATTAGGCGATCGCAAATTTGAAAGAGTAGTTGGATAAGATATTGAACGCCTGAAAGGCTTGGCACTTATACCAATTCACGAAAATCCTGATACATATGGATTTCTCGTAGGGGCATGGCATTGCCATGCCCTGCATCAACACAATTCACAACGAAGGAATGAAAATATCTCTTTCCCAGTCCCCAGTCCCCAATACCTATTTTCAAGGCAGGTCTAATAATTTCGATAAGTCTAATTGAAATGATTTGCTAGTTGATTATGCTTGCTCACTTAGCGCATGATTCAGTACACTTTCCAGTTTTGATAACGGCACAGCACCAGAAAAAGTTTCACCATTTATGAAGAAGAATGGAGTACCTCGAATTCCTAATTTTTCAGCTAATTGTTTATCTTTTTCAATGGCAGTATTTACTTCTTCTGAATTGCGTTGTTGGTTGAACTGTTCTAAATCTAGTTTTAGTTTTTTAGCAAGGGCAATGTATAAATTTTCACCTAATTGGTCTTGCTTGCTAAATAAAGCATCTTGATAAGGCCAAAACTCTCCTTGTGCTTGAGCCGCCCAAGCAGCTTTGGCAGCAGCGATCGCTTCAGGATGAATCGAATTTAAAGGATAATGTTTATACACTAGTGTGACTTCATTTTTATGTTTGCCCATAAACTGCTTCAAGGTTTTATGAGCCTTAGCACAATAAGGACATTGAAAATCTGAAAACTCTATTAAAACAATCTTTTTCTCTGTTGCACCAGTCACAGGAGATTCACCAATCACACTGCTAGGATTTTCTTTAAGCAGCTGCTTAATATACTGTTTAGTTTGTTGTTGCTGCTGTTGTTGTTGTTGCTGTTCGGCTTGTAAAGCTTCTCTAATTACTCCTGGATGATTACGGATAATTTGCAAAACTTCAGCTTCTAACTGAGAATTAATAGAATTACTAGTGTCTGCTTGATTAATATCGGTGTTAGCCTGTACAGGCATTGACCAAATGAGTAATGTAAAACAAAGCAGTAAAAGCCCTGCAAAAAAGACTGAACGTTTCAAATACCGATGCAGTTTACAATGTATATTCATCATATTTATCAGTCTAAAATACTAACGGTGGCATTACAAAAATCTTGCATCGTGATAATAAAGGCTAGCCTGTAGAGATAAGCATATTGAGATAGTAATATAAAACTCTAACTCAAAAATTCAGAACCCATAAACATGGATTCTGAATTTTTCTTTTTGAAACCTATTTAAGGAGAAATCTTTGTAATAAATGCATCAGCAGACCCAGCATTAGAACTTTGAAAAGCATTCTTTTTGGGGAAGTTGCTAGAAACTGTGGCACCTGTAACGTATATATTGCCTAAAAGACCTAGAGTGATTGCTCTGCCTTGCTCGTAACCACTGCCTCCTAAATAACTGGAAAAAACTAAAGCATTACCTAAAGAATTAATTTTAGTGACAAAGGCATCTTGAATGCCACCGAATGTATTTTGGAAAGCATTCTTTTTCGGGAAATTGCTAGAAGCTGTTGTACCTATGATGTATGCATTGCCTAAAATGTCCACATCTATAGCTGCGCCATTGTCTATGTCACTACCACCTAAGTAGGTAGAATAGACTAATCCATTTCCCCCTAAGTCTAACTTGGTGACAAAGGCATCATTTTGACCACCTAAGACATTTTGAAAAGCATTATTCAGTGGAAAATTAGTAGAGCTAGTAGTTCCTACTACATATGCATTGCCTAAAGTGTTCACAGCTATGGCTATACCATAGTCATTGCCACTGCCCCCTAGATAGGTGGAGTAAACTAAATGATCACCGTCTAAATCGAATTTGGTGACAAAGGCATCGTTTTGACCACCTGCTACACCAACATAGGCGTTTTTGAGTGGCAAGTTACTAGAAGTAGTAGTCCCTGTGACATATGCGTTGCCTAAACTACTGATAGCTATATCAATGGCAATATCATCACCATTGCCTCCCAACAAAGTAGAGTAAATTAGAGCATCGCAATTTGGGTTTAACTTCGTCACAAATACGTCAATACCACCAGCGTTTGTAGTTTGAAAAGCATTTTTTCGTGGAAAGTCACTAGAAGTAGTAGTACCTGTTAGATAAGTATTACCTAAAGTGTCTACAACTATTCCGTAGCTTCCTTCACTACCACTACCTCCCAGATAAGTAGAGTAAGCTAGATGGTTACCGGATGGGTTGAGCTTAGTGATAAACGCATCAAAAGATCCGTTCAAGGCACTCTGAAAAGCATTCTTGAGTGGGAAATCGCTAGAAGCTGTAGTACCTGTAATGTATGCATTACCTAAAATATCTACAGCGATAGAACCGCCATACTCGGCGTCACTACCTGCAAGGTAAGTGGAGTAAACTAGACCATTACCGTGTGGGTTGAGCTTGGTGACAAACACATCAAAAACGCCTACACCAGTACTTTGAAAGGCATTTTTGGTGGGAAAGTTAGTAGAACCAGTTTCCCCAATAATGTAAGCATTGCCTAAAGTGTCCACGGCTATCTGTTTAGCAACGTCACCTGCTCCACTGCCTAAGTAGGTAGAGTACGCTATCACAGGGTCGATGACTAATGGTTGCTCGTGGTCATAATTAGCAAGAGCTATCCCTACTTCTTGCTGGTTTGACAGCACATAATTTCCTTCTATTAGCTGCTTGTCACCATCTATAATTTGATACACCACTGGCTTGTGTTGTTGCAACACTCCATGAGGGGTGTGCATCAATAGCTGTCCCTGTTCATCAATTTGTAGTTGCTGCGCTCCTTCTATCTTCAGTTTGATTAGATTCGGGTCTGCTTTTGGTGCAACTATTAAGTCATACTCTAATTGTTCTTGATTGCCGTAGTAAACTAAGTCAATGCCAGGATATAACGAGCTGTACTGCACCTGTGCATATGTCGGTATATCTGTGTGCCATTGTTGGGGGTTACTACCAACAAAATAGTTAACTTTTCCTGGTAATGGCTGTAATGCTGTTGGCTGAATATTGCTGTTACTGCCTAGCCATTGTAATTTCAGTTCTGTGCCTTGGGCAATATTGTTAGACGAAGATAATTGTTGTTTACTATCTAAGTTAGAGAGTGCTAACACTGCTTCTGATTGAGTGAGAAACAATGTATAGCCGTGACCGCGAGAGAGAAATTTTACCTGCTCGTCAGTTTGACCAAAGTTGGGTTGAAAACTTAAAGGCAAATTACCATAAGCGGTAATTATTGGGGCTGTATTTGTTGCCTGTGAAGTTGGTGATTGGCTACTGGCAAAGGCTTGTTGATTGCAATTAGACCACAGCAACAGCAATAAACAAAAGCCAGTAACAATTTTTTTAAAAGTCTGCATCAGTCCTTTTTTGAAATAGGTTACAGAACATTTTCTAGCAACAGATCTGTTATTTTGCATGATATTGTGTTGGTATTTTTGATGAATCAATATGAATTTTAGGAGTGAATTTAATCATCTGGATTCTCTATGCAACCAGTGTTTTCAGGCCAATCACAAGCTTCCAAATTAGCATTGAAGAATAGACCATCGGGACATCGCTTAAGGAAAGCGGTTCCTTGGTCACAGAAAACGTAAAGGTTACAGCTTCCCTCCAAACGAGAAAGACTTCTACCAGAAACAGGGCAAGATTGTGGTGTGGATTGTGCCTGTGTTTTGTTAAGCAAGAGTCCTGAAACAGCTACAATTACCAGAAAAGCAGAAATGACAAGTAAAAAAAATTTCTTCATCTGAATTTAACTCCTTGTTGCTTTATGTATTGCGACAAATTAACCGTTAACTTCTTCGTGCTTGCAAGCTTTACTGTAGAAGAGTATTACTCTCACTAAGACATAAATTTATTGACGCTACGAATTACTGATAGCTCAACTCTACTTAAGTGGATTTAAATCCTTAATCAGACCGTTAAAGCAGATTTGAGCTATTAACTTCCGAATGAATTTTGGGACGGTTATCGTAACTGGTGGAAGATATAAGTTAGTCCTTAAAAACTAGAAGTACATAATTTGCCCTATGCTCTTGAAGTTAGCTTAATTGTTGTTATTTAGCATCAATAATACATATGTTTGCTTGATAAAGCAAGTAGGATAACGTAAATTTTCTTCAGAAAAGCAAAAAAATAGCTATTACTCAAGCCTAGTTATTTAGTTAAAATTCGGTAACTATTGCAACCCACAGACCAGTTGCTCCACTTAGGAAGCCACTGTGCGATCGCACTCTGCAAACAGCTTTGTGGCGTGAAACTCTTATGTACCCGTCACTACTTTTTCTTAATCCCTCTTTAATCACTATGAGGAGATAAAAATAGTATCCTTAACCTGAAGTTTAGATCAAATCATCAATTGAGCGATCGCTGTCCAATCAAGTGAATCAAACGTCAGCCCCAAAGCAAACCCATGCTTCAAAAAAGCTGAAATAAGAAATTACTCAACTCAGATGTGGTATTCTTCCTAAATTTTCTCAAAAATTTGAAATTGTACCAATTTCATGATATTGTTTGAAATGAAAAATAAAAATTAATTTTTGCAGGAAATCTAACTCATGATATCTGAACTAATCAAGAAGAAATTGACATTTTTTTTCGGAGGCTTAGATGTTGATAAAAACGGATTTGTAGAGCCAGAAGACTTTGATCAGATTGCTAGTAATTTTGCGCGGATACGTGGTTGGGAACCTGGTTCATCTGATTATGAAAATCTGCATAATCAGGTAATCTCTATCTGGAAAAATTACTGGATTAATGCCGATATTAATCAAGACAACAAAGTTTCATTAGATGAATACCTTGAAACTTGCAATCAGCAATTTGTTGCAGATAATGATTCTTCAGCAGCAGCTTGGGAACAGCCGATGACGACTTTGTTTGAAGTAATAGACATCGATGATGATGAGAAAATTGCTTTGGAAGAATACAAGCAGTTGCTCACGGCATTTGGTTTTAACGCCAGTGGGTACGAAGAAATTTTTCAAAAACTTGATGCCAACGGTGACGGTTATATCTCCAAACAAGAGTATTTACAGCTGTTAAAAGAATTCTGTGGTGATAACCCAGAAGCTCCTGGAAACTTGTTTTTTGGTTATTACTGATATAGCAAACTGCTGAGTGCTTAGCTCGACTCGATCCAAAATTAGGGACTTCCAGAAGATAAATTATCCCAAATTATTTGTACATTTGTAGGGTAGCACAGGTGTGCTACCATACGTTCGCGGAGCGTCCTGCAGGGATGGAATATTTTTTCCTTGGAAGTCCCTTAAGAAATTGTTGTCTTTGTAGGGCAAAAACTCTAACTTTTTGGTAGAAACTCTTTCCATATCAGCTACTGATGAATTCAAGCTGGGCAATGTTGCGTAGCTACATGGGACGTTTCCTATGTGGTAGCTTGTTTTGGTTATCCAGGAACTAAGAATCAGCAAAAACTTGTTTTTTAGCTTTCATCTTTTGGTGTTGTCTGCCCACTACTATGGACTATAGTCAGTTTTTCAGGAGTTTTGGGAATGACCGCAGCAGCAGATCCCGTAAAGTTGATGAAGCAAGAAGTTGGCAAAGCCGCCGCCGCCTTAGTAAAGTCGGGTTCAATTGTGGGGTTGGGTACGGGGTCAACTACAGCATACACAATTCAGTTTTTGGGCGATCGCCTCAAGTCTGGTGAACTCAAAGATATCATTGGTATACCTACGTCGTTTCAGTCAGAAGTGTTGGCGAAGGAGTATGGTGTCCCTCTCGCCACCTTAGACGCAATTGACCACATCGATATTGCCATTGATGGCGCAGATGAAGTAGATCCCCAGAAGAATTTAATTAAAGGCGGTGGTGCAGCACATACCCGCGAAAAAGTCGTAGATTATCTGGCAGAACAGTTTATCGTCGTCGTAGATAGCGGTAAGTTAGTAGACCGCTTGGGTTCTAGTTTCGCTGTACCCGTGGAAGTGATTCCAATGGCAATTACTCCCGTAACTAATGCCATTAAAAAACTCGGTGGTAAACCAGAACTCCGCATGGGTGTCAAAAAAGCCGGTCCGGTAATCACTGACCAAGGTAATTTTGTCTTAGATGTCAGATTTGACTCTATTGAAGATCCAGCCAACTTAGAAAAGACGTTGAATAATATTCCCGGTGTTTTGGAAAATGGAATCTTCGTTAACTGCGTCGATTTAGTGTTAATTGGTGAAGTCAAAGATGGTCAGCCATTAGTGCGGCAACTGTAAGAATTTTAGATTTTGGATTTTAGAGAAATCTAAAATCCAAAATTACTAATGTGTTCTTAACTACAGCAATCCTATTTGATTTGTATTACTAGATATAAAGTGACAAGATCAAGACTGGCGAAAAAATGAAGACCTTGTAGGATGTGTTAGCGCCAGCGTAACGCATCCTACCAAATCGAGCGATCGCACTTCTCAAGATAGAATTGCAGGTTCCAAGTGGCTCGTAATATCCTCTTTTCTGACACCTTTAGCGATGAGTGACTGGGTTAAGCTTTCTTCAAAGTTATCTTCTTCAATGATGATTTGATGCTCTACTAAACGAGCATGAAACAAAATGCTATCAATCCAACGCTGTTTATCCCAACCCGTAGCTAGAACCAGAAAATGACCTGACTCGGTATCGCAAACAGAATAAAGTTTAAGCGCCTGTAAACGGGGTTGGTTGATTGTTGCTTCTTGCACTGTTGTCTTCAGAATTTCTGCATAATTCAATGTTTGATCCATTGAATAATTACCTCTCGGCTTAGTTCATAAACTAATAAATTAATTTTATCGCCCCATAAATAACCCTTGACTACTTCCTGAATCAGAGTATTTTCTGCAACATCAGTTTTTACTTCGCGTCCCACAGCATACATTATTTGGGAACCAAATAATTTACCTTCTGCAATGATGGGAACAACACGTTTTTGGCAGAGTATTTCTAAAAGCGATCGCTCCATACTTAGCTATATTCATCCCAAGCCACGGGAAAAGAATAATCTGAAAACGCCGAGAAAACCTGATTTTCACTGCGGGTTTCTTCATCCAAAACTTTGACGACTTTGTTATAAATATCTTGTGCTTGTTGCGGGGAATCACCGATACTGGTTAATCCCAACTTGCCAAACTGCGAAAGACAACCCATAAGATGAAAGACTGTGCCTGTTTCAGTACCACTATCAAAGTGCAATCTGTGGTGAGCGATGATATCCATCAAATCATTAGGTAATAATCCCCGATAGCGGTCTTTTTGCAGGTTGTCAGTGGCAATGTAGTATTTTGGACGACCTTGTTGGCTATAAAATAAGCCTGTGGAAAGGTCATAGCGACCATTCGTTAACAATTTCAAGGTCATGAATGGATGAGTTGTACCGCCTTTACGCAGATTAATTTCGATCGCCTGAATATCCCACTCTCCATTACCCTTGTCAACTGCGATAAAATCTACGCCAAATCGCTCTAGGGCACCTTTTTCGGCTAGCTTTCTGCCAACTTGTAACCCCAATTGCTGTAATTGCAACCGATACCTTTCATCAGCGGGAAAGCTACAACCAAGATAAATTTGACCGTCTGGGCCTCCAAGAATTTGGTCGTGGGTGGAGAGAATTTCTACTTCGCCACCTGGTGTAATTCGTCCTTGAACGCTGGGCGAGCGCTTGATTTCTCCTTCCACAAATGCTTCGACAATTGCCCCTAATTCCGGGATTCTTGCCGAAAAATTCTGCCAAGTTTCAAGTTTTGCTTGAAAGCGCATTGTTGAAAAGCGATCGCTAATTGCTGCTATTCTTTGGGCATGTGTACTTTTACTAGGTGCGACATTCTCAATTGGTCTTAAATCCACTAGTGCATTTCCTTCTCCAGAAATGCCTTCGTTAAGTTTGACTACTATCCTTTGTAATGTCGGTTGGCGTTCCCATAAATCACTAGCGGCTGCTGCTAAATCCCTGCGATCCCAAACTTTTTCGCTACCATCTGGATGGGGTACTCCACTTTCGCTAAAGATTTGCCGACTACCACTTTTTGTCCCCCAAATCTGTAAATCTGGTGCAGCAGCATACAGCGGTACACCCAATTTTACAGATAATTCCCCTTCAAAAACCGATGAGTTGTAGCAGATCATGAATGATCTATCAAGCCTTAAAGCTTGATGAATTCGCTCTAGCAACCGGGGGCGTTCTAAAATTTTTTGGCTGAGGGGTTTAAGGGAGGAATCGTAAGTAGAAAGTAGCAGCAAGCGATTGCGAGCATGAGAAAAGGGAATTCCTGGCAAAAGTTGCAGATAATAATCAATAATGCTGGGATGCAGTGGTACTGATGTGACATAAATCAGCCTAGTACGAGGATTACGCAACCGAATCAACGAAAATAGCAATCTTTCTTCATAATGTTCGCAACCTTCAATTTTTTGGAGTTCGCGCTGGTCAATACTCAGGGAGGGAATAATTAAAATATCAGCTTCACTATTATCAAATAGTTCGATGGTTTTCCAGCGATCGCGCAGAGTTGATTGCAGATGGCGAAACTTTTCAATCTGCTGTAATTCAGAAACATCCACTGTTGTCATAATCCCTACCTGTCGCAATCCCAAAACTGCTCTACTCTTCTGGTACATTCCAAGTCACTTCCTTGACAAGTCACTCCTTTGAAGAGAATTAAATAATATTAATTTTCTTGTTCAAAAGTTGAGTATCTTGAGACATTGGTTTAAGCCAACCAGAGAAACTTGGCAAAAACTGCTAGAAGCTTCTGCGGAAATACCAGCTTAAATTAATATTAACGAAAATAGCAAGTATTATATTACTTATAAATAATTATTCCTAAATCTACCCTGATTTTCTTCCATTGGAGAGATGAGTTAATATTTCAAGATTGCTACTATATCTACCAGCAAACATTTAAGAAATAATAACTATCTCTATGGCATCTCCTACACCATTGCATGGCACAGAATTAGTAGATTGTGCGAGAGCAAATGCCAAACAAGGAATTGAAACTGCTGCTTATCAATGTGGCTATGGTGAAGATCTCAACAAATTTGCACGAGAACTTAGGCAAGCTTGCGAAAAAATGAATTTACAAGTCAAGGAACTTAGCGAATTGATTACTGACCAGGACTTGATATTAGAATTGGGTACTGGCGAAATCATTGCCCCAGATACGGCATCAGAATTGTAAAAGTTAGTCATTTGTCATTTGTCTTTTGTTATTTGTCCTTTGTCATTTGTCAGTTCTTAGTTGTAAATAACTAATGACCAATGACCAACGACCAATGACCAATAGACTTCTTGCAAAAGTCCTTATTTTTACCTTATTCTTTGCGCGGCAGTCGCTCATGGGGGAAACCCCCAAGACCGCGCTGCCTTGCCTTTGCGCCTTTGCGTGAGATAAAAACTTATTTATGCAAGAGGTCTAATGACCAATGACCAATGACCAATGACCAATGACACCGATCATAATTTTAAAATTAGCCGCGCCAAATTGAAGTAAATCAAAACGCCGACTACATCAACTGCTGTGGTGATGAATGGTGCTGACATTAATGCCGGATCTAAACGCAGGAAACGAAATAGAAATGGCAGTGCTGAACCGGAGACAGAAGCTAAAATAGAAATAGCTACTAGACTAGTGCCTACAGCGATCGCTACTTCTAATCGTCCTTGCAAAAAGTAAGCCCAGACAGTAGCAATTGTACCTAACATTCCTCCCAACAAAGCACCTGCGATCGCCTCCCGCCCAATTACCTGCAAGGTTCCCAGCGATCGAATTTCATCGGTGTTCATCCCGCGAATTACCACAGTGGAAGACTGGGCACCCACATTACCACCAGTACCAGTCAGTAAAGGGATAAATGCTGTCAGTGTCACCACTTTTGTTAAGATATCTTCCTGGGACTTAATAATCGTTCCTGTAACAGTATTGGTTATCAGTAAAACCAACAACCATAAAACCCGCTTCCGAGCAACTTCTAATAAATTTGTCTGAAAATAGTTGTCGCCCCCGGACTGCACACCACCACCCAAGGCATAGATATCTTCGGTGGTTTCTTGTTGCAGAATATCAATTACATCATCAACAGTGATAATACCTACTAGACGCTGTTCTCGGTCTACCACAGGCACTGCCAAAAAATCATATCTTTGGATTAATCTGGCGACTTCTTCTTGATCTGTATCGGTGTGGACAAACACCACATCACGGGTCATAATTTCGCCAATCATTTGCTCCGGCTGAGATGTCACCAATTCCCGCAACGATACAATTCCCGTTAACCGCCTTGCTGCATCAGTGACATAAAGATAATAAATCATTTCACTGGCATTAGCTAAGTTGCGAATTCGCTCTAGGGCTTGAGATACTGTGAAGTTTTCTTTGAGGGAAATCAACTCTAGGGTCATGATTCGCCCAGCAGTATCAGCTTCATAACCCAATAACAGGGCTGTAGCTTGGCGTTCTGCTGGACTGAGTTGCTCTAGGAGGCGATTAACGACTTTTGCCGGTAATTCATCAAATAATCTCGCTCGGTCATCCGACGACATTTGATCGACTATATCACGAACTTCCTGACTTTTAAGTTCCTCGATTAACCGTTCTTGAACGCTGTAGTCGAGATACTCATAAACCTCGATCGCTTCATCCTTAGAAAGCAAGCGAAAAACCAAAGCGTGCATCGCTTCTGGCAAACCCTCAATTGCTTCGGCAATATCCGCAGGCTGCACAGGTACGAGAATAGCTTTTGCTCCCTGCAAGTCGCTTGCTTCTAGCAGCATTTGCAGCTGAGTCCTTACCAAATCCCGCAATTCCCTGCGTGAGACATTCTGGAGGGTAGAGTTTAAATTGTTTGTCTCAGTCAAAGTTCACTTTCCTCAGCCAGTTTGAACAAGGTTGCTGCCATTAGTCTAGGGGAAAGTGGGGATATGCAACGTCAAAAAGAGTGATTTTTCCAAGTTTGGCGTTAATTGATAATAATTCTCAATTAATTATCATGGACAGCGATCGCTCTTTACCAACAACAAAGTTACTTGAATAGTCGGCAGTCAGGCAATTACAAGCACTTTGTTGTATTTTAAACCTGAAATGAATAACTCACTTGTAAAATTTTTACAAAAATTCACAAATATTGACTTTTTTAACCTTGACAATTTACTAAAACTATATTTAATTTTTGGCTTTTTGCTAATTATTGCAACAAATATCTAAATTGACAGTCATTATGAAGTAATTGAGAAATAAAACTTGTTGAAATCTTTAAATATGAGATTATTCTTTATATTGTTTTCATAAAAATTACTATTTCTGTAGAGAAGAACATAAGATGGCTCTATAGACCACTAATTTTTATTTAAAAATCATCAAAACTTTAATATACCTTTAAATTTTCATTAATTTGTAAATATTTCAACAAAGTTTTACAAAAGAGATAGACATAACACGGTAACCTAGTGTCAAATGTGTAATTGATTAATCCTATAAATCCGTCACTTAACTACATATCTGATAAATCAAAATGTAATATACTTACGTGTAGGTTTGTTAACACTGGGCTTTACTTTGCCTAAAACTCAAATCTAACAGGACATTATCCGGCATTGACTAGTTTTCAAAAATGATAATTTGTTATTGTTCAATAAACTGACTAAACTAAATTTTCACACATCAAAACTCAGATAATTTCTAGAAAAAAAACAAAATTGAACACGGCATATACGACCTTAATAAATCTTTAATATTTCGGAGAATACATACTTGAATGTATTTTTTAATAGAGATATGGCAAGTTATGTCACTTCATACCGGTTGATTATCATGTCGATAATAAAGGAGAACAAAAGAACAGATCGGAAAAATTTGTATCAGCGATCGAGTAAAATACTACCAGTATTCATTAATATATTAATAAGCAAATAAGGATTAGCTTATCAATATATTTTGGTTAGGGTCATCGAGCATTTTGTTACCAAAAATTCCATTTAAAACTAATACTGAAATATGAATTCTGGCATTAGTTTTCAGCTAAAACCAATTGAAATTGCATGACTAATCATGAGACCATTCCTTTGTCATTAGGTCATCGATCGCTCGTATTTACAAAGGATAAAAGACGGTCTTTAGGAGAGGAGATGCAACTTTGATGGAAATTAGCTTAACTTTATCGTGAGGCATATATATCTAATGAATGAATTACAGACTCAAAATCCACTCTCCACAACACCGACAAATTCAGTAATTCCTAATCAATCATCATCTTTAGAAACGATCAATCAGCCGCAATCGAATTTATCGGTTCGGGCTAGCAACCTCGTTTCTCAAGGCGACGGACTCAAAGCAGAATATTACGACAACATCGACTTCACCAACTTGAAGGTAACTCGCACAGATGCGAAAGTAGACTTCATCTGGGGTGTTGGTTCTCCAGATCCATCCATCGGTGCAGATACCTTCTCAGCACGTTGGACAGGTCAGGTAGAAGCCAAGTACAGCGAGACTTACAACTTCTACACTAATAGTGATGATGGTGTGCGATTGTGGGTAAATAATCAACTACTAGTCGATAAGTTTGTCGATCAATCGGCTACAGAAAATACTGGCTCCATCGCACTAGTTGCAGGTCAAAAGTACGATATTAAACTCGAATACTATGACAATGCCTACAGTGCCGTTTCTCAATTGTCTTGGTCAAGCACCTCTCAGGCTAAGGAAATTATTCCCCAATCCCAACTTTATAGTCAGGCGAATCCACCTGCTAGTAATGGCGACGGACTCAAAGCAGAATATTACGACAACATCGACTTCACCAACTTGAAGGTAACTCGCACAGATGCGAAAGTAGACTTCATCTGGGGTGTTGGTTCTCCAGATCCATCCATCGGTGCAGATA
>JAHHHB010000091.1 GCA_019359545.1 Desmonostoc geniculatum HA4340-LM1 | reverse complement strand
CTTTTTCGATTAGCAAAACTGATATCTTGTTTGATTACAGGCAACAAAAACTTATCTTTGCTCTTCCCTAACTACTGAGTCAATTTCTCTCTTGCCTTGGAATGACTTTTTCAGCAAACCCTAATTAACAGATAATTTTATGTTAATTATTTGTAGCTTTGTTGTCAAAGTCAATTTTTTGTATACTAAAACACTTAATTCAACAACGAGTAGAACGGACAAAACATTTACTAAAGCGATCCGAATAAACTGTTACAGCGATCGCGCTAGAGTGTGGCTTTGCAAATCAGAGCCATTTTGCTAAGTATTTTCGCCAATGCACCGGAATGAATCCGAAACAGTTTCGCAAGTCATAGCAAGATTTTGTTCTAAATCGCAAGAATATGTGCGATTTAATTTCAGAAATTCCCTAAAGTGATGCTAATGCTTATATGCGCTGAATAAAGAGTGCTACCTCTTCTGCTTTCTTGCATTATGGCGGAAGAGTAACTGCAAACTGTCTCTAGGAAATTACTCAAATCTTGGCTCAATGAGCTTGTTAATTCGTTATTAATGTTTTCTTGTCTTGCCCTTGCCAATATAAATAATCGTTCTCAGCCTCATCCGTCCATACTAGCTTTCTAGTCATCCAACAAATTTCGCGCCACCACTTTCCCCTGCTTGAACTGAGCAATGGAACGCTCCAAATGGGTGGCATTAGCGGGGGACTTGAGTAAATGAACAGTCTCCAGCAAACTATTAAATAACTCTAGCGACATCACTACAGCATCCTCCGTATCCCGTCTGGTGATGATTGTATAGTCGGCATCTTCCACCACTCGGTCTAAAACAGCCTTGAGGTTATTTCTCGCTTCGCTAAAAGATACAACTTTCATTTGCTTCGTTTTTGTACTGTTTATTGTACAAGTATAGCGATTTAAAATATATTCAGGAATCCAAAGCAACTGCGAAATCAATTAACCTCGTGATACGAAAAGACGTGCTACTTCACAGACAAAGTTAGGCAACAATGGCGATGTAATCACATCATCTACTAGCAATGTCGTCACCAGTTTTAACTGAGCATTGTCCCGTCGATAGACTTCAACTTAGCTAAGCGATCGCGGTCAACATTTGCTTTTCCTTTTGACAGCACTTCGACTACCAGTTCCGGCGCTCCGTGAAAATGCCCCGCTTCATCTTGAATTTGAGCCAACCGTTCATAACTCACCCACACCACATCGGGAGCTACATTATCAGAGTCCGAAAAAATCAGTCCTGGCATAATGGAGGGTTCTCCCAAACCACTCTCCAAAGACCAAGTGTTTAGCACTGAAAAGATACATCCAATCACGTGCTGATGTTTATGGTGGGGCGATCGCACCGCAAACAATTCTCCATCGATAATCTCATAACGAATCCATTCGTTATCGGGTAATGCCGCAACATCTTGAATTGTCCAGCGAATGCTTGTAGTTTCACTCATGACAGTTAAGCTTGGTTAATGAGAGTTTAATATTTCTTTGTCATCTTGTGACACATTTGCCTAACAGAAAACTATAATATATGTATAGCGCATGGGTCCGTCACGGTTTCGACAGGTTGGCGAACGCTGCTCTGTGATTCAGGTCGAGAGCGAGTCATCTCTCGGAAATCCAAGACTCAAAACAAAAGTAAATGCGAATAACATCGTAAAATTTGCTCGTCGGGAAGCTCTAGTAGCAGCCTAAAACACCTCTTACAGGTTCGAGCGTCTTTAGTTTGACTCCGTTAAGGACTGAAGACCAAACCCCAACGGATGCTCTAGCAAGCGTTCTCTGGTTGGCTTGCTGGCTAAGATTAAATCAGAGCATCCTACGTTCGGGATAATGAACGATTCCCGCCTTGAGGGTCAGATAGGCTAAACCTGTGAATGAGCGGGGGGTCAATACCCAATTTGGACAGCAGTTCGACTCTGCTCGGATCCACTAAAGAATAACTAACAAATCCACCTGATAATTTAATATCAAGGTGGATTTTATTTTTGCTGTCTGAGAGGATGTTTTAAAAGTGGTTGGCTGTGATTTTAATAGAATTAGGACTTACGCAAGATGTGACCGAAAACCTTATTCAAGCGTTGCGGTAATTCATGAATTAGCGCTACTTTCGTTATCTTTTGGGTAAGTACCTGAGAATGATTACCCCCCTTAATCCCCCATTATAAAGGGGGGAAACCAGACAATAATCTAGTTCCCTCCCCTTTATAAGGGGAGGGTTAGGGTGGGGTAAAAATATTTGATACATCAATCATGACTTTTAAAACATCCTCTGAACACAACTAAATATAAAAAGGAGTCAGAATTCAGAATTCAGAATTCAGAATACTCGACCTATGAAGGGATAGAGTTTTAAGGTGAGAATATTTAAATTTCCTTTCGCCCACAAGCGGCAAGGTTTTAAACTAATATTCATTACCCAGTCGGACTCGAATTCATACTGAATTCTGAATTCTGAGTTCTGAATTATTCTGATAAAAATTTCAAATCATTTGTAAGTCAGTAAAAAGTCTTTTGTTGCTGAAGTTTTTCAGTTATCATCTCAGTCAGCGCTAAGGTTTAATGTAATTAAATCAATAGATGGAATTGAACTAAGAAAAGAATCAATTCAAAACTCCAAATTCTAAATTAAAGGAACCTGCGCTATGAAACAAAACATTATTATCAGCATCCAATCAGATAGCGTTAAAACAACCCAACTTTCAGAAACCACAGCAATAGCATCAATTACTGAACTATCAGAGCAAGTTTCTTGTGTGGGAACTCCTCTGCAAACAGATCGGTGGATTTACCGGATTGTCGTCGGCGCACTGGCATTAACTTTAGTATCTTGTATTGGCGGTACAGTTTGGCTGCAAGCCAATGATAAGAAAATTCCCGAAATCTTGATTGGGCTTGGGACGGGCGCTTTAGGTGGTTTGGCAGGACTTTTAGCACCTACTCCCACGAAAGAATATTAGAGTGAAGATGTTAAGCGATCGCATTTTTAGTTTACTCAGTTGCGATCGCTCATTTCCCTGAATCAACTAGTTGAAAACAAAATTCGGTATCTGTAGGACAGCCTTTATTTTTAACTACTTTCACAAGCACTGGTTCCTTACCTTGAATATTCATAGATTGAAGTTTTTCCAGTACGGTTGAACGAGAAGGTGTGTCAGATGCAGATAGAGCTGCAATAAAATCCTGAGTTGCATCATAACTGCTAGCAGTGCGCCAACTAACCTGCCCTCCCCACATATCTTTTGTTTTATCTGCAAATTCCTTTGCATCTGGTGTACCTGCAAACCAGGGGACAGGTACAACCATATTTTCTAAAGCTGCTCCACCTGCTTTTAAAGTATCTGAGCTATAAAAAGTAGGTGATACCAACAGCAGCTTTTTTTGGAGGTTTGCCTGAGTATTTCGTGAACGGGCAATTTGAATAGCAACAGGAATTATATCTACGTTCGGGAACAAAATAAGTGCGTCGGCTTCCCTTAATTTACTAAGTAAAACTTCATTGTTTACGTCCAGTGTAGGATCGGTCAAATCTTGTTTCTGGACAATTACTTTTTGATCGTTCAAAAGACTTTCTAATGCATTTGTTAGGCTACTACTATATGTTTCCTCTGGTTGATAAAAAATCATGGCTCGTTTGACGTTATTATTGATAGCATATTTTGCTAGCTGTTCAACAAGTAGATTATCTATAGTAACTGTCCTGAAAAAAACTTTACCTTTTAAATAGCTACTACTACTAGTGGGAGATATCATCGCTAAACCAACTTTTTCATACTCTGGGAGTGCTGATAAACTAGCACTACTACTATAATGTCCAATTACTCCCAAAACATTTGAATCTCTAATTAGGCTTCGGGCAACTTTTACAGCTTGGATTGGCTCGGTATCATCATTGGCAATTACAATCTGCAATAATCTAGCATTTGCTTTTATACGTACCTCATTGAAATTATTCTGTGCTTGTGCTACTCCTCGTAATATTTCTTGAGCAACTGCTTTTCTGGCATTTACAGGTATAACAACTGCTAGAGTTAGAGGATTGCCTTGTTTATTTGCGCGTGCATTGTTATAGTAAATCCACACTTCTGGATCGTTATGATTAGCTTTTATAGCTTTGTAGAAGGAATTAATAGCTGTTAAATACTCTTTTTTCTTGAAAGCTTCATTCCCAATTAAGATATCAAAATTTGTATCTATGTCACGAAAAAAAGTACGTTCACCTCTACTTAATCTTTCTGGTTCTGCTAAGGCTACTGATGAAGTATAATAATAAATTAAATTAGTAATATCTTTTTGGAATCCCACAAGTATGATATTGGCAAATATAGCGCTAGCTACTAATCCTATAGCAAATCGCTGTTGAGATCGTTTCCTGAATTCTTGACTGGCAGTTAAGAACTGATAATCTTGAACGCTCAAACTTTTATCTTTTGCCCATTGCCATGCATACTGTAATGCTTTACCGCGTAAAAGTTGTGAATTATCCTGATAACTAGAATCTAACCAAGCGGTTATTGATTCTGCATATGGCCGCAGATTAGTTAATGTCTGCTCGACCCAACTTCGGTCAAAAACGGCTTGATAAATGCGGTTATAAACTCTTAATTTTCCCTGACGTTTAACTACTAAGCCCGACAGCCGCAATTTCATTTGTTCAGAACTTTTGTCTGCTGTTAATTCACCATGCTGCAAAATTTGGCGATATAGTCCTAGTAGCTGCCCAATATGTTGCTTATGACTGAAAATGCGATCGCGTATCGTCCTTAAATGTTCTGGCTCATCATTAGCTTCCCAGTTTTCTAGAATCTCGCTTTTTACAAGGCTTGCTACCCACTCTGCTTCCGTGGATTTTGGACGATCTAAAAATTCTGCTGATTTTTGCAGGATTATTTTACACAATTTTTGAGTCAGAAGAGGTTGACCGCCTGTCCAAATCAAAACCTCTTTTAATAAAGCTTGGGAATTACCCACCTTAGCTAAACCTTTAGCTAAGTTTGTTGCCTCATCTAACTCAAAACCCGTAAGTTCAATAGCTTGACCAATATTAAATGGTGTCCGATTTTTATCACTAATCAAATCTGAGGGCGTCCCTACTCCCAATAGCGCAAATGTCAGACGTTTGTAATCTGGTTTTTCCGTTCGTTTGTTATAAAAAGCTCTGATAACAGCAAAAAAATCATCCTTGAAGTTTAAGCTCAGGAGGCTATCAATTTCATCAAAAAAAATAATTATATTATTAGAGATTTCCTTCAAGAGTACTTGTTCTATAAATTCCACCCAACACTGTACCGGAGAAAGTGACTCACGCTTCTGCCACCAAGTTCGTAAGTTAAAATTTTCTGATATTTCAAAACTATTGACGAGAATTCTAATTAAGCCTCCATACCACTGCTGTGGAGTGACTTCTTGAGTCCCGATCGCTGTAATATCAATAGCAGCACATGCAATACCTTCCTTGAGTAGCTTTTGCATTATTTGCACCCGCAAACTAGACTTACCCATCTGTCGGGAGTTTAATATATAACAAAACTCCCCTGCTTTCAGGGCGTGATAAAGTTCATCATCGGCTTGACGGCGCACGTAAGTAGGAGCATCAGGTGGCAAGCTGCCCCCAACTTGATAAACTAAATTAGATTCTGCATTCATAAACTATGAAATATTTTATTTGCTCGTGTAGATAAAGCAAGTAATGGGTAAAGGCTGTTATTCGTTGACTTCAGTCTGATAAGATTAAGCGATCGCTAAAATACAGACGATACAATTTGCAGCTAATTTTTACCTCATTTCCCGATAAATTTATTAATCCCATACTGTGCAATTTATATGCTTGCATTGGTTCTAAGCGCACACTTGTAGTTGCTGTAACAATTTTTTTCACAGCCGCTGCTAATTCTGGATGCTGTTGAATAACGCACCAATATCGCCGCAGATGGGAACCATAAATTCCGGCTTCTGTGGGAGCAGTTTGCAAAATTTGTTCTAGGCTAATACTCTGATTATTTTTCAGGTGAGAGAAAGCCTGCTGCACTAGATATGGATGCCCACCCACCATATCCATTAGCAGTTTCACTTGAGTTAAATTCCAAAAAAGTCCCTGCTGCTGAGCTAAATTTTCTACCTGTTCAGGGCGAAATTCTGGTAATTCTATTGGTTCACCAATATTAAATGGTGATTCATTAATCTTTAGGGGAACATATACTTCTGTAGAGTGAGCAACTACCAATCGTAGTCTTTGCCAAATGGGACGAATTTTTGCTTCTTCGTGCCAAGCTCGTAAAAGTCCTAAGAAGTCGGTAGCCACTTTTGGATGTGGAAAAACCCGATCTACTTCATCTAACCATAACACCAGAGGACTTTCTACTTTAGCCAACAAATACTTTTCAAAATATATTTTGCAGTCTACCTTGCTAGTAGAAAATTGCTCATCCCAGTAATCAGCAAGTTTGTTTGGCATTTCTAGAGTTTGACCAACACTGATGCAGAACCATTTCAAAAATTTATTCAGGCTGCTAAAATCTTCTGGGTCTGCATAATGAAGGTTCAATGGGACGGTTCGATATCCCCGTTTTACTAATTGCTGCAAAACTCTAGCCATTAAAGATGTTTTGCCCATTAAACCAGAAGCTTTAATCCGCAATAAAGCCCCCGGTTGCAAAAGTGTCTCATAGCAAAGAGACTCAATGGGAGGGCGTTCCACATAAATGAAGTCCGGTTCTGGCTCCAGGAGAAACGCCTCTTGAGTTTGACTGTTGCTGTCGTCGTAGTCAAGATCTGCGATCGCTTGCCAATCCTGTCCTAACTTATGACAAATTTCTTCAAAATACGAAAAATCAACAGGTTTACCGTTGAGGAAGTTACTAACTGTCGCCAGAGAACATCCTAAATCGTCAGCCAAATCTTTTTGGCGTGCATAACCACAACGTTTAACAGCCGACTTGACTTTTTGAATACAATCTTTGCGAACTTTAACTGAGCGTGACATTGCTAGGTTTTTGTGCGGCAAGGATGCTCAGATTATAGAGTTTTTTCCCTGCATTCCTAGAAAACTCAGTTATAAGTCAGTTTTTTACAGCAATTTGTATAGGACTTACGCAAAAGTACACGCTGTAGGGGCAATTCATGAATTGCCCCTACGTGAAAATAAGGGTTTCGGCTATTGTTTGCGTAAGTCCTATTGTAGTTAAATTTTGAAATTATTTGCATAGGTGGGGACTAAGGAATAGGGAATCACCCTTTTCGAGGAGTCGGTCATTTTTTCAAAATTAAAATATCAACTATTTTTCGGTCGCCGCAATTGCTTAGAATTAATCGGGCCGAGAATTTGGTTGAGGTTACGCAACTGCTCAGCTGTACCCATACCAATTAGCCGGTCTCCTGGCATTAATACTGTATCACCAGTGGGACCACCGATTAAAGTCCCATCAAGGCGGCGAATTGCCAGAACTAATGCCCCAGTTTGCGATCGCAATCTCGCTTTTTGCAAACTCTGACCTACGAAAGGACAAAAGGCGGGGTCGAGTAAAAATTCTTCCATGTACAACTGGCGGTCTGCACCCGTCAAAATTCCGTCTACAAAGTCCAAAACTTGGGGTCTGAGAGCCGCAGCCGCCATCCGCTTCCCACCAGTAATATACGGTGAAATCACCTCATCTGCGCCACCGCGTTGTAACTTTTGTAAAGCTTCTTCTGTACTGGCGCGAGCGATCGCCCGAATGTCTGGATTAAGTGTTTTTGCTGATAAAACAGTGTATAAATTTTCTGCATCAGAAGGCAGCGCTGCAACCAGACAAACCGCTCTTTGAATGCCCACCTTCAAAAGCGTATCATCTAACGTTGCATCACCCTGATATACTGTATAACCCTCTGCTTGCGCTTTTTGCACAGATTCCATCTCCGAATCAATCACTACAAAGGGTACACCTTCTGCTCTAAATTCCTTGGCAATTTGGCGACCAGTCCGACTAAATCCGCAGATGATGTAGTGTTCTGATAGGGATTCCATTAACCGCCTCTGTTGTTGTAGTCGAATTCCTTGTTGAAAGTAGCCTTCAATAATTGCTTCTGTAAATCTATTGACAATGTAACCGATATTAACAACACCCAACAAAATCAGGGCAATTGTAAACAACCGTCCTCGGCTACCCAATGGATGGGTTTCTCCATATCCCACGGTAGCTAAGGTGATGACCGTCATATAAGCTGCATCTTCCCATGACCAGCCCTCCACTAACGAGTACCACAAAGTGCCAATTAAGAAAACACCACCAAGAGCGATCGCCCCGGCCATTAACTGCTTTTGGATACGTTGATATTTTTGCTCAAGAGTTGAGAATGACGTATAAATAGTACTTTGGGCCTATATTTTTGAGTTTTGTACTAACTTTATAGTATTTAGCCTGGTTTGGTACAAATGACTTTTACCTCTTGTTTGATTGCAGCAAGTGCGATCGCTGATGTAGGTGCGTTAGCATCAGCATAGTGTACCATCGCAGACAAAGCCCATATACGGTTAAAAATGGTGTAAAATGCTACGTAACCGTTAAATTACTGATGTGATGTGGAGCCATTCACTAAACAGTGGACATTGCGAGACTTCTAGTACATCTACTGGACAGATAGCCAAATCCAAAATCCAAAATTTAAAATCTAAAATTCGGAGGGTCAAAAACCCTGGGGCATTCACGAAGCGATCGGGCTTTGGGAGAATAAAAAGTAATTTTCTGGGATTTCTAGGAAACTAGTAAATAACTATATGATGAAAAACTTCCAGGAGGAGCGGTAGTGAGCTTACAAACTCTAGTTGAACAAACCACCATCCCCCCAAATTCAGGGTCTCTAACATCTAGTCCCTTTGATGCAGATAGCTTTAATGAAGCTGTTATGTCTACCTATGGGCGGTTTCCCTTAGCCTTAGAACGGGGTGCTGGGTGTCGGGTTTGGGATACACAAGGGCGGGAATATTTGGATTTTGTGGCGGGAATTGCCACTTGTACATTAGGACATGCCCACCCAGCTATGGTAGAGGCGGTGACGCGCCAAATCCAAAAGCTGCACCATGTCTCTAATTTGTACTATATTCCCGAACAAGGTGAATTGGCAAAATGGCTCGTTGAACATTCCTGTGCCGATCGCGTCTTTTTCTGCAATTCTGGAGCTGAAGCTAACGAAGCAGCAATTAAATTAGCCAGAAAATACGCCCACACGGTATTAGACATTGAAAAACCGATTATTTTAACTGCCAATGCCAGTTTCCACGGCCGGACTTTAGCGACTATTACCGCCACGGGACAACCGAAGTATCAAAAACACTTCGATCCCTTGATGCCTGGGTTCCACTACGTAAATTACAACGATATTAACGCTGTGGAAGTGGCAATTAGCGAGTTGGATGAAGGCGATTATCGAGTAGCAGCGATTCTGATTGAGCCTTTGCAAGGAGAAGGCGGCGTGCGTCCGGGAGACATTGCTTATTTCAAAAAGTTACGGCAGATTTGCGACGAAACCGGAATTTTGCTGATTTTTGATGAAGTGCAAGTTGGCATGGGGCGCAGTGGTCAGTTATGGGCTTACGAACATCTGGGCGTAGAACCGGATATCTTCACCAGTGCTAAAGGCTTGGGTGGCGGTATCCCCATCGGTGCGATGATGAGCAAAAAATTCTGTGATGTTTTTCAACCAGGAGAACACGCCAGTACTTTTGGTGGAAATCCTTTTGTGTGTGGTGTAGCACTGAGTGTTTGCCAAACATTAGAGCGGGAAAATATCTTGCAGAATGTCCAAGATCGGGGCGAACAGTTACGAACTGGATTAAAAGCGATCGCAGCTAAATATCCTCATCATATTAGCGAAGTTCGGGGTTGGGGTTTAATCAATGGTTTAGAATTGCGATCTGACATTGGGCTAACCGCAGCCGATGTGGTGAATGCTGCCATCAACGAGGGTTTATTGCTCGTACCAGCTGGGGCAAAAGTCATCCGATTTGTGCCACCGTTGATTGTCACAGAAACCGAAGTCAACACTGCCTTGGAAGCTTTGGATCGAGCAATAGCGATCGCCACAAAGTAAGCGACCTGAAAAATCTAGTGGTTCTTATTTGAACACAACACATCAATTGCTGTTGTGTTTCTACATTTGAGTTTGACTGCCAACATCTTAAAGCTAGAGGGGAAAGTTCAATGGACTTTCCTCTTGCTATTTGTACTTATTTTGTCTGATAAAACTTGTACAATTATCAAGGCGGTTTTCACTCACAGACACTTATAAAGTGTAATAGCAATTTCAAAAACGATTGCGATAGATGGATTCCAACCCAACCAGACACACAAGGCGATCGCCAATCCAAAATCTCAAATCTCAAATCCAAAATGGATAAGATTTATCGACAGCAAAATTTTTCTACTTTGTGTTTTTCCATCCTTCATTTGTGGCTAAAATACCACAAGTTAGGCGCTGATATCGTGCAATAGATAACTTTTACCTCATGACTGGAGACCAAAATCTTGGGAATAGAACTACGCAGTTTCGTGTTTCTCGACAGCCTGCAACCTCAACATGCAGCATATATGGGAACAGTAGCCCAAGGTTTCTTACCACTACCAGGAGATACATCGCTGTGGATTGAAATCTCACCTGGTATCGAAATTAATAAAATTACAGATGTAGCCCTAAAAGCTGCTTCTGTGCGTCCGGGAGTACAGGTAGTTGAACGCCTGTATGGTCTATTGGAAGTTCATTCTGGCTCCCAAGGCGAAACCCGAGCTGCTGGCCAAGCCATTTTAGCAATGCTGGGAGTCCGAAGAGAGCAATGTCTCAAACCGCGTGTTGTTTCTAGCCAAATTATTCGCAACATCGATGCTTACCAAACACAACTCATCAACCGCACGCGTCGGGGACAACTTCTATTAGCAGGGCAAACCCTATATGTATTAGAAGTAGAGCCTGCCGCTTACGCCGCCTTGGCTGCGAATGAAGCAGAGAAAGCAGCGTCGATTAACATTCTTGAGGTGCAAGCTGTAGGCAGTTTTGGACGGCTTTACTTGGGTGGAGAAGAACGAGATATTCTAGCAGGTGCGGCCGGAGCATTAACGGCCATTGAAAATGTACCTGGTCGAAATCCTCAGAGTGGGCGTCAGGAATGAGTTAGGAGTGGTGGGGTGAAATTCTATTATAATCTCGCCATCTCCTCATCTCCCCCACTTACTACTCACCACTAATAATCATAAAGGAGAAAAAATGGCAAATCGAGAGCATCTGGTTTTACTCAAAGCAGGTGCGGTTATATGGACTGAGTGGAGAAAGAAAAATCCCCAGATTCAACCAGACCTCAGCACTGCAAACTTGCAAGGAGATAACCTCAGAGGTGCAGACCTCCAAGGGGTAAACTTGAACAAGGTAGATTTAGCTAATGCTTTACTTGTGCGGGCAAACCTCAGCAATGCGGAACTCAGTGGCGCAAACTTCCACAAAGCCTTGCTCATTGAAGCTAATGTGAGTGCTGCTAACTTCAGTGTTGCAAACCTGAGCGGTGCTACACTTTCACAGGCAGATTTGAGTGATGCCAATTTGATTGGTGCTGACTTGAGTGAGGCGAATCTCAGAGGTGCTACACTTACTCATGCTAATCTTATTGGCACTGACTTAAAAGGCGCTAACTTGAGAGATGCGGATTTAGATGCAGCAAAACTGATTCGGGCTAATCTCTGTTTTGCTAACCTCATTGAAGCTAACTTGATTGGCGCTGATTTGGGGGAGGCCAGCTTGTACGAAGCAGAAATGTTGGGGGCTTATCTTTACAAAACTGACTTGTATAAAGCTAATCTGACCAAGGCTCACCTGAGTGGTGCATATTTGTTCTCTGCTAACTTGAGTGAGGCTGACTTGAGCGAAGCTGATTTGAGTTGGACTAACCTGAGACGAGCGAATTTGGCAGGGGCAAATCTGAGAAAAGCCAACCTCAGAGGAGCTGACCTGAGGGGAGCTAACCTCAGCGGTGTCAATTTTCAAGAAACAATTATGCCTGACTCTTCAAAGCATGATTAGTCAATAAGATACAGCAGAATTCAGAATTCAGAAGTCAGAAGTCTTAAGTAAAACAGGCTTGATAGCTGGCGTTGAAATGTAGTTTGCACTTAATCGCTATCAGACTTACGCAAAAACTCTCTGAAACTCTTATTTCTTCTCTGCGAGACGCTGCGCGAACGTGTCCTTTGCGTCCTTTGCAGTTCATTTTTTCATGATTTTGCGTAAGTCCTGCGCTAGTCAAAAATCTGAGATTAATTATGGTCGAAAATTTTGAATGCGATCGCTCATTTGCACTCTAACATTATTAAATTTGCTTTTGTCGGCAACTATCTAAGGAGTGAAAAATTTACCCCAAATTACAGCCATTAGTTAGTTGTGTAATTTAGATAATAGCTCAAGAATATTACCTATATCGACAAAACAGACTTACCTCTTTTAAATATTAATAAATCTCATGATGCATTAAACTTGACCGTATTAACCTTTCTGGGCAATCATAAAGAAGCGGCTATTAAAAGCCAATTTAGTATACTGCTTGAGTGCGATTCTATGCGCGATCAAATCGCCCGCTTGTAAAAACCCTCTTTATCATTGCAATATATCAGATCACCACAGTATCTCTTTTTATTCTTAGTGTTATCTGCGGTTCTGGAAAAATCCAAGAAAAGGTAAAATTAATATTCAATTCATGCTTCTTTTGAATTTTACCTTTTACCTTTTGCCCTGTTCAATCACTTTTTCTCCTGGAGGATATTGTAATGTCTAGTGTGTTTCGTTGGTCATCACTCAGGGTTGCTTTGCTAGTTTTAGGAATAACAACTGCTACAGTAGCTCCCGTTGTGATTTCTGCACCAGCTTCATCTCAAAATACTGTTCCAACTACCACTCCATCTGCTACACCATCGCCAACTTCAACAGTTAATTTGTCAGATGTGACTTCAGATTACTGGGCGCGTCCATTTATTCAAGCTCTAGCTGACAATAATGTAATTAGTGGTTTTCCTGATGGCAGCTTTAGGCCGAATCAATCTGTGACTCGTGCTGAATTTGCTGCCCTCATTCAAAAAGCTTTCGGAAACCAAAACCGAATTCGCCAATTGAGTGCGGGTGGATTTAGTGATGTTCCTGCTGGCTACTGGGCGGCTTCAGCAATTCAGAACGCCTACGAAATTGGGTTTTTGTCAGGTTATCCTGGAAACGTATTTAGACCAAATCAACAAATACCCAAGGTAGAGGCGATCGTTTCTATCAGCAATGGTTTGGGTTTGTCTGCTAGCGATACAAGTACTCTTAGTACCTACTACACTGATGCCTCAGCTATCCCCAACTATGCGGTCAGTAGTGTAGCAGCAGCGACACAAGCTAGTATTGTTGTCAACTACCCAGATGTTAAACAACTCAATCCCCAACAAGCCCTAACTCGTGCTGAAGCGGCGGCACTTTTATATCAAGCTTTAGTGAGGCAGGGACGGCTACAACCCATTGCTAGCAATCTGCCAGCTACTCAGTATATTGTCGCTGGAACTGGTAGCGGCACTCAAACAGGTAACGATATTGTTTCTCTAGCTGCATCCAGTAATTCTTTTACAACACTGACTTCTTTATTAAAGACAGCCGGTTTAGCAGAAACTCTTCAACAGGCCGGTCCTTATACTGTTTTCGCTCCCACAAATGATGCATTTGCTGCTTTACCTGCTGCTACCCTAGAACAATTGCAGCAACCACAGAACAGAGAAGCATTGGTTAAGATTTTGAGTTATCACGTAGTTTCTGGTGCGGTAACTGCTAGTCAACTCTCAAATGGCGAACTGAAAACCATTGAAGAAAGACCTGTAAATATTCAAATCGATCGCGCGAACAATCAAGTCGCAGTCAATAATGCTAGAGTCATCCAAGCAGATGTCCCAGCCAGCAACGGTGTTATCCATGCAATTAACCAAGTTCTGATTCCCCCTGATATCAACATCAGTCAGTTAAATCAGCAGCCCCAAGAAGGAGGCACTACTAATGGTGGAACATCTGGTGTAGATGTCGGTAGAGCTACTCGTGGTGGCAGAAGTTATGTCGGGGTTGCTGGTAACATTGGTTTAACCGGCGGCGATACAGCTTTGAGCGAAGGTAACTTTACAGTCATCAGCAAACTTGGTCTGACAAACTACCTGTCAGTACGGCCATCGGTGCTGTTTGGAGACGATACAGTATTTCTGGTTCCCTTGACTTATGATTTTTCTCCACGTGCAGCAGGTTCCGTGGGTGAACGAACCCTCAGCATATCTCCTTATCTGGGTGCAGGTGTAGCCATTGAAGCTAATCTCGATACTGATATTGGATTATTGCTAACTGGTGGTGTAGATGTTCCTTTAGGTACTCGATTCACACTTACAGGTGCTGTAAATGCCGCTTTTATGGATGAAACTGATGTAGGTTTGCTATTAGGAGTTGGCTACAACTTCTAAGCATTATTGATATGAGCGCCCAAACAAAGGGCGCGTTTTTCACTCCCACAACACTTGAAGAAGAATTCAGAAGTCAGAATTCAGGAGTCAGAATCAAGACGCGACGCTCGAATACTCGCTACCGCTGCGCTATCGCGGACTCTAACGAATGCCATTCGTTGGAAGCTCACGTTAATTTAAAATGAACGATGCCACACGTATTACTAGTAGATGATGAAGCGGCTCTTTGCGACAGTCTCACCTATACACTACAAAAAGAAGGTTACACGGTGACTACAGCCGCCGATGGACATAGCGCAATCAAACAATTTCACAAGCAAGTACCAGATGTAATTTTGCTTGATTTGATGTTACCGGAAGTTGACGGTATGGAAGTTTGCTGGCGGATTCGGGCATTTTCCAATGTACCTATTGTGATGCTGACAGCTAAAGATGAGGATATTGATAAAATTTGGGGTTTAGAAGCAGGTGCAGATGATTATATTACTAAGCCCTTTAACACCCGCGAACTACTAGCACGCATCAAAGCAGTATTGCGTCGTCGCTCTGGGGAGCAGCCTTCATGAGAGGCTGGATACCTGTGATTAAATTAAATACAATTTATGCCAAGTTGTTAGGCAGATACCTCATGCTAACAGCTTTTGGAACGTCGCTGATGGCAGGTTATATCTTGTGGTCGTTCCATGATTACTTTATGCGATCGCGGCAAGTAGATTTGGATAACTGGACAAGTGCGTTAAGCGAAAGTGTTGCAGATGCACTAGAAGAAAAAGATATTAAACGGGTAAAGGTGCTGGTGCAAAGGTATGGCGCACCACAAACTATAACCCTACGTGTTTTTAGTCAACAAGGCAGTTTATTAGCCACTTCTGACCCCAAGTTAGACAGCCAAGTTAAAGATTGGTCTCAGGTTCCGGGAATGCGGGAAGCTCTACAAAACCGCGTAAAACAAGGAATCGCCAAAGGCGTTTTATCAAATAGCGATCGCCTCTACATTACTAGACCTGTTGAGTGTAAGGGTCAATTGTTAGGCGTAATCCGAATGTCTATGACTTTGGAGCAGCTTCAGGGACAGTTTGCTAGGGTAATTTGGAGTATTTTAGGAACGCTAGCAATAACGATTCTACTGTGTGCGTTCATTAGCAGTCGGTTTGCTCGCAGTCTCTCAAAACCGATTGAGATTATGCAGAACTTTGCTATTCGCTTGGGTGGCGGTCATTTTGGCGATCGGCTGACGATCCATGAGAACAATGAATTAGATCAATTGGCAGCAGAACTCAACCGGATGAGTGAACGGTTAGCTTCCTTAGACAGAGAGCGACGGGTGTTTTTAGCCAATGTCTCCCATGAATTGCGTACCCCTATCAGTAACGTTCAGGTGACAATAGACGCACTCAAAGCAGGAGCCTATGAAGAAGCAGAATTGCGCGATCGCTTTTTCCAAACTATCGAAAACGAAACCAAGCGTTTATCACGATTGATTCATGACTTGCTGGATTTAGGACGTTTGGAAGCAGGAGTTTTTGAATTAGAAAAGCAACCCATCTCGCTGCATGGATTGATTAATCGTGCTGTTAATGCACTAGAACCGCGAATGCGAACTCTGGGAATTTCTATACAGATGAACGTGGGAAACCTAATTATCCAGGGCGATCCAGAGCGGCTATTACAAGCGATTCTCAATTTGTTGGATAATGCAATTAAGCACTCACCAGCCAATTCTCAAGTATCTATTTCTGGATACAGCCAAGGCAAACAAGCTATTATTCAAATTCAAGACGAGGGAAAAGGGATAAAAGAGGGTGATTTACCCCGAATCTTTGAGCAATTTTATACAACAGATCCCGCACGCAAAGGTAGTGGCAATGGTCTAGGGTTAGCAATTTCTAAGCGGATTATTGAAGCCCATCAAGGCAGTATTATCGCCAGCAGCACACCAAATCAAGGGGCAACTTTTACTATATACTTGCCAATAATTCGTAATGACCGAAAACAAAAAGGATACAGAGCAACTAAATTGATTTAAGGGTGTCTTTAATTTTGAATTTTGAATTTTGAATTTTGAATTCCGAGCGATCGCGCAGCGTCTCGTCGCTTCTCTATGAGACGCTCCCCGTAGCTTGCTTCCCTATAAGGGTAGGCGGACTCACTAACGTAATACCAATTCTATAGGACTTACGCATTGACATAAAAGCAAAAATGGCAGATAGAGTTTTCAAAGCTTTTATCTAGGTTTTTCAATCATATTTTGGCGATCGCCAGCAATCAAAAGCAACCTCCAAAAGCCTGGAACAACGTATTTACGTTGATACACAAAATAGTTCTTTTGTACAGTGCGTAAGTCCTATTCTATATGAAGATGCGCCAAAATATATGATAAACGAACCGCAAAGAGCGCAAAGTAAGTAGGTCAGCGTAAATAATTATTGTTGGGGTAAGGCAGGGAGCAGGGAGCTCTTAGCTGGGGGAGTAAAGAAAAATCTCATTAAATAAATTGGGTAATTTATTCTCTGGAAGTCCCTAAATGAAACGTGTCTAAAAATACTAGTGTTATCTTAATCCCAGAATTTTATAGTCTAAAAGTCATTGATAGCGAAATCTGGAAGGTGATATTACAACGCCAACTCAATAAATATTATTTTCTTCAAGTAGATTTTTTTGAGGAAAATCTATTCTTGCTGGGTGAATATTCACAGCAATTTGTTGCTTCTTCAGTTAAAACAATAGAAGGTTTGACTGCACATTTGAGATAATTATTATTTGAATAAAATCGACAGTTTTTACAAGGGACTTTGTGTGAACTATTGGTGGGAAAAACCATCTTGTCATCTAAAAATGACCGTATTTTTTGCAATGTCAGCAAAAAAACTACCCAACCGATGATAAATCCAAGGGGCGATAAAGATATAGCTATATCAGGGATAGTTAGTTGATTTGTTGGTGTTTGCTCATTTTTAATTTCACTCTGGATTCCGTGATGTAAATTCTGATTGGCGGCTACAGTTCTTTGTAGAATTTGATTATCATACATATTATTTACCTTTTGCTATCCTCTTTAATGCCTTGATTTTTTGAAATTAGGACTTATTAATTCTTACTTCAAAATTTCTCGATATCCTCTGTGTTAAAAGATTTACAAAATAAAAAATTAGGTAAGTAAGTGTGTTCAGGGATTAAGTTTATTCACTTGTATGTTAAGTAACTAAAAATGAATACAGAGTATTGAGTTCATCAGATGAAATTTAAAATGCAAGGTTACAAGGTTTTAATTATAGGTTTACCAAAATAAAATTTCAGCTATATCTGCCAAGGGTTTTGCTTATGATTTACATCTATATATCCAAGGGAATAAATTATACAAAAGGCTGAGTAACTCAATACTTTTATGTTATGATTTATGGTAGATTTTTCTAAAAATTTGCTAGACATTACACTTAAGTGAAATTAGAGTAATGAATATTACTCAAGCTTATTTAAGAGTGAACTGATTCACTGATATAAATAATTTGAGAAATAATTATGCTTGATATTCTCCTGACTTGGTTAATTACCACCATCAGTTTTTTGATTATTTCTAGATTACCTTTGGGGATAGAAATTGATGGGTTTAAAAAAGCGGCGATCGCAGCGGTGGTTTTCGGAATTTTAAATGCGATTTTGCTGCCAATACTTAGTTTGTTTACTTTTCCCTTGATTATCCTTACCGTTGGGTTATTCTTCTTTGTTTTGAATGCAATTATTTTTGCATTGGCAGCTTATCTAGTAGAAGGTTTTCGCTTGAGGTGGGGTTTTTGGAGTGCTTTAAGTGGCTCAATTGCTTTGGCAATTATCAATTCTATTCTCTTGAATATCGTGGCTCGAATTACCTAGAAATTAGGTAAAATTGAAGATAAATTCAAAATAATTTAATCCCAAAACTGAAGTTTTCAGAAAATCAAAAACTTCTAAAATAGTTGATTATCCAAAAATTCTAGACTTTGGTAGAACCAATAGGAGCGATCGCTCAAGAAATTAAACAAACTTTTGGCAGTTTCGATACCTTTAAAAAACAGTTTAACGCAGCTGGGGTAGCTCGCTTCGGAAGTGGTTGGGTTTGGCTAGTACGTAACCCCCAAAATCAACTCCAGATTGTGACCACAGCCAATCAGGATAACCCGATTATGGAAGGTTCATATCCGATTTTGGGTAATGATGTCTGGGAACATGCTTATTACCTGAAATATCGCAACCGTCGTGCTGACTATTTAAATAATTGGTGGAACGTGGTGAATTGGCCGCAGATTAACAGGCGATCGCAACTCTCATCAAAATAATAACACTATCAGGACTTACGCAAAGGATAACGAAAGTGGCAGTAATTTATGAATTACCGCTACGCAAGAATCAGGTTTTTGGTCATATCTTGCGTAAGTCCTGACTATTGAAGCGATCGCTATCAAGATAGAGGCACAGCATTGCTGTGCCTCTAATATTTTCAAGTCAAAAAACCACACTGTAGGAAACATTACAAACTACGAATTTTTAAAGCTCGTTGTTTGTAACGGAGTATGGACAGTAAAACAATCAGCAATATAAAGGCTTTGATCGTAGAAGGTTCCACTACCTTCTTGACTTCCGTAGGGGTTGGAGGAGTAACAGTACATGGAATTTCAATAACGTTTGTATGATCGGAACCGTTATTGTTGGGAGTCAGATCGCATTCCCCTTTGTTGGTGAGAGACAAAGGTGGATTTGTGGAAGTAGAAATAGATGGCTGACCAGAAGAACTACCACCATCTAGTAGTAGAAGCAGAATCAAAGCAAGACCCCCAGCCCCAACTATTGGCCAGAGTGGAAAAGAATCAGAACTGTCTTGTACCATGACATCTCCCGTAGAACCAGGGAAAGTGTCGAGACTTATTGTTTCTGCGTCCAATGGTACTGGATTGTCACCCACCAAAATATCTCCTGGAATATCTTCTCCCAAGAGCTGATTCAATTCTTGTGGAATCGCGTTATTGGGACGTCCGAATTCCCCACCGTCTTCGGAGTATGGAAAGGATAGTACTTCAAAAATCCTCTTTTCGAGTAGGCTCTGATCTCCAGAATTGAGCGCTTCCAAGCCTCTAGAAATTTTATCTACATAAAAATTCGTCATTTCTGGCGATAGACCTAGAGACTGAATCTGCTCTTTAATGTTGGAAATTTTTGAGGCCTCTTCAAACAGCAGTCGTCCGTATGACAATTTCAAGTCTATTAATCCATTACGGAGGCTAACCGAGTCATTAACTCCTGAGTATGGTGCCCAGTAGAACTGCTTGGTTACAAGTCCGAGTCCTTCAACTGGATTACGACCAAAAGGTTGTCCAAGGACGTATTGAGAGCCATCCATGATTGTGGAAGATTCTTTTCTCCAAAATGAAGCGAAAGGCGCCGCAGAGAGATTCGGATTGTTACCGTAAAAGCTAGCGAAATTCTGGAAATTTTTCTCCCCACCAGCTGCTCGTATCAGTAGATTTTGATAGCTACTCCCACCATTGACCTCTAGTAATCGCTGGATTACCGTTCCAGTTTTATTGCAAGTCAGACCAAATCCCACATTACATGCAGGAATTACTCGCATCTGACTTAGATTCTGGTTATTGATTTGGTACTGGAGATACTCAGACTCCAGTCCTCGTTGGATACCATAACGACCAATATTTAACTGTGCAAAAGCAGACTGACACGTAGTAAGTACTACTGCAACAGATGAAAATGCGATAGTCGCCAAGCGAACTATTTTCGGCATAGCAATTCTTTGAACAGTTAACTTAGGCAAGATGTACCTCCGGTGGGGATTGGGCATTTGGAGTGTGGGAAGGGTGGGAGGTGTGGGAGGTGTGGGAGGTGTGGGAAGCTTTTTTATAATCTCCCCACACTCCCCACACTCCCCCATCTCCCCAGTTCAACTCTTAGGTAAATAAATATTGATTGTGATTCCCGTACCTTTAAGATTTCCTGATGAGAGTGTGTGATATAAGACCAATGCTCGGTTTGGTTGGTCGAAAAGAAATCCGCGGCGTGTGGGTTTAATTTTCCCTTGCTTGACTAGAGAAACGAAGGCTTCTAAATATCTACGTATACCTTGACGGTTCTCTTGACTAGTATTCATATGACGCTCAACCAGCATCATAAAAAAGTCCAAACTACGATTTTCTTGACCCTCAATCAGACTTCCCTCATCTAAGAAAGAACTTGCTATGAGTCTGTTATCAACTTGTTTAACTTTAAAAATGGTAAAGTAACGCCCTTCTTCTTTAGGATCGTTCGCATAGCAAACCCACGAACCTTCTTGATTCTGTGTAAAACCTTCGTCAGCAAGGTAAGAAAGCAAAGAATTACTTGCTTTAGTTTGTGGTGGAGGTAATAAATCTTCAATGGGATCTACAGAGCAAATCCTCTTGGTTGTTCTCTGTTGAGGAACAGTAGGAGTCTCTTGGGTGTAAACACCGATAGGCTTGTCATCAGACATTGCGATGTTAGACATCGCAGCCAACGCAGATACTTGGAAAACGAATACTCCAAACAAACGAACAATAATATTCATGTTTGTCCTGTTAATTTTTTACATTGTTAATAATCAAGTTGTTACTAAATCAGGATTGATCTAGTAATCTGAAATTGTTTGCTCAATTTAAGTGGTTGCCTCATTTTGCCAAGGTTAGGCTAGATTTTCACGAATAAAATAGGCCTATTTGATATAAGTAACTCCGCACTAATAGACATAAATCTTATCTGAATAAAATGCAGAATCTCCAAGTTTTTTTGACAAGAAAAAATATGCTTTTCGATAGGTTTACATATACGAAAAACAATTGACATAGTGTCAATTTTTTATATTTATCTCTAATGTTTTGCCATTTTCAGAAAGTTTTATGATATACCTTTCTGTCTGTAATGATTACTAAAAAATGGCTTTATCAGCTATTTGATAGCTTCTATAAGCAGAATCATAAAAGCTCTGTACTTTGTACAGTAAGGTTTTTAGTGATTCTGGTGGTAGGTTAAATAATGTTTTGTTTTTTTTGAGGTAGCACACCTAACTAGCTGTTTCAGCATGTTTTTAATTGGATGTATAAAATAATATCTCTTGACAGTAAAATAATATTACCATGAGCTTGAGACACGCAACACTTTTGTGGACAGTTGTCAAAGTTGTACACGGTGAATTGTAACTACCTCTTGATTAAATTTTCTGGGAAATACCTGAGAGTAAAAGTCAATTGACTTACATATGCCTAGTATTTTAGAATCAGATGATATTATTTTTTGTGTTAGTAGCTATATGTTTTAAATATCACAAATTTTAAAATTAAATACGGAAAATAAATATATTCTGATTGCTGGATAAGCTTGATTGCGTGAACTTTCAGCTACAGGCGATCGCATGAAGAAAAGTTAAATTAAATTACAACTATATAATTATTATGTAGCAAAGTGTTGTCATAGACCTTAGAGGTTGTTTGAAAAGTGATTAACTGTGATTTTAATCACCCCCCTTAATCCCCCCTTGTAAAGCAGGGCCGTTTCATTCGCTAGTCTGTGAGATTTGTCAAGGGGATATTCTCACGCAAAGACGCAAAGGCGCAAAGAAAAACAACATTATTTGGGCTTGAAGACGCAAAATTTTTTGCCCTAATTGTACGCTCGCCCTAAATTTTGATTTCTTTGACCCTTGCAATTTTAACCATTTTAGGGAATGAAACAGCCCTGCTTGTAAAGGGGGGCTTTAAGAGACATTCCTCCATTTACAAGGGGGGTTAGGGAGGGTATTAGACACTTTGGGTAACAAATATAGCTTTTCAAACATCTTCTTATAAAGATGAATCTTTTTATTCATCAATGGTTCGAGGATTGCTACATATTGTTATGAATAAACAGTATGTAGTTAAATTTGCTCTGTAGATAGAGGAATATTCCGATCAAAGTTAGTACAATTCTCTGCCGAGGATAACTATTTTTTACTAAAATTAGAATACGAACTTAGTATTTTTACAAGCTTTGGCTGTATGAATGCGGAATTTTTTTACAGGATTCCTTTGATGCCTTTAGGGTTACTCTGGCTGGCTTATGCCTTACTGGGGTGGTACCTTGCTGCTCATCATATTATTTGGTTAGTGGGAGCTTTTGTAGCTGCTATGGTGATAGCTGTAACACGCAAAAGTATTTCTTGGTTAGAGCGTTTAGTGGAAATTGGCTCTAAAGCCTTAGTTGTCATCTTATTTTTAAGCACATCAGTTGCTTTGGTAGCAACTTGGTCGTTATTATTTAGTCTATTTCTCATACCATTAGCAACTACGCTTTTAGCTGACTTAGAAATGCGTTTTGCCGGTTTCAACAAACTAGATTCATTTTGGGTATTAACAATACTAGCAGTATTGGGTTTAATAGTGGGTGAAGTAATAGATCTTCTATTTTTTCCTAGTAGCAGATATTGAAGAAGAATTCAGAAGTCAGAATTCAGAATGGGTTATGCTCCGCTGCGCTAACAGAATTAGAATTAATGTCTCTGGCTAGTTACCAGACCTAGATGTTGTACTTTTTATCGTTGCTTGCTAGAAGGATTTGGGGATGGAGTCAAATTTGGGGTTGTTGGTTGGTTAGCTGCGTTTAATTCTTCTTGCAACATTTTCTGATAAATCTTAGGCAAAGAGGCACTAACAGAGTTCGTTTCTATGCCATATCCCAAACTTGTCCAAGTGGGAGAAAGTCGCCGCAAAACATCATTTAATTTTCCCTGGCGCAAGAGTTGAGAAATATTAACTCCCCAAACTTTTGAATCATTCAACCAACGATAAACTATTATGTCTTGATATTCTGCTTCAAAACTATAATTAACCCAAAACATCATCCGCGTTGGGTTTGGGTGATAGCGAGGAGCTATATTGTACCAGGTAGTGTTGATGATTTGATATCTACCAGCAGCGGTGGAACAATTACCTGTGTTGGGACCTGTGACAATTGTGACGCACACTTCAGGGTGTCGGCTGAGATCGCTGACTTGTTGTCCGCCATACAACAGAGAATAGGGACGGTTACCACTTGCCTCGCTGGCTGAGATGGTTCGCATTAAAGCGCGGATATAAGGGTCGCCCTCTTTCATTACCAAAGGTGGCTGTCTAACTTCAAAGATCGGATCGGAAGGCGATCGCAATTCTCCTTGAATATACCACTGCAACAAACACACGAAGCCGAGAAGCGCCGCTATTGGCCCAATCAGTTTTTCAACACCTTTGAATTCAAAGCCTTTCAGAGTCTGACTCCTTGAAATTCGCTTTCTTCGTTAACAAAAATCATCGACGAATTCATTGTGACAAAGTTCACGTTTGTTGTCAGTTACCATTTCCGGTTAGCTGATTTTTTTGACTAGACGAAATGGGTAGAAACGCGATTAATCGCGTCTGTGGCGAGTGGTAAGGTATTTGTTTCATTAATAACCAGTGGGGCGGATCTAAAGATTGTTCACTGAAATCTATTTTGAATTGAAATAGTCACTAAATATAGAAATTATGCCTTATTAAGTCGAAAAGTGTATCTTGAGAAAGATATTGTGAGATTTTCCTTGTGTTTAAATTAGCACGCAGTTGTGTGTATTCCAGTAGTAGTTGCTATACAAGGGGAACAGATGTCCGGAACTACGTCAAATTCAGAAATGCTATATCGAGTTCTCGGTAGTACAAATATCATTAAAATTTCTGTGCGTCAGCCTGAATAATATAGCATTTGCTAGTCTGCTGAGGTACAAATCTCTGCGTACCTCTGCGCTTTACTTTGCGCCCCTCTGCGTTTCAAAATATTATCTGTACCTCACTAGACATCTCCGAAAATGAATGTTGAGACGTAGCACTGCTACGTCTCTACAAGGGTTCTGTCTCTACAAGGGTTCTGGGTAACGCATATTTAATTTCTGGAGATGTCTACTTAACTGGGAATCGCTATAAGTCTTTTACCGGGGATGATATTACATATCATTGCTAGAAGTATTCAGAGTATAGCGACGCGGTGTATAAACCCAAAGATTACCATCGCTGCGCTTGATAATTCGGGTTTTGGTGGAACCGACAAGAATAATTGTCCGCATGTCGGCGCTAGCTGGTGCTAACTCCTCAAGTGTTATCACTTTCACAATCTGTCCTGGTCTGCCGAGATTCCGTCCTAAGACGACTGGTGTATCCGGTGTTCGATGTTGCAACAAAATATTTCTTGCTTCTGCCAGTTGCCAAGTACGCTCTTTGGAAACGGGATTGTAGAAAGCAATTACGAAATCAGCTTCGGCAGCAGCGGCAATTCGTTGGGCGATCGCCCACCAAGGTTTTAAGATATCAGAAAGCGAGATTGCACAAAAGTCATGCCCAAGGGGTGCACCAATGGCGGCTGCTGCTGCTTGCATCGCTGAAATGCCTGGTGCTACATGAATGTCGATACTCTCCCATTCTGGTTTAGCATAGCGATCGCATACTTCAAAAACCGCTGTTGCCATCGCATAAATACCAGGGTCGCCAGATGAAACCACGGCTACATATCGCCCAGACGCAGCTAAATCAAGCGCCATCTCTGCCCGTGATTCTTCTTGGCGGTTGTCGGACTCATGCCGTTGCTTCCCATCTCCGAGAGAACCGATTAAATCTAAGTAAGTTTTGTAACCCACCAAATCAGTTGCCGACTTGAGTATTTCCTTGACTTCCCCAGACATCCACTCTTGACCACCAGGACCGGTGCCAATAATCGCTAGCCGTCCGCGTGGCTGACCGATGGTGTCGGCATCAATGGGCTGCTGGGCAATGGCGATCGCAATGTGGGGATCAGGAGATAAAGGAACAGTGCCTGTGGCGGCGATCGCTGCGGCTTGGGCGGGGCTATAACCTTGTGAAAGCCAACTTTCTAGCTGATTTGAGGTGAAAAAGCGAGCAGGTACTTTCAAGGCGCTAGCTACGGCGTGGATGGCGGGATCGGTAGCGGCGGTGATGGGTGCAAATATGCCTGCAACTGATGGCGATGCTAGGGCGGCATCAGCTAATACTTGTTTTACTAAAGCTACTGCTTGGTCTGCATAACCAATGATGCCATCAATGGCGATCGCTATAGTTGCAGGGTGGTAGATGAGGCGGTTGGGCGCAGGATTCACCAAACGTTCTGTAACCTGGATAGTCAAATCTCCATTTGGATGTATGGGCAATTTGCTATCGCTTAACCAAGGTGCTGCGCCTTCTACCTTCACTTGCGCCCCGGCTAGCAAATCTGAGATAAATTTTTTTGCATCATCTGGGTTTGCTAAATGGTATCCGGGGAGAGGAGACAACAGCGCTGTGCCCAAACGTAAATCGCCTGTGGTGGTAATTGCAGGTTTGACATCAAGGACTTGGGCAATGCGCCGTGCCAAATCATTTACCCCACTAAGTCCGCCCAACAGTGGGACAACAGCGCTACCATCTTCAGCCACAGCTAGCACACATGGTTCTTGTCGTTTGTCAGAGAGCATGGGAGCTAGCGTCCTAATCAAAATACCAGCAGCACAAATGCCAATTAGCGGCCTTCCCTGAGCAAATAACTCGCGTAGCGTCTCGCCAAAATTCTTGAAGCTGACATCAACCCCAGACGTGCGACCCTCTAAACCGTATAATGTCGTTTCTGGTAGGATACTAATTATTTTGCGTGCTACTGCTACGCTATTTTGACCTAATACTATAATGGCGGGTGCAACGTTCATCATTAATAAATTACGAATTACGAATTATTTAATTAGTACTTAAAACAAAGGTTCTCAGAAATTTGAGTGCTTCGATCTTATTTTGAGACATCGCGTCAACTATATCGCCGTTATTATGAATTTGATTTACTTTCTTTTACGTTCTGCTTGGGGTATGGTGGCGATCGCGATCGTGACTGGATTCTTGAGTGGCGGTAGTAGTGCTGGCTTGATTGCTTTGATTAGCCGTGCTGCTAGTAGCGGTAGTACTGAGCGTTTCACATCCATAGCTTGGGGTTTTGTAGGATTGGCAATGGTTGGGCTGATTACCAGTATTATTTCCCAAGTAATGTTGATTCGCCTTTCTCAGAGTGCAGTTTTGCAGCTACGGATGCGTTTGAGTCGCCAAATTCTTGCTTCTGAGTTGAGTCTTTTGGAAGGTTTGGGAAACCCGCGACTATTGGCAACTTTAACAGAGAATATTCAAGCAGTTGCTAATGCTGTTTATCAGATGCCTTTTTTGTTTATTAATTTAGCGATCGTTTTTGGTTGCATAGCATACATCACCTGGCTTTCTTGGTTGGTACTGGTGATGGTTTGTGCTATTTCCATAGTAGCGATCGCCAGTTGCCAGTGGTTATTGACTAAAGGAGGTAAATTGCTAGCCCTGGCTCGTGAAGATGAAGATCAACTGTTTAAGCATTTTCGCACGATTACTGAAGGAGTCAAGGAACTCAAGCTGAATTATCGGCGGCGTCAAGTTTTTTTAGAAGAAAAACTCCAAGCAACTGCTAGTGAATTTCGTCATCATAATGTTAACGGTTTAACCCTTTTTGCTACAACTTCTAGCTGGGGACAACTCGTATTCTTTTTTGCCATTGGTTTTGTGTTGTTTGCCTTGCCTAATTTACTTCCTATTGATGCCGAAACCCTCTCTGGCTACATTTTAACTTTCACTTACTTGGTGTTACCAATGGATAACATCGTCAGTAAACTTCCCTTATTAAGCAAAGCCAGTATTGCTTTGCAAAAAATCGATTCCTTGGGTTTATCTTTAGCTAGTCGTTCGGAATTATCGACTGTTCCACCTGCCATTAAATCTTCGTGGCAGACTTTAAAATTTGAAAATATCACCCACACTTACTACACAAATCAAGCATAAAGTAAAAGTTGAAAATGGACAACTTTCTACCACTGCTCTTTCTCAAGGACAACGTAAACGCCTCGCTTTACTCACAGCATACTTGGAAGATAGACCAATTTATCTATTCGATGAGTGCGCAGCCGATCAAGATCCGATATTTAAAGGAATATTTTATACTCAACTATTACCCGAACTGCGATCGCGTGGTAAAACAGTCTTGGTAATTAGCCACGACGATCGCTATTTTCATTTAGCAGACCGAATTATCAAGCTTGATTATGGACAAATTGAGTATGACAAAACTTAACACTCTTGCTGCTGGATACTAGCATTTACAGCTATTTTCAGGTAAATAGACCACGCGGCAAGGGCACAGCAGTGCTGTGCCCCTACGACAGATGTGGTTCAAATACATGAAAACCCCTGTAAGTAAGTCCCTAACACCGAACATTTGCACATTTATCAAATAAAAGCAATGTCTGAACAAAAGCCTTTAAATCCCTGGAACTACAAACCTTGGTGGTGTCAACCCTGGTCTATACTGCTCACAGGTGTAACCCTAATTGGTGGTAGCTGGTTATTATTTAAAATTATCTGGCTAACAGTTCTTGTGTCCATCCCTGTAGCGACGTGGATGGGATTTTTTGTGTTAATTTGGCCACAACTAATGATTCGCAGTGGAATTTTAGAGTCGTATCAGAAATCAGAATTTTGAAATTCCTGCTTCTATGGTAAGTAAGTCGGTGCAATAAAACAAAACTGTGTGAAGAAAAGTAAATAAGGCTAAAACTCTTTCTCCCCCTGCCCCCTGCCCCGTGCCTTATTAGCCCTCTTTTGTCAGAGTGGGAAAATCCAATCGCCCAAATGCTTACAGGGCTTTAATTTCCACTTTTATCTATAAATTTCAGTTTCTGTTAGAAAATAAAGCCTCAAACCTTGATGAAATCAAAGTCTCAGAATCAGGCTGAGATTATTGTTTTCCGAGAGTGACAAAAGAGGGTTAGGAAGATAGAGTCCAAATCCTAATTTTGGAATCACCACTACCACTAACTAGGGTTTGCAGAATAAACGAAAAACCTAGATAAATCAAGAGATTCGGGAGGATAAAAGAGAATAAAGTGCAAGTAAAAAGGATAAAATAGGTAGAAACCCTTGTACCGAGTTGCGTTGAGATGTA
>JAHHHB010000090.1 GCA_019359545.1 Desmonostoc geniculatum HA4340-LM1 | reverse complement strand
CCAAGCTTAATTCCTGCAACGTTTTGTCTTCTTCTATAGTCAGTTTTATTCGTAGTGCTGCTGGCATTTTCAGTCATCTCTTCTATTCTATTCTTATCTTATAATTTTTCATGTCTACCTACTTATTAGCTGAAAATTGTACGAGCAAAAATTGCGATTTCTGCTGAACCAGATTTCGATTTAATTAAGGCAAGCTAGGTTTAGAAGTATTTTAAAAGGGTAAATTTATGGCTCTCAAAAAACGTAAATCCAGCGTTTTAGAAAAAGTTGAGTCAAGAGCAGCCGGCATGAAATTGATCGATCCAAGTCTCAAACTGGATGATGATTATAGTCTGGCAAAACTCCTGGAGTCAATGGAACTGTTACGTAATAAACTTGATGTCCATAATAACGCTCTGGCTTTAGCTGATTCTTCTTTAACTGAAGTTGAAAAAATGGAAAAAGATTTGACTACACTTTCTCAAAAGATGCTAATGTTAATTGCCATTAAGTACGGCAAAGATAGCGCTCAATATGAAACAGCAGGTGGTGTTCGAGATAGCGATCGCCTCCGCAAAATGCGCTCGAGCCGCTTGAAAAATGTTGCAGAACAAGCATCAAATAAAAAAGAAAAAACTGTATAGAAAAACGCCGCCTCTTTGTGATTATCAATTAATACTCAACGAGGCATAACATCATCTAAGCGAAGTTGAAGACGGGGCAAAAGCGGCGAATTAATTGATTGGTTGAGTCGATATTGTTGTTGAGTATAAGTATCTTCAACTAGTTGACAAACAGTGAATATAGGTTGTTTGGGTTTACCAATAAATGCCACACCACCCAATCCTCGATAATCAACAATCCAATATTCAGGAATCCCTAAAAGTGCATATTCTTCAACTTTCCGCGCATAGTCAGTTTCCCAGTTGCTGCTAACGACTTCCACCACCAATTTAATTGAGCGTCCAAGAGTAATTACGGGTTCTCGTTCCCAAAGGGGTTCGCGGTGGAGAACAGTTTCATCGAGAACCACAACATCAGGACGACGCGCTGTAGCTGTATCTGCAAAGGGGTAAATTAAACAAGTGCGAGGAATGAACCAGGGGAGTTGTTCTGCAACAAGGTAGATCCCAATTTGGGTTGCGAGTTTGCCACTCACGGTTTCATGAGGGCCAGTTGGTTCCATGTCAATTAATTCTCCGTCTGCTAGTTCATAGCGGGGATTGTCTCGGTATTGAGAGAGAAAATCTGCAAATGTGAGGGTTCTTGGGGAGATATATGTCATGAAAATCAATCTCCTGAAGGCAAGTTGTTTTGATTATAAGTTGAAAGTATGTAAAATTATAGTGATGGGCTATGGGATACTATAGTCAACTACCTACACTAACACCTTCGGGTACAGTGTAGGCTTGCAAAACTCCTAAGAAATTAGGCTCACGGTATGCAACGCAAGAGTTGGTTAGGGCATGAGATTTGGTAAGGTTACACGGCTAAATATTTCCCTAGTTTAGCCCTCTGTATTGCCTAGTCGTGAACAGGATATAAGCTTAGCAAATTGCCCGAAGGGACTGGATTTATTCCTAAATACAAATTAGCAATAATTTGGGTTATCCCCATGAATCAAGTAACAAGAGTACCAGTAATGTCCTCAGACGGAAAACCGCTTATGCCAACCACTCCAGGACGAGCCAGGAAGTGGATACAATCTGGCAAAGCGGTAGGTAAACGTAATAAAGTTGGTGTTTTTTATGTCCAGTTGTTGTGTGAAGCATCTGGACACAATACACAAGAAATAGTAGCGGGAACAGATAGAGGCAAGGCTTTTACGGGCATTGCTTTCCAATCTAAGTTAGCAACCATTGTTTTGTTCCATGCTTGTTTACCTGGTTTCTACAAATCCAAGAAAACCAGCGCCAGTTCCGCCAACGGGGGTTCCCCCCGTTGGGGACTGGCTTGCAAAGATAGGCAGTCTGTGACAGGAAAAATGGAGAAACGTACTGAATTACGTCGGACTCGTAGAGGACAGCGAATTAATCGCAAGGTTGCTTTTAAATTACGCAATCACCGAGAAAAAAGATTTTGCAACCGTCGTCAAAACAAATTACCTCCTAGCGTAAAAGCTAACAGAGAGATGGAGTTAAGAATACTAGCAGAAGTTTCTAAAATTCTCCCGATTTCTGAGATTAGAGATGAGTCATGTGGTGGTAATACTAAAAAAAATGGGTTTGGAATATCTCCTGTAACGGTTGGTCAAGAATGGTTTAGGCTACAAGCTTCTAAGATTGCTCGGGTCATTGAAGTAGATTCCTTAGATACAGGAAAATACCGCGAGCAATTAGGACTTGTTAAGGATAAAAAGGATAAGTCGAAGCAATGCCCAGAAACTCATGCAAATGATGCCATCGCATTAGCATCTACAGCATTTATTCAATACAAAGCTTTCTATGCCACGAATAGTTATGGACATCATTGGGTTGGAGAGTGCGCTGTAACCAAAGCCCCATTCATTGTGATTACTAGACCGAAATTATTTAGGCGTAAATTGCACCAAGAAAACTATTCTGCATGTGGAATTTTAAAGCGACAAGGTGGAACAATAACACCGTTTGGATTTAGGTCTGGCGATTATGTTCAAACTTCTCGTAAGGGTGAGATTATTCACGGTTGGGTTGGAGGGTTTACTAATTCTGGTAAAACAAAAAATATTTCTATCTATGACCACAATTGGTCACGCATTGGACAGTTTAATCCCAACAACATCAAGTTAATGAAACGGAGTTCAAAACTATGCGTAGTTGCCTAGATTATTGGCGAATTAGTCGCTATCCCCCTCATTATTTTCTCTGTGAAAAAAATCATTCGCAGGATGCGACTAATTCTCCTCGCAATTCCTCCCGACACCAAATCGAAGATTATGGTGTGGGACTCCTTGCTGTTTTAGTTGAAGCTAAAATGAGCTGATCTTTGAATTTAGCAAACAATGGCATATAGAAAATAGTTTATGCTAATTAATAGAGGTAAAAATGGAAACCACAACCAGAAGACAAGCTTTAATAAAAGCTATTTACGAGCGATTAGAACAAGCTTATGAAGATACATTAGAAGATGTAATAGAACTTTTAGATATTCGCAAAGCAGAAGACGAAGAGGATATTAAAGCTTTACATGAAGGACGGGAAGATATTAAAAAAAATGGTACTATTCCTTGGGAACAAGTTAAACAAGAATTAACGAGTGAATAAATACAGAATTGAATTCTCCAATGCGGCATCTAAACAACTTAAAAAATTACCTATAAAAGTACAGACAAGCATACAAACTAAAATTGATGAGCTAGCTGATAATCCCCGTCCTAACGGGGTTGTCAAGCTAGAAGATTCTGACAATGGTTATCGAATTCGAGTCGGCAATTACCGAGTTTTATATGATATTTTAGATGATGTGTTATTGATCGGTGTTGTGAGAGTAGGGCATCGTAAAGAAGTTTACCGCGACAAGTGAGACAGCAAAATTAACAACGGCAAAAAACCTATAATTCATACTCTCATTAAAGCCATGTCTAGCGACGAGCCGATGCAGGGTCGCCAAAATAGCAATCTCACCTTAGGAATTGTTAACACCTTTGCTCGCAACCATAACTAAGGTGCTACAATCAACAACCATGCTAGGGGTGCCTACATAATCAGGCTGAGATCACACCCTTAACACCTGAGTCTGGGTAATACCAGCGGAGGGAAGCTGTTTATCGAGGATTTCAATATGCGGACAGAATGGGTTGCTAAGCGGCGTGGGCAGAGTAATGTATCTCAAATGCATTACGCACGCCAAGGTGTTATCACCGAAGAAATGCACTACGTCGCCCACCGGGAAAATCTCCCTGCCGATCTCATTCGTGAGGAAGTAGCGCGGGGACGAATGATTATCCCGGCTAACATTAATCACACTAACCTAGAGCCGATGGCTATTGGCATCGCCTCTAAATGCAAGGTAAATGCTAATATCGGCGCTTCACCCAACTCTTCTAATCTTCAAGAAGAAGTGGATAAGTTGAATCTGGCGGTGAAGTACGGTGCTGATACTGTCATGGACTTGTCTACAGGTGGCGGTAATTTAGATGAAATTCGCACCGCCATTATTAACGCTTCGCCAGTTCCCATTGGTACGGTGCCAGTTTATCAAGCTTTAGAAAGTGTCCACGGCACAATTGAAAAGCTGACTGCTGATGACTTTCTCCATATCATCGAAAAACACGCCCAACAAGGGGTAGACTATCAAACCATCCACGCCGGGATTTTGATTGAACATTTGCCTTTAGTGAGAAGCCGCATCACTGGTATTGTTTCTCGCGGCGGCGGTATCTTAGCACGGTGGATGCTACATCATCACAAACAAAATCCGCTTTACACCCACTTCCGAGACATCATTGAGATTTTCAAAAGATACGATGTTTCTTTCAGCTTAGGAGATTCCCTGCGTCCTGGCTGCACCCATGATGCCTCAGATGCAGCACAATTAGCTGAATTGAAAACCTTGGGACAGCTAACTCGCAAAGCCTGGGAAGATGATGTACAGGTGATGGTGGAAGGCCCTGGACACGTACCAATGGATCAAATTGAATTCAACGTCCGCAAGCAAATGGAAGAGTGTTCTGAAGCGCCTTTCTATGTTTTGGGGCCATTAGTCACAGACATTGCTCCTGGCTATGACCATATTACCTCAGCGATCGGCGCAGCGATGGCAGGATGGTACGGTACTGCAATGTTGTGCTACGTAACACCAAAAGAACATTTGGGATTACCAAATGCCGAAGATGTGCGGAATGGGTTGATTGCCTACAAGATAGCAGCTCACGCGGCGGATATTGCTAGACATCGCCCTGGTGCAAGGGACAGAGACGATGAACTTTCCAAGGCGCGTTACAATTTCGATTGGAATCGTCAGTTTGAATTATCACTCGACCCGGAAAGAGCTAAGGAATATCACGATGAAACTTTGCCAGCAGACATCTATAAAACTGCTGAGTTTTGTTCGATGTGCGGCCCCAAATTCTGCCCAATGCAAACTAAAGTTGATGCTGATGCGCTGACAGAATTAGAGAAGTTTTTGGCGAAAGAGGCTGTCACCCAAAGTTAATTGACGCAGGGATGCAAACAATGTAGAGACGTAGCACTGCTACGTCTCTACTAGAAAAGGATGCGAGGAGCGATCGTGGGACAGACACAGGAACTAGGACAAATTATCATCCTCAATGGAACCCCGCGATCGGGGAAGTCGAGCATTGTGGCAGTGATCCAGGAGACGTTTGATGGTGTATGGATGAACTTGGGTGTCGATAAATTTATGCAAATGACTCCGCCACGATATCTGCCTGGGATCGGTCTGCGGCCAGGGGGAGAACGCCAAGACCTCGAACCCCTGGTTCCCATTCTTTACGGCGCCATGTATGAATCCATCGCCGCCCATAGCCGCTTAGGACTGAATGTCGTGGTTGATGTCGGACACCATGACGCATACGGAATTAAACGGGGCATTCTGACTGATAGCGCTCGGCGTTTAAACGGATTGCCGGTCTTGTTCGTAGGCGTTCGCTGCCCCATCGAGATAATTATGGAAAGACGACAAAACACGGGGTGGAAGGCGGTAAGTGCTGCCGACTCTCCAGTGCCACCTGCGATTGAGTTATGGCAACGTGAAGTCCACATCCCTGGCATCTACGATCTTGAAGTCGATACTTCGTTGTTAAGTCCGGGTGAGTGTGCCGAGGTGATACGCCAGCACCTCGTAAATAGTCCAGCACCATCGGCATTCCAACGACTTGCTGCACTGTCTGGCGACTAAATAATCTTGAAGACGCGATAAATACCGAGAAGACGCGATAAATCGCGTCTCTACATGAGGGTTTTGGGCTTATACCATTTCTGTTTGAAGATGCGCCTTATAAGACTGATGCAAAACTACACACTGTAGCGGCAATTCATGAATTGCCGCTACGCGAATAGAGCGCAGCCTCATATAGAATTGGTATTAGAATTATCTTTACAGCAGTTTTCATGTATTTGAACCACAATCCTCAGTAGGGTAGCACTGCTGTCATTGGTGTCAACTTAAGCTCAAACCCTAGTCCCACATACGTTTTACCCCCCTTAATCCCCCCTTATAAAGGGGGGAAAAAGAAATCTAGTTCCCTCCCCAATACATACGGGGAGGGTTAGGGTGGGGTAACACGGTGAGTAACCGTAAGTGAATGAACTCAATATTACGTCTTCACAAGAGTTTCACGTTAAATTGACACGTATAACAGCTGTGCTACCCTACAACGTGGTATATTTACCTGAAAATTGCTGTAACCCAAGGATATTGCCTTAAAATGCAATTTCTATGGTGAAGCTGCGAATCTTTCCAGTATCTAGGTTAGCTTTATCTGCTACTTCCAGCGCCCAGGTTCCTTGGGGACTTTTACCTTTAAACGCAGCAAGTTTAGGGGTGTTCACTTCGTCATAGGTTGTTTTGATGTTATCTGTAGATCCGCCCAGGCGATCGTGGAGAATTATTGGAGGTACGCCTGTTGACGCTGGGGGGTTAAGAGTAACTATCAGGTCAGCAATGTAAGTATGCTCGATGTCTACGGTAACTTTGATGGATTTGACGACGTTGGTATTAGCGATCGCCACTGATAATTTTGATGTTTGCAAGTCGCTAATTGGTACATCTTGCACTGCTTGGAATACGCCAATGGGTGATGGTTGATTGGGCTTGGCCAATTCTACAGCTTTGAGAGCATTAATCCGACCGTAACCGTAGTAGGGACTGCGACCGTTAGCATCATATTTACCTCCGGCTTGGTCAATGCGATCGCAGGAGCGTTTAATGATGTCTCGCACTTCGTCCCACCGCAGATTCGGGTTGCTGGCAATAATTAAAGCTGCTACACCAGCTGCACCCGGACAAGAACTGGAGGTGCCGCCGAATTCGTTTGTGTAGTTACCTGGGATATCACCCAAATTCCGATTACCAGAGTTATAACCAACTAAACCAGTGCGATCGGTTGTCCAAATTCCAGGGGTTTGAGAACTGTCACCATTGTTGCTGGGGAAGGCGCACCAGACTGCTTTACCAAAGTCACTGAAAGCGCTTCTTGTGCCGAAATCGTTACAAGCTGCCACAGCAATTACATTTTGATAGCTGGCGTAACCGTCGTTATCTACGCTTTCGTTACCATTACCAGCAGCAAAGAAAATTACACAGCCTTTGCCGTTGCGTCCTTTATTAATTGCATATTCAATGGCAAGTCTTGTAGAGTCAGGTAGAGGCACTTTTTGGTTGTGTACTGGATCGTTTGGCTCATACCAAATACCGTCTGCTGGCCCCCAGCTACAAGAAATGACATCAGCACCATTTTGAGCCGCCCAAACAAAAGCATCGGCTTCGTTTTGCGATCCCAACGCCGAAGCTAAACGAATCGGCATCAATTTTGCACCAGGCGCGACACCAGAAGCACCAAAGTTACCGTTGGCACAAGCTACTCCCGCACAGGCTGTGCCATGATTATCATCGTTTCCTGGTCTGGGATTGTTCGTTTTACGTGTGACATCACGCGGGGCAACAATTTTTCCAGAGGAACGGAATTCTTCATGATCGAGATCTACACCGTCGTCGATAATTGCAATAGTCGTTCCTGTGCCATCGCTCAATTTCCAAGCTGCTTCAACGTTGGCATGGGCCTTGATAACTTTACCATTAATTGTTGTTTCTTTGAGATGCCACTGCTGGGGAAAAATCTGGCGGCGGCGTAACTCCCGCACTAGTTCAGGATGACACAGCTCTACTGATTGCTCCCTTAAAAGTCTTTCAGCAATGTCAAAGATAGCTAAACCAGTATGTGTAGGTGCGCTGACAAAATAAGCATTTCGCGCATATTCAAGTTGGCGTTTAATTGTTAAGTTATAACGCCCTAAAACTTCCTCACACGCCCTTGAATCTTGTCGATTATCGAATTTAACAAAGAGGTTTTCAGTGTAGATTACAGGTTCTTGGGATCTGGGATCGACAAGAACACGTCCCGCAAATTCAATTTTAGATTCTTCATTGAGAATTGCCCTAGCGCGATCGCGCAAAGCAACCCCCTGATCTGGAACTTTCGCACGGAGAATCTCTACACCCGCTTGTCGAAACCGCGTTGTTAACTCAAATTGATTAAGAATGCTACGAGCTGCAACTGACACAGGTGCGACTTCAAACGGTCTTTGACCAAGCAGAGGGTTGCGGTTTTCGGTACGAACTACAATGTGTTCATCACTAATAGCAAGTTCATACTGTTGACCATTTTCACCACCATAATGAACCTGAACCATAATTTAATCTCCTATATTGGGCATTGGGCATTGGGCACTTGTACTGAGCGGAGCCGAAGTATGAGGCATGGGGCATGGGGCATTGGGCACTTGTACTGAGCGGAGCCGAAGTATGGGGCATTGGGAAAAGGTGTGGGAGGTGTGTCCGGTGTGGGAGGAGGGGGAAGTATAAATTCTCTTTCTCCCCACACTCCCTCATCCCCCGGTCGGTGAGCGGAGCCGAACCGCATCTCCCTCATCTCCCTCATCCCCGCGTCCCCCCATCTCCCTCATCCATTTTCATGTGTTATATCTGGATTAGGGCAAAGAAAAGATATAGCTTAAACAGAATTTAATCTCTCTAAGATTCATACAAGTCTTCAATTCCTCTTTCCAGAAAAAAGGGAATTAAAAGTCAGGTTGATTTACGAATCTTCATTATTTAGTGGACACATACATTTGTGCAGTTCTACAAAAGATTTGTATTTTATGCCATTAAAAAACGCTATAACATCATTAGAACTTGAGAAAGATGATTTATTTTCCTGCTGAGTATTTGATTGCGATATATTCTCTACCCCCGATTGCTGAAGTGAGATTCCAAAAAGATTACTTTTCTGAGTATCCCCAACAAATTCGCGTTGGCAGCGATGCCTCTGCTGTATCCTACACTCGTCAGCCTGGGTACTATGCAATACATTACAATCAACCGAGTACGGTGGTTCGAGGAGCAATTTTACAACTGAATGAGGGAGCGATCGCTGTTTTTCCCGGCGAACCCAACCAATCAGAAAAAAATACATTGAGTCCGATTTACACACTACAATCCAATGGTTCCTTTGCTGTACCAAGTGGACTGGTTTTCATTCGTTTTGCTGAAGGCGTTGATGTGGAGTCCCAGGGCGAAGCAATTAATCGAGCAGGTTACGAGGTAGAGCAAAGTCTTGACTATGCACCTAATGCCGCCTGGTTGCGTCCCCGATCGGGTAATATTAACGATGCGATCGCCGGAATTTCTCAGTTAGAAGCCATACCTAATGTTGAGAATGTCGAACTTCAGATGCTGATGGAAAGGGGTTTGAGGCTAGGCAGATAAAGAGATTGGGCATGGGGCATTGGACATTGTGGGACAATAAATAATGACAAATGACCAATAACAAATAACAAAAGGTATTTTATGACAAGTAATTTGCTGACAAACACAGCCAACTCCGCATCAAAAATTAACTATTCAGTATTAGTTGAAGCAAAAGAAGGTGGATATCAAGCAACAGTTTGGGGTTTACCAGACTGTCAGGTATTTAGCGCGACGCGGGAAGAAGCACTGAACAATTTACACGAACTTGTGAATACTCGATTCCAAAATGTAGAAATCGTGAATCAAGAAATACAAGCACCAAAATCAGAACATCCTTGGATGAAATTTGCAGGGATGTATAAAGATAATCCTCTGTTTAACGATGTGTTATCAAACATCGCAGCTTATCGCCGTGAACTTGATGCAGAAATGGATGCAGAGGATGAAATTTCATGAGTTTGTGGATACTAGATACAGATACTCTCACACTTTTTCAAAACCAGCACCCTTTAATTAAACAACGTATAAATCAGCTAAGTTTTCAGGATATTGCTGTCACTGTGATTACAGTTGAAGAACAAATGCGTGGATGGTTGGATGCTATCCGTCAATCTTCAGAAGCCGAAAGACTAAGATGGGGGTATTTAGGATTACGGCAAGGATTAGAATTTTTTAACCTAATTAGAATACTTGATTTTGACGAAAAAGCTACAAACTATTATGCAGAACTGCGGCGGCAAAAAATTCGTATTGGTACTCAAGATTTACGAATAGCGTCAATTGCAATTGCTAATAATGGAATTTTGGTAACGCGGAATCAGCGTGATTTTTCTCGCGTACCTGGATTGGAATTTGAAGATTGGACAATGGAAAATTAGGGCGTAGTTTACCGCCATAGGCATTATAATTATCGTCCTATAGAAAGTGCGTAGTTTACCGCAGTAGGCATCGCATAAAATCATCAATATGCTATTCAATATTTTCAAAAATTCCAAATCTACTTTTTCATCTATAGAGATTCCCTCTAGCTGGCATGTAGTTTGGGGAACATTAAATACTTTAACAGCAGATGTAGTCTGGCGAGATGACCAGTTTGCCGTGATTTCTGCACTGACTACAAAACAATTTGCACTCAGTTCCACAGAACAATTTGTGGTAGTTGGGGATGTCTGGTTAAGTAATCGGCTGGAGTTGCTGCAAAAATTGGGAGTTGATGCAAGTAATTTTTCTGAAAACAATTGTCAATTGATTGCTGAACTTTGGGAAAAGTTTGGTTGTGAATGTCTGAAATTGTTGGAGGGGATGTTTGGGTTAGTAATTTGGGATCGTCAACAACAAGTATTATGGCTGGGACGCGATCGCATTGGTAGCCAGACTCTGTATTACACTACTGCTGGTGCAATTCGCGCCATCGCGCCAAAAATGCGATCGCTTGCACCCTATCGTTCAAGTGATGTCGATTTGGTGGCGTTGCGGGACTATCTCTGCTGCGCCTTTGTACCGGGAGAACGCACACTTTGGCAACAGGTGCGAGAAGTGCGTCCTGGAACTGTTATCGAAATGCCTTCAGAAAAAGTTTATACTTACTGGGAATTGCAACAGCAGATTACAGGGGCGGATGAATCTTTAGTATGGCATGGCGATCGCTTGCGTTCTCTCCTAAATCAAATTGTCCAAGAATATTTACCGCAAAATGCACCTGTTGGCGTTTTCCTTTCTGGTGGTTTGGACTCTAGCAGTATCACCGCTTTAGCAGCAAAGTTTCATCATGCACCAGTCCATACTTACTCAATTCATTTTGGGGCTGAATCTCCCAATGAGTTAGAATTTTCTAGTTTGGTAGCCGAACATTGTCAAACTCAACATCACATTCTCGAAATTACTTTTAAAGATATGTGGGAACGCCTACCCGAAACAATGGCGTATCTCGACGATCCCATAGGCGATCCGCTGACAGTACCAAATTTTCTTCTGGGAAGAATGGCGCGAAAAAATGTGCAAGTTATCCTCAATGGTGAAGGAGGCGATCCGTGTTTTGGAGGTCCGAAAAATCAGCCGATGTTAATTAATAGTTTATATGGTTCAATTAATAATCAAGATTCACTGCAAGCATATCTAATTGCTTTTCAAAAATGTGCATTAGACTTGCCGCAACTTTTGAAGCCAGAAGTTTGGACAGCAGTCAAAACAGAACCATCTGTATTTTCGCCTGATTTAAATTCTGATGCCAGTTACTTAAATAGATTAATGGCACTGAATATTAAATTTAAGGGAGCAGACCAAATTTTGACAAAAGTAAATAACTTAACTCAAGCAGCAGGTTTACAGGGGCGATCGCCACTTTTTGACCAGCGAATTGTTGAATTGAGTATGCAAATTCCTCCAGAGTATAAACTTTCAGGAGTGGAAGAAAAAGCAGTACTCAAACAAGCCGTTGCTGATATTTTACCAGAAGCAATTATTCATCGCCCCAAAAGTGGCATGATGGTACCTGTACAGTTGGGATTTCGCAAATATTGGCAACGAGAAGCTAGGAAATTATTGTTAGATAAAAAAAGTGCGATCGCGCCTTATTTTGATCAGTCACTACTACGTGACTGGCTAGACTATAAAGGCGATATTTGGGGACGTTATGGTGTTAAACTTTAGTTATTGGTAAGCTTAGAAATTTGGTTGCAGGTGAATAAAAAGTAGACTTTTGGGATAACCCTACCCAAAACTTTCAACGCCATTATAGAATGCACTATTTTGATCATCTAGAATTATCAATCTGTTATCATCGATGCTTGGTTTTGTATTGGGTGTGAATTGTCTATCGAGAAAATATTCAAATTGTTTAGTAGTGAAGTAGAGAGTATTGTTAGCAGAAATATGAGCGATCGCATTTGCAAAAAGTTGGTCTGTTAATTTTTTATGAGTTATATTATTTGTGGGTTCAAACACAAATCTATGCTGACACTTTTTGCATTTACCCGAATTTTGCATTCGTTCTCTACGTTGATTGTCAGTTCCACATTTAATGCATTTCATATTAATTATTTACCTAATTAATTTATCCAAATTCCGAATCCTGAATTCTGCTGTATTAACCAAAACTTTGAACAACGTACATATCATTTCCTGTATCGCCGACTAAAAACAAGCCACTGTCATCACTTTCGAGATTTTGACTACCAGCAATACCCTTTTGCAGAATTTGAATTAGTCTTTGGGGAGTGAAAGATTCTAATTCCACAAACTTTCCAGATTCCAAAAATTCTATTTCATCCGCAGATAAATTTGGACTAATTTCTCCAGTTAACTTTTTTGCTGCTTGCGCCGATTCTGGAGAGGATTGAATAAACATTCCGCGCTTAGCAGCAATAATTTGACGTGGTGTTAGTCCTATGTCAATAATTATAATATCGCTATCTTGAAACCATTTCGGGCTAGTGCGTAGATGGTGAACTAAACTCATTCCTTGGGGACTGCAATCATGGAGTGCATAAACTTTTAAATCAGGATTGCGACGCAGCATTTGCATCATAGTTTCAAAAATACCCTGAGGATAACCAGTGATGCTCAGAATTGCACAGTTATTTTCAAAATGGAAATTATTAGCGATTAATAGTTGAGCAATGGTGGCGCGATCGCAAACGACTAATCTATCAAAACTGTAAGCAGTAACATCAGGATTAAATGTAGTTAGGGTATTGTCTTCGCGGGGAGAGGGAAGAATTTTGACAATTAAACCATTAATTTGTCGCCAGCGATTTACCCAACTTTCAAACTCGTTTTGAGAAAATAAAAATTCCTGTGTTGATAGTCCAGTATTTTGTAACTGTTGAGTTCCTAAGTATATCGACACCATCCCCATGAGGACGCTCAAGGTAAATGCATAAAACGAACTTATAATCAATATGCTGGCAGAAATTCCTCCACCGAGAATGATAATTCCGATAATTTGTAAAACTCTGGCATTGGCTCTACGAATTTTGGGGTTAAGTTTCCTAGAGTCTGTATTTTGAAAAAGATTAAAAACATAAAAAGAGTTAAAAATAAACAATACCAAGGCAGCAATTTCTTGGTTTCCATTAGTTAAATTTGTAGACCCCAAACCTATCACTACACTCCAGAATAAATATACGAACAACGAGCTAAATACTGAAGAATATGACTTATTAGCAAGACGCAGATTTAAAAAATAGAATAGTTGTTTAGGTGTAAAAAATAAAGTATTGTTAGCAGAAATATCAGATAAAACTTTGGCAAATAGAGGGTCAGTAATTTTAATTTTACCCATACTTGTCGGTTCAAAAGCAAACGGATGGTTGCATTTTACACACCGACCTTGATTAGCCGTCCGCTCTTTTAATTTATTATCAGTTCCGCATTTAATACACTTCATAATTTTGATTAGATATTAATAGTGAATCGTTAGTTATCCAACACCTGATTCGCCAGCAGAACGTTGTAATCTTCCCGTTGGCGAATTAGGCGATGTCTGCCATTTTCTAATAAGACTTCCGCAGGTTTAGGGCGGTGTAAAAAGTGAGATGACATCGCATAGCCATAAGCACCCACATCTAAAATGGCAATAACATCACCAATTTCTAATGCTGGGAGTTGGCAATTTTTCCCTAAATAATCTCTGGAGTAAGTTGTGTTACCACAAACATCAGTTGTAAACAGGCAATTGGTAGAGACGCGATTCATCACGTCTGTGGGGAGTTGTTTTTTCCAAGTAAAGATTTCTCGGTAGCCGCCGTGTACTGAAGGTACTGAAAGATTAGCAACGGTGGTATCAACTCCGAGAATTTGTTTGTCTTGTTGCCATTTCACCGAAACAACTTGAGCAAGCATTGTTGCACATCCAGCGATCGCACTTCGTCCCGGTTCAATCACCAAATCAATTTTCCTTCCTAAACGCCCAATTCTCTGGCTTAACTCAGCTCCAAATATTTCCCAGTCAAACCCTACTTTATTGTGATGATACGGATAGCCAAAGCCACCACCAAAATCGAGATATTCCCAATCTGGTAACAGTTTTGCTGTAGCGATTACCCGATCAATCACCTCGGTAAAAGCTGCTGTAGCATTAGTTCCCGTCCCCCGATAGAAGTGTAAACCACTCAACTTCAGTCCAACCTCAGCAGTCAAAGCGATCGCCTCACCAAATTCCTCAGAACGCACACCAATGCGACTATCTCCCGTAATCTCCGGCAAATTCAAGCGTAAACCCAGCCTCATATCTTTCTCTCTGCGCCTCTGCGTCTCTGCGTGCAAAAAAACTTCGCAACACAACCGCAACTGATCCAAACTATCTAAATTGAGAGTTGTAACTCCCCAATTCAGAACCTGTATCATCTCCGTCCGATTCAAATTGCTCCCACTGTAAACAATCTCACTGGGGTTAAAACCAGCTTGCAAACCCAGAAAAATATCTCCTGGGGTATTAGCGTGGAGTCCCCACCCAGCCGAGCGAAAAATTTTTAACAGCGCAATATTACCATTAGTCACACTGGCAAAGCGAAATTGTGTACGGGGATAGCTGACAGCCCCAGTTATACACTCAATAGTTTGGCGTAAGCGATCGCCATCATAAACATAAAGCGGAGAACCGTAGTTATTCAATAACTCCTGAGCAAGTTCCTTGGTGAATGAGGGGGATGAGGAGATGGGGAGATGAGGAGAATAACTCTTAACTTCTAACTCCTCACTCCTCACTCCTAACTCCTGACTTTTATCTAAGCTTGCCATCGCTGATAATTCCTCCATAGCCAACGAGGTAACCAAAACGGATGATTCCAAGATTGTTTGCTGAGTTTTTCATTTAAGAAGTGCGATCGCCATAGTTGCCACATAATTAATAACCAGAGAATCTCACCAATCCGGCGCCCCTGAATAGCTCCTCCCAAATTACCTTCAACGATTTGGGCGGCGATGTGTGGATAAAAATGCTTGTTGGCTTTGAGTATTTCTGGATTTAGCCAGACACCAATTTGATGCCAAAAATCATTTAAACACCAAGAACTTAAAGGAACTCCCATCCCACGTTTTTGTCGCCAAACAATTTCGGGCGGTAACCAATTTTCTACAGCACGTTTGAGGATATATTTTTCACAGGCTCCCTGTAAACAAAGTTCTCCAGACAAGCGGAATGTCCAGTGTGCTAAATCTAGGTTACAAAAAGGCGATCGCACCCGCAATCCATGAGCCAACCCCAAAGCAGTAGCACGGGGATGGATATTCTGCGCCCCTTTGAGCATCAAACTGGCACGGCGGAGGCGATGCAGCAAAGATGGACACTCAGTAGCATTGAGAGCCGCCAACAGCCAATCTTCAGGATGCAAACTCTCTATTTGAGCAGATATTTCTGGCTGATAAACTTGAGATTCGTAGCCCCAAAGACGGTGAAAAGTGCGGAGATATTGCTGAATAAAAGTTTCCTCTCCAGCGGGATTTTCTGACTGATAAACACCTGCGGCAATTAAAGGTTTATTCGTCCAACCGGCAAATAATTGATCTCCACCTTCCCCATTAAAAATTATCTGAGTTTCTTGACTAGCTCTTTGAGATAGCAGATACAACGGAACACATACCCCATCTCCAAAAGGTAAATCCAATGCTTCCACCGTAGGAATTAAAGCATTTTTGATGTGATTTGGCTCTGCTGGCACTTTGACTAAAGGAATTTTCAGAAATTGGGCGACTTGTTGGGCATAGGGATATTCTGGAATCCCTGCATCACCGAAATCCAAAGTGTAGGCGCGGACTTTCACCCCTGCTTGCACCAGTAGCGCCGCCACAATTGAAGAATCAAGTCCCCCAGAGAGAAACACCCCAACAGGCTCATCCTTTAAATCGGCAATTTGTTGTCCAATGGAATTTTTCAGGAGGATTTGCAATTCCCTAATTGCCGTAGCTTCATCTGTTAGCTGTTCTGGGGCTTGTCGCCACGAGTTGATATTTTTAGATTTAGGTGTTTGAAGGATACCTAATTCACAATTACCCTGCCAAATTAATTCAGTCCCCGCCGTCACTGCAAACACTCCAGTCACAGGAGTTAAAGGTGTCGGAACATAGGAAAAACAGCCATAGCCGTATAAACCAGGAATACTAACTTCTAATGGTTGCAAAATCGGTAAGAGTAGTTGCAGTTGAGTTGCAAACCAGATGACTTGTCCTTGCACAGTCCAATACAAAGGCACCTTTCCGAAAGGTTCTCTGCCCAAAAGTTTTGTAAAATTGACCAGCCAGTAACTAGATTTTTGATGCCTTAGAACTAGCCGATTAAAGCTGCTTTGTGATGGCGATCGCTCCATCTGGAAACCGTTAATGCCAATGTTGATTGTTTAGTTTTTTAACATTATTGATAAATTTGGTTAATTCTGTTTGTGAAATATATCAACAAACATTGCAGAACTTATTAAAATTTTAAATTTCTTTATTTACACCAATAGCTAGTTGCTTTTTGCTATGTTTGAGCTGTTTCCAAAGCACCCTAATTTGTTCGTAAGCTTCTTGGGAAAATAGTTTTCCACCTGTTTGTAGACAAGTGATATAAGTAATTTTCTGGGCAAATTCTTGGAGATTGGCATTAAACACCAAATTCTCTGGCTGGAATTTACCATAATACCGACTACGAGGGTAAAGAAAGTTGTTTTTGTCTTGTGGATTAGGGTGTGTCATGAGTTTGCTCTCTATAATTTTTACTACAGTTATAGACTTGATTTTGATTTAAGTCTAAATACACACTACAAATTCAAATTCCAGAACAACTGCTCAAAATCAAGGACATTGGGCATTGGGTGTTTGTCATTAGTCATTAGTCATTAATTATTCTCCTCTGCCTCATTCCCCATTCCCCATTCCCCATTCCCCACTCCCTCATCTCCACTCTCCTTGTAGAGTGAAAGCCGCCCAATAATAAGGTGCAGCATATTTTTGAGTGCGCCAAATTTCTAGCTGGGCTGTTCGCAATGCTGCCGCAGGCTTTAACCCTTCTTGTAGCATTTTTTTATAAAATACTTTCATCAGTTCCGATGTTCCCTGATCATCTACACTCCACAGACTCACCACAACTCGTGGACTACCTGCATACATAAACCCTCTAGTTAATCCTACTAATCCTTCTCCTTTAACTTCCTCTCCCAGCCCTGTTTTACAGGCGCTAAGTACCACCAGTTCTGCTTGCAGATTGAGGTTGAACACATCATGCAAGCGCAAAAAGCCATTTTGTGGCATTCCTTTGTCGTCAAATAGCGACAACACTATCCCTGATAATTCTGGATGTTTGCTGTTGAGAATGCCATGAGTAGCAAAATGAACGATGCGATATTGACTCAACTCGTGGCTAGTTGCAGTGTTACGACTAGCGGTAAAGTCAAAAGCTGGCTTGGCTTTGTTAGCTGGAACAAGGGCAAGAATTTGCTCGGCTTCGTGGCGTGTAAATTGTAAACGCCCAAAACTAATTTCTGAGTCTCTAGCAGCTCTACTTAAAGCGAGGCTGTTTAAATTGCCTTCTGGTACAGGTGGAGGAGATACTTGTACTTTACTTTGGAGACGCTCATCATCAATACTAAAAATGGGATCTGCTAACACAACTAATGTCTTGGGGGCAGGTTTGCGTCCTTTGTGTTCATTTCTGAGAATAGCCACCGTAGAAGCTGAAGGTAAAGTAATAATTTCGTGGTTAATTAGCAATAGTTCATAGTTGCTAGTTCCTTGAGAATTAGGTTTAGTTAGCACAGCAAATGGTACATATTGCAAAGCACCATCGCTAACAACTACTAAGCGTTTATTTTGGAGTTGCGGGGCTACTGGTGCAAGTATGATTTTAGATAAAGCATCTATAGATGGGCTATGTTTGAGATATGGGGTAGTGATTTCTTGACGGAACTTTTGAACGATCGCTTCAATGTCTGCACGTTTTGGTAGTTCGTAACTGGTGATACTCTTATTAGTAACTGCCCAAAGATAACTCCGCTTGTCTCCTAAAGAATATTCTAAAAGTAAGGTGTCTTCATCAAGTACTTGCTGTTGAATTTGGGCGAGTGAAAGAGGTTGAGGTTGAGTCAAGGCTGCATAATGGGGACTAGTGACACGGATTTTTACCTGGACTTGTTGATACTCTTCTAGAACAGCTTCATTTTCTTTTTCTAAAGCTTGTAGCTGGGCTTTAGTGTAGTTTCCACCTAATAGTTGTATCCGACGTTTTTCTAAAACATCAATTTGTTTTTGTAAGTTACGTTCTTGAGAAAGTAATTTTGGTTCCACGCCTTGGCGAATATCAGCTTTTGCTTCTGTCAGCAGTTCCAAAAGACTGCGGGCGCGGGCGCGTTCGCTGGTTTGCAGTGCCAAAGCATCATATCCTTTGGATGGTTGCTGTTTGTGCAGTTGCATCAATAAATCAATATAGAATTGATAATAACTCTGGACTGTAGCAAAATAAGAAGCGCGGAGTTCTTGAGAGTTAATTTTAGTACGTAAGTCTTCAACAATGTTAATGACTATTTTTATTTGAGTTAGGGCTGCGTTAAGATTGCCCTGTTTGCGTTCAGCAGAGGCGATGTTATACAGAGTCAGAGCTTCTGCTTCTCTATTTCCTACTTTTTGATATAGAGATAGAGATTGCTGGTAATAATCCAATGCCTTTTGCTGTTCTCCCAAATCTGAGTAAATTATGCCAATATTGCTGAGGTTAGCTGCTAAACCTGATTTATTCTCTACAGCTTCAAATATAGGTAAAGATTGGTGAAAATAATCTAGGGATTTTTGTTTTTCTCCCATTTTTGAGTAGACATCACCAATATTATTTATGGTGCGAGCTTCCCCTAGTTTGTCTCCTAACTGTCGGCTAATAATCAAAGATTGCTGAAAATAATCCAGCGCTTTTTGTTGTTGTCGTAAATCGGAGTAGACTGTACCAAGATTGTTAAGGGAAGTAGATTCTGCTGATTTGTCTCCCATTTCTTGATATAAAGGCAAGGTTTGGCTAAAATAATCTAGTGCTTTTTGCTGTTGTCCTAAATTTAAATAAATCAAACCAAGATTATTAATAGTACGGGCTTCCCCTAATTTGTCTCCCACTTCACGTCTGAGGGTAAGGGATTGTTGAAAATAATCTAGTGCCTTTTGAGATTCTCCTGAGTTTAAGTAGACATTACCAATGTTGTTGAGATTCCGGGCTTCCCCGATTTTATCTCCTATCTCTCGCTTGATTAACAAAGCTTCGTGAAAAGAATCGAGTGCTTTTTGCAATTCTCCTAAATCTGAGTAGACGCTACCAATATTATTGAGGGTAATAGTTTCTCCGGTTTTATCTCCTATCTCGCGTCTTAGTAATAGGGCTTGATTCAAATAAAAGAGTGCTTTTTGCTGTTGTCCTAAATCTGAGTAAATTTTGCCCAGGTGAGCGACGGTAAAAGCTTCTGATGAACGATCGCCAATTTTTTGATACAGTGGGAGTGCTTCTTCAAATTTAGCGATCGCCTTTAACAAAGATTCTCCTGTTCCTTGCTCATATAGCTGCTTTGCCTCTTTATATGCCACATCAGCAGCATTACGAGTCACATCATTAGTCTGTGTTGTCTGGGCAATATTTACCGGATATTCTTTAGCAATTGCAATATTTGATTCTGTAAATAATAAAATGCTGGTAAAAAGAATAATACTACGACTTACTACAAATGGGAAAAACTGCCATTGTATTGAGTCAGATATTTGAAATTTAGTCATATACATCTGCGTTTCTCCAGTTTCCTAGATTTAGGGTTCCCAAAAGCAAGTAAAAAATGTAGGATGCTTATGCACGCTGAACTGGTGGTGATTTTTTAAATAAGAGGCTATGCCAAAGTAGGTATATCCTATATTTAGCAGACTATCTGGGACTTGTGGCGATCGCAGTAATTCAACGTGGCTTCGATGGTTTCCGAATGAAGAAGAACGCATCCAATATGTGCATCGCATAGGTAATTTAGCGTTACTCTCTCGAAACAAGAATGCCGAGGCGCAAAACTACGATTTTGCTAAAAAGAAAGAGAAGTATTTTCTTGGCAAAAAAGGGATCAGTCCTTTTGTGCTGACAACCCAAGTTTTACGGCAATCTGAATGGACTCCAGAAGTTATTCAGCAGCGCCAGGAAGATTGTTTGCAAAGCCTTAGAGAAATATGGCGGCTGTAAGTGCGATCGCTGTTACTATATCAAATTGGCTTGATGATACCAATTCAATTAATGATTGCAACACATTCTGGAGTGAAGACGCGATGAATCGCGTCTCTACAAATGGTCTATTTGTCGCGTTCTTTTTTAATAAACTCAAAATCTTGGCAACACACAAACAGGCTGTAGGGGCGTACAGCTGTACGCCCCTACTATTTCATCAAATGGTATACCTGGGAATTAGAAGATTAGGCTGGTTGTATTTCTGGACGACCGTCTTCAACCACAAATGAAGCCCGTTTACTAATTGTGCCAGATGGAGTTGTGACGTTTGACATCACTAAATAATCTGTCTTCCAAGTTGTGGGAGTCAGGGCACAGCGAACATATCCACGTTGATTATTGAAGAATTTAATGTGTGGGTTATCCGGTAAGTAAGCTTCAACTGCGGGGGTGGTGTCTGAGCCATCTCCACCAGAGCTAATGGAAGAACAAACGAATTCACTGCCGAGTGTGGCGGATTCTGGCCGATCAAAGTTAGCCTTTAAATTCATCGCCCAGTGGGAATGCACATCGCCTGCTAGGGAGACTGGATTAGAAGGCTGGCGCTGTCCGAACCCAAAGTGAAAGGATAACTGGAAAATCTAGTTCTGGCGTAGACGCGTAGCGGCTTGTCGTTAGACATCGCTGTTTGATGAGAAAATTGGTTAGCGATCGCAAAACCACTCAATGCTCCTGCCCCAATAATTAAGTTGCGTCGTTTAATTCGACTCTGCAAGAACCGTTCAAAATTCTGATAATCTACCATTTTTTACTCCTAATTAACTGGTAATTTGTCATTTGTTATTTGTCCTTTGTCATTTGTCCTTTGTCATTTGTTTAATAACTAATGGCCAATGACCAATCACTAATAACTAATGACTAATGACCAATCACTAATAACTAATGACTAATGACTAATGACCAATGACTAACGACTAATGACCTTTTTGATCGTTAAACCAAGGCTAAAAGCTAAAAAAGTGCCAGCTAAAGTTGTAGGTTCAGGTACTCTTGTATAAGAAACTCTACCTGAAATGACTTCGGCATCTGGAGAAGTTGTGGAGAAAAGTGTAAAATCCTCACCAATAATTTCGTAGCGAATGGAACTGGAAGGATTAGTTTTATCGTCGAATGTATAGTCTAATGCTAAAGATGTTTTTCCTGTGGAAAACAACGTTGAATATACAAGGGGAAAGTCTGGATAATTAATATCATCTTGTTCGGTGTAAACAGTAGAATCACCGTCAAATTGGAAAGAAAGGGACTTGGCGATCGCTACTGGATTATCTTGACTAAAAGTTGAATCATCAAAGCTGAAAAAGCCATTACCTTTGGTGGTGGCACTATCAACACTGAAAGCATAATTAATAATTGCAGCAGATACATATTTTGCATCTAGAGTTGTAAAACCTATAGTTAAACTAGCAGCAGCAAGCACTAATTGGGGAACAAATTTCATATTCTGCTTTCCTCACGATAAACTTCTGCAAGCAATACACACTGGCAACTATTAATTAGTAAGTTGCTAATTAAATTATCTCTTTTATGCTTCTCAAAACGGTAACCTGTCACCGCTGATTACAGTGATTACAATAAAGATTCGATTATCCAAATTGAAAAACAAAGAGACAATTTTTCAAATGCTTGGAACAACCACATATTAAAATCGTAAGTTTAAGCAAAGTTTAATCATAGGTAAAAATCCCAGCAAATTTATTGTGCTAATCAAATGTTTACTAAAAACCCAGACATTTTTGTTAAAATTTTTGCCTGACTTTTACTGATATAATTTCTCTTTAAGATGCGCCTCAAGGATTTACATAAAACTACATGGTGTAGCCTCTTAAGGCTAGATCCCGGACTTCTTATACCATTTCATGAAATAAGCTAAAACACATCTAATTTGCAGATTAAAATTTTCTTAATATCTTGTGGGGTGGGCATCTTGCCCGCCCTGATTATGCAACTTTAATGCCCATTAGCTTACCTGATACAGATAGATATGTTGCAAAGATTTTTGGAAATGGTATTAGAGAAGTCTGGGATATCGGTCGGTAAAGCTTCGTTTTACTGAGAATTTGTAGTTGATTGTAGTTGAATGTGAAATCTCAGCTTGCTTTTGGGAATACTTGATTTAGTCAACTGATTGTTGGCAATTTGAGCTATCCAATCCAAAGCCAAGGCATTTTGAGATAAATATGAAATGGATTAAGTCATCTCAATATTTTGTAATATTTTCCTTACCTTTATGTTTGAATTTCGCTCAGTTTAGTTTCACAGCACAGGCACAGGCTCAGTTATACGAACGAAACAAAACTTGGCAAATTAGTCAAACATTTAAGCCACCAAAACGCGGGGCGCCACCGGCAAGTGCTGGTGGTTCAACTCGTGGTGGTTCTTGTCTAACAGGTAAAAAACTGATAACTCCCTTAATTCCTCAAAATAAATTAGGGTTGACACTTAGTCAACACCCGACATTTTTCTGGTATGTACCTGAATCTTCAGTCAAAACAGCCAAGTTTTTGCTTCTCACTGATGATGACCAGACAGTATTTTATGAAACATCTTTTACACTTCCAGATAAATCTGGAATTGTTAGTTTTACAGTTCCTAAAAACGCCCCAGCATTAGCAGTAGATAAAACTTATCACTGGTATCTGACAGTTGTTTGCAATACTGAAGATTCCAGTGACAATCCGATTGTAGATGGTTGGGTGGAACGAATTAAACCAGAATTAGCCTTATCGGAGGCATTAGCAAAAGCAAATTTGTGGAAATTGCCCGCCATCTATGCAGAAGCTGGAATTTGGCATGAAGCTCTGACTACTTTAGTGCAACTGCGCCGGACTGAGCCGAATAATTTAAAAGTAAGACTGGATTGGAGACAATTTTTCAAATCAGTTGGTTTAAGTGCGATCGCTTCAAGTCGATTAATTTAAAGGGACTGGGGACTGGGGACTGGGCATTAGTTATTCTTTCTCCCCCATCTCTCTTTGTGTTTCCGTGTCCCCGCGTCCCCGCGTCTCCCCCACTCCCCACTCAATATGAAAAACCTGAAACCTCTAATTTGGCAATGGCGGGGTGTAATATTTGCAGTTCCCAATATTACACTTCTGGTGATTGCACTACGCTTAACTGGATTACTGCAATTATTGGAATTGGCTGCACTAGATCAATTTTTTCTTCTCCGCCCACGAGAGCCAGTTGATACCCGTATTGTGATAGTTGAAATTAATGAAGCAGATGTTCGCAAGCAAGGACAGTGGCCAATGTCAGATGCGGCACTTGCCGATGTATTAGAAGATATTAAACAACAGCAACCTAGAGCGATCGGTTTAGATATTTATCGGGATTTACCTGTAAATCCTGGTCATCAAGCTTTAGTTAAAGTCTTTGAATCTACTCCCAATTTAATTGGCGTACAAAAAATATCTGATACTTTTGATAGTTCTTCAGTTGATGCATCTCCAGTACTCAAACAACGCCATCAAATTGGAGCGAACGATCTACCTTTAGATGGCGACGGCAAAATTCGCCGAGGATTGCTATACCTAAATTTAAAAAATGATGAAATTCTGGAAAGTTTTGCTTTGAAACTGGCTTTGCTGTACTTGAAACCTGAAGGTATTACGGCAAAGGCAGCAGCAAAAAACTCTAATTACTTGCAGTTAAATCGGGGAATTTTTCCTACTTTTGAAGCCGATGATGGAGGTTATGTCCGAGCGGACGCCGGAAGTTATCAAGTACTTTTAAATTATCGAGGCAGGATACAGCAATTCATCAAAGTTTCCCTCACAGAATTACAAGAAAAACGCATCCCAAAAGACTTAATGCGCGGCAAAGTAGTATTAATTGGGGCTACCGCTGAGAGTTTGAAAGATTTATTCTATACGCCTTACAGTAGCAATGTACTTACCGAACCAGAACGTATGGCGGGTGTGACAATTCATGCTAATTTAATTAGTCAAATTTTGAGTGCAGCTTTGGATGGTCGTCCACAGATTAAGACTTTACCTGAGCTGATAGAATGGCTATTGATTTTGGGTTGGTCAATTATTGGTGCGATTTTGTGTTGGGTACAACGCCACAGCAATAATCAGAAGATTTTTCTGGCTGTTGGTTTGGCGGGTGGTGGTTTACTTGGTGGTAGCTTTTTAGCATTTCTAAGTGGTTGGTGGATTCCTGTTGTCCCTTCACTGTTGGCATTAGGAGGTTCTGCGATCGCACTTACTCAGTATATCGCCCAAGGTTCTGCTCAGATGCGAAAAACTCTCGGTCGTTATCTCACTGATGAAATAGTCGCCAATATCCTAGAAACTCCTTCTGGGTTAAAGCTGGGAGGAGAACGCAGAAAAGTTACAGTTCTCGTCTCTGATTTAAGAGGATTTTCGGCTATTTCTGAACAATTAACTCCTGAAGAAGTAGTCAGAATTCTTAATCTTTATCTGGGAGCAATGACCGATGTAATTAACCAGTATAAAGGTACAATTAATGAATTTATGGGCGATGGCATTTTTGTGATCTTTGGTGCGCCCATTAGCCGCAAAGATGATTCTCAAAGAGCGATCGCCTGTGCTATTGCCATGCAATTAGCAATGCAACAAGTAAACGAACAAAATCAGCAAATGAATTTACCAATTATTGAAATGGGAATTGGAATTAATACAGGCGAAGTTGTGGCGGGAAATATTGGTTCTCAAAAACGCGCTCAATACACAGTTATCGGTAGTCATGTGAATTTGGCTGCCCGAATTGAGACTTATACTGTGGGTGGGCAGATTTTGATTTCTGAAAATACCTCTAAAGATGCCGATATTGACCTGAAAATTGCTGGAGAATTACAAATAAAACCTAAGGGCATAAAAGACTCTGTGACGATTTTTGATATTCATGGTATTGGTGGTCAATATAACTTGTTTTTGCCTGAAGATGATGAAGCAATGGTGAGTTTAAATCAAGATCTGCCTGTAGAATACAATATTTTACATGGAAAAAAAGCAGGGGAAACAGTATTTGTGGGAGCTTTAGTTTGCCTCTCAGAAAAAGCAGCCCAACTACAATCTTTAAATTTTTTAGAACCCTTGAGCAATCTCAAACTAAAATTATTAATTGAACCAGAACTGGGTACAGAACAAGAACATATTTATGCCAAGGTAATTAAACAAATTGATGTTGACAAGCATGTTTTTCTGATTCGGTTTACAGCTATTCCTCCAAAAGCGATCGCATTTTTCGAGACGTTACGTCAAACTGAGTGATGCGCTAGCATCAATACTGAAATGGTAAGGTGTATCTGAATACGGTCAACCGAGAAAGTAGGTTTTATTGAAACAGTAGCGATTGTTGCTGATAGAACCTGGCGATCGCGGTAAGATTTTGGACTTAAGCCTGTTCTAACTCCAATAACTCCTAACTCTGACCGAATAATTAATAATTTGTAATATATGGTACAGAGTAACTAACTTGAGTTATGAATATCAAAATGTCAGTAACTCAATCCCTTTAGGGATTGAGCTTGTAAGAGAAATCAAACAAGCTGTACTGACCAGTCTAAGTCTTTGCTGACTACGTTTTTTGAGTCACGACACCAGAGAATGCGTAGCTAGTTCCCTGCCCTGTCATTTGCAATTAAACAGTTTTAAAGTCACTGAAACAGTGTTGCAAGTCTAAAAAGCTCTTAAAACATTGACGAAGCTAACATTACCCGAAAGGAGGGACATTATGTCCAAAATATTCGTTTTAGACAACGAAAAAAGACCACTCTTCCCAATTCATTCAGCACGAGCTAGGCAACTATTAAGCAACAAAAAAGCAGCGGTATTCAGACGTTTACCGTTCACCATTATTTTTAAAAAGTCACATTCTGATTCTCTAGTTCAACCACTGCGATTAAAGCTTGATCCTGGTGCAAAAATCACAGGAATCGCGCTAGTTAACGATACTACTGGGGAGGTTGTATTTGCAGCCGAACTAAAGCATAGAGGCTTTGCAATTAGAGATGCTTTAACTTCTAGGAGGCAATTAAGACGCGGTAGACGGGCTAGAAAAACTCGTTATAGAGAGCCAAGATTTTTGAACAGAACACGTCCAGATGGATGGTTAGCACCGAGTTTACAAAGTCGTGTTGAAAATATCAAAACTTGGATTGAAAGATTACGTAAACTTGCACCAATCGAAGCTATTAGTCAGGAATTAGTTCGGTTTGATATGCAGTTAATGCGTAACCCAGAAATTCAAGGTGCATTGTACCAGCAGGGTACTCTAACGGGTTACGAAACACGGGAATATTTGCTAGAGAAATGGGGTAGACAATGCGCTTACTGCGGACTTAAAGACGTTCAACTTCAAATAGAACACATTCATCCAAGAGCAAAAGGAGGCTCTAATTCAATCACAAATCTCACTTTAAGTTGCGAGAAATGTAACACCAAAAAAGGAACTAAGGACATCAACGATTTCCTGAAAAAAGACCCATCAAAATTATTAAAAATCTTGGGGCAAGCTCAAAGACCGTTAGCTGATGCCGCAGCAGTAAACACAACTCGGTTTGCATTGTTTAACTTCTTAAAAGCAACAAAATTGCCAGTAGAAACAGGTTCAGGAGGTTTAACAAAATTCAATAGAAGTCAACAGAAATTAGAAAAAACTCACTGGATTGACGCGGCTTGTGTGGGTAAATCAACGCCCAATTTGATTATTAAAGGAGTGAGGCCATTGTTAATTACAGCTAATGGTCACGGTACTAGGCAATCGTGCCGTACTGATAAATTCGGTTTTCCTAACAGGTATGTACCCAGATTCAAATTTGTGAATGGATTTCAAACCGGAGATATCGTTAAAGCTCTTGTCACCACTGGCAAAAAAGTGGGTGAACATGTTGGAAGAGTTGCAGTTAGAACTACTGGAAGTTTCAATATATCTAGCAAAAATGGATTAATTCAAGGAATTGGTTACAAATACTGTTCAGCAATTCACAAAAAGGATGGGTATAGTTACTCAAATTAAAAAGGCTCACTGCGACTAAAGTCGCTTGCACCGCTTCACTCTCAGGTCTAAAGACACTGAGTTTCCCGCATCCTGTGAGACTTATGATTTCTTCTCCAACCGAGATTAAGTTACATCCCAAAGACAAATGACGAACGTAAACAACTTTCAAAGATTAGTAGAGCTTGCAAATGATTATGGAATTATTTGCCAGCCAACACCAGAAGAATGCTTGATTGCCTCTTTGCCTGGAGACGATGATTTCTTATTAGCTTTTACTTGGTCTGGTGCAATTGAAGGAGAACCGCCAGAACATGAATTAATAGCAATTAGTGTACAGGATATAGTCAAAGAAGTTACCGTTGCAGCTTGGCAGATTCCTATTTATTTATTCGGAAACGTTTTGAGACAGGCTCAGATGCTTGTCGCTGCCCACAAAGATTTTTGGCATTGCTGAATCAAGAAATGATTCTTGTAGGGTGGGTATCCGGAGTGCCTAAAGGTTGCTGCCTAAATCCCTGATTTTTTGAAAAAATCGGGGATTTTGTTTTTTACAAATGATTTAAGACTGCTGTAGATTCAATAAGCAAAATCTGCGTAGGCGTAGCCCGTCGTAGACATGACTTTCTCAAACTCTAGTTTGCTTTCTCATTTTGATATATTTAGCAAGTAAAAGCAGCTTTGACTTTCTCAAACCCCAGTTTGCTTTCTAATTTCAGTATATTTAGCAAGTAAAAGCAGCTTTGACTTTCTCAAACTCCAGTTTGCTTTCTCATTTCGGTATATTCAGCAAGCAAAAGGACATATTGCTTTCTGATTTTGGTACATTCAGCAAGTAAAAGGATTTTTAACTAACTGCTACTCATTTGCGATTCAAAACGGTAGCCTTGAAGAATCCAGCAACTTACACATACTGCCTCATGTTACCCAAACCCAAAAAGCACTGGACACCTTCAAATTGGGCAAGTTGGAAGCCCTTTGGTATCGGCGAACAGTACCCGAATAATTACTGGGAAGTCTAATAATCATCTCTGTAATCAGGCTTCTCAGCCTTGAGAGACTGCTTGCTACTCATTTGCTACTCAAATCAGCTATTTTTCTCCTGGGTTTTAGCGATTGCAAGTAACCATTTCGCTACTCAAATACTACTCATTTTGCCGATTCTTAACCCACTCCTGGAATCTCCGCAGTTCATCCCAAGTGCGCGATCGCGTATCCAGCCCCTTGCCCTTGGAATGCTGGTTAGGGTGGAGGTTTTCTCGCCGCTTTTCGATATAGTCAGCGATCTCGTTCAAAATTAAGTCCGAAATGCCGTGTAACATGGCATTTTCTTCATCCAGTGCCCTGGCGTAAATCATTATTTTCTCTTCTAAGGCGATCGGAACGCGAATCACCTTGGTAGTGGCACATGTAACTCTGGATCTAAGCCGATGGTGTTTGAAACTTTGGTCATGGGTGGGGCGATGGATGGAAGAAGAAACTTCTACCCCACCTGGGATGAAGCAATACAGGGGCATCTCAAAATATGCGCTCAAGTTTTTAAATTACTAGAGTGAATCCCCGTGCGATTCGTTGTGAGTGAATCCCGGTATCCAGCCCGCAAATAAACTCACCAACTCGCAAGAGTTGAACTCTCAACTAGATGTAGGTGAAAGTCCTACCCGCCAGGTTCAG
>JAHHHB010000089.1 GCA_019359545.1 Desmonostoc geniculatum HA4340-LM1 | reverse complement strand
CACGTCTAAAATCTAGTATTATGTAACTTAGCTGTACTTAATAGTTCTCCTTCATCTACCGTCACATTTTTGTACTTCTTATTTGCCTTCTACGGGTTTGTTCGGCTAGGTGCAAGATGTGAGTATACCCATTAATTCCCTAAGTCTAAGGCATTGTCTATCAATAACCGAAGTGCATCGAATCAAACACTCAGTTGTAAAAATTATTTTCGCGCACTCCCTGATAACTCCCCTATGGTTAAAATCTTTTTCAGCAATCACGTTGCTTGATGCTATGCACAATCAACATAATAATTGGCTATGATCAATTTTTTGTAGAAAAATAAGGAAAATTGTGAACAAGTTGAAAAAACAGAGTCAAGTAGTCACTGGTTTCGACTATGAAATTTTGGATTCTGAACAACGTCAAGTTATTCAGCAACGAACTGGAGAAATTAAAGAGCGCTTACGGCGTTCAGCACAGGACATTTGGGAAATTGGTGAAAAGCTAGCCCAGGTTCGTTCTCAGCTCAAACATGGACAGTTTGAAACTTGGCTCAAAGCTGAGTTTGGTTGGAGCCGACGGACAGCTTACAATTTTATTAACGTTTATGAAGCATTAACCGAACCTGCAAGTCTGGCACAAATAAATATTGCCACATCTGCCCTTTATCTTTTGGCAGCACCATCAACTTCCCAAAATGTCCGTGACGAAATCTTGCAACATGCCCATAAGGGCAAAATCATAACTCATAAGAGTATTCGTCAAGTAATTGAGTCAGAAAAATCTAAGTCTATCTCTGCTCTTGTTTTGCCTGAGTTAACACAGCCTCCTATTTCTAAGCCAGAGATTGTGACTACGATCCCCAAGCACCAAATGGAAGCTCAAACACCAGCTTTCGGAGTTACTGTCACAAAAACCACCTTCGTCTCACCTGTTGTTGTGAATACTGATGAAATTGAGTCGGGTTGGTTTTTACTGGAAAAGCAGCATTTTTTGTACTGCGGCGATACAGCTTCAGCAAAATTCATCGATCGCATACCCTTTGCTGCCCTTGCTATAGCCATTACCTCCGATGACTGGGATCATGATTGGCTAGTTGAACGAGCCAAGACTGTGATTATCTTCCCAGAATCAGATTTAAAGGAGCAGCTGATTGAACAGCTAATTAAGATGTTTTCGGCATCTGGGGACACAGTGATTTTTCCCTGGCTACCAAGTGCGGACGCCATCGCCATCGCTCATCAGCTAAATCGGCGAGTGTTTGCCGGAGATCCCAGCCTTGAGCGTTGTCATCAGGCGATCGCATACTCACGATTCAGATTTGACCCATTGGACTACCCCTAGACTAAAATCAGGTCATTGAAAGCCTTTGACTTTCTCCAGCCATCGACATCTATCAAAAGTAATAAATTATTTGCTTACATAGTTTAAAATCACACATCTTTCAAGTATTGATAATAATTAGCTATGAATACAGGATTGCAAAATGCCACAATCCCTTGTAATGTAAGAAAGTCTAAATGAAAATAACTAGCAATATCAAAGCTAAAATGACTGAATTAGTAATTGCGCCCTCTGTTCCCTAAAGCAACATTGAGGTCTGTTGAAGAGTTTTTCCAATTGAATGAAATAATTCTGTAAAAACACCAGCTTGAGCCAGAAAGAGGTATACCTGTTAAGGTTTACTCTCAACTTCAGATATCCACAACAACTGACTTAAACCTATGTTCAGCTGGCAATGAGTGTGAGACTAATTTTGCCTGGATCTGATTACGGGAGGCATAATAATGACTGAGATTCTCAATAATTTCCCAGAAATTCCGCCTGAGTGTGCAACTATCGTTGATATTTTGCGCGATCGCAGTTTCAAGATGCCGCACAAACAAGCCTTTACTTTCCTTGAAGATGGAGAAACTCAGGAATTAACCCTGACTTACCATGAATTAGACCAGCGCAGTCGAGCCGTAGCAGCTCAACTCCAAGCTTTTGGTTTAAGTGGGGAACGTGCGATATTACTGTATCCTCCCGGACTGGATTACCTCATAGCATTTTTTGGTTGTCTATATGCTGGAGTCGTGGCAGTTCCAGCTTATCCGCCTCGCAATCAACGTAAAACACCCAGAATACAAGCTATTACCATAGATGCACAGGCCAGTGTTGCTCTCACCACAACAGCAATGCTAAGAGCATTACAATCAATATTCACACCAAATACAAAACAGGGAAATTTTCGCTGGCTGACAACTGACAACATCACTCAGGGCTTAGAAGATTCTTGGCAGCAACCTGCAATTAATGGAGATACCCTGGCTTTTCTGCAATACACTTCTGGTTCAACAGGCACACCAAAGGGAGTGATGCTCAGTCATGGCAACCTACTGCACAACGCCGCCGTCACTTACCAACTCATGGAACATTCATCCAGTAGCAAGTTTGTTTCCTGGCTACCTGTCTACCATGACATGGGGTTGATTGGTGGGATTTTGCAACCATTGTATGGTGCTTTCCCTTGCATTTTAATGTCGCCAGCATCCTTTCTACAAAGACCTTATCGCTGGCTACAAGCGATTTCCCGCTACAAAGGCACCACGAGTGGCGGCCCTAATTTTGCTTACGAACAATGTGTTCAAAGAATTACTCAACAACAAAAAGAAACTCTTGACTTAAGTAGCTGGAGTGTCGCGTTTAACGGTGCCGAACCAGTCCGGCGAGATACCCTTGAGCAATTTGCAGCCAGCTTTGCAGAATGTGGCTTTCAAAGAGAAGCATTCTATCCCTGTTATGGCATGGCGGAAGCAACATTGATAGTTTCTGGCGGAAGTAAAACAGCTATACCTCAAATCAGAACTGTAAATAGATCTGCACTTTCCCAAAATCAGATAGTAGAAGCAACTATCGAAAGTCAAGATATTCAAAGCTTTGTCAGTTGCGGCAAAGCAATTCCGATTCAGCAGATTGTAATTGTCAATCCTGAAACATTAACTCGTTGTTCATCAAATGAAGTTGGGGAAATTTGGGTATCTGGCCCTAGTGTTGGTCAAGGTTATTGGAATCGAACAGAAGAAACAAAAGAAACATTCCACGCCTATATCAAAGATACAAAAGAAGGGCCATTTTTACGGACTGGTGACTTAGGCTTTTTACATAATGGGGAGGTTTTCATCACAGGCAGAGCAAAAGATTTAATTATTATTCGCGGTCGCAATCTTTACCCGCAAGATATAGAATTAACCACAGAACGCAGTCACTCATCCTTACGTCTTGGTGCTAATGCAGCATTTACAGTAGAAGTTAATAATGAAGAAAGACTGGTAGTTGTACAAGAATTAGAGTTTCGCGCCAAGCCAAATTTTGCAGAAGTAACTAGTGCAATTCGCCAAGCTATTACCGAGGAACATGAAGTACAAGTTTATGGCGTATTTTTAATTAAACCGGGTAGTATTTCCAAAACTTCTAGCGGTAAAATTCAACGTCGTGCAACTCGCGCTCAGTTTCAAAATGGTGAATTGAATATAGTTGAAAGTGACATTCTCAAAATTAGTGATATTGCTAGAAACGAAACTCAATTACGGCGTTCTGAACTGTTGGAACTTTCCCCAAAAGAATGTCAACTAATTTTAGAATCATATCTGATGGAACTCTTAGCAGGAGTGCTTTCAATTGCAGTAGATGATATTAATCTCCAAGAACCATTAAGCACACTGGGGCTTGATTCTTTAAAAGTATTTGAGTTAAAAAATCGGATTGAAATTGATTTAGAAATCGAAGTATCCATAGCAGATTTTTTTGAAGGAATGAGTGGGCGATCGCTCGCAACCAAAATACTCGCTCAACTGACTACAGATGCACTCCCATCATTATCCTTTATTGAACAAGATAAAAACACATCACATCATCCTCTATCTTTTGCTCAGCAGGGATTATGGTTTATCAATCAGCTAACTCCTGATACTCCTACATATAATATTCCTATAATTATTAACTTCAAAGGTTGCATTAACTTAACAGCTTTACAAGATAGTCTGAACGAAATTATTAGACGACACGAAGTCTTACGCACAAGTTTTATAGTAGAAGATGGACAACCCGTCCAAATTGTAAATGAAACTGTAACCGTAACTTTATCGGTTAAAGATTTACGTTCTTTATCAGAAAATGAGCGTATCCCAGAAGCAGAACGTTTGGCTACAGAGTTTGCACAACAGCCATTTGACTTATCTGCTGAATCACTTTTGCGTAGTAAAATTTTACAGTTAAATAATATAAATTATCAATTATTGGTGACTCTACATCATATAATTGCAGATGGTTGGTCTATGGGGATTCTGATTAAAGAACTAACTGCACTATATGAAGCATTCTCAACAGGCAAAGTTTCACCACTTTCTGAATTACCAATTCAGTATCGAGATTTTGTCAATTGGCAACGAAAATGGCTTGATGGCCAACGCATTCAACCGTTATTGAACTATTGGAAACAAAAATTGCAGGGTGAGCTACCTGTACTGAATTTACCAACAGACCGGGCGCGATCGCCAGTTCAAACTTTCAACGGCGCTCAAGCAAAATTAGTTCTTTCTCAAAGTCTGACAAAACAGCTAAAGAATTTGAGCCGTCATTCGGGAGTAACTCTGTTTATGACCTTGCTGACAGCCTTTAAAACCTTGCTGTATCGCTACAGCGGTCAGACTGATATTTTAGTTGGTTCGCCAATCGCCAATCGTAACAAAGCAGAAATTAATTCATTAATCGGATTTTTTGTCAATGTTTTAGTCCTGCGTACAGACCTTTCTGGCGACTTAAGTTTTCAGGAGTTGTTAGAGCGAGTCAAGTCAACAGCTTTAGAGGCTTATGTTCATCAAGACTTACCTTTTGAGAAGTTAGTAGAAGAACTACAGCCAAATAGAGATTTGAGTTACAATTCACTATTTCAGGTGATGTTCGTTCTCCAGAATGTTCCAGAACCCAATCTAAGTCTATCGGATGTATCAGTTAGTTATGAAGAAAGTTACAACGGGACATCTAAGTTTGATTTGACATTATTTATGGAGGATTCCGAGCAAGGGTTGGTTACAATTTGTGAGTACAACACGGATTTATTTAATGCAAATACTATTACCCGGATGTTGGAACACTTCCAGACTTTATTGGAAAACATAGTTAGAGATCCCGAACAACGGATTTCAGATTTGCAACTACTAACCCCATCTGAAGTAGAACAATTATTAGTTAAATGGAATAATACCAAGACAGACTATCCTCAAGATAAGTGCATTCATCAATTGTTTGAGGCACAGGTAGAAAAAACACCAAATGCTGTTGCAGTCGTCTTTGAAAACCAGCAACTAACCTACCGGGAGTTAAACAACCGAGCGAATCAACTAGCGCACTATTTGCAACAGCTAGGAGTAAAGCCAGAGGTACTGGTGGGAATCTGTACAGAGTGCTCTCTAGAGATGGTCATTGGACTTTTGGCTATTCTGAAAGTGGGTGGTGCTTATGTACCACTAGATCCAATGTACCCACCGGAACGCTTAAATTTCATGCTGGAGAATGCCAACATATTTGTTTTGTTGACTCAAAAACGGCTAGCAGAGAGTTTATCGGACTACAAAGGGGATATCATTTGTTTAGACGCGGATTCCCAAGCCATTGCCGAACAAAGCCAAGAAAATCAAGTCAGCAGTGTCACACCAGACAATTTAATCTATGTGATCTACACTTCTGGCTCAACAGGTAAACCCAAGGGTGCAGGAGTCTATCAGCGAAGCTTTACTAACCTTCTGAATTGGTTTGTGACGGAATTTGATTTTTCCTGCAACGACCGTGTTTTACTGATATCTTCTTTGAGTTTTGATTTGACGCAAAAGAATATTTATGCCCCTCTACTCGTCGGGGGTGAGTTACACCTTTTGTCATCTGGATGCTATGACGCTGCACAAATCGTTGAGTCCGTCTGTAACAAACAAGTGACATGGCTCAACTGTACTCCGAGTGCCTTTTATCCATTGATAGATCGAGGTGATAAAAGCTTGTGCATGAAAAAGACGTTGAGGTATGTATTTTTGGGTGGTGAACCTATTTCAATATCTAGGCTGAAGGTATGGCTCGACTCTGTTAAGAGCAAAACACAAATTGTAAACACCTACGGCCCGACTGAATGTACAGACATCTGTGCGGCTTATCGGGTAGCTCAACCAGAACAATGGCTAGAAAAAGTAGTACCGATTGGGAAGCCGATCCATAATGTCAAAGTATACGTGTTAGATGAAAACCTCAAGCCTTTGTCGGTGGGTATGGTAGGTGAACTATATGTTGGTGGTGAAGGAGTCGGACGAGGCTATATCAATAATCTTGATCTGACTTTAACTAAGTTTGTTTGTGATCCTTTCAGTGCGAAGGAAGGCACATGGCTATATAAAAGCGGCGATCTGGTTCGTTATTTAAGCGATGGGAACATAGAGTTTCTCGGTCGTATTGATAATCAGGTGAAAATTCGCGGCTTCCGCATCGAACTCGAAGAAATTGAAGCACTCATTAACCAACACCCAGCAGTACAGACAAGTGTGGTTGTAGTTCGTGAGGATGAGCCAGGTTGTAAGCGTTTGGTAGCCTATGAAGTCCTTCACCCAGAGCAAGCACTCACAGTTACTGAATTGCGCCGCTTTCTAGAGTTTAAGTTGCCGAACTACATGATACCAAATGCCTTTGTGATACTAGAGGCACTGCCATTAACGCCCAACGGCAAAGTTGATAGGCGATGTCTGGCGACAAGTCGCTTTGCGTCTACGCTACCTGCACCAGAAACTCTTCACTCAGAGTTAGAAGTTGCTTATGTGATGCCACAAACTGAGATGGAACGAACCATCGCTACTGTTTGGCAAGAGGTGTTACACCTGGAAAAGGTGGGCGTAAATGACAATTTCTTTGACATCGGTGGTCATTCATTATTAATGGTTCAAGTCAATAGCAAATTACAAGAAGTTTTACAACGGGATTTATCAGTTGTAGAAATGTTTCAGAATCCAACTATCAATTCCTTGGCGCAGTATTTAAGTCAAAAGCAACAACTTTCTTTTACAGAAACACGCGATCGCGTCCAAAAACAAATAGAAGCGCGTCAGAAACAAAAACAATTATTGATGAGGAAATCAACAAATAATTCTCACTAAAATTGAGTGAAAGTTTTGGAGTTTTTCAAAAATGCTTACTAGTCCTTCTCGTCCTTGGCAGTTATTAGTACTTTCTGCTCAGACTGACTCAGAACTAAAAACTGCGACTGTAAACCTTGCAGATTACTTGAGACAGCATCGTGATTTAAACCTTGCGGATGTTGCTCAAACATTGCAACGCGAACAACAGGCTTTTAGGCATCGGCGGACAGTTGTTTGTCAGGATATAGAAGATGCTCTAGTTGCATTTGCAGATCCCAAGCGGGTACTTACCAACATCCAAGAAACACAAGAACGTTCTGTAGCTTTTATGTTTCCTGGACTTGGTACTCACTATGTCAACATGGCTGTTGAACTTTACCAAGTTGAACCTGTGTTTGGTGCCTGTGTTGACTACTGTTGTGAATTTCTTAAACCCCTTCTTGGTCAAGATTTGCGAGATGTAATCTATCCTAATAGAACTTCTCAACAAGAACAGCGATCGCCACAAGAAAATTCTCAGGGTTTGGATTTGCGAAAAATGTTAGGTCGCAGCCAAACACAAACGGATACAAAGATGGTAACTGTAACATCTTTACTCAATCAAACTCACCTCGCTCAACCAGCTATTTTTGTCATTGAATATGCCTTAGCACAGCTATTGATATCCTGGGGAATTAGTCCGGCAGCAATGATTGGCTATAGCATTGGTGAATATGTAGCAGCGACTTTGGCAGAGGTTTTATCTTTAGACGAGGGTTTAAAACTGATTGCTACTAGAGCGCAGCTGATTCAAAAGTTGCCAAATGGAGCCATGCTTGCAGTTCCACTTTCGCAAACAGAAATATCTCGTTTACTCAATGACAAACTCTCACTTTCTGCGGTCAATGGCCCATCTATGGGTGTAATCGCAGGTGAAACTGATGCTATAGAAGCTTTAGAACAACAATTAACTCAAAAAGGTTTAGCTTGTCGTCGTCTAGAAACTTCTCATGCTTTTCATTCGCAGATGATGGAGGGTGCTGCCTCTAATTTACATAAGTTGGTAACAACATTTAACCTGCAAGCACCAAAAATTCCTTACATATCTAACGTCACAGGGACTTGGATAACAGCAGCATCAGCTAGAAATCCCGATTATTGGGTTAAGCATATGTGTCAACCTGTATTTTTTGCTTCGGGTATACAAGAGTTGTGGAAAAAACAATATCCAATTTTATTGGAAATAGGTCCTGGACAGACTCTAGGTAGTTTTGCGTTGCAATGTATAGAAAATAATCCAGCAGTCAGTCAGATTATTTTGCCTTCTTTGAGATATTCCTACGATCGCAAACCAGATTTAGCATTCTTACTAAAAACATTAGGCAGGCTGTGGTTAGCAGGAGTGCAAATAGATTGGGCAGGATTTGTATCGGCTCAATAACCCTCTTTTGTCACTCTCGGAAAACAATAATCTCAGCCTGATTCTGAGACTTTGATTTCATCAAGGTTTGAGGCTTTATTTTCTAACAGAAACTGAAATTTATAGATAAAAGTGGAAATTAAAGCCCTGTAAGCATTTGGGCGATTGGATTTTCCCACTCTGACAAAAGAGGGATAAGTTGGGGTAGGAGTTATTCTGGCTACCAAGCCAATATTGAGAAATCCACGATTATATTATGTCAGAAAAACTAATAGTACCGAAACCTACACTTTCTACAATCGATGCAGGAGCTTTGATTGTTGGAATGGTGGTGGGTGTAGGTATTTTTGAAACGCCAAGTTTAGTAGCAGCAAATGCCCAAACTGCTGGAATTACCATATTTGCATGGTTTTTGGGCGGAGTCATGTCTTTGATTGGTGCTTTGTGCTACGCAGAGTTAGCCACAGCCTATCCGGATGCTGGTGGTACTTATTATTACCTCATGCGAGCTTTCGGTAAGAATTTAGCCTTTCTGTTTGCTTGGGCACGGATGGCAATAATTCAGACAGGCTCTATTGTGCTGCTAGCATTTGTGTTTGGTGATTACGCTTCCCAGATCTTACCTTTTGGGGAATTTTCCTCAGCCTTATATGCTAGTGGGGCGATCGCACTGTTGACAGTGATAAATCTGCTCGGTTTAAAGCAAGGTAAGCAGGTGCAAAACTGGTTAACAGTTGCAAAAGTTTTGGGACTGTTATTGGTGATTGTTGCGGGAATTGTTGCGGTAACTTCAGAAACTGGCAATGACGCAATGTTACAAAGTACTCAACTTGCAGCGAATGTATCCACTAATCAAGCAGGTAATTTTGGTTTAGCTATGGTATTTGTCTTGCTTACCTACGGCGGTTGGAACGAAGCTGCATATATTTCCGCCGAAGTGCGCGAAGCAAAACGAAACATGGTATTGGTATTATTAGGAAGTATTATTATCATCACAGCCATATATTTATTAATTAACTTTGCTTACTTGCACGGCTTGGGTCTGACAGCAATGCAAGCATCCAAAGCACCAGCAGCTGAATTAATGCGTCGTGCTTGGGGGAAGGGCGGTGCAGTCTTCGTAAGTATCCTGATCGCAGTCTCTGCCTTGGGTACAGCCAATGCCACTATTTTCACCGGGGCGCGGACTAACTATGCTTTAGGGCGAGACTTCCCAGTGCTGGGATTTTTGGGAAAATGGGGATATCGCACCTCTTCACCCAGCAACGCCCTGATTTGGCAAAGTGCGATCGCCATCCTTCTAGTAGTCTATGGTGCAATCCAACGTAAAGGCTTTAGCACAATGGTAGATTATACTGCCCCCATCTTCTGGTTTTTTTTCCTACTATCAGGAGTCAGTCTTTTAGTTCTACGCTTCCGAGAGCCAGAAACACAACGTCCCTTCCGAGTTCCTCTCTACCCTACGATTCCCTTGCTTTTCTGTGCAATTTGCGGGTATATGCTGCAATCCAGCCTTGCTTACACGGGTTCCGGTGCGCGTTTGGGAATTGTAGTTTTACTTACAGGTATACCTGTATTACTGCTTAACTACCGCATTTCCCGTAGCCAACAGTATTCAAGTATCACAGAAAAGGAAAAAGTTTAAATCTTTCCTCTATCAAATCACATTCATAATCACAAATATCATGTCAGCAAACTCACCGTTAAAAATACTTTTTGTCACCATGAGTGCAGGTAGCTTCTTATTTGCGAGTTGTAGCCAACAGAAAACTTCCGAACTCAACACCAACCCTACAACAATAATCCCCAATACGGTAGAAGTTCAGCAATCTACCACCGAAATTAAACCCATAGAAAGACAACCAGATGCAGGGTACGTACCTGCACCTCAAGGAACAATAGAACATGCAATGAAAGAAGTAAAAGTAGGCAAAGATGATATTGTTTACGACCTCGGTAGTGGTGACGGTAGGATACCTATCACCGCAGCAAAGAAATTTGGTGCTCGCGGCGTAGGTATAGAAATCGACCCACAACTTGTCAGAAAATCTAATGAGAATGCTAAAAATGCAGGTGTAAGTGATAAAGTGAAGTTTATTCAACAAGATATTTTTAAGAGTAACTTCAGCGACGCAACAGTTGTATTTCTATACTTGGGAGAGGATATTAACATCAAACTAAGACCACAATTATTTAAACAACTCAAACCAGGTACTCGTGTAGTATCTTTCCAACATCATATGGGGGACTGGGTAGACTACGACGATGTTGACTATTTTCAATGCAATCCAGAAGATACCTGTAGTCAAGAAGATAGGTGTAGTCAAATTTATATGTGGACGATCCCGGCGAATGTGCCAGCAGATTTGTGACCCGATCCTAACATCGATTCCCTGCGTCTTAAATAGCAAAGTTTTTGAACTACAGGGGTAATGTGACCCAAGTCAAACTGTTAGCGTTTTTAGAGGATGATGAATTGAAGTTATGAACATTCAAACAGTAGGTGTTGTTGGTGCGGGCGTAATGGGGATAGGAGTTGCACAAAACCTCGCTCAAACAGGCCATCAAGTTATCCTAGTAGATATTTCAGAAAATATCCTAGATAAAGCTAAACACGAAATTAGGAATAATATCCGCTTTCAAAGTTTTTTCAAAAAAAGTGACAATACAGAAACTCTAGATAATGTTCTTAACAGAATTGAATTCTCAAAAAACTATAAAATTTTAGAAAATGCAGATTTTGTAGTTGAAAATGTCACAGAAAAATGGGATATTAAAAAAGAAGTGTATCCCCTTCTAGATTCTATTTGCCCAACAGATTGCGTATTCGCCGCTAATACCTCAGCAATTCCTATTACCCGCATTGCTTCAGTCACGAAACGCGCCGATAAAGTTGTTGGTATCCACTTTATGAATCCCGTACCAATGAAGCCGATGGTGGAGATGATTCGTGGATATCATACCTCTGAGTCAACAATTGAGACAGCAAAACAAATGTTGGCTCAAATGGGTAAAGAATGCATCATTGTCAATGATTCACCAGGTTTTGTTTCCAACCGCGTGTTAATGTTAACTATTAACGAAGCTGTTTTTCTGTTGCAAGACCAAGTGGCTACAGCAGAAGATGTGGACAAAATTTTTAAAGGCTGTTTCGGTCACAAAATGGGGCCTTTAGAAACAGCAGATTTGATTGGTCTAGACACAATCTTATTTTCTATCGAAGTCTTGTACGAAAACTTTAACGATAGCAAATATAGACCATGCCCTTTACTTAAAAAAATGGTAGATGCTGGGTTGCATGGAAGAAAAAGTGGTAAAGGATTTTACGTATATCAATAAAGAGGAAATAGCAAGCTCATGAACGAAATTCAAGCTAAAATTAAATCTTTTTTTTCAAAATTTTTTGGCAATCATGATTTGCAACCAGATGAAGATATTTTTGCTCTAGGTTTTGTCAATTCTATGTTTGCTATGCAACTTGTTTTATTTATAGAGCAAGAGTTTCAGATTGCTATTGAAAATGAGGATTTAGAGTTTGAAAATTTTCGGACAATAAATTCTATTACTAATTTAGTTGAGCGTAAGACTGCTGTAATCATGCATAAGTAGTAGCAATAATTACAAAGTGACACAAAATTTATAGTTACGGAAGTACAGAATGTTAGGAAATTTATGAAAATTCAAGCTAGTGAATCGATTTTAAAAATCAAAAATCCTAGTACAGAACAGTTTTTAGAAATATGGAAGCAATATCAGCCTTTTTTAATTGAAGGTGTTGCAGAAGATTGGGATGCTTGTCATAAATGGTCTAATGATTATCTGATCGAGCATTGTGGTAATAAAGTGGTTCCTATATTCTTTTTTAAAGAAAATTTTTTGTATGACTATAAAACGTTTGCTTACGATAATGGTTATCAGCATCAAAGAGAGATCCAATACAAGGAGTATATAAAAAATATAGAAAATATAATTAATGAAAATAATAATGATGTAAGATGTTATTTACAAGAGGTAAATTTTGAAGAGTATTTTTCTGAACTCGTTGAAGATGTAACTTATCCAAAATACTTAGATAGAAAGCCATGGGTTAATTTGTGGCATGGTTTCTCAAATAAAAACTTCACTTCAGCTAGTACACTTCATTTTGACCGAATACATAATATTTATATTCAGATTCGAGGTCAAAAAAGATTTCTTTTATTTCCACCTTCTAATTATCTATCTTTTTATCCACCTCTTGAAGATAGGTCTGGTATCGGACATAATAGTAAAGTGAATCCGGATCTCATTCAATTTGAATTATTTCCAAAATTCCCTTGGCAAGAAAGAATAGAAGTTATACTTCAACCGGCAGAAATTCTTTACATACCTCCTTTTTGGTGGCATCATGTTACATCAGTAGATGAAAACATATCATTATCATTTTGGTACGATATTAAACTTCAAGATTTTTTCAAACAAAAAAATATGCTAAAAGTTTTTTTTAATATCGCACCTCATTATATTCGACACGCAATTTCTTCTGAAGGATCTCTATGGCATATGATGAATCTCTTTAAAGGTATGCTCTCATAAATTATTTCTAAAGAGGTATAAAAAAGTTAGTTATACATAGTAGTTTCTATCACTATGGTTTAAGACTGTTCCTTCAAAGGAATTTTTGACTTCTTGGCAAGAGACTTACAATGAAATTAGAACTATCCGCTCAACAAAAAAACTATCAAGCTGAAATGAGAGCTTTTGTTAATGAGGAAATATGTCCTGATGCCGGAGAATGGGATCGGAAAGAATGTACTCCATCAGAACTAATTAAGAAAATAGCTGAATGTGGTTTTCTTGGTGCCATATTACCCCAAGAATATGGCGGTAAAGGAATGGACATGATTACGTATGGCATACTCAACGAGGAAATTGGACGCGGATGTTCTTCGGTACGAAGTTTGCTAACAGTTCACAACATGGTTTCCCAAGCGGTGTGTAAATGGGGAAATAAATCTCAAAAAGAGTATTGGCTTCCCAAATTAGCATCTGGAGAAATCATTGCTGCTTTTGCATTAAGTGAACCGAATGTAGGTAGCGATGCTAAAAGTGTAGAAACAACAGCAACACTTGCTGGTGATGCTTATATCTTAAATGGGCAAAAGAAATGGATTACCTATGGACAAATAGCAGATGTATTTTTGGTCTTTGCTAAATGCGAGGGTAAAGCAAGTGCTTTTTTAGTGGAAAAGAGTAGCCCAGGTTTTTCCGTCAAACCGATGTTTGGTATTTTAGGTACTAGGGCTTCGATGGTTGCAGAATTGCAATTTGATAGCTGCCACGTTCCTCTAGAAAATTTAGTAGGTAAATTAGGCTTTGGATTTTCCTACATTGCTTCTTCTGCACTGGATTATGGTAGATATAGCGTAGCAACAGGTTGTGTAGGTATTGCTCAAGCTTGCTTAGAAGCTTGCATTAAGTACACAAATGAACGAAAACAGTTTGGCGTTTATCTGAAGGAACATCAATTAATTCGCCAAAAGATTACTCAGATGATAACTAACACAAAAGCAGCAAGATTATTATGTTATCAAGCTGGTTATCTCAAAGATATTAATGACCCTAATTCGATTATCGAAACTTCTATTGCTAAGTACTTTGCATCTACAGCAGCTACAAAAATAGCTAATGATGCTGTACAAATTCACGGTGGTAACGGTTGTAGTAGTGAGTACCCCGTAGAAAGATATTTGCGCGACTCGAAAATTATGGAAATTATTGAAGGTAGTACTCAAATTCAAGAAGTTACTATTGCCGAGTTAGGTTATCAAAATTATTTATTTGCAACTGTGACTACTGGTTTAGAAAAGAAATTAGCAGAGAGAATTTAGAATATGATTAGCATTAAAGAACAAAACGTAAATAGTAAACAAAAAGACAAACAAGTTATTAAATGTGTCGTTTGGGATTTAGATAATACCCTATGGCACGGAGTTTTACTGGAAGATGAAAAAGTTTCTTTGCGAGAAAATATATTAAATCTGATACAAACTTTAGATAATCGTGGTATACTACAATCTATAGCTAGTAAGAATGAACCCACTACGGCAGTAGCTAAATTAGAAGAATTTGGATTAAAAGAGTATTTCTTATATCCCCAAATAAATTGGAATTCTAAGGCATCTTCTATCAAAGAAATTGCTAAGTTAGTAAATATTGGTTTAGATGCGATCGCATTTATTGACGATCAATTATTTGAACTAGAAGAAGTTAAATTTACCTTTCCAGAAATCCTGTGCATAAACGCAGATGAAATCGGCAATATTTTAGATATGCCAATCATGAATCCTCGTTTTATTACAGATGATTCACGAATTAGAAGGTTGATGTATATTAGTGATATTGAGCGTCAAAATGCAGAGAAAGAATTTGTTGGCACACCAGACGAATTCTTAGCTACTCTCAATATGAATTTCATTATATCTTCTGCTCAAGAAGAAGATTTGCAGCGCGCAGAAGAATTAACACTAAGAACCAACCAATTGAACACAACTGGTTATACTTACTCTTATGACGAACTTAACTATTTTCGCCAATCAGAAAATCATAAATTGCTGATTGCAAGTCTGGAAGATAAGTATGGAAGCTACGGAAAAATAGGTTTAATTATGATTGAATGTCAGCCTAATTCATGGACGATAAAGCTTTTGTTGATGTCTTGTCGCGTGATGTCGAGAGGAGTTGGCACAATTATGTTAAATCATGTTATGAATCTGGCTCAAAGCAACAATGTTCGTCTTTTGGCAGAGTTTGTACCAAACGATCGCAACAGAATGATGTATATATCTTATAAGTTTGCCGGGTTTAGGGAACTTGAGAAGAATGGCGATTTAGTGATTTTTGAAAATGATTTAAGTCGCATTCAAGATGTGCCTGGGTATGTAAATTTTAAAGTTATTGATTAAGCAATAGATTTAATTTCAAAATTTTGGCTCAAGAGAATTTGTAGTCAGTGAAAGCAATAAAGGTTTAATGATATGACTGAAAATTATGAATTGATGGAGGGGGTTGCTATCATCGGGATGGCAGGGCGTTTTCCTGGAGCCATCAGTATAGAATCTTTTTGGCAAAATTTACAAGATGGGGTGGAGTCGTTATCTTTATTTACAGATGAAGAGTTAATTGCTGCTGGCGTACCTGCTGCGTTGGTAAATGATAGCAATTATGTGAAAGTTGGTGGTATTATAGATAATATCGATTTATTTGATGCTGAATTTTTTGATTTAAATCCGAAAGAAGCAGAAGTTACAGATCCTCAACATCGCCTGTTTTTGGAATGCGCTTGGTCAGCTTTGGAAAATGCTGGTTACGACTCAACTAAGTGTGAAAGCAAAATTGGTGTTTATGCTGGTGCTAGCTTAAATAACTATTTCTCTTTTGATTTAAACAATGACCAAATAGGATCGGCGCAATTATATCAAAAGATGATTGGAAACGATAAAGGGTTTCTCTCAACCCGTGTTTCTTATAAATTAAATCTTACTGGCCCAAGTATTACAGTTCAAACAGCTTGTTCTACATCATTAGTTGCTACTACCCTCGCGTGCCAAAGTTTGCAGAATTATCAATGCGATATGGCTTTGGCGGGAGGTGTTTCTATCAGATTGCCACAAAAAGCTGGTTATTTGTATGAACGAGGAGGGGCACTATCTCCTGATGGTCATTGTCATGCTTTTGATGCCAAAGCACAGGGAACAACTGTTGGTAACGGTGTGGGAGTTGTTGTTCTCAAGCGAGTCAAAGATGCGATCGCCGATGGTGATTGCATATATGCTGTGATTAAAGGTGCTGCAATTAACAACGACGGTTCGATGAAAGTTGGCTACACAGCACCTAGTGTTGATGGACAAGCAGAAGCGATCGCGGAAGCGATAATGTTAGCAGAGGTAGAGCCAGAGACAATCAGCTATATTGAAGCTCACGGTAGCGGTACAGCCTTAGGTGACCCGATTGAAATTGCCGCGCTGACTAAAGTTTTTCGTGCCAGTACCGAGAAAAAGAATTTCTGCGCCATTGGTTCAGTCAAGACGAATATTGGTCATTTAGATTCAGCTGCCGGAGTTGCAGCATTAATCAAGACTACTCTGGCTCTAAAACATCAGTTAATTCCACCAAGCTTAAACTTTGAGCAGCCCAATCCTGAAATTGATTTTGCCAATAGTCCTTTTTATGTCAACACCAAGCTAAGGGAATGGAAAAGAGGCTCGACCCCCCGCCGCGCTGGTGTGAGTTCTTTAGGAATGGGTGGAACAAATACCCACGTAGTTCTAGAAGAAGCTCCAACACTTCCAGTTTCTAGTGCTTCCCGTCCTTGGCAATTGTTGGTACTCTCTGCAAAAACCGAGTCTGCGTTAGCAACTACCACGCAAAATCTTAGCCAACATCTGACGCTACATCCCAATATTAATCTTGCAGATGTAGCTTATACTTTGCAATTGGGGCGCAGAGACTTTAGTCATCGACGAATATTGATTTGTTCCGATACCCAAGATGCAATTCAGGCATTGAATCAGCCAGCCTCACGAGAAATTGTAACTCAACTTCAAGAGTCAGGAACTCGCTCTGTTGCTTTCATTTTTCCTGGGGTAGATGCGCTGTATGCAGACATGAGCAGAGAACTCTATGAAACTGAGTCAGTATTTCGCGCTCAGGTAGATCGGTGCTGCTTAATATTAAAACCACATCTAGAGTTAGATTTGCGTTCCATAATTTATCAGAGCGAATCTGAGCAGGAAATCGCAATAGAGAAACTGCAACAAACTTGCTTTGTTCAAAGTGCCCTATTTGTCATTGAGTATGCCTTAGCTCAATTGTGGATGTCCTGGGGTATTTCTCCTCAAGCAATGATTGGGCAAGGTGTTGGAGAATATGTTGCTGCAACTTTAGCTGGAGTTTTTTCTGTTGAAGATGCTCTTGCATTAGTGGCGAGTGAGTCTTCTGATGAGTTGTTACAAAAAGTCCGATTCAATCCTCCAACAATTCCATTTATATCCAATGTTAGTGGGACTTGGATTACTCAAGCTGAAGCAACAGACTTTAACTATTGGACACAAATACAGCAACCAGAACATTTTAATGAAGGAATTGCTGAGTTACTCAAAGACAATCAGCGAATTCTACTAGAAGTTGGTTGTGCAAAAACTTTGAGTAATAAAGAAGTAACCGTGCTGACCTCAATACCCGATACTCACGAGCAGTATTCAGAAATAGCATTTTTACTCAACACCTTGGGTCGGTTATGGATGTTGGGAATCAAGATAAATTGGTCAAGTTTTTACGCTAATGAACGCCGTCATCGCCTCCCTTTACCAACTTATCCTTTTGAGCGTCAGCGTTACTGGCTTACAGCTTCCCAAGAATCGTTACAGCAAAATCCACCGAGTCATCCTGTTGAAAATCAGCGTTACTCTATTGAACTAGACTCTTCATCTACATTAGAAATAGCATCACAACAATCATTAGATAAAAAACCGAATATCGCTGACTGGTTTTATATTCCGGTATGGAAACAATCTACGCCGCTTGAGTTTTTTCAAGAAGAAGCGACAAAGCAAAAGTTGCGTTGCTTAGTTTTTGTCGATAACTATGGAGTGGGAACCGAATTTATTAAACGCCTTGAACAGCAAAATCAAGATGTCATTACCGTGCGGGTGGGGGAACATTTTAGCAAGCTTGATGAACAGATATATGTCATCAATCCCCAACAATCGAATGACTATGATGTATTGCTTCAAGAACTGCAAAAGCAGGATTTTCAACTAAACACAATTGTCCACTTTTGGAGCGTTACACCAAATGATATTTTGCTCAACAACGAGCCAGGATTGTTTGAAAATTACCAGGATCTCGGCTTCTATAGTCTGCTATTTTTAGCACAAGCAATTGGAAAACAAGACATTTGGGATTCCCTGAAGCTAATGGTCGTCACCAGTAATTTACACGATGTCATTGGCGATGAAAATTTATGTCCACAAAAGGCTACAGTATTAGGACCATGCAAAGTAATTCCCAAGGAATATCGCAATATTAATTGCAGTCTTGTTGATTTAGTAGTCCATTCTACTCAAACTCCTTTATCTCAAAAAATTATAGATAAATTAATAGTAGAGTTAACGCTACAACAGACTAATGAAATAGTTGCCTATCGTGGATATCATCGTTGGATTCAAACCTTTGAAGCAGTCCCATTAGATGAACGAGTAGCCAGCAAGCATAAGTTAAGGAAAGGTGGAGTTTACTTAATTACTGGTGGACTCGGTGGCATTGGTTTAGTATTAGCAGAACATCTAGCAAAGACATTTAAAGCTAAGTTAATACTCATCGGACGAAGGGGGCTACCAGAACGTTCCGAATGGGAGGAATGGCTAGTAAATCATGATAGCCAAGATTCTATTAGTCGTAAAATAGAAAAAGTGCGATCGCTTGAGAAATTAGGAGCAGAAGTTGAGGTCAAAAGTGCTGATGTAACTAATTCTGAACAAATGCACTCAGTAATTAATCAAGGATTACAAAAATTTGGTCAGATTAATGGTGTAATCCATGCAGCTGGCGTTCCTGGTGGTGGTGTTACCCAACTTAAAACGCAGGATATGGTCAGCAATGTTTTAGCAGCAAAAATTAAAGGCACATTAACTTTAGAGGAAGTTTTTAAGAACATAAGTCTGGATTTCTTTGTACTTTGTTCATCCAAAACTTCTATCTTAGGTGAATTTGGACAAATAGATTATTGTGCAGCTAATGCCTTTCTCGATGCTTATGCTCATCATAATTCCACGCGCGATCGCTCAACAATATCAATTAACTGGGATGTTTGGCAAGAAGTTGGGTTTGCAGTAGAAACTGTATTACCAGATAAAATTCAACACGAGCGCGCAGAGATCATCAAAAAAGGCATATTACCTCAAGAAGGCATTGATATTTTTAATCGCATTTTAGGAAGTAACCTGCCTCATATTATTGTTTCAACGCAAGATTTACCGACTTTAATTAAGCAAAAGAACTCTTCTGAGTATTTGCAAGAACAATTGACGCTTTTAGATTCAAAATTATCTTCAGTCAATCTATCCAAAGCGAAACATCCTCGTCCTAATTTAGGTAATGATTACGTTGCTCCCGAAAATGAAATCGAGCAAATGCTGGCCCAAATCTGGCAAGAAGTTCTGGGAATTGATAACATAGGTATCCATGACAACTTTTTTGAGTTGGGCGGAAATTCAATTAATACAATTCAAATTGCTGCCAAAGCTAACCAAGCAGGTTTAAAATTAACGTCTCAACAGTTTTTTCATCATCAAACAATTGCTGAATTAGCAACAGATTTATCTATTACTCTGGCTATCCAACCCCAACTTGGTTTAGGAATAAAAGGGTTGCAACTCACACCGACTCAGCATTGGTTTTTTGAGCAGAATCAACCCGATATACATCATTGCAAACAGTCTTTATTGCTGGAAGTGCAGCCAAATTGCGATCGCAATTTATTAGAGCAAGCTTTACAGCATTTGATTAAACATCATGATGTATTTCGCCTACGTTTTATCCAAAAAGAATCTGCTTGGCAACAAATTTATGTTAGTTCTAATGATAATATTGAATTGAAACGAGTAGATTTATCGGCACTACCAGAAATTGAGCGAAGACTCACTATTGAATCACAAGCTGCGGAACTAGAGGCAAGCTTGAATTTATTTGAAGGTCTACTTGTACGGTTTGCTCTCTTTGACTTAGGGACACAACAAACAAGCTATTTGCTAATTATCATCCACCATCTGGCAGTTGATAGTTTCTCTTGGCAAATCTTGCTAGAAGATTTGCAAATAGCTTATCAGCAAATCAGTCAAGGCAAAGCAATACATTTGCCAGATAATACTAGCTCATATATGCAGTGGACACAATTTATACAGGAGTATGCCGAATCTTCACAAATGATCGAAGAACGGGATTATTGGCTGCAAGAAATCCAAAAATCATTTAGCCGTTTACCCGCTGACTATTCAACAAGTAACAATACAACAACTAATGTAGATACAGTATCAGTTTCTCTCAGTAAAGAAGAAACAAAAGCTCTACTAGAGGAGATACACAAAGCCTATAATACTCAAATTGACGATGTGTTACTCACAGCTTTGGTGCAAGCTTGTGCATCATGGACAGGAGAACAAACATTATGGGTGGATATCAGAGGTAACTGTCGAAAGGCAACCTTTAAAGACGTAAATTTATCCCGTATAGTTGGTTCGTTTACAACTTGCTTCCCAGTTATTTTGGATATCACAAAATCTTCTGAACCAGGAAATGCATTAATAGCAATAAAAGAGTATTTACGTGGTATACCCAATAGTGGAATTGGTTATGGCATACTAAAGTACTTTATCAATGAACAGGATATCCAATCAAAACTTCAAACTTTTCCTCAACCTGAAGTGAGTTTCAATTACTTCGGTCAAGACGATCAAATAATTTCAGATTGGTCTTTATTTGGGCTAGCTCAAAATTTTCAAGATTTTAAGTACAAGACACCTAAAAACCAAGTTTATTTATTACAAATTAATGCAATTGTAGTTAACAAAGAATTGCAATTACATTGGACGTATAGTCCGAGTGTTCATTGCCGAGAAACTATTGAAAAATTAGGTGATAGATTTATAGAATCACTACAATCTCTCATAATTTATTGTCAGTCTGTAGAAGCAGAAAAATATACACCTTCTGACTTTCCTAGAGCAAAATTGAATCAACAACAGTTGGATAATTTACTCTTTAAGATTAATCAAAATAGATAAAAATACAATATGAAAACAAAAACGATTGAAGACATATACGAACTTACACCTGTACAAAAGGGGATGCTATTCCACTGTTTATTTGATAGTGAATTGTCCTTATATTTCTTCCAGCATATCTTTACTGTTCGTGGCAATCTTAATACAGAGGCGTTTGAAAAGGCTTGGCAACTGGTAATAGATCGACATCCCATTTTACGTACTGGTTTTTATTGGGAAGAAATTGAAAATCCATTACAAATCGTGTATAATCAAGTAAAAGTTTCCCTGAATCATTATGACTGGTCTAATTTGGATTCAGTTGAACAAAAGGTACAGTTCGAGTCTTTTCTTGTTAGAGATCGCCAAAAAAGTTTTGACTTCTCTCAGCCATGTCTGATGCGTCATACTTTAATTCGTACTACTGATGACTGCTATCAGTATATTTGGAGTGTGAACCATATTATCTTAGATGGTTGGGGTGGTTCACTAGTATTCCAAGAGTTTGTAGAAGTTTATGGAGCACTTTGTAAAAATAAAGAAATCTGTTTAGCACCTACTCGTCCTTTTAGAGATTATATTGATTGGTTGCAGCAACAAGATATATCAAAAGCTGAAAATTTTTGGCGACAAGCGTTACAAGGTGTTAAAACATCAACTCCTCTCACTTATATAGAAAAAACTGACCAATCATCTGTCCAAGAGGTAAAGTATACTGAAGAAATAATTCAACTATCATTAACAACTACACAAGCTTTACATCTCTTTGCGACACAACAACGTCTGACTCTTGCAACAATAGTCAACGGTATTTGGGTCATTCTCCTCAGTCGCTATACTTGTCGCAATAATATATTGTATGGCTACAATGTTGCTGGACGACCAGCAGATTTAAATGGGGTGGAGTCAATGGTAGGGATGTTTGTGAATACCCTGCCTATCCATGTGAATATAGATGTTGAACAGCTTTTTTTGTCATGGCTACAGCGTTTTCAACTTCAATTAGTTGAAGTACGCGACTATGAGTACACTTCGTTGACAGAAATTCATAAGTGGAGTGAAGTCCCACAAAAACTAACTTTGTTTGAAAGTATTGTAGTAGTTGAAAACTTTCCGGTCAGCGAATTTATTCGAGATTGGCAGGGTAATATAGAATTTAAACATACAGCATTATATTACAGAAATAACTACCCTATTAACTTAGTTGTATACCCCAATAAAGAATTATTAATAGCTATTTCCTATGATTCTAGAAGATTTGAGACTGCTACTATTACTGGCATACTCCAAGATATAAAAATGCTATTACAAGGGTTAATAACTAATCCGAACTTCCAAATTAAAAACTTACCCTTGCTGACACCAGAACAGCAAAAAATTGTTGCAGCATTAGAAAAACAAGCAATATTTGATTGGGAATTCACTCCAATATCTTAACGTAAACTAAACTCCTGACCCTTCTTACTAACCTTACCTAACAATAAAGATTTACACTTACTTATGATTGTTTCATCTGCAATAGAAAGAAGATATAAGCTATCAAGTGAGGAATTCAAGAAAGATTATGTTGAATTAGGTAAGCCAGTCGTGATTTCTGGAGTACTTTCTAACAAAGCCGGATTTGATAAATGGTCTTTACAACACTTAAAAAATCTATCTCCTAATCTAAATATTTATGCCAAAAAATTCAGCAATAAGGAAATTGAAATATGTACTTTGACAATGAAAAAGTATGTAGAATTAATAGAAAATCATGAACAAGATCCTCAAAATCATCCTCTACCACCCTATTGTCACGACCTACCTTTATTTAGCTTAATACCTTCATTAATAAAAGACGCTCAATCATTTCCCTTAGAATATTTACCACAATGGTATTGGCATGAGTGGTGGCGTTACTGCCAATTTTTCTTGGGTGGTTCTAACAGCGTCACACCATTACATTTTGATTGCCTGCTCACTAACAATATTTTCTTTCAAATTGTTGGACGGAAAGAATTTACCATCTTATTACCTGAAGATGCTAAATATTGTTATCGCAAAGGTTGGCGATGGTTTCTTGTCAATCCAGAAAATCCAGATTTTGATAAGTATCCTGAATATAAGAATGCTAATCCAATAACATTTATTGTAAATCCTGGAGATATTTTGTATATGCCTCCCGGAACACTGCATCATGTTAGAAGTTTAGATATGTCGATTTCCTTTAATGTCGATTGGCATACTTCAAAAAGTTCCCTAAAGGCTTTAGCAGCTATTACAAAAGGGATGCCGATTCAAAATTTATACTATAACTTCTTATTAACTCTAGGTTTAGTATTTAAAGTCCCTCCTCAAATTATTTTTAAGTTTTATAAAACCTATCTCAATTATGTCTCTTAAAGAATAATCCATTAATTTTCAAGAGGAATAAATTTTATGAATATATTTGACAAGTGTGAATCCAACGTTAGAAGCTATTGCCGGACTTTTCCAGACATATTTCATAGAGCTAAAAATTCTATAATTTATTCGGAATCAGGTAAAGAATATATTGATTTTTTTGCAGGAGCAGGTGCTTTAAATTATGGACACAATCATGACTATATAAAACAAAAAGTCATAACATATTTAGAGGCCGATGGAATTGCACATGGCTTGGATATGTATACTTCGGCTAAAGAGAAGTTTTTAGCTAAATTTGATGAAGTAGTGCTAAGTCCAAAGCAACTAGATTATCGTGTTCAATTTTGCGGGCCTACAGGAACAAATGCAGTAGAAGCAGCTTTAAAGTTAGCTAGAAAAATTAAACAAAGACCAGGTATATTCTCCTTCATGGGAGCATATCATGGTATGACTTTAGGGAGTTTATCCATTACTGGTAATATCGGTATCCGAGCAGGTGTAATTGGTACATCAAGTAATGTAACATTTATGCCTTATCCCTATGGATTTATGGAAAACTTTGACACAATAGAATATATAAAATCGATATTAAATGATGTTAATTCCGGAATTGAAAAACCAGCTGCAATCATCTTTGAAACAGTACAAGCAGAAGGTGGAGTTATTGTTGCTCCCATTGACTGGATGCAAAGATTAAGAAAGTTGTGTGATGAGAATGATATTTTATTAATCTGCGATGATATTCAAGTCGGCTGTGGTCGAACTGGGTCTTTCTTTTCTTTTGAAAGAGCAGATATAGTTCCCGATATGGTAATACTCTCTAAATCAATTAGTGGCTATGGATTTCCCATGTCGCTATTATTAATTAAACCAGAATTGGATATATGGAAACCAGGCGAACATAATGGTACTTTTAGAGGTAATCAATTAGCGTTTGTAGGAGCCACTGCTGCTTTAGAGTATCGAGAAAGCTATGATTTTGAACAGGATGTGAAAGCTAAAGAGCTTTTTTTGAGAAAATTTCTCATAGAAGAAATAGCATCAATTAGTGAAAAAATCGCCATCCGCGGAATTGGAATGATTTGGGGAATTGATCTCAAAGATTTTGGCGATCGCGCTTTATCCAAAAAAATCATATCACGCTGTTTTGAATTAGGATTAATAGTAGAACGAGCAGGTAGAAATGATACTGTAATTAAAATTTTGCCACCTTTAATAATTGATATGCCTACTTTGCAAAAGGGTTGTTTAATTCTCAAAACAGCTTTTGATGATTGTATTTAGAAGATTTACATAATAGTTAACTTGCATAGCAATTAATTATCAGGAAACAATTATGGGTACACATCTACACTCGACTTACACATTCTCTCAAAAAAATTATTGGATTAACAAATTATCAGGAGAACTACCAGAAACAAATTTGATGCTCGACTATGCAAGACCTTTATTTACTAGTGATAATAAAAAATCTTTGAGCTTTGATTTATCAAATAATTTATCTCAATCCCTCATTAAGTTATCAAAAGGTTCTTACTTTTCAATCTACTTAATACTTGTATCAGCGTTAAATATTTTGCTGCAAAAATATACTAGAAATAATGATATTGTCGTTGGCATACCAGTATATGATAAAATTGAAACACATGACATAAATAGCAAAGTAATTCCTTTGCGTACTCAAGTAAATTCTCAGGTTTCATTCAAAGATTTTCTTTTACAAATCAAAGATGCTACCATAAACACTTATAGTCATCAAAACTATAATTTTGATGAATTAATTAAATTATTAGAAATACCTACAACTCCTAATCGTTGTCCAATTTTTGACATAGTAGTTTTATTAGAAAATATTCATAATAAAAATAATTTGCATAAACTCAATAATGATATCACCATTTATTTTAGAGTTAATGGAGAAAGTATTAGTGCTGAAATAGAATACAGCGAACATCTGTTTCAAGATGAAAATATCAAATTATTCGGTAAATATTATATCAACGTACTAGACAGTTGTTTAAACAAAGTTAATATTAAAATTTCCGATATTGTTTTCTTAAAAAACTCCGAGCAATACACATTATTAAAAGAGTATAACAATAATATTAAAGAGTATCCAATTCAGCAGACCATAAACGAATTATTTGAAAAACAAGTATCTCATACTCCCAACAATATAGCTGTAGTTCACGAACAAACTCAATTAAATTATCAAGAACTGAATCATAGAGTTAATCAGTTAGCTGGATTATTGCGGAAATTAGGAGTTAAGCAGGGAGAGTTTGTAGGCATTTTTAAAGACCGCGATATTAATTTCCTTGTTGCTATCCTTGCTATCTATAAAGCAGGTGGAGCCTATGTACCTATTGATAGTACTTACCCACCAAATCGCATCAAGTATATGCTATCTAATAGCGAAGTGAGATTTGTATTAACAGATTTTTCACTATTAGATGTCCTAGCAGAACTAGTAAAAGATTGTTCTCAACTCTCATCTATCATTTGTTTAGATAAGGGACTTTGTGAGCAGACAAAACTTGCTAATCAGGCAAATTTAAAGATATATAATAAATTTGATTTCGAGCAGTTGCCTCATGATAATTTAGAACTTATCAATGTTGCTGCTGATCCAGCTTATATGCTTTATACATCAGGGTCTACAGGATTACCAAAAGGGGCAATTGTAAGACATGATGGTGCAATTAATCATATTTATGCTCAATTTGATGAGTTACAGTTAACAGAAGGATTTTGTTTTCTCCAAAGCGCCCCTTCTTCCACGGATATTTCTGTCTGGCAATTTTTGGCACCACTTTTAATTGGTGGTAGGACAGTCATAGCAGATATTGAAACAGTGGCGATTCCAGAACAATTATTTAAAACACTTAAATACCAAAAAATTACGGTTGTTGAATTAGTCCCGGCATTATTTGGCGGCTTACTTGAATATACTTCAGAGCTAGGAATTCACCAAAGAGAATTACCCGATCTCAAATGGATGATGGTGGTGGGGGAACCAGTATCAGTCAGTTGGGTAAATAAGTGGCTGGAAATATATCCAGAAATCAAAATCGTTAACGCCTATGGCCCTACAGAGGCTGCTGATGATATTACTCAATTTATTGTTAACAAACCTTTTGCTGAAAATCAGCGCACAGTTCCAATTGGGAAACCATTAGCCAACTTGAATATTTACGTTCTGGACGAGCAAATGCAACTATTACCAATTGGCGCGCCAGGAGAGATTTGCGTATCGGGAATTGGTGTAGGTGCGGGGTATTGGAAAAACGAGGAAAAAACTAATTTAAGTTTTGTGACTAATCCGTTCTCGAATGGGAGTCAGAAGTTACCAGCAAATCGTAGAGATTTAATTTATAAAACTGGAGATTTAGGCAGGTGGCTACCTGATGGTAATCTTGAATTCCTTGGACGCATTGACCATCAAGTAAAAATTCGTGGCTTCCGGGTTGAACTTGGAGAGATTGAAACATTTTTGCTTCAACACCAAGCTGTTAGGGAAGCTGTAGTTATAGTTACAGAAGAGAATCCTGATGATAAACGCTTGGTGGCTTATGTTGTTCCTAGCCCTGAGTTTGATCGAGATGAGTCAAGTAGTAACCAACTAGTCCAACAGTTACGCGATTTTCTTCAAGAAAAGCTACCAGGGCATATGGTACCTTCTGCAATTGTACTGCTCGAAGCATTGCCTCTTAGCCCTAGTGGTAAAGTAGATCGCCGCGCATTACCTGTACCAAGTTTCAAAAATGAATCAGAATTGGGCTTTGTTGCACCTCGTACTCCGACAGAGGAGATAGTTGCTGATATTTGGGGTCAGGTATTAAAGCAAGAGCATATCGGTATTCACGATAATTTCTTTGATTTGGGTGGACATTCTTTACTTGCAACCCAAGCTATTTCCAGGTTACGTGAAGCATTCAAGATACAGTTACCCTTACGCAGTTTGTTTGAAGCACCGACAGTAGCTCAATTGGTAGAACGTATCGAGAACATGCTTACAGTTCAACAACTACAGCTTGTTTCCACGAATGGAGTAGACAACGATCGCGAGGAGATAGAATTATGAAAACTATTGAAGAGTTTTTGTCTTACCTTTGCAGTCTAGATGTCAAGCTATGGGTTGAAGATAATCGCTTACGCTGTAACGCTCCAAAAGACGTATTAACACCAGTTATTAAAAAAGAAATAGCTGAACGCAAAGAAGATATCTTCACTTTTTTACGTAATAACAGTGTAGATTTAGTTCATGATAAGCAGCCTATTCACCCAGTAAAACGCCAGGAAAATTTACCACTATCATTTGCCCAGCAGCGGTTATGGTTCTTAGCTCAATTAGAACCAGATAGTCCATTCTACAATCTTTCTGCTGCTATTCGCCTACAAGGACAACTAAATGTAGAGGCACTACAACAAAGTTTCAACGAAATTATAAGTCGCCATGAAGCGTTGCGAACCAATTTCCAAACGACAAAAGGGCAAGCAGTAGCTGTCATCTCGAAAGCAAAACCTTTAACGTTACAAATATCCGATATTAGCAAGTTATCTGCAAGTCAGAAAGAAGCGGAAGTCAGACAACAAGCTTCTCAGGAAGCACAAAAACCTTTTGACTTGAAGGGCGACTTGCTACTGAGAGTAAAGCTATTATATCTTGGTAAAGAAGAACATATATTATTACTGACAATGCACCACATCGTCTTTGACGGTTGGTCAACAGATGTATTGGTGCAGGAATTAGCAACACTTTATCAAGCCTTCTGTGGTGGGCAACCCTCACCCTTACCGCCACTGCTAATACAGTATGTAGACTTCGCTGCTTGGCAACGACAATGGCTGCAAGGAAAAGTACTCGAAACTCAGCTATCTTATTGGCGCAAACATTTAGAAGATGCACCAAAAGTCTTAGAATTACCTACAGACCACCCAAGACCAGCAATTCAGACTTTCCTGGGTGCAACTTACTCATTTGAGTTATCCAAAGAATTATCCGCATCCCTCAATAAATTAATTCAGCAGCAGGGAAGTACTTTATTTATGACCCTGCTGGCAGCTTTTCAAACACTGCTATGGCGTTATACAGGACAAGAAGATATTGTTATCGGTTCGCCCATCGCCAATCGGAGCAGACCGGAAATAGAAGGATTAATTGGATTTTTTGTCAATACTTTGGTATTACGAACTAGTATGGCAGGGAATCCTAGCTTTGAAGAGCTACTGAAACGGGTGCGAGAAGTAGCATTAGGAGCTTATGCTCATCAAGATTTGCCCTTTGAGTTGTTAGTTGAACAATTGCAACCACAGCGAGATTTAAGCCATACACCACTGTTTCAAGTGATGTTTGTGCTTCAGAATGCTCCAATGTCTGCTTTAGAATTGCCTGATTTGACTTTAACTCCTATAGAAAGTGATACTGGTGCTGCCCAGTTTGATTTAACCCTATCGATCGCAGAAACGGAATCAGGGTTAGTTGGAGGTTTTGAATACAATACGGATTTATTTGCTCAAAGTACTATACAGAGAATGGTCGGTCACTTGCAGACGTTGCTTGAAGCAATTGTTACCAATCCACAGCAGCGTTTGTCAGATTTGCCAATGCTAACAAAACCTGAGCAGCATCAATTGTTGTGGGAGTGGAATGATACAGCAACCGATTACCCTGAAGATAAATGTATCCATGAATTATTTGAAGCACAGGTAGAGAAAAGACCCGATGCGATCGCAGTCGTCTTAGGAAACCAGCAACTAACCTACCGTGAGTTAAACAACCGAGCAAATCAACTAGCCCACTACTTGCGTTCATTAGGAGTAAAATCAGAAGTATTAGTCGGGATTTGTGTAGAGAGATCGCTTTCGATGGTCATCGGACTATTAGCGATCCTCAAAGCGGGTGGTGCATATGTACCCCTCGACCCTAGCTATCCCCAAGAACGCTTGGCTTA
>JAHHHB010000088.1 GCA_019359545.1 Desmonostoc geniculatum HA4340-LM1 | reverse complement strand
AGTGAAAAGTCAACCTTAAAAGTTATCGCAAAGTGCCAAATTCCAGATTCCAATTCTACGACCCAAATAGACCTAGCGTTCGCAGCTTAAATTCCGACCCTTTTTTGCGGCGACCTGTACTAAGTAATCGATTTCAAGATACGCCCCAGAATTGGTTCCTCCGCTCCGGTTTACCGTTTACAAAAGTTCTTAGGTAATAAAGTGGATTAGGCAGACTGATTTAATTTTCTTTAAGATCTTATAACGTGCTTTCATCAACCATGTCAACAGTATGAATGAAAAAAGTGTGATGGGAGTGAGTGAAGAGTGAGGAGTGAAGAGTGAGGAGTTAAAAGTTAGGAATTTTCCCCTCTGTTCCCCATTTACCTGCGTCCTCCTATCCCTCCAGCCATCAATAAACCAATCTCTTCCACTGTCGCCCTTTGTGCATCTAAAATACCTACAAACTCACCTCTGTAGATTACAGCAATGCGATCGCTCATGGCCATTACTTCTTCTAATTCAGTAGAAATATACAAAATTGCTGCACCGCGATCGCACTCTTGCAATAATCGTGAATGTACTGCTCCTGTCGCCCCCGCATCTAAGCCCCGTGTCGGTTGCATGGCGATAATTAAATCTGGTTTTTGTGCAAGTTCATGCGATTTTTTAATTAGCCGTTCTCCAGAACTGCTAGAAATAGAAGCGCCTACAGTAGTAATTGTAGAGGCGAAAAAAGGTGACTTAAATGCTGGCATAGGTCAATGTATTGCAGAAATGATCGCTGCCCAGCGATTTAACCACCTCAAAGAAAATCCCACACAAGCGAACTATGGGAGTATCACCAATGGAACTCAGTGGCGGTTTCTTCGGCTAGTAGAGCAGATAGTAGAAATTGATTTAACTGACTATCCTTTGCCTCCAATAGATCAGATATTAGGCTTTTTAGTTTGGATGGTACAGAATGCTTAAAAAAAGTAACGACACGTTAAGTGTATAGGTAGTTCACTATTCTAAAATGATGAATAGCTTTTTTCATTAAAGTTTTTGAGGGAATATCTTATGACTATTTGGGTAAATGAGCAAATCGATCCGTCTGGGATGATTCATGCTTGTATTGCTTGTTGTAACGAATCTCAAGCCAAAGATTGTCATCATTCCTTTGAGAATAATTTGACCAAGACACAAAAAGCAGCAGGTTGGGTAGCACGATTACGCACAGTCGATTCTTGGGATGAAGTACCAGTCAATTCTTTAAAACTCAATTAACAAGGAAGAATTCAGGAGTCAGAATTCAGAATTATGAATGAAGAAATATAAATTTGATGTAGGGTGCGTTGTCGCCAAGTGCCCCACCTTAAATTGTTGACGGTGCGTTAGCCTACTGAATTCTGAATTCTGAATTCTGAATTCTGTATTCTGAATTCTTTCTCCAACCTCAACGACACTCACGACTCATCACCAAATCTCCATTCGCTAATCGATACACCCCTTGCGGTTCTACAATCGGGTCGCCTTTTTTCCACGGTTTAACTGCACTGTGATTAGTCACATTCTGCACATCACCTGTAGGATAACTAGAAGCCACAGCCTCACCAGGACGATTAGGTAAACCACCAGTACCAGTAATAATAAAAGTTCCTTCTTGCTTGGGACTGCGAACAATGCAACTATTAGCAATTAGGACGTTAGTATCTATGAGGTTATCGGGCAGTGCTGTAAAGCTGTTTTGGATAGAATCATTATCAGGTGCATTAATAATTGTTATACCTTGAATACCTAATTCTGAACTAGCAGTAATATCACTTTTAGCTGTTAGGTCTGGGCGCGACTCAATCCCAAAAATAGCTTTAGTGCTAATTTGAATATTTCCACCTTTGCCTGCAAAAGCATTAGCAGTGATGTCACTGTTTTCTTCAGCGATAGCAACAATAAAACCATTAGTGGCATCAATATCAATATTGCCACCATTGGCGTTGTTAAAAGCTGTTGCAGATATCAAACTTTGATTTTGCAAAATCAACAAGTTAAGATTTTGCAATTTAATGTTTGCGCCACCTCCAGTATTAGCCTCAGCTTTAAGATTGCCTCGATTTAGACGAATAATATTACTGGTAATAGTTAAATTACCAGCAGTCCCACTACCTTTAGCACTGACGGTGATTTCCCCACCATCTCGAACATTGAGTTCAGGGGTATTGATATTAAGATTACCTGCGTTACCTGATGCTTTTGGTTGTGCTTGACTAAATAAAGTGCTAGCCACAGTTTCAGAACCAATTGTAGTAGTGCCAATTACATCTACAGACTTCGTAGCATTAATATTTAAAGTTCCACCAGAACCCGAATTAAATGAGCCAGCTCTTACTTCTCCGCCATTACGAATCAGCAATTGTCTGACATTTATATTCTGTGTTGTCGCTGCACCTGAACCAAAGTTGTCTGCTGATATTCTCGCTCTATTTTCAACAGTTAGTATTTCAGTATTCAGGTTAAAATTTCCAACCTGACCTGTAGCTTTTGGTTCAGCAGATACAAAAATTCCACTACGTTGGTTATCATCAATTGCAGCAGTAGCAAAAGGGGATGCACCACTCAACAAAATTGAATCAAAAGCATTAATCACCAAAGTACCGCCGTTTCCATTTCTACGTGCGATAGTAGCTACTTGTGCGCCATTTGAAACCGCTAAACGTTTAGTTTCAATGCTGACATTACCAGCATTACCAGCATTACCAGCATTGTCTGTTGGGATATCTGCAACTTGAGCAAAAATACCGCCAGGAAAAGGTATATCTGAGGAGCCAAATAATTCAACTGAATCTTTTATTTTGATAATTATGTTACCTGCTGAACCAGCACCAAAGGTTGAAGCATCAACAATTGCTCCATCTCCAATATACAAATCATCTGTCTCGATTATTATATTTCCACCGTTACCTGTTCCTGTTTCTAGTACCTGTGAAACAACTGCTGTAGGAAACTCGGCATCTATTGTTGTGCCCGTAATTTTGATAGTATCTGATGCTTTTAAAATTATATCTCCAGCATTTCCAGAAGCTTGAACAAAGGTTGCGATAAATGAACCCTTATCAGCAGTTATTGTGTTGGCGTTTATTGCTATATTTCCTCCTCTTCCGTCATCTAAGGTACTAGAAAAAATCAAAGAAGCATCGGTGAGGATGAGATTTCCTGCTTGTATTTGAATATCTCCACCACCTTTACCACTTCCGTATATAATTGCACCTTGTAGAAGTTGAATATTTCCAAAATTTTGAATACCTGAATAGTCTAAAAAATAACCTTTATCGATTTCTGTCAGTTTAACTAAACCTGTATCGGCAATACTAGCAAGTTCTATTCTTCCTCCAGTAGTTGTTAAATTACCTGCTTCTAAACTCACATCACCACCTACTAAAGCTAAGGTTTTTCCAATAGGAACTTTTAGTCCAATTGGATGAGGAGGTGTTGCATCTGTTAATTCTCCATTAGGACTTGCCTGGGATTGGTTTACAATTCTACTAGCAGTATTTGAGCCAAATTGTAACCCTACAGGAACGCTCAGTGTTAACAACGCAGGAACTTGGTTTGCATTCGCACTAAATTCACTATCATCTGCAAATTTAACGCTGTTTGCAGTGCTTGCAATAAAAGACCCGCCAATATTTAAAGATGCATTAGAGCCAAAAAGAATCCCAGCAGGATTAATCAGAAAAAGATTAGCATTACCATTGGATTGAATCATGCCATTAATATTAGAGATTGTGCCGCCTGTGACGCGAGCAAAAATATACTTTACTGACTCAAGATTATTAAAATAAGCTGTGTCTATATCGGCAATTGAAAAATCCTTGAAACTATGAAAAAGATTATTTCCAGCTAAAGTTCCACCTTCAATAACCTTGATATTGTCTTGTGATATAACAATTGAATTAACAGGTAAAGTATTATCCGGATTGATTTGAGCTACTACCACTCCTGCATTACTCAATAAACAGAATATAATACCGAAATTGAAAAAAAGTTTTTTTTGACGGTTTTTTTGCATTTTTTTATTTAGGTATTTTACAACTACAGCGGTTCCCAATCACATGAGGTACAGAAATTTGTAGGGGCGCATAGCTATGCGCCCCTACCTTGTACCTTACTAGAACGAGAAATTCTATAATCCTCAACTTGGAATATGTTAGCACCTTTTTTGAAAATTATTTATCGAACAGAATAGAGGCGTCAGTCGTCAGAATTCAGTTGGGTATTCTGTACGACTGGTGGGTGCTACTGATGAACTTTATTGTTCTGATTTATGAATAACTTAATTATTTAGTAGACTTAAAAGATATATGAAATTTTTTCTGTTTAAAAATACGTGGTAAACTCACAAAAAATAAAAGAAGAAAAGAATATATAAAACTTGGTTCAGGTACTATCGTATATTCGGCAGAATTTAAAGATTCTGTTTGATACCCATCTGGATCTTTGAAATATACTGTGGATGCTTGATTATTAATTTCAAATTTACTTGACAAGGGATTATTAATTGATGATAAATCACTAAGAAAACTTGATAAATTGTTAACGTTAACATTAGGTGAATCATTTGTTACTGAAGACGAAGGATCGTTATCTTCAATTAATAAAAACAAACTTTTTATTGGAGAATTATCCCCAAAGATGATTTGAATATCAGTGGTTATCTTTTGATCGCTTGTTGTCCTTTGAGGTCTAGAAATAATTAAGTCACCTAACCCTAAAGAAGTAATATTAGTATACTGAGTAACTTCAGGATCGCGAGACAATGAAAATTGTTTGACTGCTTGAGAATAAAACCCCCTGTTGAGATCTCCATCAGAATCTTCCACTGTTAAATTAATATCAAGGTTATAACTGCTGTTACTTCCATAGCCTGACCATCTAGCTCTTTGAGCTTGAGCTTCGCTGGGAAATAAGCAAAATAACCCTGCGGAAAGACAAACTAATGCTGCAATTTTTTTCATTTTTTTATACCAAACAAGAAACTATACTTATAAATAACATATATACAGATATTAATGTTACAGAAATTTGTCTTGATTTTTGAACAACACTATGCGAAAATCTGTAGCTGAGTTGTAATCCGAGCAAGTTTATTGGGACATTTCCACGTTCCGTAAATAGGAGAACTCGCTTCTGTGAGTTGGGCGATGGTGAATGATGAAGGCTGAGAATTTAAGTTTGCAGGTGGAATGACAGGAGGTTTATAAGCAAATACTGGCTTGGCGGCAAAAAGAGCGATCGCCAATGTTAAACTTCCCATTGTCATACTACGTTGGAAATTCATCATTTGTTTTCTGTATTGGTAAATTGCAACTAAGATGATGGAAGTGTAAAATCTATCCTTGTGTAATAAAATACATAAATATACAATCTTGATTACAGAAAACTGTATCGCTATAGCAATCCTGTTTGAGTTGTGAAAAATATCAGTGGTGACTGTTGACTGTTGACAGCCTGAGCAGCAAGATTTCACTTTGTCATTTAGGACTGCTATGGTATCCTTTTTGACTGCCCATATTTCAACAGCCAACCCAGCAAATCCCATTTAAACAGGTTAATAAAGGATAAAAATCAGATTAAAATTGTCAAATTATTAACAACTACTTCCAAGAAAACTAATTTATTATAGAAATTTGATGATTTTTTGCAACTATTAAGAGTTATCATCTATACCGTAGATTAAATTGAAAAACTTTGCAAAAACCGAATCAATTTAGTGAACTATCCCAGAGTTTACACTTCGGAGCAAGGCTATCCCATTAATTTAGTTGGCGAAACGGGACAAGCGGTTCAAATTTCAATTCATCCCCCCAGTCAATATATCTGTGCCAACTGCGAACGGATATTACCAGATTGGAAACAGCAGCCATTTTTACGAGTAGTGATTGTTTTACAACAATCGCGCTATCAACTAGTGGAAAAGACAGCCCAAGTAGAAACAGACAAAGAACGCTTACGGGAAAAGTTTATGAGATTTGGCTGCGATTTGGCATTTAATCTGCGCGATCGCGGTTATCTAACAGATATAATCGATCCTCGTACAGGCTATCCTTTATTATCCCATCCCGGAGCAATTCCCCACGACGACACAGCAGTTGTTCAAGCTTTACTCAACTATCCAGTGATTAAAAATCAATGCCGTGTGTTAATTCATCCCGAATGGGGTGCAGCAGTTTATCCTAGCATTTTGATATCAGAAGCTCCCCCAATTGTAATTGAATGGGTTACTAAAGCTATAGCAGCCATGCATGGTTGGAAAGAAATTGATTAGTCATTAGTCATTAGTCATTAGTCATTAGTCATTTGTGATTGGACATCGATTATTAATTATTCCCCTCTGCTCAAGATATCCCTTATAGATACAGCAGATTTCAAGGAAAGTGAGGTACACAATCTCAGTCTGTTATCCGGCTATAAAGCGTGTTTTACTCTCCGAAGTTTCGTTCGTCGGAAGCCTTCGCTGATTCTGCTGTATATATTAGAAATGAGAAGAATAAAAAACAAGCATAATAGAATCTGTGTCTCTAGACAATTTGTTCCAAGAAGTTAGGACAGTGGAAGCTTCTAGTAATGGGGCTTACTACTTTCCCCTGATGAGTGGACGCTACGAAGTTAAGCCAGGGATCAAGTTGTTCCAGCTTATGCTTCTACCCTCGATGCTTTAGCAGCACAGGTGCAGGAAGACCTGACAATTATCTGCCGTTCTGCCGATGGTAGGAACTGGTTGAGTGGAGTTCATCTGTGCTATCCCAACCACTGGTCAGCTGAGGAAAAAATTGGTCAAGATTTTGCCACAATTCATGCGCCTGTGGCGGGTATGGAAAAAATAAATCGGCGAGGTTTAGCGATCGCTAATACAATGATTACTCACAAACCGATGGTACGCTTTGCTTGGGGTTTGAGTAACGATACCCGCCTGAACCACCATCCCGAACCACCCCCTGGTGTGTCAGTTAGCCAATGGCGAGGTAGAAATTTTGATTTGCAACATCCCAGGCTTTATTTGCGAATTGAGCGACAAGTCATTTGGGGAATACCAGAGTATGAAGCAGCGCTGTTTACAATTCGTACTTACTTTAGAGATTGTGGTGTAGTTAAAACAGATTCGCTGCTCAGGTCTAAGCTGTATACTGCAATTGAGTCTATGTCGCTGGAGTCACTGGTATATAAAGGATTAGCAGAAAGTAAAGCCAGTATTTTGGAGTGGCTAAACGAGGTTTGACTTCTCTTTTAACCACCTTCCAAAAGCACTTTTAGAATAGAATTCAGAATTCAGAATTCAGAATTCAGAATTCAGCAATCTTTTTAGTGGGGGATTACTGACGCCTTTATTCTTTTTTGTTAAATATTTTGTTTCTGGAGTTCTGCGGGTGCATTTCCAAACTTCCTTCCCCTTTTTTTGAGTACGCGTCGTAGTCGATCTGCACTCAAATTTACTTGACGTTCAGATGCTAATTTGTTTGCTAGTTCTTTAGAATTATAAGTTTTTGGTTCTTGAGCTAAGCAATTTTCTAGATAAATCAAATCTGATTCCGAATATCGGGCTTTTCCTCCTCGGCCAGCAGCATCCCACAAGCCTACTAACCCCAACTTTTCCCAGCGATGAAGGGTTTGACGTACTGTTGAAATCGCCCAGTTCAAACCTTTAGCAATTTCCTCATTTTTTAAGCCGCGAGCATTCAACAGTAAAACTTGGGCACGATCCTTGGTACGTTGAGGAACATCTTTGGCTTTTCTTAACTCTTCTAGAGTTAGCTTTTCTTCTTCAGTTAGAAAAATTTTCAATCGGTATCCCATAAACAATAACCTTTTATACAGTCAAGTTTTGTCATTTTTATGTCTATATCAGACCTCTATACTTGCTACGGCATACATCTGAGATAATACGCTATTCAACTGAACAATAAGTATTAAGGATGCCCACGTCTAATCTGATGGCTACCACCCATGAAATATTGCCTTGATAACATTTTCCAAGTTGATAATTGATTGTCAAAAGTTACGCGCATCAAACAAGACAGCCTTAGCGTGTATAGGTTTGTTTATTGCATAGCCAGAGGCCGTAGCTGATGGCTATGAGGACAATAATTTGTTGGCATTGTCCTGATTACTACCTAATGTCGAATACAAAGAACTGTATCATTAAACTTTTTCACATCTCCTTATCGATCCGGGCATTTATCAAAACTTTAAAAATTCTTTTTTGATGATTTTAGACTTGGATGAGCAAAAAAAGATGTACAAGCACAGGTTTTTTTGATTTGACTGCTCTGAGTAAATTAACTTTTATTATCTCCCAGAAAAAATATCTGTTTTCTCTAGTTTACATAAAATTTACATTATACTACCAATATTCTTGGCTCAAACAACAAAATATTTAATGCTCATTCTAAAAAATACTGCTCACTCCTTATTATTTGATGATTATTAAAAGTGTGCAATAAACTTTTCATACCTTTCATACCTTTCTTACCTTTCTTACTTTTCTTACCTTTCTTACTTATCAGAGAGGAGAGCATTTACTTTTACCAGATTCATCTTTCAACATAGGAAACTCCAAAAAATAAATTATCCCAATTTCTGGACTTAACACGACTGTTCCTCCCCCTACCGCTTGCCCTAAATGCGTTGGCGTAGCGTCCCGTAGGGTAGCACAGCTGTGCTAGCCGAAAAATGTACAAACAATTTGGGATAATTTATTTTCTGTAAGTCCCTAAATAGACGATTTTTTTGTGAATTCTGGTATCCCTTGAATATCCATACATCTTTAAAAAAACGACATTATCATAGCCTGATATTTTGTGATAGTTTTGGATTTTTTTCAGCTTTTATAGTCAAAAAATATTATGTACATGATATTTTGGAATTAACAGAAAACATAATTGGTGGTAAAAACAAATACTCAGTATTAATTGATGATAAATTAGTATTTAGTATATTTTTTGAGTTAAAAATCTTGCCAGAAAATAGCAATAATTAATACAAGTTAAAAATCAGAAAAACTAATATTCATTACAACTTTCAAAAAAATTAATAGGGATAATGGGGACAGAGAAAAATCTGATAATTTGCGCTCGGAGACGAATAATGGTAGCGATGTCTACGACCGGCTACGCCCACGCAGAGAACGATCAACATCGGTTAACTATACAAACTGTAGAAATTGCCCCTAATACAACGGCGATTCGCTCTCTCGATTGGGATCGCGATCGCTTCGATATCGAATTCGGACTGCAAAATGGTACAACCTACAATTCATATCTAATTAGGGGCGAACAAACAGTTTTGGTTGATACTTCTCACCAGAAGTTTCGCCAACTGTATTTAGATACCTTGAAAAGTCTTGTTAACCCCAAGACAATAGATTACATAATTGTTAGTCACACAGAGCCAGACCATAGCGGCTTAGTGGAAGATGTGCTTCAGTTAGCGCCGCGAGCCACCGTTTTAGCTTCTAAAGTTGCGTTGCAATTTTTAGAAGGTTTAGTACACGATCCCTTTTCCAAGCGGATTGTTAAAAGTGGCGATCGCATAGATATTGGCAAAGGACACGAAATCGAATTCGTGAGTGCGCCTAACCTGCACTGGCCAGACACAATCTTTAGCTTTGACCGCAAAACCCAAATCCTCTACACCTGTGATGCTTTTGGGATGCACTTCTGTGATGATCGCACCTTCGACGAAGATTTAGAAGCGATCGAAGCTGACTTTAGATTTTACTACGACTGTTTGATGGGTCCTAACGCTCGTTCTTTGGTGAATGCCATGAAGCGGATGAGCGAACTAGGAAAGATTAATATAATCGCCAACGGTCATGGGCCATTACTATACCACCATTTAGATGTTCTAACTGGATGTTACGAAACTTGGAGCCACAGACAAGTCAAAGCAGAAACAACAGTTGGCTTGTTCTTTGTCTCAGACTACGGCTATGGTGAACGCCTTGGTCACGCAATTGCCGAAGGAATTCTGAAAACAGGAGTTGGGGTAGAAGTCCTGGATCTGAGTACTGCCCAGAGCCAAGAAATCCAAGAACTAGCCGGTAGAGCAGCTGGCATCATTATTGGTATGCCTCCAAGTACCAGCGCCGCCGCCCAAGCTAGTATCAGTTCATTGCTAGCTGTGGCCAAAAACAAGCAAGTAGTTGGGCTATTTGAATGTTATGGCGGAGATGATGAACCCATTGATACACTCCGGAGAAAATTTATTGACTCTGGGATCAAAGAAGCCTTCCCCGCCATTCGGATTAAAGAAGCTCCCACTGCATCCACATTCCAATTGTGCCAAGAAGCAGGTACAGACTTGGGACAATTGCTAGTGCGCGATCGCAACATCAAGCAAATCAAATCCCTTGATGTCAACATGGAAAAGGCGCTGGGTCGGATTAGCAACGGACTGTACATAGTTACCACCAAAAAAGGTGATGTCAGCAGTGCCATGCTAGCGTCGTGGGTGACACAAGCGAGTTTGCAACCACTAGGATTCACAATCGCCGTTGCCAAAGACCGCGCCATTGATTCCTTAATGCAAATAGGCGATCGCTTCGTCCTCAATGTGTTAGAAGAAGGCAATTATCAAGAACTGAAAAAGCACTTTCTCAAGCGCTTGCATCCTGGTGCTGACAGATTTGCCGGAGTGAAAACTCAAACCGCCAAAAACGGCTCCCCAATTCTGACTGATGCTCTAGCATACATAGAATGTGAAATACAGAGCAGCATGGAGTGCAGTGACCACTGGATTTTATACTGCACCGTCCAAGAGGGTCGTGTCTCCAAAGCCGATGCATTGACAGCTGTTCGTCATCGCAAAGTTGGAAATTACTACTAAAAATTGGGCATGGGGCATGGGGATAAGGGAGCAGGGGGGCAGGGGGGCAGAGGAGCAGAGGAGCAGAGGAGAAGTTGCTGCAATCTTTCCCCTCCGCCCCTTTGCCCCTCCGCTCCTCTGCCTCTTGTGCCCAATGCCCAATGCCCAATGCTCAATGCCCAATTCCCAATTCCCAATTCCCCAAATTTAACACCTATGATCAATTCCAAGCCACGCGACGTTCAAGTTTTACCAATTGCCACAAATACTAAGGTTCTCAAGGCACGTAGTTGGTCACGTCTGCGGTTTGAAATTGAATACGCATTGGAAAGAGGTACTACCTCTAATTGCTATTTAATTGAAGCTGATAAAACCGCACTAATCGATCCACCACCAGAAAGCTTTACCGAAATTTATTTAGAGGCATTGCGGCAGACTTTAGATTTGACACGTTTGGATTATGTGGTCTTAGGTCATTTTAATCCCAACCGAGTTGCAACCCTCAAAGCAATTTTAGAACTAGCACCACAGGTAACTTTTGTTTGTTCTCTTCCCGGTGCTAACAATTTGCGTGCTGCTTTCCTAGACCGCGATTTGCAAGTCTTGGTGATGCGGGGGAAAGAAACTCTGGATTTGGGCAAAGGTCATGTTTTGAAATTTCTTCCCATTCCCAGTCCCCGTTGGCCGGAAGGACTTTGTACCTACGACCAGCAGACCCAAATTCTCTACACAGATAAGTTATTCGCAACTCATATCTGTGGCGATGAACTGTTTGATGATAATCCAGAGGCGCTCAAAGAAGACCAGCGTTACTACTTTAACTGCCTGATGGCTCCCCAAGCTCCTCACGTGCAAGCAGCTTTGGAGAAAATATCAGATTTGCAGGTGAGAATGTATGCTGTGGGTCACGGGCCTTTAGTACGCACCGGCTTAATCCAACTGACTAAAGCTTATGGAGAATGGAGTCGTTCTCACAACGATCGCGAAATTTCCGTTGCTTTACTTTATGCTTCAGCTTACGGAAATACAGCGACTTTAGCACAAGCGATGGCTCTGGGACTGACCAAAGGGGGAGTTGCAGTCAAATCCATTAACTGTGAATTTGCTACTCCCGATGAAATTCGCATCAACTTAGCACAGTCAGATGGTTTTATCATCGGTTCTCCCACCATCGGTGGTCATGCGCCGACTCCCATTCATACTGCTTTAGGTATTGTGCTATCGAGTGGTGACAACACCAAACTGGCTGGGGTGTTTGGTTCCTATGGCTGGAGTGGCGAAGCATTTGACTTAATTGAAGGTAAACTCCGGGATGCGGGATATCGTTTGGGTTTTGAGACCTTGAAGGTGAAGTTTAAACCCGATGATGTGACTCTCAAGTTCTGTGAAGAAGTAGGTACAGACTTTGCCCAAGCATTGAAAAAAGCTAAAAAGGTACGCGTACCCCAACAAGCTGCAACTCCAGTGGAACAAGCTGTGGGTCGAATTGTTGGTTCCGTTTGCGTATTAACAGCGAAACTTGGAGAAGTATCTACTGGGATGCTAGGCGCTTGGGTTTCTCAAGCTACCTTTAATCCACCTGGACTGACGGTGGCGATCGCCAAAGATCGAGCGATCGAATCTTTAATGTATCCTGGTGGTAAATTTGCCTTGAATATTCTACCTGACGGCAATCATCAAGATTACATGAAGCATTTCCGTAAATCTTTTGCGCCTGGGGAAGATCGATTTGCCAACTTTAGCACAGCAGTTGCAGATAACGGCTGTACCGTTCTTACCGACGCTTTAGCATATTTGGAATGTTCAGTCAACCAACGTATGGAATGTGGCGATCACTGGGTTGTGTACGCAACCGTGGATGAAGGTAAATTACTCAAGCCTGATGCTGTTACCGCCATCAACCATCGTAAAACAGGTACTCATTACTAACTCCGGTTTGGCTTTTCACATCATCTGTAAAAAGCAACGCCAAACCTAACCCCTCACTAGGGGAAAAAGGAAAATTCAAAGCCTCTTCCCTTGTAGGGGAGAGGTTTTCCACATGCCGTGAAAAGTTAGACTCTTTCACGGCGTTCTGCTGGTGAGGTTATATCTGCTAAAAAACATGAGAGCGTTAAGTTATCACAGCAACGCCAAAATTGACGCATCTACATTAGAATTTTATATTTTTTTAGCAGAAATTTATATTTGTTGACTAGAGAATTTAAGCAACGCAAAATATGATTAAGAGAAGATTATCAAGATATTAATTTCTGATTTTATCAGTATTTTAATATTTCATAAACAACCCTGTGAGTAAATTTATTACATTTACCTAGTTAAAATCAGGAGATCCTATTGATTAGAAAAATAGACGCGCAAAGTTCTCAGGTTAAGCCGCTTGGGATGTATTTGGTTGAAGCTGAACTAATTACTCCAGATGTCTTTTGTCTAAGTCCCACTAAATCTAAATCCAACCAAAATGGGATGATTTTATCTTCAGATAGACCTATTGAGCTATTCCTTTCTATCTTTCGGATATTACTTGAACTCTCTCAGATGAATTAAGCCTTTCAATAACTATACAGAATGGATACAAATATTTTGAATAAAAACATCTATAGATAGAAGAATTTAATTTTTACTCCAAGTATTGTATAAACATTGCAAGCCGAGTTCGGTAACGCAATCACGAATAAATAGCTAAACAATTTAGGAGTAAATTATGAGTCTCGAAGAAAGAGCAAAAGCAGTTGCTAAAAATATCGAAGGTAAAGCTCAAGAAATAATCGGCAATATCACTGGTAACCCTGAGGACGAAGCTGAAGGTAAAGCTAAGCAAGTAGAATCCCAAGTTCGTCACACAGTTGAAAATGTCAAAGATGAAGTTAAGAAAGCTGTAGACTAAATTTAAGTTTATATCGGTAGAAGGTGTAAGCAAACTCATAGTTTACTTACACCTTCTCCCTACTTCTAGCTTTTCTGTGTCTGTCTTGACTTCAGTTGTGATGTAGTATTTTGCAACTGAGTCAAGTAAAAAATCGACAACTCAAAACCAGATTTTGATAACACGGCTTCCAAAATAATTTTTCAGCCATCTCTGAATTTTTGTTGAAAGGTGTCAACTCATGATTAATCTACTATTTACTTATCTTTTAACAGACATACCTGTTACATCAGAACCTAGTTCTAGTTACTCTATTGTATTGACGGGATTATTCGTAGTCGGCTTTATCGCTGCTGTGACTATAGGATCGATCGCTTGGTATAATTCCAAACGTCCTGTAGGTTGGGAAGATAAAGAACGTCCTAATATTGTTCCAGAAATAGATAAATAATCAAATTTTTTGTCTACCTCCTCCTGAAGTCCAAGTGTTTTCTTAGTGTTCACGGATTTTACCTGTGAACACTATTTTATTTGCAATCTTATTTTGATTTAATTCAAATTTCCGATGTCTAGATCCTCTACGATTTTAGATTGTGAAAACACAAAAACAAAACTGCGATCGCTCAGACAATCAATTTACCGTTATAGTTCCAAAAAGCATAGACAAATATCTCATGCCCTTTGTGCGCCGGGAATAACCCCCACAGGGCGAACTACAACGCCCCCTATCCCTAGACTAAACGCTGTCGGGACTACCCTATGTTGGCGTCTATTAGCGTGCTCAACGCCTTACGGCATCAAAGGTTTGCTCAGAGCGATCGCTCAAACCCTTATGAGAAGACCACTAATTTGCGATCTTGCAAGCACTTGGCTTGAAAAAGCAATGGAGCAGTCAATTTCTTACCAAAATTCTAGCCTTAAAGGGATCATCTGACATCAAAATCCTTACCTGACTTAGCTTTTAAGGTCATTTTTCAAAATGCAAGCACCTCCTATTGCTCTAAAAATGCTCAAAACCAAGCCAGTAAACGTTTTCTACTTGTCTGCTGCTATTTTGTGACTTCACAAACAGAGATCCATGCATTAGATAATCCGGTAAGGTTCTTCTTGAGATGACCAAGCGCCAGGACGATTATAAGCTGGAATAGCGTTTCAAGTTTGGCGGGGATTTCAAGATGTTCGAGAATTTGCATATATGTCTGTAAGGTAATTGTGTTTTAGCGCCTTACGACATCAGAGGAAATGGAATTTTAGGGATTTAACCCAGCTCGTTGAAAGATTACATTAGGGGTAATTTCCAATTCTGGTAGTAAATCATCAGTAATTACTTGATCGGATCGATAAGTAATCGGTAAAGAAGATGGCGCAAATACAGTTACAGTTCTAGCTTTTGTATCAATCACCCAAACACGGGAAACACCAGCTTTGAGATAATCAGTTGCTTTTTCGGCAATTTCGCCAAAAGTTTGACCGGGTGAGATAATTTCAATCACTAATTCCGGTGCAACAGGACAAGCTTCATCTAATAGCCAGTCAGCAGGAAGATGGTGATGTGAAACATAAGTCAAATCTGGTACGGGCATCCAATCTTGTTGATTTCGTGTTAGTTTGATTGCCCATTCAATCACAACCCGACCTTTTGCTTGTGCCCATGCAGACAATAGTATAAATAAAGCACCAGTAGTGGAGCCATGAAAAAATTTTGGTGACATTTCATCATCTTTATATTTGGGTACAGCTTCACCGTTTACAAACTCGTATGTAATATCACCTTCGGGGAGTGCCAGAAATTCTTCCAGGGTTAGGCGTTGATTAGAAGACTGAACCATAGGTGTTGTATGGGAAAAGATACTTACTTTTAGTTTAGGCGATCGCCTAAATTGGGCTTAGAGAATTTGTGAGAATGAGGATCGATGATGGGGGTAAATCTTTCTGGCGGAGGTTGATGATTTATTATTGATGGATTAACATCAAAACTATACCTTATTGCTAAAGAACTAGGTGTTTTAGCTGCATCTTTAGGTGCAATGCGAATTCCTCCTATTTGTTCCCACTTCAAAGCCTCTTTACGTATAGGAATCGCAACTTCATGCTTGCGTATCCAATCAGCATTAGGGTTTCCAGATAAGCCTTGTTTTTGCCAAGCTTCATAGTCGGCTTTTAAAATTACTGGTATTGTGTATCCTTCACCACGAGTAGAACCTGGACGAGTCCGCCACAAACCTGATTTTTTAGGTACACCAAAAAAGCAAGCTCTTTCCTGGGCTGTTTTGTAGTTGTAATCCTCTTCATCACTAACAGCAACAAACTCTTCTGCTAAATCTCTTTGACTTAATGATTTGTTCTTAGCAAGTAAGTTCTGAATCCAAGTTGCAGTTACTTTTAGGTCTTCTTTTTTGTAGGGTAAAACTTCATTTTCCGCAGGTAATTGACAAATCAATGCTGGCTTTGGTTCTCCTGGTTTGTCAGGAGTCGCACGACGATTTAATCTTCCCATTCGTTGAATTAATGATGAGACGGGGGCAATATCTGTTATTAATAAATCAGCTGATAAATCTAAGCTCATTTCTGCAACTTGGGTTGCAATCAAAATCACGGCTTGCCCTTGTAGCTTAAAATTATCTATTACTTGACGATGGCGTACGTTCTATACATCTTTGTAACTTCCTCTCTCACCAACTCCACTAACTCCGGCGGACTCTTAACAACCAATAGGTAAGGGTCAAGCTTGCGTTCCGAAATGGTATCTCGGCTGGCAGTATAGTAAGTCATCATTACCCTTTTCCTCTGACTACAAGCCTCTTCTAGCTTGTGCCAAATGTCTGGATCGAGGTCAACTTCTGCTCCCGCACCAAATAGAATATGAACTTCTGCTAACTGTTGCACGTTCACCCAGGTTGTCTCTGGTAGTCTTTCACTCAATCGAGCGATCGCACTCCGCAACTGCAACGCATAAGGCGAACCTGCATAGGCTTCTAGCATTCTTGCGCCTACAGTCAGGGCAAATAACTCACCCTTGGTTAAAGGAATACTTGGCAACCGCCATTCTGGATCAGTGTAGTGATGACCCAGTTTATGGTTATACTCCAAAGGAGCATGAAAGCGATGGCTGCGCCAACGTCTGCGACGAACGCGCAAAAAAGCCAAGTCACTGCGAATTGTCCGCTCACTAACCTCTAACTCTTTAGCAAGGCTAAGAGTTGTTGGGCGTTGCCTAGTTCTTAACAATGAATCTACTTGTAATAGTCTTTCTAAATGACGAGACATATATTTGGCTCGACTCTCAATTAGCTCATCTTAGAAAGACTACCCGGCAAAATCATTTCCGCCCTCAGAAGAAAATAAAAGAACTTCTAGTTTTCGTCAGCCACAGGTAGACGTATAGTAAATGTACTACCTTGCCCTGGCTCAGATGTGACACCGATTGTGCCTTGATGTGCTTCAATAATGCAACGAGATAGATATAGTCCCAAACCACTACCAGAACGCTGGTGTTTCCCTTGGCGAAATCGCTCGAATAATATTGCTTGGTCTTGCTTAGAAATTCCTGGTCCTGTATCTTGGATATTAATAGTTACATCTGCCAAATTCAGATAGCACTGAATATTTACAGAACCCTTATCTGTAAATTTGATGGCATTACCGATGATGTTTGTCAAAACTCGCCGCAATTCTACGCGATCGCCCATCACCGTAGTTGCTGTTTCACCTTTATCAAGGTTGACAGCTAATCCTTTTTCTTCAGCTAAGGGAGTTAATTCTTGGGCAACTTCACTCACTAATTCCTGAATATTACAAGGAGAAATTTTTAAAGTTTTACAGCCGGCTTCATGACGATAAACTTCTAATAAAGTGTTTACCATTTCTAGCAGGTCTTGGTTACTGCCAATCATGGTATTAATTATTTCTTGCAATTGTGGCGAAACATCGCAAAACCTACCTTCCAGCAATAATTTTAAAACCCGGTTGGAGGCTACTAGCGGTATGCGTAAATCGTGAGTAAAACGTGAGACAAAATCTGCCCGCAGATTAGCCATTTGATCTCGTTCGTCAATGCTATGCTTGAGACGCAGGAGCGATCGCACTCGTGCATGTAGTTCATCTGGATCGAATGGTTTACGAATAAAGTCATCTGCACCAGCATCAAGTCCTTGAACAACGCTGGATTCATAATGAGCCGTAATCAGCAAAATTGGGATAAATGGCAACGCTTGATTTTGTCGGATGCGTCGAGTAAATTCATACCCATCGATTTCTGGCATCATCACATCTAAGAGAATTAGATCTGGCGGCGACTGCTCAACCATATTCAGAGCAATTTTACTATCTTCCACTAAACTAATTTCATAGTCATTGTCTTGTAGGACTGCTTCTAAGACGAGTAAATTGTCAAAAATGTCATCGACAACGAGAATTTTATCTTTTTTAACAGTTTTAGTTAAAGACATGGCTAAATAAAAAATAATAATTCACAACTCAAAAGCTAGATTTCAGAATTTATCTGGATTTAGGACGATTCTCGATGAAACAAGGTAAATTAAGAGTTTGATTTTTTGAAATTCTGATTCCTGAATTCTAACGCCTTGATAAAGTGTTTTTAGTTTTGCTCCTGAATTCTGACCCCTGAATTTTGACAATAAAAAAGAAGTGCTTGGCTATCCGTCGTAAATCTAGTAATAGCTTACTCCAACAGCGTTGAAATGATTAAAATTTCACATTTTTCTTGAAACTTTCCTGAATCCAGGGTTATTTTTCAGAAATATACTGCTTTTTCGCTTCATCCAGATTATTACCAGTAATTAATATGACTTTGAGCTAAGTATATTAGCTGACTGATTATCCATATCTGTGGGTAGAGTGTTAGGGTGAAGTAGTTTAGTCCAATTTTGTATGCATGATTGCTCCCACAACAAGGGTAAGCTATGGGATAGTCAGCGATTCCTAGTTGCTACCAGATTTTGAGAATCAGTTTTAGAGCAGAAAACGTCTATCTTGAGAAGAATGTATAAAAATATTTTTTGATTGAATTGTCAGATAAAACTCTTGCCTGTTGAAAAACTTACAGTATAAGGTTATTTATGTCTAATAGTAGATGCAGTCAGGGACGAATAGCAAACATATTGCTTTTTGTATAAAATCCAGAGTGTGAGAACAGGATTATTTTAATGTGTACTTTAGATAGATAACAGTAAAGTTAAGCAACTATGGATGAAATCAAGATCCTCGTGATTGAAGATCATAACCTTACGAGAATTGGTTTGCGGGCTGCCTTACAAACCGAAGCCTCAATAAACATTGTCGGTGAAGCAGCTAATGCCGCAGATGGAATCGAGCTTGTGAAAACTCTCAAGCCTGATGTTGCGACTATTGACATTGGTTTGCCTGATATGGATGGTATCGAGCTAACACGGACAATTCGGCAATATCAGGCAGAGAACGAAGACTACACAACAAAACTGCTGATTTTAACAATGCAGAATAGCGAACAGGCAGTCTTAGCTGCATTTGCAGCAGGTGCAGATTCCTATTGCATGAAGGATATCGAAAGTGAGAAACTAGTGGAGGCTGTGCAAACAACCCATGCAGGTAGCTCATGGATCGATCCAGCGATCGCAGACCTTGTACTACAGCAAATACGTCAAGATTTTCCCGATGGCAGCAGAGGAGCAGCCACAAAAAGAGTGTTAATTGAAGGTATTGACCCGGATGTTGAGAAAACTATCGTCAGCTATCCTTTAACTCAACGGGAAATGGATGTTTTAGAGTTGATTGTCGCTGGGTGTGACAATGCAGAAATCGCCAAAAGACTCTATCTCACAGTTGGTACTGTCAAAACTCATGTTCGGGGTATTCTCAATAAACTCTGTGTAGCTGACCGTACACAAGCCGCTGTCCGTGCTTTGCGTGCAGGGTTAGTACCTTGAAAAAATAAGTCGAAAGTCAAAAGAAATACTGAATTGTTATTTCTTTTGTTTTTTGGGACTTGACAAAAATAAAAAAATATGCAAAGATAGTGAATTGTAAGTAAAAAATGCCAGCGGAACTGGCGGAATTGGCAGACGCGCTAGATTCAGGTTCTAGTGCCGCAAGGCTTCCGGGTTCAAGTCCCGGGTTCCGCATATTATTTAAGTTAGGAGTTAGGAGTTAGGAGTTTATTTAGTTTCTTTTAACTCTTAACTTATCACTTTTAACTCCTAACTTTTTGATGTTAACCAGCTTACAGAATCCCCTAGTCAAGCAAATTCGTAAACTACACTCTACCAAGGAGCGCCACAAGCAAGAGTTATTTTTGCTAGAAGGGACGCACCTGTTAGAGGAAGCTTGTGCAGTGAATTACCCACTAGAGACAGTGTGTTGTACCCCAGATTGGCAAGCAACCCATTTGTCATTGTGGGAAGAAGCTTGTAGCCGATGCGATCGCGCTGAAATTGTGAGTAGAGAAGTTTTAGATGCGATCGCCACTACAGTCCAACCCGATGGTGTTGTGGCAACAGCAAAACGAAGCGATCGCCAAACTCAAGTACCATTTACTGGTTTAGTCCTAGCTTTAGAAACAGTACAAGATCCTGGTAACCTGGGTACGATGATTCGCACTGCGGCAGCGGCTGGGGCATCCGGATTGTGGCTAAGTGGAGATAGCGTAGATTTAGACAACCCCAAAGTTCTACGTGCATCAGCGGGGCAATGGTTTCGCTTAGCAACGGCAGTAACCGAAGATTTAAAAGCGACAGTGCAACAAAGTCAGCAAGCAGGAATGCAGGTAATAGCAACCTTGCCGAATGCCAGCTTAACTTATTGGCAAGTGGACTGGCGAAAACCGAGTTTGATATTACTGGGGAATGAAGGTGCTGGTTTGTCAGCAGATTTAGCAGCGATGGCAGACGAGGAAGTGAGAATCCCTCTGAGTCCTGGGGTGGAATCCTTGAATGTGGCGATCGCAGCTGCTTTAATGTTGTACGAAGCTCAGCGGCAAATGATTCATTAGTCATTGGTCATTGGTCATTGGTCATTGGTTATTTGCAAAAGACAAATGACAAAAAACAAACGACAAAGGACTAATGACAAACTTTTATTTCGTTTTTTGCTCTAAATATTGTTCAATATCGGCAACGGCATCTTCAAAAGCCGCTAAATCAATATCCGTCAAATCTTTAGCGAGTTCGACTTCATTAGCACTATCAGTATGCAATTTTGGTGTATTTTCATCCTCAGTAGGATTTTCTTGTAAGATATCCTCCAATTGTTCGAGGGCTTCTTCAAACTCTTGATCGGCATTGTAGTGCTGTGGTCGGTGACTTTGCTCCATAATTTTGGCTTGAAAATCCTGATTTACTAGGGTAATTTTTATAGATTTAAATTTTGCATATATAACATCATATTTGTGCTTATGTGCTTTATCAACTTGACAGCGATCGCTTGACTAACTTTTCGGGTTTTAGGTTTAACGACACACTCAACAGTTGTCAGAAGGCAATGTTTGTAATTCAGAAGTGCTGAGTAATTCCATAGATAAATAACTTGACATATTTTTCCCATCTTCTGCACCCAAAACTCACAAAAAATACATGAGAATATATTCTTGAAATATTTCCCTACAAAGCAATACACAGGTTGATAAAACTTATTAAAACACTACCATTTTTTGTATGGTAGAAATTTACCAGACATAATGATTTTAATGCGATCGCCTGATTCGCGTCTGTATTTCGTCTGCTACTACAAGACAACCTTTGAGCGTTTCTAAAGGTTGTTCTTGTACAACACGAGACAAAATTTCTAGTACTGCCTGACGGCTACGATTACGCGATCGCAATAGTAAAATACCAGGATGAGTGCCTGGTGGAAAGCGGCGAACATCAGAGAAATCTAAATCAAGAGTGATGAAAAATCGTTCCTCAGCACAAACTTGCTGCCAAACAATTTGATCGTCAGCACCAGATAATCCTTCATCAGTAACACGGTCAGCATTGTAACCAGCTTGCTGCAAAAACTCGACGTGGGTTTGTGCCATGTTTTCATCGAGTTTCACTGTCATTCTACTCATCGCAGTGGCAGCAATTCCTCTTCTCTGGTTAATTGTGCTGCATAGGCAATAGCAGCTCTAATATCTTCTAAAATTAATGGTGGATATTCTTGAACAATTTCCTCAAATGTCAGTCCCTCGGCGAGGTTATCAAGGATGACAGATAACATGATGCGCGTTCCTTTAATGCACGGTTTACCGTGACATACATTTGGGTTTTGAGTAATACGTTCTTGCCAGTTTGTCATGGTTTTGAGTGTTTATAGTTAAGTTTAATTTTAGGCTGTTCCCATAAAAATATAAAAAGTAATCAAAAATGAAAAAATCCCCCACCATTGCGGCAGGGGATTTTTATTACTTATCTACAAAACTAGTAGCCAGATCAACCGAACTTACCAGCAGTAGAAGCAATCAAGAATGCGGCGTAAGTTACAACGTAACCGACTGCAAAGTGGGTTAGACCAACTACGCGGGCTTGAACGATGGACAGAGCAACGGGCTTGTCTTTCCAGCGAACTAAGTTAGCTAGAGGAGTGCGTTCGTGTGCCCAAACAAGGGTTTCGATCAACTCTTGCCAGTAACCTCTCCAAGAGATCAAGAACATGAAGCCGGTAGCCCAAACTAGGTGTCCAAAGAGGAACATCCAAGCCCAGACAGACAGGTTATTCACGCCGTAGGGGTTGTAGCCGTTAATCAACTGAGCAGAGTTTGCCCACAGGTAATCGCGGAACCAGCCCATGAGGTATGTAGAGTTCTCATTGAACTGAGCAACGTTACCTTGCCAAACACCCAGATGTTTCCAGTGCCAGTAGAAGGTTAACCAACCAATGGTATTGAGCATCCAGAACGCAGCTAGGTAGAAGGAATCCCAAGCGGAGATGTCGCAAGTACCGCCACGACCGGGGCCATCGCAAGGGAAGGCATAGCCGAAGTCCTTTTTATCGGGCATCAGCTTAGAACCACGGGCATCCAAAGCACCTTTGACCAAGATCAAGGTGGTGGTGTGCAGACCTAAGGCGATCGCATGGTGTACCAAGAAGTCGCCAGGGCCAATTGTTAAGAACAGGGAGTTAGTACCAGCGTTGATGGCACTTAACCAGCCTGGTAACCAAACGTTAGCGTAGTTGGGCCATGCTGTGTAAGCAATACTATCTGGGTTAGCTAGTAGGGTATCTAAACCGTACAGTACTTTCCCGTTAGCAGCTTGGACGAACTGAGCAAACACTGGCTCGATGAGGATTTGCTTTTCAGGAGTACCGAAAGCAACTACTACATCGTTGTGGACGTACAAGCCCAGGGTGTGGAAGCCTAAGAAAAGGGATACCCAGCTGAGGTGGGAGATAATCGCTTCTTTATGCTTCAATACGCGGTCAAGAACGTTGCCTTTGTTTTGTTCTGGGTCGTAATCACGTACCCAGAAGATTGCTCCGTGAGCAAAAGCACCAAGCATCAGGAATCCAGCAATATACTGGTGATGCGTGTACAACGCTGCCTGGGTTGTATAATCCTTAGCAATAAATGCGTAGGCAGGCATGGAGTACATGTGCTGTGCTACCAAGGAGGTGATTACACCTAGCGCTGCTAAGTGCCAACCTAATTGGAAGTGCAGGGAGTTGTTGTAGGTGTCGTAGATACCTTGGTGAGGTAGGTTAAACGGACCTTCAACAGGAATACCAAAGAAACTCTTGGCATTCAAGGCTTCTTTGAGACTGTGACCAATCCCAAAGTTTGTGCGGTACATGTGACCAGCAACGATGAACAATACTGCGATCGCCAAGTGGTGATGAGCGATGTCAGTCAGCCACAAAGCTTCTGTCTGGGGATGGAAGCCACCCAAGAAAGTCAGAATTGCAGTTCCTGCACCTTGGGATGTGCCGAACACATGTCCAGGAGTGTCAGGATTTTGAGCGTAAACAGCCCAGTTACCTGTAAAGAAGGGTGTTAAACCTGCTGGGTGGGGTGGGGTGTTGAGGAAGTTATCCCAACCTACGTGCTGACCGCGAGCTTCGGGAACAGCAACGTGAATTAGGTGACCTGCCCAAGCCAAAGAGCTAACACCAAATAGACCTGCTAGGTGGTGGTTTAGGCGATGTTCAGCGCTCTTAAACCATGCCAAGCTAGGACGGTACTTGGGTTGCAAGTGCAGCCAACCAGCGAACAATAATACCGCTGCGAATATTAGCAGGAATACTGAACCGTTGTACAGTTCGCTATTTGTCCGCATACCGATGGTATACCACCAGTGGTAGATACCAGAGTAGGTAATGTTTACTGGATTGCTAGCGCCAGCTTGGGTGAAAGCTTCGATCGCTGGTTTGCCGAAGTGGGGGTCCCAAATCGCGTGGGCGATGGGACGGATGTGAAGGGGATCTTTAATCCACTGTTCAAAGTTACCTTGCCAGGCTACATGGAACAGGAGGCTGGATGCCCACAGGAAGATGATTGCCAAGTGACCGAAGTGAGTGGCGAAAATCTTTTGGTAAAGATTTTCCTCAGTGATGCCATCATGGGTTTCAAAATCGTTACCTGTTGCGATCGCATACCATATCCGACGAGTAGTCGGGTCCTGTGCGAGATCCTGGCTAAATTTTGGAAATTTTGTTGCCATAGGTTTAATAATTCCTCTGACCTTTAGCCATCAAGTACCAGCTTTGCAAGTTATGAGTTGAGAGTTATGAGTTGAGAGTTATGAATTGAGAGTCACGAGCTAGAAATTTTTATTTTTAACTCTTAACTCCTAATTCTTGGAAAGACTTGGGTTAATCCCGTCTCTACTTCTAACTCCTAACTCCATAACTCCTAACTCCTAACTCTAAAAAACTGATTGCTACCCTACTGAAAGGATGTGTGCATGGAAGAATGCCCAAGTAGTAGCAATTCCTCCTAGAAGGTAGTGAGCTACACCTACAGCGCGACCCTGAATAATGCTCAGAGCGCGGGGCTGAATTGCTGGTGCTACCTTCAGTTTATTATGCGCCCAAACTATGGACTCAATTAATTCTTGCCAGTAGCCGCGACCACTGAACAGGAACATCAAGCTGAATGCCCAAACAAAGTGAGCGCCTAAGAATAGGAGTCCATAAGCAGATAGCGCACTGCCGTAGGAGTTGATGACTTGTGTAGCTTGTGCCCACAAGAAGTCACGCAACCAACCGTTGATCGTGATGGCGCTTTGGGCAAAGTTACCACCAGTGATGTGAGTCACAGTACCATCTGGATCTACCGTTCCCCAAACATCTGATTGCATCTTCCAGCTGAAGTGGAAAATTACAATGGATAGGGAGTTGTACATCCAGAAAAGTCCCAGGAATACGTGATCCCAACCAGATACTTGACAGGTACCGCCACGACCAGGACCGTCGCAAGGGAAGCGGAAGCCCAGGTTTGCTTTGTCTGGAATCAGACGAGAGCTACGGGCAAACAGCACACCTTTGAGCAGAATTAGGACGGTGACGTGAATGGTGAAGGCGTGAATGTGGTGAATTAGGAAGTCCGCTGTACCCAAAGCAATGGGCGCAGCTGCCACCTTGCCGCCAACAGCCAAAATACCGCCGCCAAAGACATAGCTAACTGGTTCTAGGGCATTAGGTGCAGTTGAACCAGGAGCCAAAGCGTGGATATTTTGTACCCACTGGGCAAATACTGGCTGCAATTTAATTGCCGTATCAGAGAACATGTCTTGGGGACGACCCAATGCACGCATTGTGTCGTTGTGGATGTAAAGTCCAAAGCTGTGGAAGCCAAGGAAAATAGACACCCAGTTCAGGTGAGAAATAATCGCATCCCGGTGACGAAGCACGCGATCGAGCAAGTTGTTTTGATTCACAACTGGATCGTAATCCCGCACCATGAAGATGGCAGCATGAGCCGCTCCACCAACAATCAAGAAGCCACCGATCCAAATATGGTGAGTGAATATGCACAACTGTGTAGCGTAATCAGTTGCCAAATATGGATAGGGGGGCATCGCGTACATGTGGTGCGCAATGATGATGGTCAGCGAACCCAAGAAGGCAAGGTTAGTTGCCAATTGAGCGTGCCAAGATGTGGTCAGGTTTTCGTAGAGACCTTTGTGACCTTCACCAGTGAAAGGACCCTTATGGTTTTCCAGGATCTCTTTGATGCTGTGACCAATACCCCAGTTGGTGCGGTACTGGTGACCAGCGATGATGAACAGGACTGCGATCGCTAAGTGGTGATGGGAAATATCTGTCAGCCACAAGCCGCCTGTTACTGGGTTTAGACCGCCCTTGAAGGTGAGGAAGTCAGCATACTGACCCCAGTTCAAGGTGAAGAAAGGTGTTATACCAGCAGCGAAGCCTGGGTACAGTTCCGTCAACAAGTCTTTGTTCAAGATGAACTCGTGGGGCAAGGGTATATCTTTGATGGCAACCCCTGCATCCAAAAGCTTGTTAGTCGGTGCGGACACGTGAATTAAGTGACCCGCCCATCCCAAGGAACCACAACCTAACAATACTTGTAAGTGGTGATTCAGCATCGACTCCACATTCTGGAACCATTCCAGTTTGGGAGCTTTTTTGTGGTAGTGGAACCAGCCGGCAAATAGGAATAAGCCTGCTAATACCAAGCCACCGATCGCAGTGCAGTACAGTTGGAAGGAGTTTGTGATACCCCAACCGCGCCATACTTGGAACAAACCAGAGGTGATTTGAATACCGTGGAAACCACCGCCAACATCACCGTTTAAAATGTCTTGTCCCACAATGGGCCAAACGACTTGGGCACTTGGCTTCACGTTTAACGGGTCGCTCAGCCAAGCTTCGTAGTTAGAGAACTTCGCGCCGTGGAAAATCATCCCGCTCAGCCAGATTGTCACTACGGCTAAGTGGCCGAAGTGCGCTGAGAAGATCTTGCGGGAGATGTCTTCTAAATCGCTTGTATGTGTATCAAAATCGTGGGCGAGTGCGTGAAGGTTCCAAATCCATGTAGTGGTTTTTGGACCTCTGGCTAAAGATCTGTCAAAGTGTCCAGGCTTTGCCCATCTTTCGAATGAGGTAGGAACCGGGTCGTTATCGACGATTACTCTTGCCTTTTTTTCCTCTCGCTCCGGAGGACTTATTGCCATTCGACCTCCTCTCTGATAAGGAATGAGGAATCATGATTACCACATAGTAATGTTTTACCGCACACTCAGCGTGATTTGCTGAAGCCACAGTGAAGACCCATGTGGAGAGTTGTTTCTCGTTGAATTATAGAGTCTTCACTTGTACATTGTTGGAGATATTTTAACAATAATTCAAAATCGCTGAAATAACTGCCTTTTCTGCCTTTTAACCTCCAAACTAATTGTCCAAAAGTCAATAGATTATTCATTTAATTTACAAAGAATAACAATTCGTAAAATATATGGTTTGGGGCATTGGGAAGGGGGAAAGGGAAAGGGGTAAGGGGGAAAGGTTAAATTTATCCCTTTACCCTTTAACCTTTTCCCCTACCTCCCCATCTCCCTCATCCCCCTCATCTCCCCAATCCCCAGTTTTGGGCTATATTTCCCTATGGACATGTCAAAAAGGATTGCAGGGTGCAAGGCATGAAATCGTGGCAAAAAATGGTGTTAGAGAAGCTCCTGCCTTGGAATTTTCGGATTCTCAGGCTTGTAATGACATTGGTACTGGTATGTGGCTTAATCAGTTGTAGCGATAAGGCTGCCAGCCAGGAAGTATCTATTGGCGATCGAGAAAAGGGTGCGCGAATTTCTCAAGTTTCTAAGCAATTTTCGGAAGTTGCCCCTCCTGCTGTTATCCAAAAACTACGTACAATTTTGGAAGTTTATCAACCACAGGTGACAATTATTACTCCAAAAGCTGATGAACTTTTCTCAGATAACAAAGTCACAGCCAGTTTTCAGGTTAAGGATTTACCAATATTTAAAGACCCACAATTACAACTAGGACCACATATTGTCGTAATTCTTGATAACCAACCTTATATACCTGTTTACGACTTGAATCAGCCCTTAGTTTTGCCAGACTTGCCCCCAGGTACTCATACCTTGCGTGTCTTTGCCTCGCGTCCTTGGGGTGAAAGTTTTAAAAATGAAGGAGCTTATGCTGAGACAACATTTCACGTCTTCACCAAAACCGACGACAACAACCCAATTGGAAATCTACCCCTGCTAACCTACAGCAGTCCTCAAGGAAACTATGGAGGAGAACCAATCTTACTTGACTTTTACCTGACTAATGCTCCCTTGCACCTGGTTGCGTCAGAAAATGCCAAGGACGAATTTAGCGATTGGCGCATCCGCTGCACGATTAATGGTGAGACTTTTATTTTCGATCGCTGGCAAGCAATTTACCTCAAAGGTTGGAAGCCTGGTAAAAATTGGGTAAAACTAGAATTTCTCGATAACCAGGGAAATCCCCTCAAAAATGCTTTCAATACCACAGTTAGGCTGATTAACTACGAGCCAAAGGATAAAGACTCTCTGTCGAGAATTACCAGAGGCGAACTCACAGCAGATGAAGTCCGTGGCATTGTAGACCCAAATTATAAATTCACACCTACCCGTGCTGTTGAAAAAACACCTGAAATACAACCGCAGGTAGAAAAACAGCCAATTCCGGAAATTGAAATTCCAGAAGAATCGAAAACACAGCCAACAAAACCAGAACAATCAAAATTAGAACCTCCAACGGCTGCACCATCCCCTAGCTCGTCACCAACACCACCAAATATTATTGAGTCTCCTGCACCACAACCACAGCCAACGGTAACCCCAACTCCAGAATCAACGCCATTACCAGAAGAAGTTACGCCTGAACCAGTAAAACCAAGATTTGGCGGATTTTTCAACCGTCAGGCTGGTAAGACGCCCACCCCAGAAGCAACAGTTACACCATCTCCGAGTTCCTCACCCACTCTGCCAGAAATCATTGAGTCTCCAGCAGCACAGCCAACAGTAACCCCAACTCCACAAGCAACACCAGAACCACAGCCAACAGTAACCCCAACTCCACAAGCAACGCCATTACCCGAAAAAGTTGCGCCTGAGCGAACAAAACGGAGATTTGGTGAATTTTTCAAGCGTCGAACCCTTGAGACACCTACCCCAAAAATAATAGTTGCCCCATCTCCGAGTTCGCCACCCACTCTGCCAGAAATCATTGAGTCTCCAGCGCCAGAAATAGTTACGCCGTCGCCAGAACCACAGCCAACACCTGAATCAACACCGTTACCCGAAGATACTCAACTCTAAGTTTTGCGATAAAGCTTCGACAAAAATAAGCCCTGCTATTGGATTTCCTATTGTATCTAAGGCAGGGCTGTAGCAAGCGATCGCCCCCTCACCTGGTACTATTGCTACAAGTCCACCACCAATGCCTGATTTCATTGGCAGACCAATCCTAACTGCAAACTCCGCAGAAGCTTGATAAAGTCCACAAGTTGACATCACTGCATTGACAATTTGGCGGTTTTGTGGTTTCAAATGATGGTGTTCACAAGCGAGGAGTTTTCCTAACAGAGCTAAATCTTCAACTCGCCCCGAAAGGCAGCATATTTGTTCGTAGGTGTCAAGGGATGTTTCCAAATTTTCGAGATGTCCGATTTCGGCAAGATAATTGGCGATCGCTTCATTGGCTGTTGAAGGTGTTAATCGCACAGAAGTCAACATAGCTTCATCTAAATTTACTTGGCAACCTGCTAATTCATTCAACCATTGACAAAATAAAAGAGTGCGAACTCTAGGGTCTTTTCCTGGTAACTTATCAGCGAGGGTAATTGCCCCACTATTAATCATCGGGTTACGGGGACGGCCGCGATCGCTCACTAATTGTTCTAAAGAATTGAAGGGTGCATCAGATGGTTCCACCCCAACCCAGCTGAAAACTGTTTCTGTGCCAAAATGTTCTAGCAGATATAGCAGGGAAAATGTTTTAATAACACTCATCAGCGCAAACACACAAGCCGTATCTCCAAAGCTGATGGTTTGTCCTGATTTACAGCAGATGTGAACTGCAAACCAATCGGGATTGGCTAAAGCTAATTGCGGAATGCGATCGGGAATTTGTCCGCGTTCAGCTTGGGTTTTGGCTTGTTGTGCCCAAGCTGATAATTCTGTAGTGGTTAGTCGATCGAGTCTTTTCAAAAGTGATATCCCCGAAAACTATTTCTAGTTTATGCGGTTACTAACTATTAGTAACTGGTAGTTCTCAAGAGTAGCCAGTTTATAGAGCAATACGGTTAGGTTAAGGTTTTTTGATGGAAATTCTAGATCCAAAGACGCGATAAATCGCCGTCTCTACAAGGATCGATCTTTCGTCTTGACGGCGATTTATCGCGTCTCTTGGCTTAACCAAACCGTATTGGTTTATATAGGACTCCTATTTGATTTTTGAATAAGCTCCGTACATCTGTAGAGTGTCAAAATCAAAGGTAGTGTGTCTAATAAACCACTCAAACATCCACTTTAAATGCGAAAATGAAGGAATCAAGGCA
>JAHHHB010000087.1 GCA_019359545.1 Desmonostoc geniculatum HA4340-LM1 | reverse complement strand
GAGCATCTCTTGCCAAATGTTTCAAGATTTGTAATTCTACATCCATTGCCCTACTTACCTTTCAGGGTTTTATTTTTTTATTCTTTTATTCAGAATACCCGGAAAGTGACAGAAGAGGGTTACAGCGATTTTCAGGTAAATGAACCACATTATTTTTATCTCACGCAAAGACGCAAAGGCAAGGCAGCGCGGTCTTGGGGGTTTCCCCCATGAGCGACTGCCGCGCAAAGGAAGAAATAAGACTGTGGTCTAAATACATGAAAACTGCTGTAAAATTGCTGAGTGCTGAGTGATGTTGGGGCTTCAAACCTCTTGTGCGTAGTCCCTTTAATTTTACTTTTTCCTGGGCACTCGTTCGGAGACCACTCAGCACAATAAAGCGCCTATTGACAAAAAGTCAAACCTAGTAATCAATTGACTATTCTTAAGATTTTCTTTACGAATTAGATATTAGACTCTATTGAGAATACACTGTTTTTCTTCATATGACGGGGCTAACCTAGAGGAAGAGTAAGATTATTAACAATAAAGCATTGACTAATAAACATCTGTTTGCTTTAATAATTTTGTCTATAAGATTTTATATTTAAAGAATTAAAAAATATTTATTTACAAAATTTTATAGAATGACAATTTATTAATAAATTGTCAAAAAAAGTAACACAATCTTCTTAGTTTAAAAATGGCTAACTATGCAAGTCTAGTTATATAGGCTTTCAAATACTCATGAAAATTTAATCAATCTGGGTCAAAAAACTTAATATTTGATCCTGATTGTTTGATGTTTGCTTGGTATTGCCGCAATATCAAGATTAACCAGAAAAATTGCAATCAATACTTCAAATAATCACAAGAGTGAAACTTTTTTCAAAAAATAACTAAAAAAGGCAGCAATTTAATGACGTTTAAAGTTACCGGACGAATTTACGTAGCTGAAAGCGGTTTAGGAATTCCTAACTTACTAGTCGAAGCATTTGATAAGGATCTTGTCAAAACAGATAAGTTAGGACAAGTTAAAACCAATAGTACTGGCACTTTTGAAATTAACTACACCGAAGCTGATTTTAAAGGCAAATTTGAGAAATTTGAAGGCAATCCTGACTTATTTCTTGTGATCAAAACACCAGACAGTTCAAAAGTCTTGTATTCCACAGAGAAAAATATTCGTTCTGATGCCGGTACACATGAGCATTTTGACGTACCAATTTCTCAAGCTGACATATTACATAAACCGTCCAAAAACGATCGAGACTTGTTAAAACTCCTGATTGGTGTTGCTTGGATTGATGGAGTACTGGAACCTGAAGAAAAAGAATTTTTGGAGCAAGTGGCACAACAGAAAGGATTAACTGAAGATCCAGAAATTCAATCTTTATTATCAAGCAATCAACCCGTCACAGCAGAAGAGTGTTATGGCTGGCTTCAGGCCTATTTAGGAAATTATCCTGACGAAAAAGATTTTCAGGAATTATACGAAGCTCTCAATTCATTGATGTATACCGAGGGTGTGTTAGATGCTACAGAAAAGGAACTCATACAAACCCTCGCCATCGCCACAGCAGCCCCAAGTGGTACTCGCCCTAGTACTTTCCAGCGGCGCTTCATGAGCGCTTTGATGGATAGCAAATTTCTAGCTAACGTCTTACAGATGGAGCGGTCATCAGTAGTCAATAAAGGGCCTTCGGTTACTGGCTACTATGCACGTGTACCTTACCAAATTTTGAGCCGCCTCAGCACTACTGCCAGAGTTAATATCCTGGCAAAAGATATGGCAGATTTTTATTTGACTGACAACTTTGCCCCAGTCAAACAAGAAGTAACTGCTGACAACCTAACCGTCATCGGTGAACTACCCGAAGGACTCAATGGCATATTTCTCCGCAACGGCCCTAACCCGCAATTCGGCCCTATCGGACTCCATCACTGGTTAGATGGGGATGGAATGCTCCACGCAGTAAATATTAGCAATGGCAAAGCCAGCTATCGCAACCGCTACATTCGCACAGAGGGGTTTGAGATTGAGCGAAAACAAGGTAAGGCAATTTGGCCAGGTTTGCTGAACCTGCCTCGGTTTGATGCTCCTTATGGCTTGATGATGAAGAATACTGGTAACACCTCAACTATATGGCACGCAGGTAAACTGCTGGCACTATGGGAAGCTGGCGCACCTTATGAAATTCGTCTTCCCGACTTAGAAACTGTTGGCGTACATACCTTTAACAGTAAGCTTGCTTCTACCTTTACAGCTCACCCAAAAGTCGATGCCGAAACAGGTGAAATGATTGTGATTGGCTTTGCACCTATCGCTCCCCCTTATCTCGAATACAGCGTGGTATCCGCAGAGGGCGAAATGTTGCGAACCGTACCTATTGATATACCTTCGCCAGTGATGATGCATGATTTTGCCATCACTCAACACTACACCCTTATTCTGGATATGCCGCTAGTCTTCAGTCCGATGCGGATTATGCAGGATCAATTACCCATTAAGTTTGAGAAGCAAAACCCCAGCCGCATCGGGGTTCTACCTCGCCACGGCGATAACCGAACTATCCGCTGGTTCAATATCTCAACCTGTATGCTCTATCATGTTGCTAACGCTTGGGAGGAAGGCAACGAAATAGTACTTATCGCCACCAGGGCACCTGATACCTATCTGTTTATTCCTCAGAAAGACAACGGAGAGGGCGGAGATACTGAATTTGAACATTTCCGGCTGTATCTCTATCGGATCAACTTGGCAACGGGTGTTGTGAAAGAAGAATTGCTCAATAACGATGATACCGCCACAGAATTTCCTCGGATTAACGATAACCTAACTGGGCGAAAGACACGTTACGTCTACGCATCCCGACAAGCTACTTACATGAGACCGAGACTTTTGTTGGATGGTCTGATCAAGTATGATTTGGAAACTGGTAGCACCCAAGTACATGAATTCGGTCGGGGACGTTTTGGTGGTGATAGTGTGTTTGCGCCTCGTCCTGGTGCTACCGCTGAGGATGATGGCTGGTTGTTGACTATGGTTTGGGATGCACTAGCGAAAAAGTCTGAGCTATTGGTGATTGATGCCCAAAATATCACAGCTTTACCTGTGGCGCAGATATTGATGCCCCAGCGTGTTCCTTACGGTTTCCATGCTAATTGGGTTTCTGAAGCACAGATGGCAACTCGATAAGGTTAATAGTAGGTCTATCTAAGCAGTGTAGAGGACGATGCACGATTAATGCGATCGCCCTCTACAACTCTCTTGGCTCAACTGCATCATATCTAAAGGGAACTAAAGAAATATACACCACCCAAAAGTGCGCCTCAGAACCCAAAACCCTTAATTGAAAAACTTTCCAACCCTCATGAACGTACTTCATCATACAGAGAAACGCTATATTCAGTCAAATGCAATGGATCTAATCATTGAGTATTTGTCCTGAAAAAATTTTTTCGATGGGTACTTTAATATCCCCAAAAGCTAAAGGAGAAATTGTCCCTTGGCTGTATTCTAATCGAACACAATAGCTTATTCCTTCAGGCTGTTGGAAAACAATTACTTTCTTCGCTTTGACATCGACAACCCAATATTCTAATATGGCTGCTTGAGCATAAATGCGTTGTTTTTCATTCAGATCCTTAGTGAGAGTTGAATCCGAAATTTCAATTAGCCAAAAAATATCCTCACTGAAAGGATGATGCTGACTGTATTGAAACCAAGGAAGTCTAACAACTGCGATATCAGGTTCAGGTTCTGAGTTTGCTAAAGTAATAGGACGAGCTTCACGAATCCAAGCACGATCGTTTAAACGAATTCGTAAATAATTTGCCAGTCCCTCTCCATAAACCGTATGAAACGGACTTTCTGGAGTCATTTCAACAATTTCCCCTGATAAAAGTTCGACATGACGTTCTGCTAAGATATCAGCTTCAATCATGCGATGATAGTCATCAACTGACCACTTAGCTAACGTTTTGAATGATTGAGACATCCTGATTCTTCTGCGTGTTTTAATAATATTATAAAGCTTGCAGGATGGTGAGAAACCTGAGCTAAAAGTTGAAGATTGGACAACGATCGCATTTACACTCGTTTCCTGAATGGTCTAACTTGCAGATTAGAAAGCGATCGATAAAACAAATCAACTATTGTCGCCACATCTCATTTCTCTAACTGTCCAATGCGTTTGATTTGTAGCAGATTCCAGTCATCTTCAGAATAGGGCGTGCTAAACCAGGCATCTAATATTTCTTTGGCGATCGCTTCTGTAGTTGCACGTAAACTTAATACTAGGACATTGGCATGATTCCAAGTGCGGGCACCCCGCGCCGTCTCAGCATCATGGCACAAAGCAGCACGTATCCCAGAGACTTTGTTGGCCGCAATAGATGCACCAGTACCAGTCCAACAAAAGACAATTCCCTCATCCGCTTTCTGAGTTGCTACTGCCAAAGCAACCTTACTACTACTAATAGGCCAATCAACTTCTGGATTATTCTCAGCTAACGAACCGAAAGGTATAACTTCATACCCCCGCTGTCTAAGTTCTTCGAGTACCATATCGGTAAGGTTAGTGCGTTCATCACTGCCAATAGCGATTTTCATGCCTTCCCCTTTAAAAGTAGTCTGCCCTATCGTCTCATCTTACGATAAATAGCGACAGTTAAAAGATGATTAACTGTCGCTACATTTGGCAAAACGATATTACAAATATGACATTGCTGAATTTGAATCTGAAATTCAAAAATCAACTCTTTCTCTCTGCGCCTCTGCGTGAAACAAAAACCTATGATTGCAGTTCTTGATGCGGTTTTGGCTTAATTAAACGCTCCGTCCCCGTCTTAATCACAATATACAAAATTGGCACCACAAACAAACTCAAAAAAGTAGCAATTAACATGCCCCCAAAAACAGTAGTTCCTAAAGATTGGCGACTACCCGCCCCCGCACCTGTGGCAGTAACCAAGGGAAAAATCCCTAAAAGAGTAGAAAAAGCAGTCATCAAAATTGGGCGTAATCGGTCTTGTGAAGCCTCAATAGCTGCTTTAGTAATGGAAAGTCCTTGGTCTCGTAATTGGTTAGCAAATTCCACAATCAAGATAGCATTCTTACTTGCCAAACCAATCAACATTACTAGACCAATTTGACAGTAAACATCATTAGCAAAACCCCGCATCGATTGAGCTATCAGCGCTCCAAAAATCGCTAAGGGAACTGACAACAGAATGATAAAAGGGTCAATGTAGTTTTCGTATTGAGCAGCTAGTACCAAAAATACAAACACTAATCCTAAGCCAAAAATCAGAGGTGCTAAACCAGCAGAATCTATTTCTTCTAATGCAGTTCCAGACCATTCGTAACCAAAACCTGGAGGTAAAACAGCTTGAGAAACTTGTTCCATTGCCTTAATAGCGTCACCAGAACTAGAACCTGGAGCAGCAGAGCCGTTAATTTCAATTGAACGGAACAAATTATAGTGATTTATCGTTTGCGCTCCCACAGTTGGTGTCACTTTGACTAAGTTACTCAAAGGAATCATTTGATTCTTTTGGGAACGAACGTATAGTTTTCCAATATCCTGGGGGTTAGAACGAAACTGTTGATCTGCTTGGATATACACCCGATAATTGCGCTGCTGGAGATTGAAATCATTCACATATTGTGAACCCAAAGCAGTTTGTAAAGTACTGAAGACATCATCTATGGAAACTTGCAGTGATTTGGCTTTATTGCGGTCTACTTCCACAAGTAATTGTGGCGTATCTGCGGCAAAGGTACTGAATACAGCTTGTAATCCTGGCGTTTGATTGGCGCGACCGAGTAATTGCCCCATCGACTGCACCAAATTTTCTAAGCCACTGTTACCTCTGCGGTCTTGCAGCTGAAAGACGAAGCCGCCAAAGTTGCCTAAACCCTGAATTGGTGGCGGATTGACCGGAAATACCCTAGCTTCTGGGATTGACAACAACTTACCTTGCAATTTCCCAATTATGGCCTGTACTGATTGATCTGGTCTTGAGCGTTCTGCCCAAGGTTTTAAGGTTGTAAATATGATCCCACTGTTAGCGGTGCTACCACTAAAACCAAATCCTCCCACGGCAAAAGTTCCCAGTACTTCCGGAAGTGGTAGGATTTCTTTTTCTACCTGTGCCATGACATCACTGGTATATTGCAGGGAAACGCCTTGGGGTCCTTGGATAATTGTGATGAAATAGCCTTCGTCTTCGTCTGGAAGAAAGGCTGTAGGTACTGTGGTGTAAAGCCAAGCAGTCATCCCTAAGGAGAGAATAAATAAGCCAATAACCACACTTTTGATGCGTGTGAGAAAAGTTAGCGATCGCTCATAACTCGATCTTACCCATTCCAGGAACCGATTAATCAAGTCAAATAACCAGCCAATCCACCTTGGAGCTTCTTGTTCTTGACGCAGCAACACCCCACACAACGAAGGTGTCAGAGTCAAAGCCAAAAAAGTTGAAATGGCAATGGAAAAGGCAATAGTGAGGGCAAATTGCCGATAAAGTGCGCCTGTGGTTCCCGGAAAGAACGCCACTGGTACAAACACCGCCATCAACACCAGTGATGTTGCAATTACCGCCCCAAAAAGTTCCGCCATTGATTCACTAGCGGCGCGGCGAGGACTTATGCCTTTATCTTGAATAAAACGGCTGATTTGCTCCACTACAACGATCGCATCATCTACCACCATCCCAGATGCTAAAGTCAGACCAAATAAAGTCAAACTATTAATCGAAAAGTTAAAAACTTTGACGAAGGCAAATGTCCCAATTAGTGCTAAAGGAATAGTCAGTGCGGGAATTAAAGTCGTTCGCCAGTCCTGCAAAAACACAAAAATTACAATTACAACCAGCACCACCGCTGCAATCAGAGTCTTGACCACTTCCGCCAAGGACTCTTCCACAAACATGGTAGTATCAAAAGCTACTTGATATTTCATACCTGGGGGAAAACTCGGAGCCAATCGCGCTATTTCGTCTTTGACTCCCCTAGCTACATCCAAGGCATTACTCCCAGGAACCTGATAAATCCCTAACCCGATCGCATCATTGCCACGAAATCGCAGGAATGTGTTGTAATTTTCTGCACCTAATTCTGCTCTGCCGACATCTTTGAGCTTAACTAATGTGCCATCATCTTCTGTTTTCAGGACAATCTCGGCAAATTCAGTGGTGTCTGTCAATCGACTGGCAGCACGCACATCAATTTGATACCTTTGTCCTTCTGGAGCAGGTTCTTGTCCAATTCTGCCGGCACCCACCTGAATATTTTGTTCAGATAAGGCATTTGCCACATCCTGAGTTGTTAACCCCCGACTAGCAAGCCGATTTGGATCTAACCACAAACGCATGGCGTAGCGGCGTTCGCCAAAAACCTGGGCATTACTGACACCTTTGACTCTTTTTAAGGCATCTGCCAAGTAGAGGTCAGCATAGTTACTGAGAAATGTATTGTCATATTCGTTATTTTCCGCGAATAGACCAATTGCCAAGAGAATATTGCTAGACTCCTTTGATACCTGGACTCCCGTGCGTTGTACAGACTCTGGCAATTGGGGTTGGGCGACAGAAACACGGTTTTGCACATCTACAGCCGCAATATCTTTATCACGGGATGAATCAAAAGTGACTGTAATTGTACTAGTACCGTCGTTACTGCTGCTGGAAGTGATATATCTGAGTCCCTCAACACCGTTGATTTGCCTTTCTAAGATATTGGTAACACCGCTTTCTACAACTTCGGCACTGGCTCCGCTGTAATTAGAAGTGACACTAATTTGGGTAGGACTAATTTCTGGAAACCTGGCGATCGGTAGTGTCGGAATACTGATTAATCCTATTAAAAGGATAATAATGGCGCAGACCGACGCAAAGATTGGCCGCTTAATAAAAAAGTCAACAAACATAGTTTAGAAAATGGGCATTGGGTATTGGGCATTGGGCACTGGGGGTGGGGAGTGTGGGGAGTGTGGGGGGATGGGGGGGATGGGGGAGTGTGGGGAGATTAGAAAAAAGCTTCCTAACCTCCCACACCTCCCACACCTCCCACACCTCCCACACTTCCCACACCCCCCTCACCTCCCCACTCCCCTCTTGTCCTAAAAATTCCGACTACCAACTGTTTCAGGTGCAGGAGTGATGGGGGCGCCATTGGTGAGGTTGAGAATACCTGAAACAACAATTTTGTCCCCAGGTTTTAGTCCTTCCATAACTTGATAATTATTGCCCTCAATAACTCCCAATTTCACGGGTTTTTGCTGAGCTACCAATTTTGGCGCTCCGGGTTTCGAGTTTTCTGCCGGCGCTTCAGCCACAAAGACAAATGTCTCGCCACCCAGGCGAGATACTGCTGTCACTGGAATTAAAATTCCTGGGCGTTCCTCCCAGATTACTTTGGTTTGTACTGACTGGCGATTAAGCAGTTGCCTTCTAGAATTGCCAAAGTTGGCTTTAGCCAAAACTGTTTGGGAATCTAAACTCGCATCTGGGGAGATGAAACTGACTTTACCTGTGGCTATGGCTTTGCCTTGGGTATCGAGCATTTGCACGGGTAATCCCAAGCGCAACTTTTTGGCTTCTTCTAGGGGAACGGCAATATTCAGTTCTAATGAATCATTCCTAGTTAGTGTAGTGAGCTGATCTGCTCTTTCTACGTAATCTCCGACTTTTGTGGGAATATCACCAACAATGCCAGTAAAAGGAGCTAGAACTTTTGTGTATTGCAGTTGGATTTGGGCAGCTTGGACTTGACCGGCTGCTTGAGTGACTTGCGATCGCGCTTGGGCAATTTCTTCTGGGCGAGAACCATTTTCCAGTTGTCTTAAGTTCTGTTGCTGTTGTTCTACAGCAGCAGCTAGCTCATTGATACTAGAATTTCTGCTCTTTTTGAGTTGGTCTAAACGCTTCTGGGCTACTACAAGGGCAGCTTGGGCACTTTGCTGTTCTTTGAGATATCCATCTAAAGTATCTTGGGAAACAGCGCCCTCTTTTCTCAATTGGTCGTATCGTTTAGCTCGTGATTGTGCTAGTTCTAGATCTGATTTAGCTGAATCAATTTGAGCTTCAGCCTGAGCAATTTCTTCTGGTTGCGCTCCTGCTTGGGCATCTTTGAGACGAGCTTGGGCTTGGGCTAACTGCGCTCTGGCTTGGGCAACTTCTTCAGAGCGCGTACCTGCTTTGAGTTCAGCAAGACGCGCCTGGGCTTGTTGGAGTGCGCCTCTAGCTTGTAATAACTGGGCTTGGGCATTATCGCTTTCCAAGGTCAGAATAACTTGCCCTTGTTGTACTCGGTTGCCCTCTTTGATGAAAATTTGGGTAATTCGTCCTTCAATTTGTGGCTTAATCATTACCGAGCGTGGAGCTTCTAAGGAGCCAAGAAACTGGGAACTTTGTTGCGTAGTTTCTGTCTCTACAGTTGCTAGCTTTACGGGAATCGCCATAGGTTGACCAGCAGCCGCCTGATTACCCGATGCTCCATTGCTAGCACTGCTAGTTTGCCACCAGCGCCAACCAAAACCAACACCCGCGATTAACAGAATAATTCCCAACAGCAGAGGCCAACGTCGCTTTTGAGGTGGCTTGGGCGATCGCTCTGGCAACGATCCGGACTCTTGACTGGAATCGTTAACAGCAGGCTGTTCTATTTCAACAGGAAAGGAAGATTCAGGGAACTCAGAATGGGACATTTTCGTTTTCTCGTCTTGTGGATTTAGACTTGAGCAATCTTACTTACGTCAACGAAGAGGAGGGTATGGGGTATTGGCAGTGTGGGAGGTGTGGGACGTGTGGGAAGTATAAATTCTCTTTCTCCCCACACTCCCCCATCTCCCCCATCTCCCCCATCTCCCTCATCTCCCCTGTACTCGATCTCTGCTTCTGGGGCAAAGCAACATACCCGCAAAATTATGCGAAGATGGTTTCAAATCAATATCTGAGCGCACTCTAACCTTCTCCTCACCCTTGTTTTAGTACACAACTAGCTGTTCAAGCGGCAATTTTTCAGTCTCGTATCAAGTCGGATGGGCAACCTAATGCTAGGTTTTTCATTAGTATTTGCAAGCCGTTGCTTGCATATTTGTGTAAGTATTAGGTTGCATTATAACTACATAGTAAAGAAGATTGGTGATGCTAAAAATGAGTTTAGCGCTCTTAATTCTTACTGAATATTGGTCTCAAGGAAGAAAAGGGTAGCGATCGCAAATTAACTCAGATCTACTAATCAAGATTGGGAGTTCCATTGATTTATCCTCACCAAGAAAGGAACACAATCAGTGTTTTTTATAGTGTTATTGATCTAGAATGCTCTTTTTGATCGATTTCAACTTCCTACATTTAGGTCACCCGATCGGGTGATTTAATTTTTCCTCATTGGGGCTTTGTCTGTCGAGTGAGGAGATGGAGAGTGTGGGGAGTGTGGGGGGAGGGGGGAGAATAGAAAAAAGCTTCCCACACCTCCCACACCTCCCCATGCCTGTCAACCATCGACAACGGATTTCTCGGAATCCAATTTTGGTAATATAGCCCCGATAGATTGTTGATTGGCAACAATCTGAGAAAACAGCCACTCATAGCGATCGAGTGCTTGCTCTAAGGAATAGTTTGCTTCGGCGAACTGTCTGCCTGTGTGACCTAGCTTTGCTGCTAGAGTCGGGTTGGTATATAAATCTTTTACTGCATCTGCTAGAACATGGGGTGATTCTGGCTCGACAATTATGCCACCACCACTAAGTGCGATCGCTTTAGCAGCAGTACCACTGGCCGGAACTGAACCCACAATCGGCCTACCACTCGCCAGCAGGAGTGGTATTTTTGAAGGCATATTGAACGAAATCACATTATGCTTTTGCACAATCAGCCCTACATCTGATGCTGCAAGCATTTCTGGTAATTTTTCTCGCGGTTGCAAAGGCAGCAGCAAAACATTATCCGCTCCATTTAATAGACAATATTCCTGCAACCTTTGCAATGCTCTTGATTCCCCAACAATCACAAAGACAATATCTTTAATCTGACGCAAGCAAGCTGCTGCTTTTATGACTGTCTCTAAACCTTGTGTGAGGGCAATGTTTCCGGAATAAAGTACTACAAATTTTCCATCTAGTTGATGTGTAGATCTCCAGGAGTTATTGTGTTTCGGTAAAGGCCGGATGAAATTTATATTCACCCAATTGGGAATACAAACAATTTTATTAACAGGTACTCCCTTATTCACTAAATTCTCAGTAAACCCATCGGCAATCACGCTAATTGTGTGTGCAGTCCGATATGCAAATTTCTCTAGGGCTGCAAGAATTCGGATCATGGACTTGTTTTTTAATAGCCCAACACGCACGGCAGCTTCTGGTAAAATATCTTGCACATTCAAAACTAGTGGGCAGTTGTATAAACAACTAAATATTGTTGCTGGTAAGATACCTAGTAGAGGCGGAACTGTTAGGATAATTACATCTGGACGTTGGCCTTTAAACGCTTGCGGCAGGCTGGTGACAACAAAGCTCAACTCCAATAATAGCCGATCTACAAGGTTGGGTTTAGACTTAATTCGCACGTAACTTCGTTCGATTGTGACGCCATTTTTTTGTTCCGTAACGTACCACTTACCCCGATATTCATCGTAAATTTGGCGCTCAGGATAATTGGGCATTGCAGTGATCACTCGCACTTCATGACCTCGCTTTACTAGTCCTTCTGCCAATTCGGTCATTAAGGGAGCAATTCCAATCGGCTCTGGATAATAGTTGTAGGAATAGATCAGAATGTGCATGAGCTATTTGTGAAGTTTGTGAAGACAGCCACAGATGAGCGGATTGATTGCTAATTCAAGTAGGGGCTGCTACTTTGTATTATTTAATTTAGGTTGTGAACAGGTTATGATTTTTTTAAATCATAATTGCAATCAATACTGTTAATAAATTTTCTCGGTGGATTTTAACAGTTATTACTTATCAATTATCAGTTTTTTTGCTTGGATAAAGTCTCTCTATCACACAGTAAATAATTATCAGTGAATACTGATAATTATTTACTTAATTTCAGTCGCTTTCCATACGCATGATAACTGTTTAGTCATTTAAAAGGGAATTTAATGCTTAATTTTACACTTAGGGGATTGTAGCATCATATTTAATCTCGTGCATGAAGCGCACATTCCGGCTTTGAAACTGGCACATGAAGTATTTTAACCTTTGATTACTTAGGCGTACCCCACCGCAGGTATCGCTCCAATATTGACATAAGTATTGGAGCGATGCCTGGTTTTTGTTAGCCTACGCAAACTAGCTGATAAGGCTCAATGATAGATTCATTGGTTCACTGAACTATTGAAGCTAGAATAGAGATTCATTAAACTAACATTTGGCAACCTCGAACTAGGATGCTCTACTTTCTAGCAAGAGGCTTGCTTTTTCTTCAGAGTTGAACCTACGCCTAACATGCCAAATGCCAGTAAACCCAGGATGGAAGCAGGTTCAGGAACTTTGGATACCTGAATAGAACCAGAATTTTCATCTAGTGTTATTGATGTTCCCTGTTGATTGACATCCTGACGTAATCGCAAAGATTCGCCAACGGTTCCAGAAAAGAAGTTTTCTCCGATTACACCCGTTCCTCCTCCTATATTTAGGGGACCAAACAATGTATGAGTGGAAGTATCAAAGTTGAAATTGAAGAAGGTAGATTGGGACACACCACCACTAACGGTGTTGTAAGTTCCCAGAAGGTTTTGAGATGGGTCTAAAAAAGAGACACTCAAGGATTGTAAAAAGTCGGTGGCTCCACTACCACTTTCTGTAATAATCGCAGGCGCTGTAGTTTCGTCGTAGCTAAATGAACCTATTGCTGAATAACCAGCATCACCTAGCCATTTAAAGTTGAAATCAATAGCTTGAGCTGGGTTGTTAGCACCAGCAGCGATCGCAACACTTAGAGCAGCGCTGGTTGCTGTGGTAGCAGCAATTTTGGCGAAAATATTTTTCATGGTCATAACTCCAAAGTTAATTGCCATAATGCAAATATCAATACATCAGGCTTTCCTAACTTTACAATAGAAATATGTATAGGTAAATACTGCATGAAAATACGGTATTAAATTTAATAAATCAATGAAGATAAACATTTATATTGTGAAGTTTTGGAGAAAATGCCAAATCTATTTAACAAACCCAAGCTCAACTTTTTGTACTTAGTATGACTAGAAGCCACGCGATCGCTCCCTTTCAAAAGGCTTGTTCTAATTCCCTCTTTTTTAAGGCTACTGTGCTGTAGACAAGTCGAAAAAGGGCTATTTCCTCGTTACCAGTAGAGCATGGCGACGAGGAAATAAGGATTCATTAAACTAAATTTGGCAACCTCAAACTACGATGATCTAAGTAAGTCGGCATGATAAAACTCATGTATGTTTAGTTTTGTAAAAGCTATGGAATGACCAATTTTTAAGCCATTCGCTTATTTGACATTTCATCACATAGCTTGATTTTTTAACGCCGACTTATTTACTTTCTAGCAAGAGGCTTGCTTTTTCTTGACAGTTGTACCTACGCCCAACATGCCAAATGCTAGTAAACCCAACATAGAAGCAGGTTCAGGAACTTTGGTTACGTCAATAGAACCAGAATTTTGATCTAATGTTCTAAATTGTGATATTTGATCGATATCCTGACGTAAGAACAAAGAGTCGCCAACGGTTCCCTGGAAATAATATTCTCCGACTATACCCGTCCCTCCTCCTACATCAAAGCGCCCAAACAATTTATGAGTGGAACTATCAAAGTTGAAAGAGAAGAAATCAGATTCTGACACACCACCACTAACGGTGTTGTAAGTTCCCAGAAGGTTTTGAGATGGGTCTAAAAAAGAGACACTCAAGGATTGTAAAAAGTCGGTGGCTCCACCACCACTTTCTGTAATAATGGTAGGCGCTGTAGTTTCGTCGTAGCTAAATGAACCTATTGCTGAATAACCAGCATCACCTAGCCATTTAAAGTTGAAATCAATAGCTTGAGCTGGATTGTTAGCACCAGCAGCGATCGCAATACTCAGAGCCGCGCTGGTTGCCGTGGTAGCAGCAATTTTGGCGAAAATATTTTTCATGGTCATAACTCCAAAATTAATTGCCGTGATGCGGGTATCAATACATCAGGCATCATTAACTTTACAATAGAAATATGTATAGGTAAATACTGCATGAAAATACTGTGTTAAATATGATAAATCAATGAAGATAAAGAGTTATCTTGTAAAGTTTTGGATAAAAGGCGATTTCATCGTAGGGTATCACAGCTATGCATAGGTGTCAACTTAACGTGAAACCCTTGTGAAGAGGTGATATTGAGTTCATTCACTTACCGTTACTCAGCGTGTTACCCCGCCCTAACCCTCCCCGATGTATTGGGCTACGGTGTACACACAAGTATATGCCGCAAGGGTTCCAACGCTTCCAGCCCCATAAATACCTAAATTTTGGGCAACTGGAAACTCTATTTATCCCGCTAATTTTTAGGGCTAGGGCTACGAAACCAAGTTTTAGGTTGGATTTTAAGACTTGTGTGTACACCGTAGGATGTATTGGGGAGGGAACTGGATTTCTTTTTCCCCCCAATGCATCGGGGAGATTAAGGGGGGTAAAACGTGTGTGGAACAAGGGTTTAAGCTTAAGTTGACACCAATGGGCATTGCCGTGCCCCTACGCAAAATTTATAATATAATCAAACATAGTCAGATATTCAGACTGTTTGAAAAACAAAACAATACTAACTTTGGCGACTTGGTATAATATGCATCTAAATTGATGAAAATCACCCAATCAGGTGAGTCAAATGGGTGAAGTACAACAAAAATAAATGTTATATCTTGAGGCTATAAATGGTTACTTGGCACACCAATTTATAGCCTCAAAAATTAGGAAGTAGATGATGAGTGTAAACCAAATTTGTGGAGAACTACCCAATCAAATTTATGCGAACTTGGGTAAAAATTTTTTTGCCTGGATGATGGCTCAACGTAGCAGCGTCTATGATAAAGTTCTAGGCGATCGCAAACGCTCTCTTTTTGCCAATCTCCAAGGTAAAGTATTAGAAATTAGTCCACGAAATGGTTCTAACTTACCCTACTATCCTCAAAATATCCACTTAATAGGAATGGAGCCAGATATACAGATGCATTCCTATCTCCAAAAACAAGCAAAACAACTCGGTTTAAATATCGACCTCCGCATTGGCAATGCTGAATGGCTAGACGCTGAAGATAACAGCGTAGATACCGTTGTTACTACCTTACTTTTTTGCTCAGTGCCGAATATCAACTATACATTACAGGCAATTCTAAGAGTACTCAAACCAGGCGGACGCTTATTATTTATTGAACACATCGCCGCACCTCAAGGAAGTTCATTGCGAAAAGTGCAAAATACAATTAGTCCAATTTGGAAAAAATTAGCTGATAATTGTCATCCAGATAGAGAAATTGATATTGCTTTAAAAAAAGCTGGTTTTACCAGTGTCAATTATGAGCATTTTGAAGTCGGATTGCCGATTGTTAGTCCTCATATTATCGGCGTAGCAATAAAGTGAACAAAAAGGAGTCAGAATTCAGAATTCAGAATTCAGAATACTCTACCTATGTACCCTTACAGGGAAGCAAGCTACGCGCAGCGTCCCGTATGGAAGGGATAGAGTTTTAACTTTTGAAAAAAATTTAATACTAATTTCGCCCACAAGGGGCGAGGTTTTAAACCAATATTCATTACCCACTCGTACAGAATTCATACTGAATTCTGACTCCTGAGTTGTGAATTCTGTTCAATCAAGTTTTTTTTGTTTTTCTGCGGCGGGGTAGGGCGTAAGCTGCAAATGCTGATTCTCTCGTCAAACCGGCCGATATCCCTCTACACAAGGGTTTTAGCGTTTTTATCCTCTGTTTTTTCTGTGGAAACAGCCTTTGGTTTCTACCCCGTCGCAAATGGCGTCTGGACATTAAGCGCCGTAAGGGTTTAAAGTAGTAGGTGCCGCTTCTCTTCTGAGAAGTGGAATTAATGGAAACTTACACAAGTCATCCGCAATACTCTCAGATTGCATGCCGCTTCTCTTCTTAGAAGTAGAATTAATGGAAACGGATTTATACCATAGCGTAGAGGGTGATAGCGTGTCGCTTTTATTCTTAAAATCGTAAACCCTGGAAATATAGCAATAGCCAAGATGGTTAGGACATTAACAGATGATAAAACTTAGACACAAAAAGACTTTTCACCCAGTCCCCAATCCCCAGTCCCTTGCTATACCTATGCATCAGTAAGTGTTGTGGTGAAAATAAGGAGGATATGGAACCAACGCCAGAGCAGTTGAAATCGCTCTATCAAAGATGCGTGAGAGTGAGTAACCTATTATTACCTATTAATTTAGTCAGATTTGATAGGCGCACTAACCGAATAGTGATGTTAGTTGGAGACACAATACAAATAGAGATACTTCCAAATGGGGAGGTGCTAATCGAGTGAATAACTACGAATCAATGACTGAAAAAGAGTTGCGTGAATATGTCAGACACAATCCTCAAGATGAAAATGCATTTCAGCACTACCTAAGTATAATTCGCTCTCGTCCTGGAGTGCTTTGCACTACGGATGAAGAATTTGAAGCTGAACTGTTAAAGCGAATTAATCAATCGCAAGGTTAAATCAACAGTCTAATAAAGCGTTGTGTTTGCAGCACAACGCTTTTGTTTTACTACAAAAAGCGGAAATAATTTATTTCACGCAGAGGCGCCCAGACACAGAGAGTTAGATTTGAGAAATTTTCTGCAACCTTTCTTCCATACCAACATTACCCTGTAACCCACCTGTGTGTACCAGCAGCAAACTTTTGCCTTCACCAAAAAATCCTTGCTGTAATAAATCCATCACTCCATAAAACATTTTTGCAGTATATACGTAATCGAGAGGTACGCCGTGCGCCTCGCCAAACTCCTGGCTGAATCTTAGCAACTCCTGATTCACCTTTGCATAGCCGCCGAAGTGATAATCACACATTAATTCCCAGGAAGCGGGAGAACTATATGGACTTGCTTTACCAGAAGCGAGGTAATTTGTCAATAATTTTTCGATTTCTTCTCCCAGAAAAGCGCCATTTTTCAAGACAGGAAAAGCGATCGCTTTTTGTCCTTCATGCAACGAAAGCGCAATCCCAGCCAGTGTTGTAGCGGTACCGCAAGCTACGCAAATATAATCAAAGGCGTAGCCAGCCGTAGGCATCGCTTCACTAATTATCTCTGTGCAACCCCGCACGCCGTTTAAATTATTACCGCCTTCAGGAATAATAAACACCTCGCCGAAACGCTGTCGCAGATATTCATCTAGCGCCGTTGTGTTGCGTTGTCGATACATTTGGCGCGAGAGATACACCAGTTCCATACCCTGCTGTACAGCGAAACTCAGCGTCGGATTCAGGGGTAACTTTTCTTCCCCACGAATTACGCCAATGGTATGAAATCCCAAAAGATTACCGGCTGCTGCGGTTGCATAGATGTGATTGGAATAAGCACCGCCAAAGGTAAGCAACCTCGTGAAATTTTTCTGCTTCGCCTCCAAAAGGTTATATTTCAACTTAAACCATTTATTACCATTAACCCACGGGTGCATGACATCGAGGCGTAGCACGGACAAATTAACACCAGCCTCACGGGCAATTTTACTGTTAATTTGTTGTATAAATGGAGGAACAAATATTAATGACATTGGGGATATTCTAATTAAAAATGTTTTTTATATTTACAAAAATTGGACTTTTAAAGACGCGATAAATCGCGTCTCTACATGAGGGGGTTTGGGTTTATCTTAACTGTATTTTAACTAAATTATCACCTCTTAAATTTAACCAAGTTTCCCCATCCTCTTCTGGTAAATCTAAAATCCAAAATCCAAAATCTAAAATTGTTTGCCGCGTCTATCTAAATTCGCCTGTGTTCCAGATCGTTTTCTACCCGATCGCACCCAAGCAATGTCTTGATGAGAATCACGCGTCATTTGTTCATCTCGTTCTGCATCACTTGGAAATCCGCCGCGAGTTGAAAATCCAATGTTATTTCGAGGGCTGGTGAACATGTGATACACAACAACCGCCTTCGTTTTTCCAAAAAGATACTGCTGTGCCAGCATGTCAGCACCTCTAGCATCTCCAACCACAAAACTCTGATTTTTTTCGAGGGCATTATCAATTAGAAAATTGTGTGGGTTGGCTGAGACTGCGGAAATAAAGACCGCCTATGGTTATCCAAAAAAGCAAATAGCCGACAGCTTGAACTAAATACAGTTTTTGGGTATAGCCAAATAAAGTTTTCAGCAAAATACCAGGAAACTGCCGGTCAGGTAAGATGGTTGAGAAATCCCAAATTTGGGGGCCTAAAAGACAAGATGTATTTCCTTGTCCGCAAAGGCCTAAGACTTCAGGGTTGATTTGGCTAAAAGCGATCGCCGCAGCATCAACATGGCGCAGGGCAGAAATTACCAACCCAGAGACAATCAGCAGCAGCAACACGCCCATTACCTGGAAAAATCGGCTTAAATTAATTCTGATGCTCCATTTAAACAGCAGCATCCCAATGAGAACGGCGATCGCTAATCCTCCCATTGCACCCAAAACGGGTGTCAAACCTTCTTGAAATTTAGCGACGATAAACAAAGCTGTTTCTAAACCTTCACGAAACACAGCAATAAAAATTAAGCTAAAAATCGCCCAACCTGCGCTATCGTTTTCGCCCAAGGCACTTTTGACAGAACCTTCAATCTCAGCTTTGAGAAATCGTGCTTGTCGTGTCATCCAAATTAGCATCCAACTGAGCATGGCGATCGCAATTACGCCTAATCCAACCTCGAAAAGTTGCTTGAACACGGGTGCATAGAGCTGCTTAGATGTCTGCAATCCTTGTAGTCCTACATGAATTAGCAAACCAAATACAAAACTCGCTAGGATACCGCCCAAAACTCCGAAGTAAACCCAACGCTGCAATTTTTGTTGCTGAGCTTGCTGTAAACAGGCGAAGACGATTCCCACAACTAAAGCGGCTTCAACGCCTTCTCTTAAGGTGATAAAAAAAGTTGGTAATGCAGCACTCCAATTCATAGGACGTTAATTAAATGATTTCAGTAACAGAGGTTTAGCCAGAGCTTTTGAGTATACTTGCTGAGTTTTCAAACAAACTCTCAGAAGTTTCTGCCAAAGTTATGCTAGCAGCGATCGCTATTAAACCCCTCATCTCCTATATAGGACTCATATTTGATTTCTGAAAAAAATCAGTACACCCAGATAAGGCTTCTTTCCTACTCCCCACTTTCTGCTTCTCAGTACAAACATAGTGCAATAATTATTTGGGCGTTGCTGAATTTGGTCATGAATTATGTTTGTCCACATTTTGTCGTTTAATAAATCCTTGTAGAGACGTAGCATTGTTACGTCTCTACATAACCGTAAATTGTAAATTCATATCTTGATTCAGCAACGCCATTACTTGTATATACTGATACTATAAGATGGGATGGGGTGTGTGGCAAGAGATTCAAAGAAAAACATTGAGTATTAATACTCATATTTTCTTCTGCGGAAGTTCCGTCAACAGGCATAGCCTTTTATCTATGAAAGCAATTTAATATTTATTTAATATCCATGCTTGTAAATAAACAAGATTGACATATAAAGCTGTAAGCTATTATTAACCGTATTAAGCTTGGCATAAATCAAACTTACAATTTATGTAAGTTTTTTTAGTCCGATTTTTCAAATATCTTTGATCTAAGCCTTATCTAGTAGGGATTCGTATTTAGCGAGTCACTATCTGAAAAGGTTTGATAGTCTGCTGCTTTGCAAAGAATAAAGTTTTCTTTGCTCAATTTTTTATACCTATAAAAAAAGAAATTTAGTCAAAGTAGCAGACAATTTTTGCAAACCCAATTTTTGCTCTTTTTGTAACCAAAACCCCAGTATGTCATTGACTAATACCATCCATTTTAGAAACGTGCGGGGCGATTTATTCGGTGGTTTAACTGCTGCGATCGTTTCCTTGCCGTTAGCCCTGGCATTCGGCGTTGCCTCCGGTGCTGGCCCTGTAGCTGGCCTTTACGGTGCAGTTTGTGTCGGTTTTTTTGCAGCCTTATTTGGTGGTACACCAACCTTAATTTCTGAGCCAACCGGGCCAATGACTGTGGTGATGACTGCAATTGTTAGTTCCATGACCGCAGCTAACCCCGAAAACGGCTTGGCAATGGCGTTTACCGTAGTCATACTAGCAGGAATATTCCAAATTTTCTTTGGCATATTTAAGTTGGGTAAATACATTACCCTCATGCCTTACAGCGTGATTTCTGGCTTTATGTCTGGGATTGGGGTAATTCTAATTATTTTGCAGATTGCTCCTTTTGTCGGTCAGCCAAATCCTAAAGGTGGCGTACTGGGGATGGTGCAAAACCTACCTCAGTTATTAACTAAAATTAATCCTGCGGAAACAGCTTTAGGCTTGCTGACGCTGGCAATTATTTTCTTCATGCCAGCCAAAATCAAGCGTTTTGCTCCTCCACAATTAGTGGCATTAATCATCGGAACAATAGTTTCTCTAACCATCTTCGGCGGTACAGATATCAGACGAATTGGTGAAATTCCCGTTGGATTGCCCACATTGCAAATGCCAACTTTTACTCCCGGACAAATCACAGTCATGATTGTTGATGGGGCAATGTTGGGGATGTTGGGTTGTATTGATACTCTACTAACGGCGGTAATTGCAGACAGTTTGACTCGTACTGAACACAAATCTGATAAAGAATTGATTGGTCAAGGTATTGGTAATTTAGTATCTGGTTTGTGTGGTGGGCTACCTGGTGCTGGTGCCACGATGGGAACTGTAGTGAATATCCAAACTGGTGCGAGTACAGCTTTATCCGGTTTAACTCGTGCGCTCATTTTATTAGTTGTAGTTTTGTGGGCTGCGAGTGTCACTCAACCCATCCCAATGGCCGTGTTAGCTGGTATTGCGCTGAAAGTGGGGATTGACATTCTTGACTGGAGCTTTTTGAAACGCGCTCATAAGGTGTCGCTCAAAGGCACAATCATCATGTACGGTGTATTGTTTCTGACTGTATTTGTTGATTTGATTGTTGCTGTGGGCGTGGGAGTGTTCATTGCCAACATCTTAACCATCGATCGCCTTTCAGAATTACAAGCTCAGGAAGTGAAAATAATTAGCGATACTGATGATGCAATTGTCTTGAATGACGAAGAGAAAAAACTGCTCGATCTCGCTAATGGACGGGTTCTGTTATTTTACCTCAGCGGTCCGATGATTTTTGGGGTATCAAAGGCGATCGCCCGCGAACATTCAGCAATGGCTGACTCTGATGTGTTGATTGTCGATTTGAGCGATGTTCCAATGTTGGGCGTGACTGCTTCTTTAGCAATTGAAAATGCCATCAAGGATGCTAGCGAACAAGGTCGTCACGTGTTAATTGTTGGTGCAGCTGGTAAAGTCCTACGACGTTTAGAAAAGTTTGGTATTTCGAGGTTTGTTCCACAGCATCACATGTTTATAGCTCGTGTGGATGCACTTAAACAGGCGGTTGCTTTAGTTAATCCTCATGCAACTGCTGATACCTCAGGGGTTAGTATCTACACCGACACATATTAGGAATTCAGAATTAGGCATTATGTGGATTAGACGCTAAAACCCTTGATTTATCGTTGTAGAGACGTTGCAGTGCAACGTCTCTACTGAATCAATCAGACGAATAAAAACATGATTTTTTCGGAACCAATGGCTAATTCATTTACTTGGTTAAATTCCCTTCCTTTACTAGCAACAACCAATGAAGCCGAATATGCTCCTATTGTCCTAACTGGAGTATTGCTAACTTTAGTAGTCATTTATCTGGCAAGTAAAATTGGTGGCGAATTATCTAGAATGATGGACTTACCTCCTGTATTAGGAGAATTAGTCGGTGGTGTAGTTGTAGGTGCTTCTGCTCTGCATTTGGTAGTATTTCCTGACAGTGGAGTAGCTGCAAGTGACTCCATTATCATGACTATCCTGCAATTTATTAACAATCTCACTCCAGATGCACTGACATCAATTTTTCAAACTCAGAGTGAAGTTGTTTCTGTTCTTGCCGAACTAGGTGTGATCATTCTGTTATTTGAAATTGGTCTGGAATCAGACTTAAAAGAATTACAAAAAGTCGGTTATCAAGCAACAGTAGTTGCTTGTGTCGGTGTCGCTGTTCCCTTTGCTGCTGGCACGGCAGGATTGGTTTTATTATTTCATGCGCCAGTCATTCCGGCGATTTTTGCAGGTGCAGCCCTGACAGCTACTAGTATTGGGATTACCTCTAAAGTTTTGTCAGAAATTGGGCAATTAAAATCTCGTGAAGGTCAGATTATTGTAGGTGCAGCTGTAATTGACGATATTTTAGGTATTATCGTTTTGGCTGTGGTTGCCAGTCTTGCCAAAACTGGTGAAGTTGACATTTTCAACGTCATTTATCTGATTGTCAGTGCTACTGTATTTCTCATTGGCTCAATTCTCCTTGGCAAATATTTCAATCAAAGTTTTGTCGCCATTGCTAATAAATTGCAAACGCGAGGTAACTTAATTATCCCAGCATTTATCTTTGCCTTTTTCATGGCTTTCTTGGGGAATGCAATTCATTTAGAAGCTATCTTGGGTGCATTTGCGGCTGGCTTAGTTTTGGATGAAACTGATAAACGCAAAGAGTTAGATGAGCAGGTAAAACCTATTGCTGATATTTTAGTTCCAGTTTTTTTTGTGACAGTTGGTGCAAAAGTTGATTTAGGCGTACTTAATCCTTTAGTTCCAGGAAATCGAGAAGGATTAATTATTTCTACGTTCTTAATTTTGGTGGCGATTATCGGTAAAGTTGTCACAGGTTGGTCAATTTTTGGTCAAACTGGAATTAACCGTTTAGCAGTTGGTGTGGGAATGATTCCCCGTGGGGAAGTTGGATTAGTATTTGCCGGGATTGGTGCAGCTAGCGGTACCCTTGATAAACCGTTGCAAGCTGCGATCGTAATTATGGTGATTTTGACAACCTTCTTAGCACCGCCTTTATTGCGCTTAGCATTTAAACAATCACCAAAAGAAAAAGAATCTTTAGAGGAAGCCAATTTAATCAGTTAGTACAGGAAGACAAAATTAAAAAAGTAAAAGGCAAAAAGATGATAAAATTAGGGACTTCCAAATAAAAAAAACATACAATTTTTTTGTGGGGTGGGCGTCTCGCCCGCCCGTGGAAAGGGGCGGACAAGATGTCCACCCCACAAAATTGGAGAATTTATTTCTTGGTAATCCCTTATCATTTTTTTGCCTATTTCAAGATCGTAATATCAATTGAAAATTATTAGGCAATTAACGTGTTAGAAGCATGTATATTCGCAACAGTATTGTGCGGATTTTTCGGTATCATCCTCAAAAATAACCTGGTGATGAAAATCATCTCTATGGATGTTATGAGTACGGGGGTTATTGCCTATTATGTGCTAATTGCATCAGGAGATGGCTTATTCGCACCAATTGTTTCCAACGTCAAAAATGGCGCATACGCCGATCCGGTTCCCCAGGCGGTGATATTGACAGCAATTGTGATCGGATTTTCGATTCAGGCTTTAATGCTAGTCGGTGTTATGAAGTTAGCCGCTGATAATCCGACGTTGGAAACTGACGAAATCGAAAAGAATAATACGCCATGAGTACTATTACAATTGCCTGGATTGCATTACCGTTTTTTTTGGGGTTCGTGATTTACCTGTTCCCAAGACTTGACAAATACTTCGCACTGTGCATGTCTTTTGCCTCGGCGGGATATGCCTTGCAGTTCTTTTTCAACCAGTCGCCACTGACACTAAAATTACTGGATAATTTCGGCGTTATCTTAACAATAGACCAAGTAAGCGGCTACTTTATCTTGACCAATGCTTTGGTAACGGCCGCAGTCATTCTTTATTGTTGGCACAGCGATAAGACAGCTTTTTTTTACGCACAGACCATCATTTTGCATGGCAGCGTCAATGCTGCGTTTGTCTGTGCGGATTTGATTAGTTTATACGTAGCCTTAGAGGTCAGCGGTATTGCGGCGTTTCTGTTGATTGCCTATCCCCGGAGCGATCGCTCCATTTGGGTCGCCTTGCGCTATCTGTTTATCAGCAATGTGGCAATGCTGTTTTATCTCGTTGGCGCAGTGCTGGTTTATCAAGCGGATCGGTCCTTTAGTTTCGCAGGTTTGCGGGTAGCACCCACCGAGGCACTTGCTTTGATTTTTCTCGGACTCTTGACAAAAGGAGGAATTTTTGTATCGGGATTATGGTTGCCCTTGACTCACTCGGAATCGGAAACGCCAGTGTCGGCTATGCTGTCAGGAGTTGTGGTGAAAGCTGGTGTTTATCCATTAGTACGGTGTGCGTTGATGGTGGATGAGGTTGACCCCATCATCAGAACCTTTGGAGTTTGCACCGCGCTTTTAGGAGTGTTTTATGCAGTATTTGAAAAGGATACGAAGCGGATGCTGGCGTTTCATACGGTTTCCCAGTTAGGCTTTATCCTTGCTGCACCTAAAGTGGGCGGGTTTTATGCGCTAACTCACGGACTAGTGAAATCTGCGCTGTTTTTAATAGCGGGTGCCTTACCAAGCCGAAACTTTAAGGAACTGCAACATCAGCCGATCGCTACTTCAGTTTGGATTGCCTTGGTAATGGCTAGCTTCTCAATCTCCGGTTTTCCCTTGTTATCGGGCTTTGGGGCCAAGGTTTTGACAACAAAGAACTTGCTGCCTTGGCAAGCGATCGCCATGAATATTGCAGCCTTGGGAACAGCAATCTCCTTTGCCAAATTCATCTTTCTACCGCCTGGAGGCAAAGCGGATGTCAAACCTGGTTTTTGGGGAGCAGTTACCCTGTTAATCGGGGGTTTGGTTCTGGCTAATATTGTCTACTATGAGGCTTATACCGTCGAGAATATCATCAAACCCCTGGCAACCATCGGCATTGGATGGTTAGCTTACTTGCTAATTTTTAAACGCTTAGTACTCAAACTACCGCGTGTACTTGAGCAATTTGACCATCTCATCGGCGTCATGAGTTTGATTTTAATTCTACTGTTTTGGAAGGGATTTGCATGGTTGGGCATCTAAATCTCATATTGCGATTGGTCATTTGGTTTCTGCTAACTGCCGATTTCAGTTTGGTAAATATCATCATTGGCATCAGCATCGCATTGCTATTGCCTGGTCGTCACCGAGGGAAGGAAGCATTAAAAGATTGGCTGCGCGTGCTGGGTGAAATCCTAGTAGCGATTCCGCAGGCGTATCTTGAGGCATTTGAAATCATCATCCGTCCGCATAAATACGAAGATATCACGATGGAACGAGTTAAACCAGGACGCACGCCAGGGCTGATATTCCTGGATATCTTCCTGATTACCTTTACACCAAAAACCATTGTGCTGAAATACCACGAAGATGGCTGGTACGAAGTACACCGAGTGCGACGGAGGAAAAAAACATGAATCTAAATTTAGTATTAATTGCAATGATTCTGGCGCTGCTCATACCCATGTACGAGGCATGGCAAGATGAAGATATTTGGCAGAAAATGTTGGCATTTGCCAGTATTGCAAGCAAAACTTCCATCGCCATCCTGGTGGTATCGGTCTTGCGAGATGATTGGTCGATCGGTGTTACCGGCGTCATTATCTTAAGTGTGGGGAATGCTGGATTAATGTTGCTGGCTCATGTAATCAAACGGATGAATCAAGTATGATTAACTTTCTCAGTTATGTCTGCATAGGTGTAGGACTCTTCTTTTGGTTTTGGGGAACTTCTCACCTCTTGGGCAAGCGATCGCTATTATTCAAACTCCATAGTCTTTCGGTTGCAGATACCCTTGGCTCGATGAGTATTATCGTTGGCTTGCTTTTGAAGATACCCAGCGAATGGCCGCTGCTGATTCTCGCCCTCATTTGCTTGGCCATCTGGAATACAGTGCTGGGGTATGTGTTGGCTTACTGTTCCAGTAGCACGAGTAGCTATAGCGATCCTATTTGATTTGTGGAGATGGGCATGGGGCAAGGGGCAATAAATTCTGTTTACAACTGATTTAAGGTTGCTATATGAATGATAGTTATCTTTATTTAATCGTCGCTCTGTTGCCGTTAAGTGCATGTATGGTGGTATTTCAAACCAATCCATACCATGCCTTAGTCATCCGTGGCATCTTGGGAGCAGTGGCGGCAATGATATATGCAGTTTTAGGCGCTCCAGATGTTGCTTTGACCGAAGCATTGGTGGGTACAATGCTAGCAATTACGCTGTATGCGGTGGCGGTGCGTTCATCGTTGGTGATGCGTCTTGGCGTACTCAAAATCGAGCCAGATGACGATCGCCATTTTGGGCAACTGATGGATAACTTACGCAAAATTCTTGGCAAACATCATCTGCGTCTAGAGTTAGTGACGTATAACGATATACAAGCTTTGCACCAAGGGTTGATGGACAAAGAAGTTCATGCCACCTGTTTTCCAGATGGGCGATCGCAACACGATGCATCTGAGGGAGAAAAGCCACGCTATCACACTGCAACCAGGGTGCGGCGGATTTATGACATTATGCAAAGCGAACTTTTGTCAGCAGCCACAATCTTGACTTATGTAACACCAACTGTCAAAAAAGAAGCAGCAGATGAAAACACTCTGATATCAAGTTCGGGTTGAACACTTATAATTAGGGCTGACACGGAGAGAAGTCTGATCGCCGGAAGCCGCCGCTCAGAACTTCGGGAGACACGGGGACGCTCTTACGCGAATCTCCGCACTTGTAGGGCGGAGAGTGTCAAATCAATACACCAAATTCAGGGAAAAAGTAGATATGAAATGGGTTTACATTGCTGCGGGCATAGCGCTGTACCTCAAATTTCTCGTCATACCCAACCCAGCACCAGACTTACCCGATATCTCTATCGTCAAAGCGATCGTACAAGATAGTGGGATACCAAATGCAGTTTCGGGTATCATTCTCAGGAATCGGTTGTATGACACTATTTTCGAGGTAGTGGTATTTACGATCGCCATCATGGGCGCCTACTTTCTGCTAGCCAATGAAAAGCCATCTAGCACAGTCTATCGTTTCACCGATCAACCATCCATTGTTTTGGCGCGTCTGGGAGCCACCATTGCCGCATTGGTAAGTATCGAACTAGCTATTCGCGGGCATCTGAGTCCTGGCGGTGGTTTTGCGGCCGGAGTAGCGGGGGGAACAGCAATTGGTTTGATTGCGATTACCTCACCACCGGAATGGATGCAACAAATCTACCAGCGCTGGCACGCTGCCACATGGGAGAAAGTTTCAGTGCTGATTTTCATCGTACTGGCGGTTATCACTCTAGCTGGAGTAGAGTTACCGCATGGAGAATTGGGCGCACTTGTCAGTGGGGGAGTTATTCCTGTGCTGAATATTTTGGTTGCAGTCAAAGTCGCGTTGGGTTCGTGGGCAGTGATTTTGGTTTTTATTCGTTATCGAGGCTTGTTGTAAGGGACTTCCAAGCAAAAAAATATACCATTCTAGGGTAGCACAGCTGTGCTACCCTATTACACACAAGATATCCCCATCAATAGACTTCTTGCATAAGTCGGGAAAAGGGGAAGGGGAAAGGGGGAAAGGTTTGGTATTTTGCCTTTCCCCAATAAAGATGAGTCCCTTTTCCCACAAGAGTGCAAAAAGCACTTTTGCAAGAGGTCTAATATTTACTGCCAAACATAAATGAGGATAAACAAAATAATCCAGATGACATCGACAAAATGCCAAAACAATGAAGTTGCATTAACGCCAAAGTGACCTGTGTCGTAGTTCCCAGGAATAAACGATCGCACTAAAATAATCAACTGCAACAAAATACCAGTGAAAACGTGCAAACCGTGGAAACCTGTAAGCAAATAGAACGTCCCACCAAATACCCCTGATGTGAAGCCAAATTCGAGGCCATTCCATTCAATCGCTTGCCCAACCAAAAAGTAAGTTCCCATCGCCATTGTTGCTACAAGAAACAGGCGAAATTTCACTAAGTCATGGCGTTGAAGGGCGCGTTCTGCTAAGTAAATCACAAAGCTACTAGCAACAAGAACTACTGTATTGATTGCCGGTTCTTTTACTTCTAATCCAGAAACACCAGCAGGTAGCCAGTTAGGCGTTGTTGTTTTGTAGATGATATATCCGGCGAAAAAACTTAGGAAAATTACGCTTTCAGACAGTAAGAACACAATGAAGCCAAACATTTTGTTGCCTTCTTCATCGTGGCTATGTTCTACCTCTGTGTGGTGTAATTCATGTGAATTGATATAACTGTCCATTGGTGAAGTTTGCTTTTTGAGGGGTGAATTAGAAACGTAAAGGGAAGCCGCAGAGGGTTTCTGCGTCTTCCCGATATTTGGCGTTATTCTGGGAGGTTAGCTGTCAACCGTTCTGATTTACCGTAACCGTATGGTTCAGAGACAATGATGGGAATCTCTTCAAAGTTTTCTACTGGAGGTGGTGAAGAAACCAACCACTCTAGTCCAATTGCCCGCCAGGGGTTATCGGGTGCTTTCTCGCCTTGCATCCAAGAAATCACCATGTTGAAGATGAAGGGCAGGGTGGATACTCCTAAGAGAAATCCGCCGACGCTAGCGATGATATTCCAGGATGCATACTCTGGGGCGTAGGAAGCAACTCGGCGCAACATTCCTTGCAATCCTAAGGGATGCATTGGCAAAAAGTTGAGGTTAGTGCCGATGAAGGTTAACCAAAAGTGGATTTTGCCCCAGCCTTCGTGGTACATCCGACCGGTCATTTTGGGGAACCAGTGGTAAATGGCAGCATACAAGCCCATTGTCACGGTGCCGAAGAGAACGTAGTGGAAGTGTCCGACTACAAAGTAGGTATTGTTAACGTGGACATCCACTGGCACGGAGGAAAGCATAATTCCTGTGATGCCGGCGAAGACAAACATTACTAATCCGCCAAAGGCAAACAGCATTGGGGTTTTCAACCGCAACTTTCCGCCCCAAATAGTTGCCACCCAGGCAAACACTTTAATTCCTGTGGGGACAGACACAAACATGGTAGTCAGCATGAAAATTAAGCGCATCCAACCAGGCGTACCGCTGACGTACATATGGTGTACCCAAACGATACCGCTGACTACGGCAATCAAGATGGATGAAACAGCGACTACTTTGTAACCAAATAGGGGTTTACGTGAATAAACTGGGAATATTTCGGAGAAAACGCCGAAGATAGGCAAAATGATCACGTAAACAGCGGGGTGGGAGTAGAACCAGAAGTAATGCTGGAACATCACTGGATTTCCTCCCCTGGCAGGGTCGAAAAAGGCGGTGCCTGCGGTGAGGTCCAGTAGCAGCATTACTGCACCTGCTGTGAGTGCAGGTAGTCCAAATAGTTGGATAATTTGGGCGCTAAATACTGCCCAGACAAACAAGGGCATTCGGAAGAAGCCCATTCCTGGCGCCCGCATCTTCACAATTGTGGTGACAAAGTTAACTGCCCCCATAATTGAAGACACACCTGACACCGCCACCGCTAGCAGCCAGAGGACTTGACCATTAATTAAGTTTCCTGTGGGATTCTGGAGACTGACTGGGGGATAAGCCCACCAGCCGGCTTGGGCTGGGCCACCAGGAATAAAGAAGCTGCTCATTAGCAGAATTCCGACTACTGGCACCATCCAAAATGCAACGGCATTGAGGCGGGGAAATGCCATATCTCGCGCCCCAATCATCAAGGGCACTAGATAGTTGGCAAAACCAACCAGTGAGGGAAATGTCCACAAAAACAGCATCACGGTGCCGTGCATGGTAAACATGCCGTTGTAGACTGTGCGATCAACTAAATCTGATTCGGGTGTCATCAGTTCTCCCCGAATCACCATCGCAAAGATACCACCGACGAGAAAGAAGATAAACGAGGTAACGAGATATTGGATACCAATAACCTTATGGTCAGTGCTAAAGCTGAAGTATCGCTTCCAGTCGCCTGGAGATTCATGGTGAGAATTCTCACTGGCGATACTAATGCCGTCAATAGGAACATTAGTCATGAGTTAGTTTCCTGTTAATAAATTCAGGGAGGGGGAAAGGGGGAAGGGGGAAGGGGGAAAGGGGAAGGGGGAAGGGGGAAAGGGGAAGGGGGAAAGGGGAAGGGGGAAGGGGGAAGGGGGAAGGGGGAAGAAGAGTTTGTTTGATTCG
>JAHHHB010000086.1 GCA_019359545.1 Desmonostoc geniculatum HA4340-LM1 | reverse complement strand
CTAAGCTATCTGAGGGATTTTTTCAACTTCAAATGATTGTTAATAATCTGACTTGCTCAATTTTTCAAAACTTCAATATCCCTTATTTCTATTTTTCCTCTGCCTAGAGTGACAAAAGAGGGTTAAGCCCAGTTCCATCATTGTTGGTAATGCCTCGTTTAACACTATCAGCAATCTTTTCTAAGCTCAAGCCTAGATATTTCATCGCTTGACCAATTTGTTGCTGAGTGGCGCCTTCATCCCAAAGCAAGTCTGCTAGTTTTCTTGCGTCAATACTGTGACCACTATTCCAAAGAGCTATTGCTACATCAGTGTAATTAAGATTAGTTCCATCAGTTTTTGTAATCCCCCATTTAATGCTATCAGCAATCGTTGGTAAATCGAAGCCTCGATTTTTGAGGTTGATGCCGATTTGGGCAACCGTTGATCCTGTATCCCAGAGAAAGTCAGCAAGTCTTTTTGGATCTGTATTATAAATAGTAATCGTATCAGCGATCGCTGTACCTAATTTATAATTCGTACCAGATGTGATAGTGAAAATAACGGTTTCACTTGCTTCCAGAATATTGTCATCAATCGGTGTGACATTCACTACTGCTGTAGCCGAACCTGCGGCAAAACTAACCGTTCCCGTCAGGTTTGTATAATCCGTTCCCTTCGTTGCTGTCCCTACTAAGGTGTAATTGACTATCAGGGCTTGGGTTAAATTCCCAGTACGAGTTAGAGTAAATCTTCCCGGATTTGCAGTTTGTCCACTGATGGTTTCGGCTGCACTTGCATCCGTAGCAGCCACGCTAATCACAGGAGTTTCATTATCAGCAATGGTGACGTTTGCACGGAGGTTCAGTGCTTGACTCAGGCTATTTGACTGTTCAATTGAAACGAGGACGCTTAACAAAAGCCCAAGAGGCTGTATTTCGTCACACCTGGGAAGGAAAAACTTACCTAGAAATGGCGCGAGAAGTCACATACGATCCCGGACACATCAAGGACGTTGGTTCGCAATTATGGCGATCGCTTTCTCAAGCTTTGGGTGAAAAAGTTACTAAGAATAATCTCCACGGTGTCCTGAAGCGAGCCGCACACCATCACAATGGTACAAACACCTCCCAAGTCTTCACGCCTCACATCGACTGGGGAGAGGCGATCGATGTTTCCCGCTTCTATGGACGTACTACTGAATTAGAAACCTTGAGTAAATGGATTGTGGGCGATTCGCCTAAAGGCGACAGCTACGCTTCACGCTGTCGCCTGATAACTTTACTTGGGATGGGCGGTATTGGTAAAACCACCCTTGCAGTTAAGGTTGCAGAAGATAACCAACATACGTTTGAATATATTTTTTGGCTTTTACCACATATATCGATACGAGAACTTATTGAATCACTAGAGTCTTTAAAAGCAAGTTTTTACCGAAACTTTTGGCAGTATTTTGGCAGTGGCATTTAGTCCCGATGGAAAAGTTTTAGCCACTGGTGGCGTTGCAGGTGAAGTTCAATTATGGCAAGTAGCTGACGGAAAACTACTTTCGAGATGGAATGCACATACCCGTTGGATTCTTTCACTGGCTTTTAGTCCCAATGGTCAAATGTTAGCTACCGGTAGTGATGATAAAAGCCTAAAGCTATGGGATGCCAAAACGGGTATTTGCTTAGAAACATTTCAAGGGCATACAAGTTGGGTATATGATATTGTCTTCAGTCCGGATAGCCAATCACTTGCAAGCATTGGTGATGAATGCAGTATTAAATTATGGGATATTCGCAAAGGCAAACTATTAAGGACTTTTACAGGACACAGCACCCAACCCCATTCAATCACCTTCAGTCCTGACGGTCAAATGCTAGCTAGTAGTGCAAATGAAGGCGCCATTAGGTTGTGGAACGTACATACAGGTGAGTTACTGAAAACTTTCCCAGGACAAAGCAATTTTGTACAGGCTGTTGCCTTTAGTATTGTGGGATGTGCAAACAGGTCAATGTTTAAAGACATTACAGGCTCATACTAGCTGGGTTTGGTCTAGTGTTTTTAGTCCTGATGGTCAAACTCTGGCAAGCGCCAGCGGAGACTATACTGCGAAAGTGTGGGATGCTAATACAGGTGTATGCTTGATAACACTCGAAGGGCATAACAATAGTGTATTGTCCATCGCCTTCAGTCCTGATGGTAAAATTGCAGCTACCGCCAGCGATGACCGCACGATCAAGTTCTGGGACTTAACGAGAGATAATAGCGATCGCCTACCATCCGGTAAATGTATCAAAACCCTAGAAGGCCATAACGGTGGTGTTTATTTTGTCACATTTAGCCCCGATGGTTCCCTACTTGCCACAGCCAGTGATGACCAAACAGTGCGGATATGGGACGTAAATACTGGAAAATGCCTCAAAATTTTAACAGGACATACAAATCGGGTGTGGTCGGTGAAGTTTAGTCCCGATGGTGAGATACTTGGGAGTGCAAGCCACGATGAAACGATTAAATTGTGGAATGTCAGAACTGGTGAATGCTGCAAAACACTTCAAGCGCCACGACCCTACGAAGGAATGAATATTGCCAAAGTGCGAGGGTTAACCGATGCACAGAAAGCTTCGTTAAGGCTACTAGGTGCAGTTGAAATTGAATCAGAGACTTAAGTTATCAAAGAATCCCTTGCAAATTCAAGATAAAACCTGGTAGTACATCCTCCCCTGATAACCGATTTGGGGAAATTAGCACTTCCTTTTCTTTTCCTTGACGATAAATCTCTACTTGCTTTCCTTTAGGGTCAATCAGCCAGCCCAAGCGCGTACCATTCTCCATATATTCTTGCATTTTGTCTTGGAGAGACTTGAGCGTGTCAGAATCAGACCACAGTTCTACTACAAAGTCGGGACAAATGGGAGGAAAAGTCTTTCTTTCTTCAGGAGCTAGTGCTTCCCACCGCTCTAAAGGAATCCAAGCTGCATCAGGCGATCGCAAAGCTCCGTTGGAAAGCTGAAACATCGTTGAAGAGTCAAAAGCTTCTCCAGTTCCGTCTTCGTCCGTCCAAGTTCCCAACCGTTGGGTTAACCTGCGGTTTCGACTACCAGTTTCTCCACCAGTGGGCGCCATGACAACTAATTCTCCTAATGCAGTGCGTTCCAGTTTAGCATCAGGGTTGACTCGACATAGTTGATAAAACTGCTCAGCAGTGAGATTGATTACTGGTTCTAAGTTCAGGGTAATGGCAGTCATAGCTTCTCCCATCTTTATAATCACATAATAACTGGAGAGGGGATGAGGGGGCAGGGGAGGCAGGGGAGGCAGGGGGAGAATAACTTTTACTCTTAACTCCTAACTCCTAACTCCCGATCAATACTTGTCAAGTTTCGCTAAATTGGAAAAAGGTAAACTTAAGGATATTTTCAATGTCAGCACAATTGTTACTGGTGGATGATGAACCAGGCATACGGGAAGCCGTGAAAGATTATTTGCAAGAGAGCGGTTTCAGCGTTCAAATCGCCAGTAACGCCGTTGAGGGTTGGGAATTAATGCAGGTGAATACACCCGATCTAGTGATTTCCGATGTGATGATGCCCCAGGTGGATGGCTATCAGTTCCTGAAGCAACTGCGAGAAGACCCTCGTTTCCAAGCACTCCCCGTAGTATTTTTAACTGCTAAAGGGATGACAGGCGATCGCATCCAAGGCTATCAAGCTGGTGTTGATGCTTATCTACCCAAACCCTTCGACCCAGATGAGTTAGTCGCCATAGTCGAAAATTTGCTAGCCCGCCGCAACGCTAAAACCCCAACTACGTCAGATGAAGCTGAAACCCCTGATATTGCTGAACTTGCCAATCAAATTGCCCAAATCAAGGCGTTATTAACTCAAAGAAATGCCATTTCCCAATCGCCAGCCCCTTTCAAAATTGATTTGACTCCCAGAGAACAAAGTGTTTTAAACTTAGTCGCCCAAGGGTTGATGAACAAAGAAATCGCCCGTCGTTTGGAAACCAGCGTCCGCAACGTAGAAAAATACGTCAGCCGTTTGTTTAGTAAAACCGGCACCAATAGCCGTACAGAGTTAGTTCGTTTTGCTCTAGAACACGGTCTTGCTAAATAGGGAATGGGGAATGGGGAATGGGGAATGGGGAAGAGGTGTGTCCGGTGTGGGAGGAAGATGAGGAAGCATAAATTCTCTTTCCCCCCACACTCCCCACACTCCCTCATCCCCCTCACCTCCCCACTCCCGCGTCAGAGCGCAATTGGTAACAGATAACTGGCTGTTAAACCATAACCGATTACCAGTAATAGATAAAACATAAGTATTTCCGCAAACCAGGCACTTAGCTAAAGTAAAAAGCTAAAAGAAAGGCTATTTATTTTTACTTTGGTCTTTTAGGTTTTCATTTGATTTGCACCTGTTGTCTAACGCCCCATCTGTAAAGACACAGGGTTTTATTTTTCCCCAATGTTTTGATGTTAACTCAGTAAAATGCACCCGGCTGAATTTGCTTTGAGATTCTACCAGTAACCTTTGCTACAAAGTTTTTAATTAAGGAAACTGTTCCTGGGACTTTGTGCTGCTAAATAAGACTTTCACAAAGCAGAAATCAAAATATTTTATGAAATCTACTGACTGCTTAGTTTTTATTGCAACGAGTGTATATGGGGTATGAGATCGCTATTTGATTTGATACCTAATTCACGATTTTTGCTACTTAAATTACACCTTTAAATTTGGGGATTTTCAGCAGCATTACGCAAGCGCATTAGCTGCCGTCGCATTTGAGGTGAGGCTTTGAACTCTGATATTTCCTGGGCTTTAACGGACGCTTGTAGCGTCTCTAGAAAATCGTCAGAACCCTCGGTCAAAGCATCGAGTAGCACCTGTAAGAGTTGCTCGCGATCGCCCAATAGACTCTTTTCCTCAATCAACCTAAATTTGAGATGTATTTCGCACTCATAAACACCTACTTCGAGATTATTGATTTGGCGTGGTAATGCTTTGGAGTTCATAGCTATTGAGATTCCTTTACTTGGTAGTCATGAGGGTAAGGAGGTAGATGGAAAGCAAAAGTTCTTTATATCTTTTTTGAATCCAAAGTGCTTGAATTAAGAATTTTTCTTCATCAAACACCAATGTATTCCATTTCACTCTCCTGTGTTTTATTTTCAAGCTCAATTTTCAGTGTCTAGATTTTGGCCTAGCTTTGCCAGGTGTAGCTTATGGTAAGCCATAACTATTATTCAGTTTTTAAGATTCTACACAATAAAGTTTCTGTAAGAAGTTGTGCAAGGTTTTTAAAGCTTTTTACATCAACTTTATGTTAACGTCAATAACAGTTTGACTTGTTACTCTATTTTTGGTGTTTTTACGTAAGTAAAAGCGCTGGGGTTTTTGCCTTTTTATTAATGCCAGAGGTATGTGTAGCGTTATTCAGTAAAATTACTAGATGTACGTTTTTTTCAAGATAAATTTTAGGATAAATTGCTCGACATAGTTATTAAGGTAAAAATTTTTGTTCTCGATCAAAAATGTACACAGATCAAATTATTCCAGCCCAAGACCTTATCCTACCGTCTTCTAGACTTAATAAGAACAAAAACCTTAGCAATAAGCAAGATTAGCATACCACTGAGATTGCTTTGTGTCCCCATAAATTAAAATACTCTACCCAGTAATTTTGGTGTGAAAATCATAAGCCTACTGTCAGTACTAGCAACTAACTGAGACTTCAACTACTAATACAAGTAAAAGCAATAATCAGTACAGGCAATATTTTTACTTATGTCAATTCAACACAGCCTTTGGAAACTGGCCTCAAAGCTTGTAAATTAAGAGCATTTAAGCTCGAATATAAGGTTTAGAATAATTTCAGTGTAATCCACCCAAATCTTACACCCTTTTATGGATAACCCCACGCTGCTCAAGTCCACAACCCGCCATATCCGCATTTTTGCGGCTGAAATTGACCAAGATGGCGAACTCGTTCCAAGCGATCAAGTTTTAACGTTAGATATCGACCCAGACAACGAATTCAACTGGAATGAAGATGCGCTGCAAAAGGTTTATCGAAAATTTGATGAACTAGTAGAAGCTTCTAGTGGCGCAGACCTGACAGACTATAATTTACGCCGTGTAGGGTCAGATTTAGAGCATTATGTGCGATCGCTCCTGCAAGTCGGCGAAATCAGCTACAATCTCTCTGCCCGTGTTACCAACTACAGCATGGGAATCCCTCAAGTTGCAATTGACGACAATCAATAAGACGAGCTAAACCTATCTAGGGAGTAGGGAGTGGGGAGTGGGGAGTGGGGAGTGGGGAGATGAGGAGGATGAGGGAGTGTGGGGAGTGTGGGGGGAAAGAGAATTTATGCTTCCTCCCCTTCCTCCCACACCTCCCACACTTCCAATTGCCTATTCCCTATTCCCTACTCCCTAGCCACGCAAATTAAGTTCAAAAATAAAAGCCGATCGCTATATCTTAATTCTTAATTAAAGTTAATTATTGCTATCTTACTTATAAACTAGATCAATACCAATATTATCTGCCTATTGAACATCGAGTAATTCAGCAAAAGCAAATAGCACAGTTATGCTTGAGTTATGCTTTGGTGACAGGGTTGGAGTTGGTCGCTTTATTGATGGAGAGTCACAGAGCAATAGAAGCTATGATGGGGCTGTAGGTTAACTTGGGAGCGTATTCTTTAGATAAGTTAAGTATTAGCACCTGCTGATAACCGCCAGCTAAAATCATCATCTAAAATCTGGAAATGTCAAATTTAAGAAAGATGAGCGGTCTAGATTGTCCCTACTAATGCTGTTAAAGAAATTGCTAATCGCTGATCGGTGGGAAAACTATGGAAAATGACGCGGCAACGCTCCAGTGTCCACATGAAAATTGTCAGGCTGCCAATCCCCTGACTCATAAGTTTTGCCAGCGATGTTCCACGCCCCTAGCCAAAAATTATCTCTGGGCTGTAGTGGATGGCCAGAGTTGGGGTAGCCCTGGAAAAATATTAGCCGATCGCTATTTAATTGTTGATAAATTCCTTCTATTAGATACGAAGCCTGGTTTATTAAGCCTAACGCCAGACTTAGAGAATTTACAGATTCCCAGAGCTTACTTAAGACTGATTCCCTACCGCTTACACGTACCGCAGGTATATGGAGTCCTTCCCCTAACTAACGACTCGCCCCAGCAGGAAATATTACTTTTAGAAAAACCACCAATCATGGTGGATGAGACAACCCAACAAGTGGATCTCGGCAGCGAATTAACCACTGCTTGGCATGATGCGACATCAATGCGCCAACTCAATTGGTTGTGGCAAATAGCTCATTTGTGGCAACCTCTAGCCAGTGAAGGTGTCGTCTCTAGCTTACTTGACTCATCTATTTTACGGGTAGAAGGCTCCCTAGTCCGTTTGTTGGAATTGCGCTTCGACGACGCCACACCACCAGAATTGCCTCAATTAGGGGAATTCTGGCGGCAATTGATCGATAACGCCAAACCAGCCATAGTGGAATTTGTCGATCGCGTTAGTCTTTCCCTGATTCAGGGCGAGATTCACTCATCTGAACAATTAATTGCAGTTTTAGATCGCGGACTGGCACAATTGGGGCGATCGCAAACACCCACAATCAAAATTATCACTAAAACCGATACTGGGCCTAGTCGTCAACGCAACGAAGACGCCTGTAGCCCACCCACTGGCACTCTAGTGAGCAAACCACCCCAGCCCACAGCCTTAGCAATTGTCTGTGATGGCATCGGCGGACACGAAGGCGGCAATGTCGCATCAAATTTAGCCATTGAAACAATCCAACAACAGGTACAGCAACTCACCAAAGTTCCCTACGACCACATAGACCCCTCACTTTTGCTGAATGACTTAGAAAAAGCAGTGGCAATGGCTAATGACAAAATTAGCCAACGCAATGACGGTGAAAATCGCCAAGGGCGTCAGCGCATGGGCACAACTTTAGTCATGGCATTGCCTGTAGCTCACGAAATGTACATTACCCACGTCGGTGATAGTCGTGCTTACTGGATTACACGCCAAGGCTGTTATCAAGTGACCCTTGATGATGATGTCGCTTCCCGCGAAGTCCGGCTGGGCTATGCCATTTACCGCGAGGCTGTGCAACAAAGTTCTGCCGGCTCCCTCGTGCAAGCTTTAGGGATGGGTCCTAGCACTTCATTACATCCCACGTCTGCACGGTTTATGCTCGATGAAGATGCAGTTTTTCTGCTCACATCTGATGGTTTAAGTGATTTCGATCGCGTAGAGGAATACTGGGAAACAGAAATCTTACCGATTTTGCTTGGGGAAACAAACATCGTCAATGTTGCAGATAGATTAATAGAAATCGCTAACACGAAGAATGGACACGATAATGTCACCGTCGCTTTAGTACACTATCAAGTCCAATACTGGGAACCAGAAATCACCATCAAAGCAGTCATTCCAGAAAGTTACTCTGCAAAAACTGTTGATTTGGCATCCAGAGGGGCAGATGCATCAGTTTTAAGCAGCCCAAACCAAAAAACTCAGGTCATTGAGGAAACTCAACCTACCAAAACTCGCCAATTACCTCTACAGTGGATAGTTCCGTTAATATTGGTCATAATCGCTGGTTCTCTGGGATTATTCGTCAAGCAATTGCAATCAAAATCCGGCCAGCCTCAAGTTGCGTCCACTCCCACACTAACTCAAAGCCCTAGTGTTGCAGTCACACAGCCACCCCGAACTCTTGCAAACCTTTCTCCTGGCTGGGTAATTCAAACCACCAAGGAAATTCCCTTAGAAGACAACCCACCCCTTGCTGCTAAAAGTTTTTTACAAGTTATCAACACCGAACCAAATCCCCAACCTGCATCTGGAGATTTTTCAGTTCGGATGCAACTTTGTAGCAATAAACCTACGCCCACTCCAGCACCATCCCCAGCAAAACCAATATCGATTAAATTTCAACAACTGAAGCGTTTTGGAGTCTCTGTTTTGCAACCAGGCGCAGCAAATCCATGTAAACCCCTCACCCAGCCACCAGCTACTCAACCAGCTGATACCAGTCCAACTTAGACAAATACTCGATAAACTAGAAAAAACCTGGAATAATAACAGGTAACAACCAGACTAAAAAACTGACAAGGTAAAAAAATAAAAATTTTTTTACCTTGGAGAATTGTTATGAATAGAGAATTCAGGAGTCAGCCGTCAGAATTCAGCATGAATTATTTACGACTGGCTGATGAATAAACGGTGAAACACCCCACCAATTCATAGATTTGGTGCAAAACAATCAATTGTGGGTTCCAATCCCTAATTAATTCTGAATTCTGAATTCTGAATTCTGAATTCTTGCTTTATTTGTTTTTAGCTTTTAGTTTTATGAATCCATGCCATCCCTGAATTTGGCGATCGCCCGTCTCTTAAACACTGGCACTGACAACTTCGCCATTTGGGTGGTCAAGGCTCCCTATCCCAGTGGTTATGTTTTACGTGACTGTGTGTGGCCTGTTGAACTGACCCAAGTCTGGCAAGAATGGCAGCAAATGTTTGCCGATCATAGCCGTTTAGATCTTCCCCCAAACTCAACATCTCAAAACAACAACCCATTGCCCATTGATGCGATTTCATTCCCTTCAGGTCAGACTACTGGCCCTTACAGCAGCCGTCTGATGCAATACTTGGGAATGAATTTATGGCGCTGGGTATTCGATGGACAAATTCTCGGCAGTCTAGAACGCAGTCGCGGCATTGCTCAAGGTCAGCATACACGTTTGCGCTTTCGACTGGAAATTCGTGACCCCGATCTCATTGCTCTACCTTGGGAAATTATGCAGCGTGAGCCTGGTCAATCGGCTATGTCCCTTTCCCAAGATTTACTATTTAGTCGGACAAGCAGTGAAGTTGATCCCTTACCGTATTTGCGAACTGACCAAGCTTTAAGTATCCTGCTGGTTTTAGGTCATGATGAAAACCTGCAACTAGAACAAGAAGCGCTGATTTTACAGCAAACTCTTGTAGATACCCCAGTGGATAGCAATTCCCAAAGATATGCACCTTGCGTAGTCAATCAACTCTTACAACCAACTCCAGAGGAGTTGATTCAAGAATTAGAAACCAAGGCATACAATGTCTTCTTTTATGCTGGACACGGTTTACCAGATCCAGACGGTGGCTTACTGTTTTTGCGACCAGACAACACCCTCAATGGTATAGAATTAGCCCAAGCATTGACTCGTACAGGTGTGAAACTAGCGGTTTTCAACGCTTGTTGGGGAGCTAGACCAGCTGCTAGCAATCATCAAGCGATACCTGCCAGTAGTTTGGCAGAAGTATTAATTCGGCATGGGGTACCAGCAGTTTTGGGGATGCGGGATAAGATCGCTGACCATGAAAGCCACAGTTTTATTCAAGCCTTTGCTGAAGCTTTACGATTGTATAAGCCAATTGATGAAGCTGTGACCCAAGCGAGAAAAGAATTATTAACACTATATAGATTCAATCAACCTGCTTGGACTTTGCCAGTTCTATACCTGCATCCAGATTTTAATGGCGAACTCGTTAAGAACCTGGATGAAGGAATTACCGAATTACCAGACACAGCCATTCCTGATGTTGGTTCGGCGCTTCCTAGTGCAAGTTTGCGATCGCTCTCTTCAAAAGATAAAACCTGGTTATTGCGTTATGGAGTCACTCGCATCGGTCGCACCAAAGATAATGATATTGTCATCCCCGAACCGTCTGTTTCTAAACGTCACGCTGAAATCTTCTGCCGTAATACTTTGACTGATGCTACACTGGTGCGAACTTATTATTTGCAAGATTTTTCTACCTACGGAACAACGTGGTTTTTAGGACCTAATGGCTGGCAGCAAATCCTCCGAGAGGAAGTACCCTTGAAATCCGGTATGCAGTTAAAGTTTGGAAGTGCTAGGGGTGAGACCTGGGAGTTTATTATTGAAGACTCCTAGTACAGCTATTGCAGAAATCAATTTTGGTCTTGAGTATCAATTTTAAAAATCTGTTTTTACGAAGAGAAAAAATCAACTTTTTTGCGGAAATCTCTTCTCGGCGATTGTAGCTGTCAGTACCACTAAATAATCGTGAGGCAATAAAAAATGACTAATAAAATTAACGGCTCAGACACTTTCTCTTCTTTACAGTCTCAAGTGGATTTAGAGTTATTAGAAGCTTTACTAGAACCAGACGATGCTACCTATCCTTGGAATCCGGCTGATGAAGAGTCAGAAGCTTATTTTCAAGAACTAGAGCAGCAATTCGAGATCCCAGATTTAATAGATGAAGATCTGACAAAGCGATCGCAAGATTTTTACAACCATTTAGACACACTTTGGTCTGGTATCCCCTTTAGTGAAAGCGAAAATCACAATCCCCAACAGTCAGTAGTACTTAATCTGCAAGAAACATTACGCGCTACTTTTTGTACCTGCGTTCCCCAAACTCTACTCAACGCCATCGCCACTAAAGCTGCTAAAATATTCTCCCATCATCAATTAAGGGGCGAGCAACTAGTTGAGTGCGTTCAGACGATACTACCAAATTGGGGAGAAGAGGATCTTTTAGTCTTAGCTCGTCCTTTTGCTTATGCTATGCGAGGTAGCGAATCACATAACCCTGAATCTACCATGACTAGCCTTAACAATAGGGAATGGACAAATTTATCAGAAATAGAGCAAGCAAAGGTTAGTCTGGCGATCGCTTACTATGCTTTGACTCAACTCGATAAATACCAGTCCGAACCATAATTTCATTCTGCCATTTATTTTTGAATAATTTAACTTTCGAGACAGGTAGATTTATCTGCTAGTATTGTGTTGCCTTTTAAACGTTTATTAACTTTCAGTTTTTAAGTACAACAGCACTAGGCTAGCCTAAGAATAGACTAATCTAAGAATCAGACCATCTATCCCAAGATATATATTTTTCATAGTCATTAGGAATTGGGAATTGGGCAAAACAGTTTTGAGTGCTGAGTTCTAAGTGCTGTTAGCGGAAGCGGGGCGTTTAGCCCGTTAAGAGTTAGGAGTTAGGAGTTAGGAGTTATTCTCCTTGTCCCCTTGCCTCCCTCATCCCCTCATCTGTTATCTAGGTCCAAGAAATCGGGTAGCAAAATTTTGCGATCGCGTCGGTGAAAGCGCCCGTGCCTTGAGAATTGCCGCCATCAAAAAGGCGTAAGATAACACACCAACAACTACTAACAGCAAAGCATTAATCGATCCGGTAGCATTCCAGAGAGCGTGGAGTGCAGAGGCACTCAGATAACCAATAGAAAGAATTTGCCAACTTCTACTCGGTTTGAGGACAGCCAAACCGATAAAGTATCCCAAATAGCCACTATAAGCCATGTGTCCAGCCACAGAGCCTAAAATTCGCGGAATTAGCAGTTGTAAACCCGCCAGTTGACCAGCAGCGCCGATACCCACCTGTTGTGTGACATTTTGAGTGATATCCGGCACATATTGACCGAGAGTTTCCAATAAAGTGAAGCCCACAGCCGAAGCCGTTCCCAGGAGAATACCATCTAGAGGTTCCCAAACGCCGATGCGTTCCCGCCAAGGTGAAGACAATATTCTACCGATGGCAAATGCTCCAAGTACAGGCAATGCTTTAAGTAATTCTTCCATCAACCCAGCACCAAAAAACATCCGCACCAGCAATTCTGTGAAGGTGGTAGATTCTTGGGGTGAGGGCAAGTTTCCAGGTAGGATGCCGCGAAACACGAAGATAAATAAATCCAACAGCGGACTGAGCAAAATCAACGTTGTACCCATTGCCGTAGCCATTAGCACCCACCACGGTTTTTGTTTACCGCAAAGTTGGTAAACAAAATAATAGGCAGCGAAGGCAATGTAAGTTGCGACGATTACTTGATTTGCTTGGGGACGACCGACTGTAGCAAACATCAGCACTACAAAGATTACGGTCAGTATTCCTGGTACGAGGTAAGCTTTACGAGTTAAATCTTTACCAGTGGAAATAATCGGAAAAAGCTGAGTGAAGCTAACAGAATCAGGCTGCTTTAATTGGGTGTGGTTGTGGTAGTTGGTTGCTGACGGTAGCGGTGTCAGTTGGTTTACAGTCGTTGCCGGGGCTTGGGAGGTCAACTCGTACTCAAAAACGTATTGCGGTCCATCAGAACCTAGAGAAATGCGATCGCCTGGGTGCAATTCTTGACATTCATACAAGCGTTGTCCATTTAAATAAGTGCCATTAGCACTATTCAAATCGCAAAGCACCCAGCTAAATTTGCTATCTGGAGATAAAGACAGGGGACGAACCACGGCATGACGACGAGATACCATTCGGTACGTCATGGCATCCAAGACAACTTGGCAGCTGGGGTCGCGTCCAATTACTATCTCTTTACTGGGGGGCAGGGAGAACCGAGATTCCGATCCCGAAGTTCCTCCATTACTAGACACTAGCCGCAGAAATGCATTATGTCTTGTGTTTTTGCCTGTCATTGAGTTAGAGTGCGTTTCTAAACTAATTCTTCAAATAATTGGGCAGCAGGACTAACCTTAGCCACATCAACAGCAGCATTGCTAAATCCACTATAGCTTCACTTTCTGCTAAGAAATTTAAATTTATTGATGCAAAATTTCAACTTTTTTCATTTATCTAATGTTAATAAGTATTTCATCCACTGAGAGTTTCTCATAAACCTGGGTTATTAGGCACATCAATTCAGATTCTATGGGTTATCTACTCTTGACATCCTAGCTGCAAATCAAACTCACTGCAATGTCTTAAAAAAGTACTTTTTACTGCATTTAGTTTCATTTAAAAAATATATAATCGCCAGTGGTCTATTGCGAGTTATTTTTGCCCTTAATGATTGACTAAGCTGTTTTGGGATAGGGAGTAGGGAATAGTGAAATAAACTGTCTTGGAGGTTGAACTAAAAGATTTTTGATATCTTCTGTTTAAACAACTCTAGCCAGTTCTGGGTGTTCAATCTTTGTTCCAAGTACTGTGAGGAATTCTGCCAGCCAACGGGGATGAGCAGGCCAAGCTGGTGCTGTTACCAAGTTACCGTCAACGATGGCTTCATCAACAGGGATATCAACATAGATACCTCCAGCACTCTTGACATCTGGGCTACAAGCAGGGTATGCAGTACATCTTTTGCCTTGTAATACATCAGCTGCTGCCAATAACTGTAAGCCGTGGCAAATAGCAGCAATCGGTTTATTTGCTTGGGCAAAGTGACGGGTAATTTCTAGCACCTGCTGATTCAGACGGATATATTCTGGTGCCCGTCCTCCAGGAATTACTAGGGCATCGTAGGTTTCGGCTTTTACTTCTGCAAAAGTAGCATTTAAAGTGAAATTGTGACCGGGTTTTTCGCTGTAAGTCTGGTCTCCTTCAAAGTCGTGAACTGCCGTTCGCACCTTTTCGCCAGCTTTTTTATTGGGACAAACTGCATGGACAGTGTGTCCCACCATTTGCAACGCCTGGAAAGGAACCATTACTTCATAGTCTTCTACATAGTCGCCAACGAGCATCAAAAGTTTTTTTGCCATGTTTTCACTATCCTCTGTATATCCTCTGTATATTAGTTATTTGTCATTGGTCATTGGTCATTAGTCATCGGTCATTGGTCATTTGCAAAGGACAAGTGACAAATGACAGTCTTAATGTCAAAATGTGCAATTTAGACACACCTCAAATGATGCGCTTATACGCGAATTCATCGATATATTACAGCATTAACTGTGCCGCAATGCACCATTTGATGGCTGCGAGTTAACAAAGTTTAACGTGTCGTTGTATATTGTTTACTAGTTAGGAAAAGTAAGGGGTTTTCTGAGAAAGGACAAGAGAAACTATTGCCCGTTAACTATATAATTAGCAATTTAGCTTAATTAAAGCAAATGAAATTCTGCGATCGCTCTGGGAAAGTTTTTGTTTTCATGCCCGGAACGACTAAGTTTAATCAAGGCAAAACGCTGTAATGGTGTTAAAGCTGCCCATTTTGGCTGTGTCAGGACTACTCCTATTTCTTGAGCTTTTTCCTGGACGCTGGGTGCTATAGTGCCAGAGTCCAGCCATGCAGGATGAGGTTCTATGGCCAATTTGGCAGCTACTGTGCCTGTACGTTGTAAAATTAACTGTTGGATATATTCGCGGGAAGACTGAATTTCGGTTTCTGTAGTACAAGGCAATTCGACTAAAACTTGACGCTCTGCTGTAGTCATTTGATTCCAATCAGACAATTTTAGCTTGATGCCACAGGTATCTAATTTGCAACGCACCTGCATGGGAATACAACGCAGCGAATCAACAAAATCTGCTTCAAATTGAAAGAAATCTGCCATAATAAAGTATTGAAAATTAGCTCAGTATAATGTTCTCGGCTAACCTAAAATTTATAGGTGAGGGTGGGGAGTAGGGAATAGGGAATGGGAAAAGATTTTTAACCAATGCACAACAGATTTTTCTGTATCTCAGGACTTACGCAAATAATAGCCAAAACCCTTATTTTCACGTAGGGGCAATTCATGAATTGCCCCTACAGCGTGTACTTTTGCGTAAGTCCTACTTATTTAGCGTTTTTACTTAGAAGTACTGAAACGAATTATTAAATAACTAATTGACAGGGCAAGAATAGCTATACCTAAACCAATTATATCAATACCTGCAACTTTTTCTAAATCAAGAATAATAATTTTTCTGGCAACAGCAATTAAAGAAGTGACAATAACTAATTCCACCTGAATAACGTGTTTTCGCAAATAACCTGTGATATTTTCTAAAATTTCTAAAGCAATTAAAATATTCAAAAATAAACCAAATATTTTATACAAAGTTGTGTTAAATTTACCATAAGGTGCTGTCAATAATTCTTTAAATAAAAAGACTCCTAAATCAGCGATCGCCACCAAAATTACAACTACCATTAAAATAGATAGAAACTTAGAAACTAGCACCTCTATATTTTCAATGACGTGCATGAAGTTCTCATCTTTAGTAGTTCCTAAAATTAGTTTCAGTAGCCTTTTCATATCTTGCACCCGATTCTAAAATAAAATCCCATAGATAAATCTAGAGGATTAAAGAAGACGACTTACCGATACTTGGTAAGTTTTTTACCTATTTTTTATTTCCCAGACTAAAGTTGGGGCTAGTAAAACTTCTTGTTGCTAAAAATTTTACCTCTTTAGATATGGTAATTGGTAACAGTCAAAAGTTGAGAGATAGAAAAAATTATAATAACTATTTACTACTGACTATTGACTAAATTACTTATTGCTGATTGGTAATTAGTTGTGAATAGTTATACTTAGCAGCTTACGATTGTGAAGATTGTAGTTGATAATTTTTGACTGTAACTTCCAGAGAAATTGGTATCAACTGCACCGCACAGGCTTTTAATTCTGGTTGCAGGGAATCGGGGCAAGATTCAGGATGGGTGAGGGCGTTAGCTTCGGCATTATCTGCCCAGAGTGAACCCCAGTGCATGGGGACAAAAACTGTACCAGGTGCGATCGCCTTTGTTACTTTAGCAGGAAATTTAGCTTGACCACGACGCGATCGCACTTCTACACATTGGTTATCTACAATACTTAGCCGAGCAGCATCACGGGGATGAATTTCGATAAACGGTTCGGGATGCATTTTGCAAATTTTTTCAATGCGCCCAGTGCGCGTTTGCGTGTGCCAATGACCGTAAACTCGTCCAGTAGTTAATACAAAAGGATAATCAGAGTTTGGTGGTTCTGCCAATCCCTTAGAGTAATATGCCCCAAATCGAGCGCGTCCGTCAGGGGTGTGGAAGCGGAGATTGGTGTAAAGTCTTTTGGAGGGAGTAGGGAGTAGCGAGTGGGGAGTAGGGGAAGAATCACCATTCCCTACTCCCCATTCCCCACTCCCCTCTTCTGGGTGAGGCCATTGAGTCGGGCCTTGTGTTTGTAATTGCGCGTGACTGATACCCGTCATATCGCAGGGGCGATTTTTAGTTAGTTTGGTAAACTCAGCATAAACTTCAGCGGAGTTAGCAAAGGCAAATTCTTTGGTAAAACCGAGCCGACGACCAACTTCAGCAAAAATTTCCCAATCTGCTTTGGCTTCTCTTGGCGGTTGGCGGAAGGCTTGACATAGAGTTACCACGCGTTCCGAGTTGGTCATCACGCCAGTTTTTTCGCCCCACTGGGCAGCAGGCAGCAGAACATGAGCATAGGCGGAGGTTTCTGTGGGATAATAGGCGTCTTGGTAAATGGTAAAAGGCGATCGCAACAACGCCTTTTTTGTCCGTTCTAAATCTGGCATACTCACAGCCGGATTAGTAGCAGCAATCCACAGTAACCCTACAGCATTATTTTCCAGCCCAGTAATCATTTCCCAAGCACTCAAACCCGGATAGGGCGAAATTTGTCCGGGGTTGAGTCCCCAAAATTCCTCAACTTCTGCACGGTGCTGGGGATTTTTTACCACCCGATAACCCGGTAATAAATGCGCCAAACCCCCGGCTTCCCGTCCTCCCATCGCGTTTGGCTGACCGGTGAGGGAAAAAGGGCCAGCCCCAAGTTTGCCAATTTGTCCCGTCATCAAATGTAGGTTGATGATGGTTCTCACCTTAGCCGTTCCTTCGGAGGATTGATTCACACCCATTGACCACAACGATAACACCCGCTGTGATTGACCCCAATACCGAGCTGCTGTTTCTAAATCTTCAATACTGATCCCGCATTCACGAGCTACCACGTCTGGCGGATAGTGGCGAATTACCTCGGCGTATGCCGGAAAATTGCTGGTACAATCGTCCATGAACATGGTATCAACGTAGTTCCAGCGCATCAATAAATGAGCGATACCGTTTAACAAATCGATATCTGTACCGGGACGAATGGCTAAATGCAAATCTGCGGCTTCTGCGGTTGGTGTGCGACGGGGATCAACCACAATCATTTTGACTTTGCGGTTCTTTTTGTGATACTTTGCCAGTCGGTTGAAAACGATCGGGTGACATTCGGCTGTATTAGTACCAATTAAAAATGCACAGTCGGTTAACTCCAGGTCTTCGTAACAGCAAGGAGGACCATCTGAGCCAAAACTTTGAATGTATCCAGCCACAGCGCTAGACATACATAAACGGGAGTTTGCATCAAAATTATTGCTACCCAAACACCCTTTCATGAATTTCTGGGCTATGTAATAATCCTCGGTTTGAAACTGACCAGAACCATACATACATATAGCTTCTGGCCCTTCAGTTAAACGCACGGTTTGAATGCGCTGGGTGATCAAATTAAAAGCTTCATCCCAACTAACACGCCGAAACTCTTGATCTAAAGAGTCTCGCACCATTGGGTAATGTAATCTATTTTTATCTAAAGATTCGGCGATGGTTGCGCCTTTGACACAAACCATACCCTGACTGGATGGATGAGCTTTATCGCCTCGTACTCGCCAAGTTGGATTTCCTTGGTTATCTCGATTGGTTGCTTTGTTGGGTTGGGCTGGGGGTGAAACTTCTAGTCCACAACCGACACCGCAGTAAGGGCAGAGGGTTTTAGTAAATTCGCTCATGGTAGTTGTAAATGAATAAGTTCACGCAGAGGCGCAGAGTCGCAGAGAAGAGGTGAAGAGAGGTATTGAGTGTTTACAAATAACTGAAAATTAGTATTCTTTCTCTGTGCGCCTCTGCGACTCTGCGTGATCTTGATTATTCTTCGGTTAAAAAGATAGTAGCTGGGGTTTCTGATGGTTCACCTTCAGCAGCGAAGGAGTTTTTCGGTTCTTTGAGGAAGAAGGCACACATGAAGGCGCAAATTATCGCAGCTAAACCCATTGTGCTAAATAGTGTGGGAGCGTCGGTTAAGCTAAAAATTGTCAGGTAAACTACGCCGCCAAAATTACCATAAGCTCCGACGTTTCCGGCTATTTGTCCGGTGGCTTCTTTTTTAATCAAGGGTACGATGCTGTAGGTTGCACCGCAGCCAGCTTGGGCAAAGTAAGCGGCAAACATTGTAACTGCGATCGCTAGCGGAATCGGCCAGTTACTATTAATAAAATGCGTCATCAAATAGCCAATACCAATGCCTGCGCTGATAATTGTCATTGTCCATTTCCGGGAGCGGAGTTTATCAGAAATTAAGCCACCGCTGGGACGAGAAACTAAGTTTAAAAAGGGATAAGTTGCAGCAATCATCCCAGCTACAACATGTTCTAAAGCAAAGGTTTTCTCAAAAAATGCCGGCAACATGGAAACGGCAGCAAGTTCGGAACCAAAGTTAGTTATGTAAGTAAATTCGAGTAAAGCTACTTGACCAAATTGAAAACGTTCAGCTGGTGCGTAAGTTTTTTTGCCAGTTAAAAGATCCAGATTTACCTCCCAAGCTTTGTAACTTTGGTAAGCAAATAACCCTGCTAAGAATAACCAAGCCAGATACATTTGACTCAAAGTTAAGAAGTGAATATTCTTTTGTTCCAAGCGCCAAGCTAATAAACCTAGAGCGAAAATCAAACCAAAATTTGAGACAATCATTGCCCAGAAGCTTTTAATACTGGTTACTTCTAAAGCTCCATTTTTCTTAGGTTTTTTGTAGGTTTTACCAGTGGGCGTATCTTGGACGCTGTTGTAATAAATTACGCCGTAGATGGCTGTAACGATTCCTGTAAAAGCGATCGCTAATCGCCAATTAGAAGCCCCACCAGCCAAAAAGCTTGTAGAAACTGCAAGTATCGGCAAGGCAAACTCGGCACCAAAAGCCCCAAAGTTCCCCCAACCGCCATAAATACCTTGAGCAATTCCCATTTCCTTCGGTTGGAACCACTCCGCCACCATCCGAATACCGACAACAAACCCAGAACCGACAATTCCCATCAGCAAACGACTGATGACTAGCTGATTAAAATCTTGTGCTAGCGCTGTCGCCAAACAAGGAACAGCCGCAAACATCAGCAGCATTGAATAGGTAATTCTAGGGCCGAAACGATCCAAAAGCATCCCAATAATTAACCGTGCCGGAATTGTTAAAGCCAGGTTACAGATGGCCAAAGTTTTGATTTGTTCAGGCGCTAAATCTAATTGTTTGCCAATGGTTGTAGCGAAGGGAGCAAAATTAAACCAACAGACAAAGGTGAGGAAAAAAGCAAACCAAGTCTGATGTAAGATGCGATAGCGATCGCTGAATGAAAATAAATTTTTAAGCATTCTAATTTCGGAAGAAGTGGGGAGTGGGGAGCTGGGGAGCTGGGGAGCTGGGGAGCTGGGGAGCTGGGGAGCTGGGGAGCTGGGGAGCTGGGGAGCTGGGGAGCTGGGGAGCTGGGGAGCTGGGGAGCTGGGGAGCTGGGGAGCTGGGGAGAGTTCAATGTGCCAAGTTCAATCCCCTCTGCCCCTCTGCCCCTCTGCCCCTCTGCCTCCCATGCCCAATGCCCAATGCCCAATGCCCAATGCCCAATGCCCCATGCTCAATTTTTTATTCGTCGGCGTGAGCGAATCGGCAAAAGAGGAAGTCTAGGGCGTAGTTCCGGAGGTTGTAGTATTCTGGATCTTCCATGATGCGGCGACGATTGCGGGGGCGGGAGAAGGGAATGTTCAGGATTTCGCCGATGTTGGCGGCTGGGCCGTTAGTCATCATCACAACTCTGTCGGCGAGGAAAAGTGCTTCATCAATGTCATGGGTAATCATGAGTACGGTGACTTGATGTTGGCGCCAGATTTGCAGGAGTTCTTCTTGTAATTCTTCTTTGGTGATGGCGTCTAAGGCTCCAAAGGGTTCATCGAGAATCAAAACTTGCGGGCGAATGGAAAGGGCGCGGGCGATCGCTACTCGCTGTTTCATCCCGCCAGAAAGCTGACTGGGTTTCTTGTCAGCCGCTTCTGTCAGTCCTACCATTGCTAAATGTTCTCTGGCGATCGCCCGTTTTTCTGCCTGGGTTTTTTTCGGAAACACTGAATCAATAGCAAGGTAAACGTTATCAAAGGCACTCAGCCAAGGCAGTAGACAATAGTTTTGGAATACCATCATCCGATCGGGACCTGGTTCGGTGATGGGTTTGTCTTGCAGCATAACGACGCCATCGGTGGGTGCGTTAAACCCGGAAACCATATTGAGCAGTGTTGATTTGCCGCAGCCAGAGTGACCAATTATGCAAACAAATTCGCCCTCACGCACTTTTAAGTCAACTCCATCGAGTACGGTGTAGGGCCCTTCGGGAGTTGGATAAATTTTGCTTACGCCTTCGATGACTAGAAAATTTTCTGCTTTTTGGGTTTGCTGTTGATTAATTTGAGTTTTGCTGCTGGTTCCGTTTACTGTTTGCATGATGAATTTATACCTTTAATTACAAGTTTTTTTAATGAACCGCCAAGGACGCAAAGGGCGCAAAGGAAGAGGTAAAGAAGTAATGGAGTTCAAAGGCTCTTTAATGGAGTTCAAATACTCATTAATGGAGTTTCTTTTTTGCCTTTTGCTTTTTGCCTCTTGTCTTGTCAATAACTAAATGAATACTTCTTCAACCCGGATTTGCCGTTTAATTTCCAAACTTTTGAGATATTCTATCGGCTCTGATGGGTTAAAAACTTTACCATCAAATAAGTGAATCGGGTCATCTTCTCCGATATCGAGTAAGCCGAGTTCGCGTGCAGCTGCACCAAATATGTCTGTGCGACAGACTCTTTCAATCACCTCTACCCAGTTTTTGGGGAAGGGTGTTAAGCCCCAGCGTGCCAGCTGAGTAAGCATCCACAAAATTTCGGTGCGGTTGGGATAGTTGGTTTTATTGACAAAAAATTGATTGTATGATTTAACTTCTTGTGGTTCTGTACCGTCGCCGCGATCGTAGGGGTCAACAAAACCAGGACGAACATATAGAGGATCGATGTCCAGGTACTCACAACGGCAGAGTATTTCTAAAATTTCTTCGCGGTTGCGGAGATCGTCACAATATTGGCAAGCTTCTAATAGTGCTTTCACGAGGGCAAGATAGGTTTCTGGGTACTGTTGCGCCCAATCTTCCCGCACTCCCAAGACTTTTTTCGGTTGTCCTGACCAAGTTTCTAAAGCTGTGGCTGCAACAAAGCCTAAATTTTGATGAACAGCAAGGTAGTTCCAGGGTTCTCCAGCAGAGTAACCGTCTATATTTCCAGCTTTGAGTTGAGAAACCATTTCCATTGGTGGAATCACCGTTAAGCTGACATCTCCATCGGGATCTATACCACCAGCCGCCAGCCAATAACGCAGCATTAAGTTGACCATTGAGGTTGAATGAGGTACACCCAAAGTCAAAATTTGGTCAGGAGTAGCGTTAATCGCCGTTTTTAAGTCAGCGAGATTTCTAACACCTTGGCTATATAATCTTTTGCTGAGGGTGATGGCGTTAGCGTTGCGAGAAATATTTAAGGCATTGATTACAGGAATTGGTTTTTTATCGCCAGCGCCCAAAGTCAGGGCTAAGGGCATTCCCGCCAGCATTTGGGCTGCGTCTAATTTACCAGTAGCAATACCTTGAGCAATTTCTTTCCAGCTAGAGGCACGAGTGAGGGTGGTATTATCTAAACCGTACTTGGCTAAAAAGCCTTTTTCTTGAGCAACGATTAAAGGTGCCGCATCAGTTAACGGCATAAAGCCAATTTGGAGATTGACTTTTTCTAAGCCGTTGCGGGATATAGCGGCTGGTGCTGGAGTCTGCTGTGCTTTGCGTTTTTTGAGCAGCTTTTGTTGGTTGAGGAAGTAAATCATTTCGTTCCGCAGACTGTAGTAGCTGGGATGTTTGACGACTTCCAGGCGTTGACGCGGGCGAGGAATTGGGACTTCGAGAATTTGTCCGATGTGCGCTTCTGGGCCATTGGTGAGCATGACAACGCGATCGCTCAATAAAAGCGCCTCATCTACGTCATGTGTCACCATTACACAAGTAACGTTGTGTTCGTTGCAGATTTTCATCAGTTGTTCTTGCAAACTCCCCCGTGTCAAAGCATCCAAGGCTCCAAAGGGTTCATCTAGCAATAACAACTTGGGACGAGTAGCTAAGGCGCGGGCGATCGCTACCCGTTGTTTCATTCCCCCAGATAACTCGCTAGGACGTTTATTCGCCGCTAACCGCAGCCCCACCATATCGATATGTTCTTCGATAATGCTGCGGCGATCGCTTTTCGATTTACCCTTGTACACTTCATCCACAGCTAGGGCGACGTTTTCCCGTACTGTTAACCAAGGCAGCAAAGAATAGTTTTGAAACACAACCATCCGATCTGGACTAGGATCTCTAACTTCTCGCCCTTCCAAAGTCACACCGCCAATACTCGCTCGATCTAAACCTGCGATGATATTAAGCAAAGTAGATTTACCACAACCAGAATGTCCAATTAGAGAAACAAATTCCCCTTGTCGAATTTTTAATTCAATATTTTTGAGAGCAATATATTTGCCGCCATTTGGAAGTTCAAATACACGGTCAACGTGGTCAACTTCAACGAAAGTAGTCATTTTTTAATTCGTAATTCGTAATTCGTAATTCGTAATTGGCTAAGTAAGTTATTTCTCCACTCCCTACTCTGGTACAACTTTGCTGGCGATAAAACCAACTAATCTATCTAACATTAAGCCGACTAAACCAACATAGATGAGTGCGAGGATGATTTCACTTAAGTTAGTTTCTGTGGTGGTATTGTAAGCATCCCAAATAAAGGAACCAATTCCTACACCGCCGACTAACATTTCTGCTGCAACAATCGCTAACCAAGATAAACCAATGCCAATGCGTAACCCTGTGAAAATATAAGGAACAGTGGCAGGAAATACAACTTTCAGAAAATACTTTGCCCCTTTCAAACGTAAAACTCTAGCTACGTTTACATAGTCTTGAGGAATTTGTTGTACCCCTACAGTCGTGTTAATGATAATTGGCCAAATGGACGTAATGAAAATTACAAAAATAGCTGAAGGATTAGCTTGTTGAAATGCTGCTAGGGAAATTGGCAGCCATGCAAGAGGCGGTACAGTCCGCAACACTTGGAAAATGGGATCTACGGCATTATAAAGTAACTTATTAGCACCGATGAAAATCCCCAATGCAACGCCAACAATTGCTGCTAGAGAAAAACCTAAACCAACTCTTCCCAAACTACTAAGTATTTGCCAGCCCAAGCCTTTATCACTTTCACCATTATCAAAAAAAGGATTAATGATAAAAGGGTCCCAAGTTTCCGAAAAGGTTTCTATTGGGCCAGGTAATTGAAAGTTAGGATTTAGACAAAGTAATTCCCAAATCACTAAAAAAATAGCCAAGGCTACCAGTGGCGGCAGAATTTTTTGTGAAACTAATTTATTGAACTGCTTGCGGGGATTTTTTCTGATAGTACGACTTCCCAGGATAGCTGCCATTGTTATTATTTCTCCCGTTGCCAAAAATTAAGCGTAAAAATTAAAGCTTGTAGTAAGGACTTTAGTCCTGATAAACTTTTTGATGAGCGATGAATCGCTCACTACAAACTAAACTTTCTTGATTTTTAAATTCTGCAAATATTCTTCTGGTTTTTCTGGATCAAACTTCACACCATCAAAGAAAGTCTCAACGCCACGAGAACTACTCTTAGGAATTTCAGAATCAGTCACACCAATAGCTTTCGCTGCTTGTTTCCACAAGTCCTCTTTATTCACTTGGTTGACTATTTCCTGAACTTTGGTATCTTTTGGCAGATAGCCCCAGCGAATTTTTTCTGTTAAAAACCAAATATCGTGACTCTTGTAAGGATAGGAAGCATTATTTGCCCAAAACTTCATGCGATATGGAAAATCTTGTTGAGTACGTCCATCACCGAAGTCAATATTACCTTTCGACCTTTCTAAAATATCTGATGCAGCAACATTAAAGTATTTTCTATCAGAACAAATTTTACACATTTCCTCTTTATTTTCGGGGCGATCGCACCATTGTTGAGCTTCTAGAATTGCCATCAACAATGCTTGTGTCGCATTAGGATTTTTATCAACCCAATCTTTCCGCATTGCAAAAGCTTTTTCTGGATGATCTTTCCACAATTCGCCTGTAACTAAAGCTGAATAACCTAATTTTTGGTTAACCAATTGAGCATTCCAAGGCTCTCCCACGCAAAAAGAATCGATAGTGTTGACTTTCATATTTGCCACCATTTGTGGTGGTGGTACTGGTTCTAAAACCACATCTTGATCTGGATTTATGCCACCAGCCGCTAGCCAATAGCGCATCCACAAATCATGAGTACCGCCAGGAAATGTAATCCCAAATTTCAAGGATTTTTTATTGGCTTTAGCTTGACTAGCAGCTTCTTTCAGCCCTTTATTTTCTAAATTAACATTCAGTTTTTTAAATTTATTCGCAACAGAAATAGCCTGACCATTAGTATTTAATCTTGCCAAAATATACATCGGCACTTTATCGTTAATGGTCATCAAGTAAGGCATAGGGCTGAGGATATGTGCGCCATCAATACCACCGCCATCTGAGCCAATTTTTAAATTATCACGGGTGACAGGCCAAGATTTTTGTTTGATAACCTCAACATCAGTCATACCGTACTTAGCAAATAAGCCTTTTTCTTTAGCAATAATCAGAGGAGCAGAATCAGTTAAAGCGATAAATCCTAATTTGGCTTTTGTTGTTTCTACCTTAGGCGCATTAGCCACAGTAGAAACATTAGCCGCTGGAGCAGCAGACGGAGCATCGCTACTTGTTGAGCTTGTATTGCTATTAGAAGAACAAGCGTGAGCCACAATAGAAGCCGCAGCCACAGTAGTAGAGGTGAAAATAAATTTTCTTCTTGAAATATTTGTCATTTGTTATTTGTCCTTTGTTATTTGTTATTTGTCATTTGTCATTTCTCCCCCTGCCTCCCCTGCTCCCCCTGCCTCCCCTGCTCCCCTGCTCCCCCTGCCTCCCCTGCTCCCCATGCCTCCCCTGCTCCCCTGCTCCCCCTGCCTCCCCTGCTCCCCCTGCCTCCCCTGCTCCCCTGCTCCCCCCACACTCCCCATTCCCCAATCCCCAGTCCCCACTCCCCAGTTACTAACTACCAATTACTAAAGCTTCTTGCTTGAGTTTTGCCCCAAAGTTTTTGATGAGTAAATCTTGCAATATTGGCTGTAAATCTTCGCAGGGTATGCCTTTGATAATGCAAGTTCCAAGATGGGCATCTTTGCCAACTTTGCCGCCCATATATATGTCAACGCCTTCGAGGGTTTTGCCATTTTTGCGGGTTTTAGTCCCCATCAAGCCGATGTCTGCAACTTGAGGCTGTCCACAGGAGTTGGGGCAACCAGTCCAGTGAATTCGCACGGGATGGGTGAAGGTTAAGTCTTCTTCTAAGGCTTTAATCATTGCCAAAGCGCGGTTTTTGGTTTCGATGAGGGCAAAGTTGCAAAATTGTGCGCCTGTGCAAGATACTAGCGATCGCGTCAATAAACCTGGATCAATCGAAAACCTTTCTAGTAACGGTTCTGTGAAAAATGTTGCTAATCGTGATTCAGCAATGTTGGGCATCACGATGTTTTGCTCAACCGTAAAGCGAATTTCGCCACTACCGTAAACTTCGGCTAGGCGTGCGATTTCAAACATATCATCCGCATACAACCGACCGACAGGAATATGCAAACCTAGGTAATTTAATCCTGCTTGCTTTTGTTTATATACCCCGATGTGGTCGCGTTTTTCCCAGTCGATTTCGTCTTTTGCCGCTGCGGGTAACAATGATTTACCCAAGCGGTTTTCTACTTCTACTCGAAACTTTTCTAAACCCCATTCATCAATTAGCCACATCAGGCGGGATTTTTGCCGATTAGCACGTAAGCCGTGGTCACGATAAACTTCTAGAACGGCTCTACATACAGCTACCACATCTTCTGGAGCCACCCAAACATTCAGAGGAATCGCCGCCTCACAGCGTTTGGCGGAGAAAAAACCACCGACTAAAACGTTAAACCCGAAAATTTTTTGGTGGGAATGGGCAGAGGGGAAATTTTGCTCCCCTGCTCCCCTGCTCCCCTGCTCCCCTGCTTCCTTGAATGCCGGCACGAAAGCTAAATCATTAATCTCCGCGTGAACTGAATTGTCTCTGCCACCGGCGATCGCAATGTTAAATTTCCGTGGTAAATTGCTAAACTCTGGGTTTCCTTCGCCTTTGTTGGTGAGCATATCTTGAATTTGCTGTACCAACTCTCGTGTATCGTACAACTCATCTGCATCTAACCCCGCCACAGGGTCACCTGTGATATTGCGGACGTTATCCATTCCTGACTGGACGCTAGTTAAACCAACTGCGTGAAATCTCTCAAAAATATCTGGTAAATCAGAAATCCTAATTCCCCGCAATTGAATATTCTGTCTCGTAGTAATATCAGCACTACCATCATCACCGTAACGCTGCACTACTTGGGCTAAAACACGCATCTGAGCGCTGGTAAGAATACCGTTAGGCATCCGCAACCGCATCATAAACTTACCTGGAGTGACTGGGCGAAAAAATACACCCAGCCATTTGAGTCGATGATCTCGGTCTGTTTCGTCCATTGCTTCCCAGCCCAAGGCGGCAAATTTTTCAATCTCACTTTTAACGGCGAGTCCATCTTTTTGAGCCTTGAATTTCTCGAACTTATTGAGGCTGGCGGTGGTAGTTGCTGTGTCTGTCATGAGGCTGACTCTCGTTGCAAATTACGAATAAGCGTGAAAATTTATCGTCATTACCCAATATCAATCAACCCGTAGTCCCATCTGGTGCTGTATCTACGAGGATGAGAGATGAAAAACTTAATATGTGGTTACGGCTGATTATTTATACTTCCGAGTATTCCAACATGAAACTTCAAAACCGTGGTTAGTTCAGGAAAATTTGTCGCCATTTACATCTTGGTAATTTGTCAAGCAGTTTTGGCTACTGTTCATGTAACAATTTCGATACTCATAAGTTAAGGCGAGTTTTTTGTTAAAATCGTATAAATTGTTACGGTTTTTTAGTAAAATTGCAGAAAATGTATGAAAAGTATGCATTTTTTGCATCAAAGTCAGCCCTAAGTAAGGCAAAGCTCTGACATCAAAGGTATTTCAGATGACCGAAGCGATTTTCAATTACGATATAGCAATCCTATTTGATAAGCAAAATTCTTGTGAAAGTCTTCCTTGGTAGTTTGTGATTACGGACTAATGACTAATGGCAGCCAAGAGAAAAATATTTGACAAATCATTTAGGACTGCTATAGTTCCAATTCGGAATCAAAAATCTAAAATCTAAAATCCAAAATTGGCAAAAACTTAGATGTTATTTCAGCAGCTATGAAACGTCGTGATTTTATTAATTGGGTAGGTTTGGGTTGGATAGCGAGTTCTCTACCTGTAGCGATCGCAGCTTGTTCTTCCCAGACAAATTCAGCGTCAACCGATTGGCAAACGGTAGGCACTTCGGCAGAATTAGATAAAACAGGTCAATTGCTGGCGAAAAACTCACCTGCTGGGCCTGTGTTGGTAGTCGGCACCTCCAAATCCCAAAATCTGACGGCTGTCAACCCTACCTGTACTCACGCAGGTTGTACGGTGGGATGGAAAGCTGACACTAAAAAATTCGTCTGTCCCTGTCATGGTTCAGAATTTGGGGTTAACGGTAAAGTGCAAAGAGGCCCAGCAACAGAAGCGCTAAAAACTTACGCTGCCAAAATTGAAGGCAATTCAGTTGTAGTCAAACCAAGTTAAATAAGTGGGGCATGGGGCATGGGACATTGGAAGTGTGGGAGGTGTGGGAGGTGTGGGAGGATGGGGAAGAAATCTTTCCCCCCTCTCTCCCCACACTCCCCACACTCCCCCATCTCCCCTACTCCCTCATCCCCCCATTCCCCACTCCCTACTCCCCACTCACTTTTGCGATCGTGAATAACATCAACCAGCTTTTGGTACAAGTCCAAACAGCATATAATGCAGCTGATTGGTCATCACTAATTCAATATTTACAACAATTAATTTTAGGGGCAGACTCTGGACATCCAGAGATAGTTAAAAATAGAGAATATCTGCTCTCATTAACACTTTCAATGTTAGACATGGGAGATTTTCAGCAACGCTGGGAAATAACCAAGGTATTAACTAAATTGGGAAATATTGCCATCCCATCACTCATTGAAATATTAAAAGATGAAGATGCAGAGGAAGAATTACGCTGGTATGCAGCACGGACTTTGGGAGAATTTCAGCACCCAGATGCCATTGCATCTTTAGTAGAATTATTGAAAACTGATGAGGATGAAGAACTCAAAGCGATCGCAGCTACAGCACTAGGACAAATGGGTACTGTTGCTATTACTTCACTAACAGAACTTCTAGCAGATGAAGAAACACGACTTTTAGCAGTGAGATCGCTTTGCTGTATTCCGCAAACACAAACCATTGCACCACTGTTGAGTGTAGTCCAAGATCCACAAGCCACAATTCGTGCTGCTGCAATTGAAGCCCTCAGTAGCTTTGATGATGAACGCATATCACCAGTGTTGTTAAATGCTTTAGATGATGTAGCCGCCACAGTTAGACGTGCAGCAGTGATTGGTTTAGGTTTTCGCCCCGACTTACGCCAAGCATTCGATTTAGTAACGAGACTGCAACCAAAACTTTACGACATTAATCTTGATGTTTGTTGTGCAGCAGTAGTTACCCTTTCTCGCATAGGTTGTGATGACGCTGCTAAACACTTATTTGATTTGCTGATTTCACCCCAGACATCGATAACTCTGCAATTAGAAACCATTCGCGCTTTAAGTTGGATGCAGACACCATCGAGTTTGGAATATTTACAAACAGCACTTCATCAAAGTACATCAGAAACAGTGTGCCAAGAAATTGTCACAGTTTTAGGGCGAGTGCAAAAGCCACAGTTAACGACACCAGCCACAGAAATTTTACTAGAAGTACTGCGATGGCAGTATCCAGCTACAAAAATCGCCAATATTAAAAGTGCGATCGCTTTATCTTTAGGACAGTTAGGCAAAATCGAGGCAATTGAGCCATTGATTTGGCTGCTAGCTGATTCTAATCCATCGGTGAGACTACATGCGATCGCTGCACTGAAAAATCTGGATCGAGAAGCCACACATCAACAATTGCAGCAGTTAGCAAATAATACTGAACTTACACCAGATTTGCGACAAGGAATAGCGATCGCTCTGGCAGAGTGGTAAATTTTGTTAAAGACAGGACTTATATAGGAATCATATTTGATTTCTGAAAAAATCTAAGTATTTGTAGGGTGTGTTAGGCGTAAGCCGTAACGCACCATCTCAAGCTTTTGGTGCGTTACGCTCCGCTAACGCACCCTACGTAATATTTCAAAAATCAAATACTAGTCCTATAGTTGAGTAATACAAACTCAAGTGCAGAATTCGGTCAACTATGCTTGCAACAGAAAATCTGATGCTGTAAGAGTTGGCGCACCAGTTAGAGTTGCAAATAAACCACCACTACCGAAACCAGCCGCGCTGCCATTTTGGTTGTAGAACAACTGCCCACTCACAGAATCGTAGACAATTGTCGCCGTGCTAGTCCCCGCTAAATTGGTGATTTGAAAATCATTGGCATTGCTGAAACCTG
>JAHHHB010000085.1 GCA_019359545.1 Desmonostoc geniculatum HA4340-LM1 | reverse complement strand
AACAACACATCTTTTCTCGAGTTAACGATCGCTCTTCTTGATAGTCTCAACTCCATAAGTTAAAATGTATACCAAAAAGCTATGTACACTTTTTTAGCGATCGCCTGCTTTTAGTCTAAACTCCAGTAGTAGTGTCTGGAGCAGAAATTTCCTGAGCATGTATCTTCGGGTAAAATCCGAAGCTAGCCAGAATTGCACCTAATAGGAGAATGAGTCGGTATTTGTAGTAAATTGATTTTTTGTTCATGGTATTCGTGTTGCAGCTTACTCTACTGAAACTCTATGTAGGTTAAAAGCGTGAAATAACTATTTATTATACTGTCACGGTACTTTTTTAGTGAGCTTCAACGTAGCTTACTTGCTGTGGTTGTACTTTAGCATTAGCGATCGCTTGCCGAATCAAGTTTTCTTGGGCAATACCGTTGGGTACTGTTAACCCACTGCTGCGACCATCTTGATTGACCACTGAACCGTGAATTACCGCTAGGATTTTATCTCCTTGGGCTTGTGCTTGAGAAAGGCGTTTGAGTACGACCATGCCACAACCTTTTCCTCGCACGTAACCGTTAGCTGCGGCATCAAAGGTTTTACAACGTCCATCTGCTGAGATAATTCTGCGGCGACTAAAGCTTGAAGCAAAGCGGGGAAACTGGCAGAAGTTTTGTCTGTTAAAGTCGAATCTATTCCCCACAAATAAATTACACCACGCCATTCTCGGTCTTCTGCACAATTCTCGAACAGTTGTTCAAAGTCTTGACGATGGTATTACCATTCGTCCAAAGGCGATAAAAAATACGCGCCAGCTTATGAGCAGCAACAGTAATAGCTTTGGGAGCGCCCATCTTGGCTTGCATACGGTTGAAAAGGTGTAATTACTCCTCTACCCTAACTCTTTTACACCGCATTTACACCCAATTTGTATTTAAAGGTATCCAAAATTGACATAAGTAGTAGAACATTTGTTCTCTATTTCTCTGGTATGAGAAAGCAAAAAAACCTTGACATTATTGAGTTTCAGGTTTTTTTAAATGCCAGGAACCAGACTTGAACTGGTGACACGAGGATTTTCAGTCCAAAAAAATGTTCTCTGTAGTCTTCTATAAATAAGCATTTGCCTAATTTTTATTGCTGTTTGTGCCGAAACCTTGCTTTATAAGTGGCTCAAAACACTCAATTTCTACTGGTCTTTGACCCACTGCTGAAATCGCCGCAGTTCGTCCCAAGTGCGCGAGTTGATATCTAGTCCCCTTCGCTTGGAATGCTGGTTTGGGTGCAAGTTCTCTCGCCGCATTTCAATGTAGTCGGCGTGAGCGTTCAAAATTAAGTCAGCCGAAATGCCGTATTACACGGCATTTTCTTCATCTAGCGACCTAGCGTAAACCATGATTTTCTCTTGTAAAGCGATCGGAATGCGGATCACTTTGGTTGCTCCACTGCGCCAGGAGTTACCCGTCCAAGTCGTTGGATTTTTGTACTTGCTCATAAAAAATGCCGTGTTACATGGCATTGTAGACTATCTCTATTACAGAGGAGCTATTTAATTTAAGGGTTAGTAGGCAGCCATCTGTTCGCACAATTTAATAAAGGTGCTGGCTGCCAAGCCCAAACTAACACGAAGAGATAAAAAGGGAGTTTTGACCAATGGCAGAGAAAATAACTCATTACGTTCCTGGGAACTGGGGAGGAAAAGGGATTTTAGTGGCTGCGTGCGGGGAAAGAGTGATTTACACTTATGCATCATCTCAGTTTACAAACTGCCCTGAGTGTAAAACAGTGTGGAAGCAGAGTTTAAAGCTTGTGACCGATCGCGTCGATTATGAGTGAAGTAACGCCAACACTAAATTGTTAGAGTGAATGCGCGGATGGGTAGGTGTTCAAAACGAAATTGTAGGAAGTAACCTTCAAATTCGCCTGGTGCAAGAGTTTTGGGGAAAATAGCTAAGAAAGTACCCGCGCACCTTACACAGACTACGTTCTAGCTATTTTCCTAAAACCCAATGTCAATTTCACATGCTATCATTACCTCATCCGCGCTACCGAACCTTGAAAACCCAATACAAACTGTGTTTCAGGCTACCGCAGTTGAAATTTCACTTACTCCCTATTAGGGATTGAAACCCCCTTGCTGTATCAATCACTGGGTTAACGTAATGTTGAAATTTCACTTACTCCCTATTAGGGATTGAAACAAATACCACAGGATATCCACCCGAATGCGCTCCGTTGAAATTTCACTTACTCCCTATTAGGGATTGAAACATACGATCACTCATGAAAAAAACCTCATGCAGGTTGAAATTTCACTTACTCCCTATTAGGGATTGAAACCATATAGATCCCTTTCTGACTGCGGCAGGAAATACGTTGAAATTTCACTTACTCCCTATTAGGGATTGAAACCCCCTATATCCTCAGCATAATGCAATCCTATTATCGTTGAAATTTCACTTACTCCCTATTAGGGATTGAAACCTATACGCTGTACAGACTCAAGAGATGCTCGATGTTGAAATTTCACTTACTCCCTATTAGGGATTGAAACTAGCTGTTAAAGGCTTGCCCCTATCACCCTCATCAGTTGTTGAAATTTCACTTACTCCCTATTAGGGATTGAAACCAAAATCATTGAAATATACCTTGCTTGCTCTTCGTTGAAATTTCACTTACTCCCTATTAGGGATTGAAACGTCACATCCTATCGCGGGCTTTCTTTTCGCGCCTTTAATGTTGAAATTTCACTTACTCCCTATTAGGGATTGAAACTTATTAGAATTATGGCATCTTTTATTATTTTTGTTATATCGTGGAAATTTAATTTACTCCCTGTATTTTTTCTAACGAAACCAAACCATTATCCTCAAAATTTATCCCAAGATGATATCCTTTCATCATTGCAGTTCCCAGCAAAGGCTTATTACCAGAAGCCAGAATGAAGACTGCTTTTTCTACATTGTCCCAAACGATTGTTGCCAAATGTATAGATAATATAACTTGGCTACCATCAGCTAGCCTCGCACGTGTACTGGAATGTAAAGGAAGATTCATTACACTAACTGCTTGTGGTGGTAAGCTAAGATAACTATTGAATCCAGTATCGACGGCAAAATTCAATGAGAAGTCTGGTTGTCCAGGTAAACGAAAAATTACTGGAACTGTCGCCCTACCATCAATTAACCTTCCATAAATCATTCGGTTGTACGTTCCATAGAAGCATTCCCAAAGCTAAATGCAACATCATAACCTATTCGCATCATAAATAATCTGGCGTTTGGATTTTTCTGCTTTAACTTTAATCCTGGTTCTATACCAATTTCATCAATCCCATATTCGCCAGTCTCAGCATTAATCACAATCATCTTACCAATATTATCGCCCTGCTCTACCTGTTGGCGAATACCATTTTCATAAAATTGATTAGCTCTTTGCGCGACTTCTTCTACAGTCCAAAAAATAGCCTCCATAATCGCACCTGCCTTTTGTTTTTGAATTATTGTAGCTAAATAAAGTCAGTCGGTGTAAATAATCATCCTTGGTTTGTAGTTGCGCTACTCTGCGAGAAGCCGCTTTGTGCCTATAGCGCTAAAGAGCAAAAACTAAATTTACATTACTTAATTTTACCAGCTAAACATTGACTAGTAGTCCATGTCATTAATTTTGATAGGTTTGTAGTAAGCACAAAGCGTGCTTAAAAATCAAGGACTAAAGTCCTAACTACAAACTTATTTACCTCTCAGAACTAATGAAACAGACTACTAGGTGTAATGGAGAACCGACAAGAAATTAAAACTCCTTGCAAAATTACATAAAAATCATCACATTCAGTAACGAAACACCAATATCCAGCATCCAAAATCCGAAGCTAAGTATGGTGTTTGGAACTTTTTTTTTTAAAGGTTCACCTCCTTTAATATCCAACACTTGTGTTAATTCAGTTGTATTCAATGACTTAACCAGACTCAAGCCAAGAGACTGACTAGAAATGCTTTGAGCGTGGGTGGCGTTGAGATAAGGAATGTATTGTGACTTTCCTGCAACATAAGTTTGGAAGAAAGGCAAACTTAAAACATTCATGTAACTACGCGCTTGGGAAGCATCGCCAATCATTTCAGCAGGTAATGATACTTGTTGATTTCCAGAGTTAGCGTTACCAATGGTGGAAAAGTGGGTGCCACCTACAAGCATGACAAGATACTTTTGTGGATTTGTCAGCCACGAGAAAGGTAGAATTTGCTCGTATAAAGCTGGTGCAACAGTATCATCACTACTGCTGACAATCATCACTGGAGTTTTGATTTGATTTAAGCCAGCTTGGCCGAAAATAGAACTGGTAATTGGATTAACTGCGATCGCCGCTTTAACTCTCTCATCCCGCAAGTTATAATTTTTGCCAGAGTTATTAATACTCAATTCCAAAGCGCGACACTGGAGCAGTAAGGACATATTCCAGGTTTTTTCCAGTCCTGCTAGTTGACAGTCTTGTTTTAACTGCTCAAAGTTGATTTTAGCGCCTGCCAAGGCCAAGGCTGTGTAGCCTCCCAAAGATTGACCAAATACGCCAACGTTTTGCACATTTAACCGATTTTTAAACCGTGAATCAGATTGGTTAGCTTTTGCCAATTGATTCAGTATATATGTAATATCTAAAGGTCGGTCTTGAAATTCACTTGGTTGTGCTAGTTCATTGGCGTGTTTATTCAACATCGAACCCAATTTTTTAGTATCGCTACCAGGATGATTGGGAACAGCTACGACAAATCCATAGGAAGCTAAGTGAGTAGCTAAATATTGAAAGTTGGTGCTGTCTAAACCCAAACCATGAGAAATCACAATTACAGGTGCGGGAGTTTGAATTTTGGGAATGTAAACATCAGTTAATAAAAGCCGATTGCGCCTTAAGTCAAAAAACCTGAAGGTATATTTTTGTGACTTAAACTTTCCCGCAATTTGTAAGTTAGGTAATTGTGATAAATTTGGTTGTTGGATGCTAGCAGCTTCGATTTTTGACTTTTGGGAAACTACCGCGATCGCTTGCTGGGTTTGATTAACAAGTTTATCCAGTTCTGTAGCTATCCCTAAAGTCTGCGCTACATCAAGGTGAATGCTGCTGCTAGGATACTTACGTAAAACATTTAAAAGTGTTAAGCCTCCTGATTCAGCAGAGGCTGAAATCAACGCTGAGCGCAAAGCACCAAATTCTGATTCTGGCTGAGGAGATTTGGTTTTAATCACTTGCGCCAACCGATGCAGTAAAAATTCTCCTTGGGATGTGTACAGAAGTTGTGAAACCACTGCTGGAGTAACTTTCACACGATTGAGTAAAATCCGCCGCAATTCTTGAAGCTTTTCAACGGGTAAATATTGTTGATATGCTGCTAAATCATTGTTAATTACACCTGTTTTGGCGTAGTTTTCTAAAGCTGTCACTGAAATCGAAAGCTCTAGAGCAGAATAAGATGCATAAATGCGTTCTGCTGCCGATACAGAATTACTAATTCCAAATGTTGGCAGCACCATTGAAAGAACCAGCAATAGAGAATTTTTTCTCAGGGTACTGGCCCAATTACCAAACAAACTATTCATCGCTCAACTGTTTCGGTGGTCTGATTTTGTCAGGTGTTGGCTTTGGTAGTTTTTCGAGCGCCCTGCTTGATTTACTGAAAATTATTAGCCTCAATTCTATTGAAAAAGAATTCAGAATTCCGAACACAGAATTCAGTATGATTTCTTTTTCAAACACTTTTTTGTTGGCTAGAAGTTGAACAAATTAGAACGCTACGAAGTCACACTTGTGGGAAAAGTATCGATCTGACAAAAGAATGACTTCAGTAGTTGCCTTCACTAAAAAATCATAACAAATCAAAAAATGTTCTGCCTCAGTATTTATGTTGTAACTTTGAATATGGCACAACTTTACAAAATAAAAAATCACTAAAATTTATGGGTGTCTTTAATTTTGAATTTTGAATTTTGAATTTTGAATTCGGAGCGAAGCGACGTGACTCCTTCTTCAATCAGTTTTTCCCAAGGCGATCGCCACTGAACCTGTGACTACTAAAGCAGATCCTAATATTCCTAGAAAAGTGAAGCGTTCTGGTGGAATTAAATCAGGTGCAATCGATGATACCACGGCAACTGATATTAATGTCACAATGGGAGCCAAAGCTAATACTGCACTGACTCGTGATGCTTCCCAATGTTCTAATGATTCAGCGAAAGCACCGTAAGCAATTAGAGTATTCAAAGCACAAAAAATCAAGATTCCTGAGTGCAAAGCATCAAGTGTAAAAATTGATTTTACTTTAGCTAGAGGAGTGAATAATAAAGCACAGCCTCCGTAAATAATTAGCATAATGCTACTGGAAGATAAAGATTGTAGTAATTGCTTTTGTGCCAATGCATAAACAGCCCATGCTGTTGCTGCTAGCACAATCAAAAAGCTACCTAGTATATAGGTATTCTGCGCTGTAATTAAATTCGTTAGCTGTTCCCGAAAAAATAAAAAGTAACCGCAAGTGAGTACACTGATACCAATCCATTGATACAGCCGATAACGTTCATGAAAAATTACTAAACCGCCCAAACCTAATAAAAGGGTAGATAATTGAATGAGAACTTCAGCATTAGCGGGTGATGTTAATGCTAAGCCTTGCATAAATAAGAAGTAATTCATCGCTAAAAAGAGTGTAGCGATCGCCAATAACTTCCTTGAATCAGAACGCAGTTGTTTTAACTTGGGTAATTTACCACTGATTGCTAAATATCCAAAAAGCAGTACAAATGATACCAAAAAACGAAACCAAATCACTGTATAAACATCAAGTGCTTGCAAAGTTACTGCAAGAGCGATCGGTAAAATTCCCCACAATAAGACCGTTAACAGAGATAATCCTAACCCTAACCGCCAGCGACCAGAACTTTGATGTAGTGACATTTAAATATGCGAATTTCAAGTAGGGCTAATAATATATAGTTTACACATCTAAATTTTATCAACCTCTTGCTGAATAAGCATATTAACCACCATTTCATACATAGGTAGGGGCGTACAGCTGTACGCCCCTACATTTAGGATTTCAGGAATTATGGTAATTACGATCGCTTAGAGGATGTTTTAAAAGTGGTTGGCTGTGATTTTAATAGAATAATGGTCTCTAACTAACGAGTGCGTAGGCGTAGCCCGCCGGAGGTATCGCCAAAGTTCGGTTCTATATTGCTGACTTTGGTATGGTCTAGGTAATTATAGACTCTTCTCGAAACTTCACGGACAAAATCTCCAGCTTTGGGATCGTGGTTTGGTCTTTGCACCAAAACACCTGCTAGATAGCTTTTGCCGTTGGGCATTTGAATAATACCCGCGTCACCAATGATAAATCTCAACGTACCAGTTTTGTGGGCAATGGTAGCTCCTCGACCGATACCAGCTGGTAGTAAACTATTGGTTTTCACACGGCGCATAATACCTAAAACTTGATTGCGGCTGTTTGGGGATAACAAACGATTATTAGAAACTAACGCTGCCAATCTCACCAAATCTTTGGAACTAGTTGTATTTTTGCCAGGAATGTCTGGGAGTAAATTTTGCATTGCTGTATTTTGCAATCCCCAGCTACGAAAACGTTGGCTAACTTTTGCTGCACCACCCAAGCGATCGAGAACCATATTGGTTGCGGTATTATCGCTGATTGTCATCATCAAAGTAGCAGTTTCTAGGACGCTAAACTTAGTTCCGATGGGTTTGTATTGCATCGTTCCAGCTTCACCAACCCTTAAATCGCGTCGCATCACTAATTTATCTGTGAGCTTAATTTTACCTGCATCTATTTCTTGAAAAAGAGCCACTAATAAGGGAAATTTGATTGTACTGGCAGCAGCAAATCTTTTTTCACCATTAATATCTATATAGTTTCCTGTATCTAAATCTAAGAAAAAGATTCCTGGATTCAATGTTTTATAACTCGCTAACAAAGTGCGAATTTGAGAACTGAGTCCGACCATCTCTTGACCAAGATTGACAACTCCCGCAAATGTAGTTGCATCTGTGGATTTAATCGCAATATCTTCTCTATTTTCCCCAACAACGGGATTAGTTTGGCGGTTAAATGAATTGAATTTAAAAATCCAATGAGAGCGGGAATCTCCTTTAATTGAAACATTCTGGGAAGTAATATCGTAACCAGGAGCTAATTCGACGACAAAACGAGTTGTTTGAGAGTCTGGTTTGCCAAGGCGAATTTCTCTAATTGCATTCCCAAAACTTTGTTTGACGCTATCAGAATTAAAAGTAGTTCCAGGTAAATCAATTACCAATCGGTTGGGATTATCTAATAAAAATGCCTTTGGTTCTATGCCAGAAGTTGTAGTGAGGTGTAATTGATTTTGGCTAGAATCAAAATACCAAGACTGTAATTGTGAAGCTTTAGCTTGTCCGGCAACTAGAACCAAACTGCTTAAACCAATGGCCAGTAGATGTGATTTCATGTTGTGATTGTGTGTGTGCAAGTAAGGAGCAACTAATCAGGTTTACTTAGATTGTTTTCTGATGACTTTGCTGAACTTCCGGAGAAAAAGCCAGACGATTTTGGATTTTAGATTTTGGATTGATATGTAGATCAATCCGCTTGCTCTGTAGCATCAAGAAATCATTGGTCATAAATCCCATTAAGTTATTTTTTGAGATGGTATTTGGGATTAGATAAGCACAATAAATCATCATTACTTATCAAAAGTAAATCGCTGACAGTTTTATTTGTGATGTGAGTTGACAACAACAGAAATTGTTAATCTAGCGGAACGACGAGCCAAGGATTAATTATGTTTCCAACTTATATTTTCTACAGAGAGAAAATAAAACCCATTCACTAAAACCTTAATACATATAGATTTAGCGTAGGGGCACGGCAATGCCCATTGGTGTCAACTTACAGCAATTTTCAGGTAATTAAACCATAGGGTAGGGGCGCACAGCTGTGCGCCCCTACAAAGAATTGTGGTTCAAATAGATGAAAACGGCTGTAAGCTAAACGCTTGTCCCACATACCTTTTACCCCCCTTAATCCCCCCTTATCAAGGGGAGAAACAAGAAATTTAGTTCCCTCCCCTTTCTAAGGGGAGGGTTAGGGTGGGGTAAAACCCTGGTTAATCAGCTATTTCAGACTTGTGTGTACTCTCTCCGACTCTCAAGAGGAACAGACTTGAACTAACGCAGAGAAAGATTCGTTGACAGATGACGTTAAAAGAAATCAGCCACCCAAGGCGAAGCACCTGCAAATATTTGCGTAGCTGTTGAAATAGCGGTTTGTGTTCCATGCAGTTTTCCGGCTACTTGCAAATGGTAGGGAGTAAACAAACTTGTATATAGTGGTGCTAGTTCTCGGACATCTAACTGCAACTCACCTTTTCCACCTTTTGTAACTTCACCGCGTCCATTGGCAACAGAAAGGATGAATTTACCATTGTTTCCAGTTAGCAAATTATCTTGAATATCTAAGTGCAGTTCAGCTTGAATTCCCGATGGATAACCCCGCATCTCCAACGCCTTGACTACATCTACTATTCGCAGCATCCAGCGAAACTGAGTCGAAATCTTGGCTGTTTGCTCTGGTAACACCAATGTCAGGGTATCAATTGCAGAACTCTTCCAACGCACCTGCTGAATTTGAGAGCGATGGGTAGCGAGAAAAGACCAGAAAGTTTGGAAAGCCGCAACTGTTCTCAGTACCCAATCTTTGACTAAGATAATTTCACCATCTTGTGTTCGTTGTTGAGTGAAGATGATGTAACCTTCGGGTTGGTCTTTTGCACCAATGAAATAGGCATAGGCTGTTTCGTTTTTATCTGCTTGGATTAATCGCTCCCAGATTGCGGGATGTCGGTCTAAATATCCGTGCGTGAGTTTTGCTTGCTGCTGATATAGTTGGTGAAAGACTTGATGATTTATCGGAACTACTGGTTGCAAAGGTAGGGGTTGCTCCCGTAGCCCAATTGCGTTGGTTGGAACTTCCCAAATATACCAGCTACCGGCTTGCTCATACCCGACTTTTCGATACAGGGTTTGCACGGCTGGGTAAAGGGCAGACAGCGGTACACCTCTAGCATAAAGTTCTTTGAGGGTGTGCTGCATGAGAGCGATCGCTCCTCCCGAACCACGGTATTCTGGAGCAATACCCACTACGGCAATTCCCGTCATTGGTACACGCTCACCACCCCACCACTGAGCCATATCCAGAGTTGCCAATCCCCCAATTAATTGCTGTGACTCACGAATAATACGAAAGTTTTCTACACCAATTTGGTTGATGTAAGCTTCTTCGCCACCAAGTGCGTTGACAAAACACTGATTGAGGATAGTCCCAAGCTGCTGAATATCCTGGGGATGGGCAAGTGTGCTGTATTCAAATTGAAGTGTCATTTCTTATACGATTAATAATACAAGAGCAAAACTATACTACAACTAAGGTTGCTTGAATGCTTCACTCATACGATTCAATTTACCAAGCTCAAGGTTTAGGCGATCGTAGATCAAAATTGTCTCTTATATAGCGGTTTCTATTCAGATGCGGTACAAAATTACATCACCAGATGTAGAGGCACGGCAATGCCCATAAGTGTCAACTTAACGTGAAATCTATGTCCTCCAAGGAACTTCAGTTCCAGGCGAGTTATAAAGCCAACAGTTAAGCCATTTATACTTTACTTTCCCCACTCCCTTGACATAGGTTAGGCAAACTTACTTGCAACAAAATAACATCAGTACACTTTAGCAATAACTTGTCCAATTTCTTGAGGTGTTGCGCCTGTTGCTAGCATTGCTCGGATCAACATTTCTATGGAAACTGATATATCACCATTTTCGGCGTTAGCTATACGCGGTTGACTAGTATGAAGTTTTTCTGCTAATTCTGCTTGAGTCATTGACTTTTGTCGTCGTTCTTTCAAGTTGCGACTGAGGGCTAGTTTAATCTCCATGAGAGTAGCTTCCTCTGGCGTAAGTTCTAAAAATTCTGCAACGGTTCCAACTTTCCAGCCCTTTTCCTCTAGCCGTTTTCTTTTGGCTTCATCCATAATGCTAATCCTGTACGTCCTTGTCGTATTTGCTAAGTCGTTTTTTGCAATTGTTGATGATGCTGGTTGGTGTTGCTCTGGTAGTTTTGTTAAACACTTCAACAATTACAATTGCATCCTCATCAGTTCGATAAATAATCCGCCAGTTTTTGTCTGCATCACGAATTCGTAGTTCATGACATTGTGCCCCAATACTTGGCATTGGTCGCGAATGTGGCAATCCGAGGTTTTCACCTTGCTGTAAGCGTCTGAGGAACACGCCTGACTCTATGCGTGCTTCTTGGCTGAAGGGAGGAGTTTTAATCTCACCATGTAACCAAACTAAAGGTTTATCGTTGTCGTCCATTCCATTTTTTATATCATATATGATATAAAAAATTATTTTGTATAGGCTCAACTTTGACCTTCTGACGCTCAAACTTGGACTTCAAAACCTGGCTAGTATCAAAATCTAGATTATAATTCCTGAGACATATTTCTGCCTCAAGAAAATACCAATGAAAGCAGTGAAAAACGCCATAGTTAGTTACCAATACAGCGACCATCCGGCAAAAGTATTAGCTCAAAATCAAGTAAATAAATACCAAGTCATCGGTACTCTTAACAAAGATGGTGTTAAGGGTGACGAGTTGCTGCTGATTATGACAGTGAACCAAACAACTTTAGACGAGGCAGCGGATTTATTACGCAAATTAGGAGTCAAAGGCGAAATCATTACTGTTGACGGCGGTAGATCAACTTATTTATTTAATGCCCAGAAAGGAAATATTATTGTTCCACAACTGTCTAATCCTCAAGAAAATCCTGCTTTCCGACACCTACCTCATTATCTGGGATTCCGTAAGAAAAGTAAAAATCAGGTTGCACCAAAAATCTTGCTCAGTCAGCCAGTTAGTAAAGTGGTTGCAAATAAAGATCAGCCTTATTTAATATTGTGGCGAGACAATTTTGATGGCGATGTCTCGATTAAGTTGTACTATGAGAACAAACTTATTCAAAACATTTCTTCCCGTACTGCTAGCGATGGAGTTTATGAGTGGACACCGGGTGTTCTCGTAAAAGAAGGCTATTTTGTTCGGGTTTCTAGCTCCAAAGACCGGAATATTTTCGGGCAGTTGCAATTTTAGCCCTATGGGAAAATGAAATGAATGACTGGCTAATCGCAAACCTCTCAATTAGATTGGCGGTGTGGCAGTGATTGGAATTGTTATAGTTTCTCACAGTAAACAATTAGCTCTGGGTGTGTGGGAACTTGCCGCGCAGATGGTTCGGGGTGAATTCCCGATCGCTATTGCAGCAGGTATTGAAGATCCCGAAAATCCCTTGGGTACAGATCCCATCCAAGTTAGTGAAGCGATCGCTGCTGTTTTCTCTGATGATGGTGTCTTAGTATTAATGGATTTGGGTAGCGCTTTGCTCAGCGCAGAAATGGCACTGGAGTTTCTCCCAGAAGAACAGCGGCAAAAAGTCTATTTGTGTGAAGCGCCTCTGGTGGAAGGTGCGATTGCTGCTGTAGTAGCCGCCGCCGCTGGGAGTAACATTCACCAAGTCATGGCAGAAGCACGGGGCGCACTAGTAGCAAAAGCAACTCAATTGGGTGTAGCTAGTAGTCCGTTGTCGGTTGTGGATAGTGACATCCCAGCAAGCAATACAGAATCCCCAACGCGAGAAATCCAGGTGATTGTCAGCAATCGCTTAGGATTACACGCCCGCCCCGCAGCCCAGTTTGTGGCAACCGCAGCCCGATTTCAATCTCAAATTTTGGTGCGGAATTTAACTAGAAATACTGGGTTAGTCCGGGGTGACAGTATTAACCAAGTCACAACTTTAGGGGTGCGCCAAGGACACGAATTGCTGATTACTGCCACCGGCTCAGATGCAGATGCAGCACTGGCAGCATTGCAAGTATTGTTTGCAACTAATTTTGGTGAAGATAATGTTGCTTTAAATTCTCCACCAGTATCTAGGCAGGAAGTTACCCCAGCAACTCCCGGCGAACTTTCGGGAATAGCAGCTTCTAGTGGAGTGGCGATCGCACCTGTTGTTCATTATCAAACCTCCCCCATTGCCATTACGGAATATCACGTAGATGACACAGAGGCAGAGTGGCAACGTTTACAAGCAGCAATTCACATCGCCCGACAAGAAATTCAGGCGGTGTTCTCCCAAGCATCTTTTCAAATTGGTGACGCTGAAGCCGCCATCTTTGATGCCCATTTACTATTTTTAGAAGATCCAGTTCTCCTAGAAGCGGCTCATCACCGCATTTTAGAACACCATATAAATGCCGAAGCCGCTTGGCAAGCCGCAGTGGATGAAGTGGCGACTTCCTACCACACACTTGAGGACTCTTATTTGCAAGAACGAGTAGACGATGTTGTGGATGTGGGGCAAAGGGTGCTGCGATTACTAACTGGAAATGCCCCTGCCAACTTGCATCTTGATTCACCAGCGATTTTGGTAGCGAGTGATTTAACACCTTCGGATACCGCCGGACTAGATCCGACAAAGGTGTTGGGCATTTGTACAACTTCTGGGAGTGCTACTTCCCACAGTGCAATTATCGCCCGTACCTTGGGTATTCCCGCAGTTTTGGGAGTAGATGCCCAGGTGTTGCACTTGACAGATGGTACACTCATGGCACTGGATGGTGAAAGTGGCAAAGCTTGGGTAGAACCAGAATTAGATATCTTAGAACAGCTTCAGGCAAAGCGAGAAGCTTGGCAAACTGCCCAACAACAAGCACGAGCTACAGCACATCAGCCAGCAATTACTCGTGATGGTCGGCAAGTTAGCGTTTTTGCCAATATTGGTAGTATTAGTGATGTCCAAGTTGCTGTCGCTAACGGTGCCGAAGGTGTGGGACTACTCCGCACCGAGTTTCTGTATTTGGACAGAACCAGCGCCCCCACTGAAGAAGAACAATTAGCAGTGTATCAGGCGATCGCTCAAGTTTTGCAGCATCGTCCCCTGATGATTCGGACTTTAGATGTCGGCGGCGATAAACCACTTCCTTATTTGAGGATAGGGTTTCCCGAAGCCAATCCTTTTTTAGGGTGGCGGGGAATTCGTTTTTGCTTGGGTAATCCAGAAGTTTTCAAAACTCAGTTGCGGGCAATTTTGAGAGCGAGTGTTGGACACCAAATTAAAATCATGTTGCCGATGATTGCCACTATCACGGAGGTGCGTGCAGCAAAGGCAATTCTCGATGAAGTGCAAGCTGAACTCAATCAAGCTGGTATCCCCTTTGATGCAGCGATAAAAGTGGGGATTATGGTAGAGGTGCCATCAGCAGTGGCGATCGCCGATCGCTTAGCTGCTGAGGTAGACTTCTTTAGTATCGGCACTAATGACCTGAGTCAGTATGTCATGGCTGGCGATCGCACTAACCCACGGGTGGCAAATTTAGTTGATGCGTTGCACCCAGTGGTGTTAAGGATGGTACAGCAAACTGTTGAGGCTGCCCATGCGGCGGGAATTCCCGTCGGATTATGTGGCGAATTGGCAGCAGATCCTTTAGCGACACCGATTTTATTAGGTTTGGGACTGGATGAATTGAGCGTGAATCCTCAAAGTATACCTGTAATTAAGCAGGGGATTCATCAGTTAAGTTTAGAGGAAAGTGAGGCGATCGCAACATCAGCATTGCAACAAGATTCGGCAGAAGACGTTAGAAAGTTAATCTCAACTTCAGTTAATCGCCTTGGGTAAATTCGGTGTCCTGAGCAAATATATTCTCGATATCTCGCGCGCCATGCAAGACACGCATAATTTCAACACCTCCTTCAACCGTTCGGTAAAAGATGACATAATTTCCACAGGGAAAGCTCCTAATACCTTCCCCTAACTCAGGGCGGTTACGACCAATTCCAGGCATAGCAGCAAGTTTCCTAAACAATTCGGTAAAGCGGTTAAGCGATCGTCCCAATATTGCAAGGTCATTTGAAGCCATGTATTCATAGATATTATCGAGATCGCTGACTGCTAATGGCGTAAAAGTGTAATGGCTCATCAACCGTCAGCCAAAGCAGCCTGGTAACGAGTTTGAAGTCGTGCCATAACTTCTTCCCCATCTAAAAGTTCGCCTCTGTCAGCTTGGTTAATACCCTTTTGAATTTCCTGTTGCAAGTTTTCTAGCTTCAGTTGGTTTAACTCTTGTTCAAGCTGCTGCAATCGATTTAACATCTGTTGGAAAGCATGGGCATCTTGAACTACTACTGCTGCTTCCCCATTCACCGTTAATACCAGTGGAGCTTTCGTTTCTTTAATTTGCTCAACATAATTGCTGGCATTGCGGCGAAAGTCTGTTAGCGAGTGAATATTTTCAACGTTGACCATTGTAGCACCTAATTAAGTACTTAAATCGATACTATTTTCTTTTGTCCTGTACGTCAACGCTAAATTGACTGTAGCTGAAGCTGAGGCGATCGCGGCATCAGCATTGCAACAAAATTCGGCAGAAGACGTTAGAAAGTTAATCTCAACATCTAGAGAATCCATGCAAAGCAAATAGTGATATTATTTCTCAATAAATACTGATGCGATCGGGGACATTAAATGTCAGAGAATGAAACGAATGCAATATTTTTCGCTCTATTATCGGCATTTTTTGCAGCCTTGACGACTATATTTGCCAAGATTGGAGTCGAGGCAATTAACTCCAACTTAGCAACTGCAATCCGCACAGTAGTAATTCTAGTCATGATTTGGGGTTGGGTTTTTGCAAAAGGACAACTAGATACACTATTGACAATTAGCCCCAAAACCTTGCTATTTCTCATCTTCTCTGGGTTATCAACTGGTTTATCTTGGTTGTTTTATTTTCGCGCCTTACAAGTCGGGAAAGCTTCTTTAGTAGCACCTTTGGATAAATCGAGTTTGCTTTTGGTGCTAATTTTTTCGCTACTATTTCTTAAGGAACCGCTAACGCTACAAGTAATATTGGGGACTGGCTTAATTTTAACTGGTACACTTGTTTTGATTCGTTGAGAATCAAATTAAAATAGTGTTACTCTAACCTCCGGGAAGACGCGATGAATCGCGTCTCTACAATGGTCTATTTATCGCATTCTTTTTTCGGCATTGCTGAATCTGGGGATGATTTTTACCTCATGCAAAGGCGCAAAGGCAAGGCAGCGCGGTCTTGGGGGTTTCCCCCATGAGCAAGTGGCGTGGTTTCCCCCATGAGCGACTGCCGTGCAAAGAATCTACCTTTAGCCTTTGCCAAAAATCTCAATTCATCCCGCATTTATGCAACGCCCTTTTTTCAAATTAGTATTAGTGGTCTATCGCATTAATTTTGCTTGGTAAACTCAATCTTCTTTCTCTCTTTCTCTGCGTTTTCTGCGCCTCTGCGGTTCGTTCCTTAACCCATCAGAACTTATGCGACAGACTATTAGAATACTAGCTGCCAAATTTTGATAGTTTGATCTGTACTACAGCTAGCCAGTAACTTCCCATCAGGACTGACGGCTAGAGAATTCACCGTCCCTGAATGGCCTGTCAGGTTTTGCAGTAGTTCGCCTGTGGAAAGTCGCCACATTTTAATAGTTTTATCAGCACTACCGCTAATCAGATTTTGTCCATCTGGAGTAACGGCTAAGGATTTGACTGCATCTGAGTGTCCAGTTAATGTGTGCAGCAGTTTACCAGTGCCCAAATGCCAAATTTTGATGTTTGTGTCGGCGCTACCGCTGAGGAGGAATTGTCCATCAGGACTCATGGCAATTGATTTTACTTCGCCATCGTGGCCGTGAAGTGTGCTTAATGGGTCACCTGTACGTGGGTTCCACAGCCTGATTTTGTTGTCAGAACTACCACTGGCAAGAATTGTACCATCAAGGCTGATTGCTACGGCATGAACGGCAGATGAATGCCAAAGGGTACAAATGCGGTCGCCTTTATCTAAATTCCAAATCTTGATTTTATTACTACCACTGGCAAGAATTGTACCATCTGGGCTGATTGCCACAACATTTACTGGTTTTTGATGTCCTAAAAGTGTGTGCAATACTTTGCCTGTTTTCAAATGCAAAACTTTAACATTACTTTTGGGGTGTTCGCAGCTACCAACAGCAAGGAAATTACCATCAGGGCTAATTGCTAGGGATGAAACTTCACCCCAATTTTCTGTAAGAGTGCGAATTAATTTGCCAGTTTGCAAATTCCAGAGATTGATGGTTTTGTCTGCACAGCCGCTAACTAAAGTCTCGCCATCAGGACTAATAGCCACAGAGGTGACTTTACCAGCATGTCCAGTGAGGGTGTAGGTAAGATTGGCAGTTTCTAGAGTGCGTTTGTGTTTGAGATTGGCGATCGCATCCAACAGTTTCTCTATACCTAGAATACTTTGGCGATCGCTCACAGCGGCAAAATATTCTTTTAATCTGTGGAAATATTCTTCATCTTCAATTCTCACACCTGATTGCATCGCTTCCAATGAGTTAGCAAATTCCTGTGGTGAGACTTGACGCAACTGCAACCATGTGCTTATCGAGTAATCAATTTGTTCTTGTGCCCAAGTGCAATCGGGTAAATGTGATAAGCTGTGCGCTAATTGCAAAGCCAACTCTGGAACCCAGTAAAGCCGCTCCTGTTCTAGAGCTTGGTATACTTGTTTGTAACCTGTGGCGATCGCTTGCACAGATTGTAAATCAAGAGCATCTTTGAGCAAACTTGGCAGCAACTTTGGCAGCAACGGTGGTACATCATGGTGAATTAAGTGATAAACATCCGCTACCCAAGCAGCAACCAGAAAGTGACAAGTAATCAACACCTGGCAAAGTTTTTCAAAATCTTGATGATTAACTTGATATTGCAAGGATAACTTACTAATATCAATCCCTTGAGCCTGCCATTTTTCTGATTTTTCTAAAATTGCCAAATTAAATACATTATCTTTACCCAAAAGATTGATTTCTTCTAAACTTTCTCCCAGTCCCAAGAGTTCATCTCGAATTTTTTTCCACTCCAAAGCCCGACTTTTGGCAGATTCCAGAAGAATTTCTTTATAGGATAACCGTGCAATTGTTTTGTAGTAATATTTCTCCTGTTTTAGTCCCCAATAAGCAATCCGAAAATTCAGATAATCTCCATCATTTTCTGACTCTAAAATTAAAATCGGCTCTGTTTTCAATATCCCATAGAGAGCCTTGATACTGGATTCACTATGAAAACGTTTACTATCCCAAGCCCCGGCTAAAAATTCTGTTGGTCTAACGGGATTATGCAGAGAATAATGCTGATTGAACAATTTTCTTAAACCTTCAGCCAACATTAACTCTATTTCAGAAATTCCATCAGTCCGATGTTCAAATTGGTCAAACTTGATTTGCGGAGGAGCAAGAAAAACTTTTAGCGGAGTCCGTCCTTGGCTGGGATGAGATTCTAAAATTTGTGTAGGGTATAATCTCAAAGGCCAGCTATCAAAAATTTTGTAAACTTCTGGTAAATTGAGAGCAGTCTCTCTTTCTTGATTGGCTACTTTTAATTGCGTCTCACGCTGATAAACAGCTAATTGTTGTTGCAGAAGTTTTGTTTGTTCAAAACTGGAATCAGAGCTATCATTTGGTGTGATAATATTTCCAAAATTGACAACTTCATTAATGACTTTTGGCAAGAGATAATTAGTTGTAGTCAGACTTCCTTCGGTTCTTTTTTGTATCAGATCTACAATTACAGGTGCAAACTCTAATACCAATTGAATTAGTAATCTTAGCCCTGGCTCCATAAGGAGATTCCTGTTAAATAAATAACACTAACAGTGTGCAGAAAATCTGAATAATAGCTGAGTGTTGGACATTGCATAGACAATTCCTTTATTCTTTGTCTATAGAATGTTATCTATTCAAAAAGATAGCATGTATAGCTGAACTTTTCAGTGAACAGTTATCAGGCGTATGATGTGTAATCGAGACGCCCCATCAAGTATTTTTTAGCTCAACTGATGTGTATTTTGTCAAGAAATGAAACGCTTATAGCGGTTGTCGTTTACGTGAGGTACACCCGTAGAGGCACGGCAGTGCCCATAGGTGTAAACTTAACGTGAAACCTTTGTCAAGACTTGATATTGAGTTCATTCACTTACCGCGTTACCCCACCCTAACCCTCCCCGTATGTATTGGGGAGGGAACTAGATTTCTTTTTTCCCCCCTTTATAAGCAGGGCTGTTTCATTCCCTAAAATGGTTAAAATTGCAAGGGTCAAAGAAATCAAAATTTAGGGCAAGCGTACAATTAGGGCAAAAAATTTTGCGTCTTCAAGCCCAAATAATGTTGTTTTTCTTTGCGCCTTTGCGTCTTTGCGTGAGAATATCCCCTTGACAAATCTCACAGACTAGCGAATGAAACAGCCCTGCTTTATAAGGGGGGATTAAGGGGGGTAAAACGCCTGTGAGATACGCATTTCTAGCTTAAGTTGACACCAATGGGCAGTGCCGTGCCCCTACACCTCACAATATGATGTTGTACCGCATCTAAATGGGAACCGCTACATAGCAATCCTAAATGATTCATCAAAAAAACCTATTTCCTACTCCCTACTCCCCATTCCCTCCCTCTACAAATAATTTTAAACTCAAATAAGATTGCTATAACTCATAACTATTAAAATCTGATTCCTAGTTGCCCATTAAAGCCACGTATAGAATTGTAACCAGCACCTACAAAAACATTATCGGTAGCGCCTACCTGAACACCACCTGAAACCGCAACGCCTTTATCTTCCGAATAAAGTCCAACTCCTACATAAGGTGAAATAACAGGCAAACTTATAAATTTCAAAACATCTACTCCTGTAGCACCATCAGGGCCGGTTCCTACTTCAACTCCAAAATTTAAAGCCCTAGCTCCTACAGCATAAGTTATATCACCATCTTTGCCACCGACTGAAACCCAAGGTTGCGGTATGAGTTGAGCCGATGCTTGACTTGGAGTAAATAAAGTGAAAAAACCTATGGATGTAATTAATGTTTTAGCAAGAATCGCTATTTTCACGTTGTTTTCCTACACTAACTGCTGCATTTTAATGTTTTTCTCAGAACTACCTTATTTCAACCAAGGTTTGTCCATGATGGCTAATGGTGACGGAATGAATCTTATCTGAGTGCCCGCTCAGATTAGGGACTTCCAACTAAAAAAATATACAATCGCTTTGGTGAGCAGGGGAAGCAGGGGAAGCAGGGGAAGAAGAATTTAAGATGATATTTGCTCCCACCCATTGAATAATTTATTTTCTGGAAGTCCCTTAGAGCTTTTTGGTAATCTATCTGTCGCAAGCATTTTTCAAATTGCTATTACGAGTCGCAAAAGCTGCTTTTTATGTCAGAAACTTAATTTAGGAGTCGTAAAAGAATCGTAGGTTGAGCTTAGCAAATGATAAGCAAATAATAAAAGCTTAATTTGGCTTATCTAGCCAGCTTTTAATCCAAAATCCAAAATCTAAAATCTAAAATTGGTACTATTTCCAAGTTGAGACATCTCGGAACACATGCGGAATTTCCCCTTGAGACAAGGGAAACTCTAACATAGTCTCTCTGTGACCCAAATACCCAGATTCCGCGAAGGATAAGAGCATTCGGGCAAGCGCCAGCCAAACCTCCGGTTCGTATTCCCAATCACGATAACGCGAAGCTTGCCCAGCAATTGAACGCAGCGCCCAAAAATATGAATTCCTCACCACCGAGCCACCCTTCTTAAACTCTGGTAAATCTTCACGGTGAATAAAAAGCACTTTATTTTCAATTTTGGCTCTCATTAAAATTTTGGATTTTAGATTTTGGATTTTGGATTAAAAGTAAATCTTAAGGACTTCCAGAAAATAAATTATCCCAAATTATTTGTAAATTTGTAGGGTAGCACAGCTGTGCTACCCTACTATGGAATATTTTTTCGTTGGAAGTCCTTTAAGTAGGGTAACGCATTATCTTGTATGGCGGTGCGTTCAGCGCTCTAATCATGTTTTTGGTTATAAATAATATAGCGATTTTTCATTTGGATGAGGTACACCAAATTAACCGCGCCGAGCGCCATAATTTTACAGTGGCAAGAGAGTAATCTTTGATAATGTCAATACTTATAGCCGTAGAAGTGTCAAAATATATATGTAAACTTTATTTACAAAATCAGTTATGGCAAAAGCAAGTTGGAATGGTGCAGTTTTAGCCGAGAGCGATACTACCGTAGTTGTGGAAGGCAACCATTATTTCCCTCCTGACACCATTAACAAAGAGTACTTCACAGAAAGCAACACCCATACTACTTGTCCTTGGAAAGGCGTTGCCAGCTACTACAGTATCGAAGTTGATGGACAAATCAACAAAGATGCTGCTTGGTACTATCCCAGCACCAAAGAGAAGGCTAAGAATATTGAAGGCTATGTAGCGTTCTGGAAAGGCGTAAAAGTCGAGGCTTAATAAAGGTTTTTGGAAGTATTTTATTTCCAGAGAATTAATTCAGCATTTACAGCAATCATCAAACTAAATTTTGTGGAGGTTGGCTTGTGTTAACCTCCACAGTCTTTTAAACTATTTAGCGATCGCAGTTTTTCAATATCCAGCAAAATTGAGCGTAGAGACGTGAATAGCCGGGAACTTTGACTGCGTTGTGAGTCTGAATTGTGCTGTTAATAGTATAAAATTTGTATTGATAAGTTTTACTTAAGCGTTGGTAACGATCGCATAAGTTTTGTCACAAATAGATAAGCGTTCTGAACGAAACAACTTGTGTTGTTAACGAACGGACAAGTTTTCGTTAACAACGGATAAGCGTTCTGAACAAAACAACTTGTGTTGTTAACGAACGGACAAGTTTTCGTTAACAACGGATAAGCGTTCTGAACGAAACAACTTGTGTTGTGAACCAACGGACAAGTTTTCGTTCACAACGGATAAGCATTCTGAACCAAACAACTTGTGTTGTGAACCAACGGACAAGCTGTGGTAACGACAACAACTTTATTCTTACAGCAATTTTCATGTATTTGAACCACATCTGTCGTAGGGGCACAGCATTGCTCATAGGTGTCAACTTAGCGTGAAACCCTTACGAATTATTTCTTCTAATGTTTGGAGTAATTCTTGCTCGTTGTAAGGTTTAGAAAAGTACGCTCTCGCACCCAATTGCATAGCCAATTGGCGATGTTTGTTACTACTACGAGAAGTTAGCATTGCAACTGGAATATTTTTTGTATCAATGTCTGAATTTACCCGACCTAAAAAGCCATAACCATCAAGACGAGGCATTTCAATGTCACAAATTACTGCTTCAACTCTCAATCCATTTTGGAGCTTTTCTAAAGCATCTTGACCGTCTTTTGCTTGTTCTACTTGATACCCTCCTTTTTCCAGGGTTAAAGCTAAGAAGCGGCGAACATTAATTGAATCATCTACAATCAAAATTGTGCCTTTAAATTTGGTAGATGCTGCTGAAACTTTCTCTTCATCAAATATCAGGAAGGGTGTCTTTAATCTTGCTGATGGTAATTGAGTACCTTTAGGAGTCCGCTGATTAGTAGCAATCCAATACAGCAATTCGTTGATATTAACTAGTGGCACTACTCGACCATCTCCAAGAATTGTACAGTTGCCAAAGCCATGAGGTAGAGATATATTTCCTTCGACTTGGCGAACAGCAACTTCTTGCTCACCCCAACAACGGTCTATTTGTATCGCTACCGGCTGATTATTACCTTTGACTACTAACACGCTGTTAACATTAATTGCTGCCGGAGTTTCTAATTCTGCGCTATCGTAACGCAGGCAATTAAATTCTAAGTAGCGACTCAAGCGAATTAGTGGTAGCATGGTTCCTTGCCAATTGAGGACTTCGCTACCCGCCATTTGGAAAACTCGCTCGTTTTGGAGTAGTGAGATTTCCGAAATAACATCTGTGGGAAATGCCAATAGCATTTTGTTAATTTCTACTAACAATACTCGTGCCACAGAAAGTGTAAATGGTACTGAGAGGGTGAAGGTGGTGCCAACTCCCGGTTCCGTATCAACTTTGATGTCTCCTCGAATTAATTTAAGATTGTTGCGAACTACATCCATACCGACACCGCGACCAGATAATGTTGTCACTTGGTCGGAAGTGCTAAAACCTGGTTCAAAAATTAGTGATAACAGTTCTTCATCACTAGCGTTAGTAATCAGAGAAGCATCCAATCCCATAGCTAAGGCGCGGGTGCGAATTTTCTCTAGAGAAATACCCCAACCATCATCACGTATACTAATGAGTGTACGATTACCATGATGAGTTGCTTTAATTTCAATCAATCCTTGTTCTGGTTTACCGAGAAGGCGACGGGTGGCAGGATCTTCGATACCATGATCGAAGGCATTTCTTAATAGGTGCATTAAAGGCTCATTCAATGCTTCTAAAATGCCGCGTTCAATGAGAGTATTACCACCTTCAATTTTTAGCTGTACATTCTTTCCATACTCTACATTTAAGTCGCGCAAAGCTCTAGGAAAACGCTCAACTAAATCCGACAGCGGCCGCATCCGGATATGATTAAGTTTTGTTTGTAATTGTTTTGATGTTTTATTAATTTTGCGAGCAATTTGGTCTGTATCATCTACACTTAATTGCACATCAATTGTGACTTCTTGTAGCTGAACGATGGTTTCCATAACTTCCTGCGATCGCAGATTTATATCGTTATAGCGATCCATTCCCAAAATATCAAATTCCCTGTCTGCGTCTGGTATGTGGTGGTCATTGTCAAGTGGGAATTGCTCACTACTAGGCACAGCAGATTGAGTAGAAATTTTATGGTAAGCTGTACGTAATTCTTGGTTCTCCCGGTCGAGAGTTTGCACTCGCTGGTTGAGATGACGCACGAGTTTGCGTAATCTTTCTAATTGGGCATTTAAACCATTGCGTTGAACAATTAGTTCTCCAAATAAATCATTAATTTGTTCGAGTTGTTTGCTGGGGACGCGAACGGAATTGTCTTGAATTTCCCGTTCTTTACCAACGGTTAATTTGGCATCTATAGCTTGATTTTCTCTAGCAAATATTGTATTATGCTCTGTAATATTTACAGCATTGACATCATCGGCAAATTCTGCATCTAAAAATGTAAAATTGGCAGCAACTGTTTCATCTTTATGCCCATTTTCTGTCTCCAGGATATCTGTGTCAGTTGCATCTGTGGCGATAAACTGTGGTATTATTTCTGTTTTTAATATTGGCTGGGATTCGGTATAGTTAACAAATTTAATTTCTGTAGGTAAATTATCTAATTGATTTGTCAATACCAAAGCTTGCGATCGCCGCCATGCCTGCAATGCCAATTGAGCGATTTCATAAATGCCATCGCTACTTGCAGCGGCTAATTGCTGGGTTACTGACTCACAAAGCTTACTAAAAGCTGATAACTGGAGCATTTCCCCCAAGCCACCCAATTCTGCTGCCATAACAGCAAATTCTTCTTGTAAATTAGACTGGTGGTTATTTGCCAACGCAGATTCTAAGCGTTGCAAACACTCCTCTACTTCTGTTTCAAATAGCAAAGGAATGACATCTTGCCCATCTTCTGGGGATAGCATAGTTGTGGCATCTTCAGCCGTGGGGTCACCCAAGCGTTCATGCAACTCATCAAAAATTGGGTAACAAAAAGTTGCTAACCACTGTTCCTCAACAAGATTTCCCTGTGCCAGCAAATCCACAATTTGACGCAACCAATCAACACCAGAAAGCAATAAACTTTGTAACTGAGTATCAATTTCTAAAGAATTTTTTCGAGTTTTTAAAACTTTAAAAGAATCTTCTAAACGATGGGATAAATCACTGAGGGATCTAAATCCCATCATTGCCGCACCGCCTTTAATAGAATGAGCAGCCCGGAGTACAGCATTAATTTTATCTAAATCGATGCGGTTACTAGTATCGATTTCCAGCAATACCCCTTCCAGGGTATTTAAGTAATCAATCGCTTCTTCCAGAAATTGCATCTGGATTTCTAATTCTTTGTCATTTAACATGGTTTTTGTCCTTGGTCATTAGTCATTGGTCATTAGTCATTGGTCATTGGTTATTGGTCATTAGTCATTATTTATTAGTCATTAGCAAAATACGAAGGACAAACGACAAAGGACAAATGACAAATAACAAATGACAAAACTTAACTAACTTTAAAAGTTCCGACAGTCTCTTGCAATTGCTGGGAAATCTCCACAGTTTCTTGCAGAGATTGGGAAATTTGCAGAGAAGAATCGCTAGTGCGTTGTGATACAGCAGCGATGTCTTTCATCGATTGACTGACACTTTGTGATGTTTCTACTTGAGATGCAGTTGCAGTGGAAATCGACTGCACTAAGAAGTCAATTTGACGCGATACATCCAAAATCTGACTTAGACTGTCCTTCGCCTCCTCTACAATTCGAGTACCTTCCACCACTTGGGTAGTTCCGATTTCCATCGCCTGCACCACTTCGCTGGTTTCTCGTTGGATATTCTCCACAATTTCTTCAATTTCTTGGGTTGCAGCGGCACTACGAATTGCTAGTTCGCCGACTTCTTCGGCAACTACGGCAAAGCCTTGACCTTCTTCACCGGCGCGGGCTGCTTCAATACCGGCGTTAATGGCAAGCAAGTTGGTTTGGATGGCGATTTGATTAATTAACGAAACCACGCGAGAAATTTGTTGTGAAGATTCGCCAAGACGCTTGACTTTTTTGGCAGTTTCAGAAACAGTTTCCCGCATAGACAGAATGTTTTGTACTGTCAAATCCATCGCGTGCCCACTTTGAGTGGCGCTGTGAGCAGCATGATTGGCAATAAAAGCTGCTTTTTCGGCACTTTCGGCGACGGCTTGCATAGATTGGGTCATTTGGTCAACAGCATCGAGAGTGCGGTTGATTTCGGTAGCTTGGGTGAGTGCTTCCTCAGCTAGTTGGCGGATAGCTCCTTCGTTTGAGCCAATGGCGGTATTTACTTGAGTAGCAGCTTGTTTAACTTGGGTAACAATATCCCGCAGACTTTCCACAATGGAGTTGAAAAAGTCGGCAACAGTGCCTATTTCTCCAGCAGTCACGTCTGCACGCACTGTCAAATCGCCTCTAGCTGCACCTTCTATATCATCGAGTAGTTCTAAAAGTTGTTGTTGCAGTGCTTCTTTTTCTTGCCGGTCATCATCAGAACCTTTGACTGCAACATTTTTAGTTTGTTCTATTTCTTCATCTACTTCTTGTTCCTTGGACAAAACCTCCAATTGTTCCGCCATCTGGTTGATATTTGCACTCAATACCCCTAACTCATCTTCTCTTTGGGTGTCCAAACGGGTATTTAATTTCCCTTGATTTAGCTGTGTTAATGCCGCAGTTGCATTGAGAATAGGCTGTGTAGTCAGTTTCGCTAACCGAGATGCGATCGCTGCTACAATCAAAGCTGTCAATCCAGTGCCAATGGCTATAATCCACAACAATTGTCTTTGCGGTTCAAAGACAATTGCTGTGTCTGTAGATAAAAGTACCTGCCAATTTAAATCAGGCAAGCCATTTAACTTAGTCGATGGCACATAGCTAACTAATTCTTGTTTTTTATACGTTTTGGGAACTTCAATAAAACTATCTAATTTTTTTGCTGTTAGCAGTTTAGCTAAACTCCGATATTCTGCCTTTGCTTGTTTGCCCAATAAATTCTGTTGTGGACTCAAAAAAACTGTTCCCACAGCATCAAGTAAATGATATTGTTGTCCATTGACTGCGTAGTTTTTGATGACTTCATTTAAAGATTTGACAGGCATCCGCGCTCGAACCACGCCAATTGTTTGACTCGTAAATGTATTTTTAATCGGTGCTGCTATATAAATACTTACTACACCAGTACTTGCTGCTTGTGGATTACTAATAACAGGAGCATCTTTTTGCAGAACCTCTTGAAAATATTTTTGGTCTTTTTGGTTTTCCAGAAGTTCGCCTGTGGATTGAACAATTAAGTTGCCAAGGCGATCGAAAATGGCAACACTATCATAAGCTTGATAAGCTTCCACAACGCGGTTTAATACTGCTTGCTTTTCTTGACTACTTGTGCTATTGCTAGCTTGAGAATTTGTCAAAAATGGCAAACTAGATATTACTTGGATATCTCCGTAGCGTCCCAACATGAAACGGTTTATTTTATCGCTTAAACCGATGGCTTCGGCTTGTTGAGACTGGGTAATCTGCTTAGTAATGGATTTGTTGGCAAAGCTAAAAGCGATCGCACCTATGGCCAATACTGGTAGTGTACCAATAGCGATCGCCAAAATTGTTGCTTTCGTAACTAAACTCAGCCTTGTAAAATAGCCAAAAGCCTGATTACCAGAAGAATTACCAGTAGTTTCAGCAGTAGGCTTACTTAGCAGCTTAACTACACTTCCAGTAACTTTTTGAGATGAAATCAGCGATGCCCGATTTTGAGGGCCACTACCGTTGTTCGTGTCAGTTTTATTAAACATTAAGATTATTTCTCCAAGATGTGAATAAGTAGACTAAAAATTATTTTTTATAAACAATTCTGAATTCTGACTCCTGAATTCTGAATTCTGAATTCTGGATTTTGACTCCTGAATTCTGAATTCTTTTTACCTAATCACTGCGGAGAATAGAAGACTGCACAATAGCCTGAGCATCTAACACCAGTGATATTTCATTTTGTTGCACTACACAGCCACATAAATAAGGAACTAAACTAGATGCTACTTGTCCTATGGGAGAATGAATTTCATCAGCAACAAACCTAGTTGTACCTTTGATTTCTTGTACAACTAACCCTAACACCAGTGATTCAACTCGGATAACGATCGCATTATACTGCCGCACCCGATAATCAAGAGATTCTAAATTCAGCATTCTTGGCAAATCAATTACCCAAATTATCCGACTCCGCCAATTCATTAAGCCTAATATGCAAGGGGGCATATTAGGCATCGAAGTAACAGAATCAACAGGCACAATAATTGCTTCTTGAGTATGTTTCATTGATAAAACAGCACCAGTCTGTTGATTTAGCTGGAACTTTAAATAACCGTCTGCTAAATTATTTTCGGCTGGTTTTGGGGAAAGTTTAATATTTGTACTAGTCATTGATTTAAATTACCACTGATTTAATCGTGCGTAGAAGATGTTCGCGGGTGTAAGGTTTAGTTATATAGGCATCTGCACCTTGTCTCATCGCCCACAAACGGTCAATTTCCTGATTTTTAGAACTACAAATTATAATCGGTACTTTTGCAGTAATTGGATTTCTTCTGAGGGAACGGCATAACTCAAATCCACTCATTTCTGGCATGACTACATCAGTAACTATCACATCTAGTTTTTCCAAGACAGCTTTTTCTAAAGCTTCTTTTGCACCAGTAGTTTTAATGACGTTGTAACCACTTTCTTTGAGATAATGGCTCATTAATTCCAATTCGCTGGGAGAATCTTCTACAATCAGAATTGTGCCAAGCAAAGTCAGGCTCACTATAAATCTCCTAAAAGTAAATGGTATAAGAATTCAGGAGTCAGAATTCAGGAGTCAGAATTCAGAATGGAATTAGCATAGCTTGTTAGTAGCTTACTAACTTCCTCAAGTTGAAATTTTAATGGCAAAATATCACCATATTCTAAGTCATTTGAAAGAATTAGATAATAACGACATTCTTCTAAAGAACCTTGTGCGATGTTTAAAAAACGTACTTTATCTGCTTGTCCTTTTTTCTTAAATCCTTCTGCTATATTTGCTGGTATAGAAATTGCTGCCCGTCTAAATTGAGAGGTAAGCCCATATATTTCTGATTTAGGAAATTGAGCAGTAAATGGGTATACTAATAAAATAAATTGATGTGCTTTCTGCCAAACGATCAAATCTTGAAATGTCTTTGCCGTCTGCCTCATCTATTCTGCCTCCTAAATTCTGATTCCTGACTCCTGAATTCTGACTCCTGACTTCTGAATTCTGAATTCTAAATTAACCAAGATGTTTAAAAACCATTTTTAGCAATTCTGACTGGGTAAAAGGCTTAGTCAAATATCCTGATGATCTGACCATTTTAGCTTTTGCCCTATCAATAAATCCTGTTCTGCCAGTCACCATAATAATAGGTGTACTTTTAAAAGCTGAATGTTTTCTTAATAAAGAACATAGCTCATAGCCGTCTAAAGAAGGCATTTCAACATCTAGTAAAATCAGATCGGGCTTACTCCTGAGAATTTGCATTAAAGCTTTCACTGGATCGTTGATCGTCACAACTGAAAATGTGTTTTCATCCAAAAAATGTTTAATGGAATTCAACACTGTTTGACTATCATCAATGCAAGCAATTGTATATATATTTTTGCCAACAGGTAACTGAGGTATTTTATTATTATTCTCAGAAATTTCAAAATTGATTTGTTTCGCTAATTGTTGCCCAATTTTTATTTGTAATTGCGGCTGAACTTGAGATGCTTGTGTTGTCGGTAAAACTTGAGAACCAGCGCCAGCAGGAATTGATGACTGGATGTTTTGCCGATTTCTTAACTGCTTTTGACAATGTTCCACAAGTAATCGCAAATCCAGACGACAAAACTTTGGTAGTTCATCTAAAGAGTTTTCCGGACTAAATTCATAGCTACCTTCTTTTAAGCACAGAAATGATTCCAGTACTTCTTTTGCTAATTCGTCTATCAGAGTTCCTGCTTGTACAGGGGTAATCAAATCCTGATTGACAAGCCAACAAATAGCTTGATAATCTGCATTTGGTATTGATTGATGTTCATTTTTTGTCTCAAACATCAGCCGCATCTGAATGCGAGTAGCGCTGTTGAGAGCAGGAATTTGCTGACTCAAACGCCGCAAATGACTATCAAGCCGCTCAAACAGCTTATCTGAATAGGAGGCATAAGTAAGTTTACCGTCCTCTAGATAAATTGACCAATAAACTATCCCTGTAAATACGCTTAAGCAACCTGTAGCACGCCGACTAGTTAATTGTGCCAACAGAGATAGCGGATGTAGTTTTTGGAACAACCTGTAGCTACCTATAGGAGTTGTGCTCATTTTGCTTTTACTCAGCTAAATTCCATACGTGTAAGCTAAATTTGTCTAGAGTTCTCCCACAATTCAAATTAAGTAAAAAGCTTCAAAATTTTGTATTTTAAAGTACACAAATTTGACTTTTATGATTTGTGGTGAAACTCAACGAAAGCGGTGTTATTTTCAAATGCTCAAATCTCAGTAAAATCGTAAATTGTGATTAATTTACTTTTTGTTACTGAGATTTATAGACATTCTTGAAAAAGAAGACATAGAAATGTCAAGACTAGATGAAGCCACTTTGCATTGAGTAACCCCATTCTGACCACAGGAATAATACTGATTTTCTTAAAATAATATATTTGAACTTCTGTATTTACACTTAAAATAAATTCAGTACTTCAGCATTTAAATAGTAATCTAAGCCACTTTTTATTAAGTATTTTAGTGATAAAAACAGTAATAATACTGAACATTTTCAAAAAAATAAAACATATTTAAAAATTCAAAATCCAGGAATAAAAAAATGAGTAAAATTTAATACTAGTATTTACCTGTAGACCATTGAGTAGAGGTATGGATTTGAAACTCGGCAAAAGAACAAGGGTAGTAAATACTTAGCAGTATAATTCGGGTTTATCGAACACAATTCAGGAGTCAGGAGTCAGAATTCAGCAATGTTTTCTGTATGACTGGCGGATAGTGCAGCGTTAGCGAGTACTCGAGCGTCTGAGAGGGTGTTTGAAAAGTCAGGTATGTTGTAAAAAAGCTCTCTCAGTATACGCTGTGAATAGATAATAAACAGCACCGAGAGAGCAACATGAGTAAAGCTTACCCCAGTAACCTGAGCCTCGC
>JAHHHB010000084.1 GCA_019359545.1 Desmonostoc geniculatum HA4340-LM1 | reverse complement strand
TGTGCGTTGATACCAACATTCTCCCATTTGAAGTGGATGTTTGAGTGGTTTATTAGACACACTACTTTTGATTTTCCCACTCTTGAGATGTACGGAATTTGTTCAAAACTCAAATAGGATTCCTATAGTTTTCTAAATATTAATCGACACCGACAGCGCCCTCCACATTCGCAGTCAGTCCCAGGCGGAGTAACTAATTGAATTAGCGTCCATTGTAAACGCTGGTAGCTAATACAGGATTGGCAGTGGCGGGACTGAGCATCTAGCAGTCGCTTGGCATAAAACCCAACCTTCCCCCGACTAGTGAATTCAGCTTCAAAAAAGCTAGTCTTGGCAGATTTGGCATAACTCCCAGCCCGACGAATCGCCTGCTTTGGCGTCAGCTTCCCCTCAGCCAAATCTTCCCCAAAACCATGAAGGAATTTATATTGCTTTTTAAGTCCTGCTCCCACTTTGCCATAATGTACTGGAGTTAAATTTGTCACTCCTCCCGCACCTATGGCCGCGTTTCGTAGGTGCGATTCTTTAAGTGAGAGTGCCATCCGAGTCTGGAACTCGGCGATATCAATTTTGCCTTGAGTTAAAAGCCTTGCGTGTCCCTTCAATCGCACCTCAAGACGGCTCACCTCGGTGTCAACCACCTCCAACACTTGGGCGTATTTCACAAAGCGCCCTGTTTCTAAGTCGCGGTATCTATGGCTGTTTGGATCGAATTGGTAGGGCATTTATGAAAAATTTTTCATGGGGTCGCGATCGCCTGACCATCTCATCTACATCAGATTGGCGGATGGTAGAGAGTTCAAGCAGTTGGGCTGGCTTCAAGGGTTGTCCTTTAGGTTTGAACATCTTTTCTCTTGCGTTCTAAGCGATAAGGGTGTGAAGGATCTATGAGCCGCCAGCCGTGGCAAGCTTTACCCACGCCACGCAAAACGTTGTAGATATTGCTGGAATTTAGCCCCCTTTCTCGGCAGAAATGAGCAACACTTTCAAATTCCACGATTTCATTTTCTGGAGACATAAGTCTGTACGTCATGATGCAAGTATCCTGTCGGCAGAGCTTTCAGTCAAACTCACCTCAGCATCAATGTCAAACTGTCTCGGCAGTACCTTGCCTCGTTGCAATAGCAGCAACAGCGTGCGATCGCTAATCCGTCCAGAATCAGCCAAGTTTTGCAGTTTATCTACTTGCTCTGGGGTAAGCGGCACAGAAAGCAAGTCTTCGTCCTGGGTGATGCCGCCGCCCTCGGTTTCCCCGGTGTAGTTCGCCCAAAATTTAAATACCTGCTGCATCGCTGATTCTTTCCTCCGGGCCACGCCTTTAAGGTTGGCGCTGGTTTTGGTGGAGTCAAGCACTACTTCTGTGGCAGTTTTTTGGCGATCGCCTGATGTCAAAAAGTCCAAGGTCATGCGATCCATCGCCGCTTCCAGGTCTTTAATGTCAACGCGCGTAGCAGCAATGGCAGCACCCGATGGCTCGGCAAAAAAGAAGTCCCCATCGGCTGGTATATCTAGCACAGAGTTAGGCCCGATTACCAATGGGGGAACTTTTTTCAGGTCATCTACCGTTCTAATTAAACCCTTCCGCACCGGCACTGGCAAGTTGCACTTTCGCAATACCTCATTAAGCCCAGAGCGTTTTTGGAAGTGTTCAATGTTGAGCTTGGCCAGATTGAGAAATGGTGCTTTGGCTGAGAATAAGCCGCTTTCAGTTACTGAATAATAAACTAGGGGAATTTCTCTAAGACTTGTGACACCACTTTCAACCAATAACAACTGTGCCTCGTTTCCTTTGCCCTCAATAATTTGAAAAACGAAATATTCACCCCTGACCAGCACACGATAATAAACAACTTCTTTTTCCCCATAATCGCCATCCGGTTCAAGTCGAGTTTCTCGGATAGTTACCCGCGCTAGTTGGGGTTTGCCGTTTGTTTTGGTGGTTCGCCAGTTGAGGATGTCGCGGCGGTCGATAAGCACTAGGTAGGGGCGGCGATCGCTCTCCAGTAAATCCGCTTGAGAATTGATGTTTGGGTCATCTGGGGGATATTCCACCATCACCCCACACCAGCCGTCACGCAGGCAGTACTGGTCAACCTCGTGGAAAAATGTCCACAAGTCATTGCCGCACTGGTCGATATTGTCTTTGTTATCAATAATCGACTGGGCAACATCGTCATTGAGTCCGAAAACACTCAAAAGCCCTGCATAGTCTTTGATTGCAGGCTCAAAGCGGTTGTCAAAGGTGGTGCGTTTGATCCGGTCTGCCCACGCTTGTGGCGGTTCCTTGGCTTCCTTGGGAAGGTACGCTCTTTCTCTCCCCTCCAAGTCATTCCAGCAATCAAGTAGCAGCAGCAGATTACTAGAGTAGGCATCTGCTGCATTGGAGAGGGTTGAGGGTAGATTGTTGGAATTGGTGGGAGGCAAGCTACGTGGTTGTTTGTGGTGTACGTAGCCAAAATTCCCCAATAGCAAAGGCAGGACTTGATACCTACACGCAAGCGTCGTTTCTTGCACGTTCCTGCTGTAGCGTCCTACAGGTGAGACCACCTCCCGTCTTGGCTTGTAGCCAGATGGGAGAGTGGCGAACCCGAAGGGTCAAAGGATACTGTGTCTACTTCCACCACTTTGCCAGGGTGCGATCGCCTGTTCACACGCTTTTTTGATAAGGGTATTGCGATCGCGCGCCACTTGCTTCACGACGCAGAGCGCCAAGACCGCAGTGGCTCATCTATATATTACTCTTGCGTTGCTGCCACTGCCATGCTTTCTAGGTAAGTTTTTGCACCATCAATCAGCCTCTCTTGAATTTCGGTCGGGTTGCCGCCTTTAGAAAACCTCTTATACGCCCCTAAAAGTTTTTTGCGTAGCGCTTGACCAAATTCGCTCGTTCCTTCGATAAAGGCGCTGACAGCATCAACTTTAGTTGTATCCTCTAACTTGACCTTGTTGAAAAAATTTTCAAGAGCCTGCTGAATGCTCTTATTGGTCAAGCTGGGGGTGCCTGCGTTTGCTCCCGATTTAATCGTGATGATATCTTCGACGGTTAATTCTGAGGCGAGAACTTTGGCACTTGGCTTGCGGGACTTGGTTTCTGCTGGGGATTTTTCTGTATTTTCAATACTTTGGGGTGCTTCCTTGAAGGATTTAGCCCATTGGAGAACCACGCTATCAAAAGCAGATTCAGTAACCATCTCGGTTCCATCTTCCATTGGATGGATGACTTCTCTAGCCTTGCCAAGCAATATTTTTACTTCTTGAGGGGATTTATTTGTGGCTCTTGCTAAGGTTTCTAGTTTTAAGAATCTCGGTTCTGTGGTGTTGTTTTCGGTAACGCTTCTTTCTGCAACTGCAACCATATTATTTTCACCTGTTATTTGCTCACATTCTAAATATATTTCATACCTTAGAAGTGGTTGCAAAACGCTGATTAACTTCTGGCGATATCCCACCAAAGTCATCAATACGGAAGTCTGTAGGCACTTGAGATTCAGAATGATTTGCTCATTGTTTTTTGAAAAATAAGGTTTTGTTTGGGTTAGAGCCTCGCGTAATCTTGGATCATCAAATAATAGTGAAATTAGCTCTGCATTGTTAATTTTCATGTCTTGTGCTGATTTTTCTTCCTTTTCCCCCTTTCTAAGCAAGAGGCGTCAGTGCTAGATTTCCTTTGTTCAGGTGCAGATGGGGATTTTATGAACAAAGGTGAACTAGTTGATGCTATAGCTGATAAGGCTGGCGTTGCCAAAAAACAAGCTGATGCGGTTTTGACGGCTGCAATAGAAGCGATTATCGAAACCGTGGCTGGCGGCGAGAAGGTGACGTTGGTGGGGTTTGGGAGTTGGGAGCCACGCGACAGGGCAGTGGCACTCTCCATTTGGGTTTATAGCACACCGGATGTAGGGCGATCGCGCATTATACCTACAACTAACATCGCCGACATGAGATTGGATTTCAACAGGCTGGCTTCGGCTTACGGCATCCAGTATTTTCGCTCTTGTGTTTGTGCTTCCAGTCCCAATACGCTATCCATAGCCAAAAACCGCCAAACATCAATCCTACACCAATCCACCAGCCACCTTGAGCAATCATAAAAATGGTGTTTTCGATGAGTGCGATCGCTGCCAGCATTGTAAATAAGTCAAATTTTTTCATAATGCGAACACCCCTCGCATAGGCCACACGGATTCATAGCACAGCGTAGCATCCGACCACAGACGCAACTCGTAGTTATGCCCTTCAACTCTCTCGATTTGGTTCATTTTTAAACAATTCTGATAACAAATAGGTCAAAGGCGCGTCCCATTTGTCGATCATTGCCTCACAAAATCTCAGTCCATCGTCTGCGTCTAGACAATCGTCTGGTAGGTTGTTATATGCGAGGCGATCGCCCTTTTCATCATAAATTGCATAAGCCCAATACATATCATGCTGACTGCTGCTGCCTCCACCCGCATAAATACAAATCTGACGGTTTTGATATGGAGAACAGCAGCAAAATTTACGGGCTTCTTCAATTCGCAGTGGGGAAAGTTGTTCATACGACATCCGCGACAAAAACCTGAAATTCTTGTTTTGTGGGTATTTTAGCTTTGTCAAGTCCAGCCAAATCCGTTTAAAGATCGCATCATGTCGCGAGAGAACGACAAGCGCAAAGAAATCGCCAAAGCTAAGTTTATTGTCGGTGAATCCATCCAAGCGATCGCCGATGATATTGGCGTGAGCCGGCGGACTATAGAACGATGGGCGGCGGAGAATGACGAAGAATGGCGAAAACTAAAAGACAAGAATGCGACAACCAATGTCATTCCGCTCCAACCCAAGCCAAGGGAGAAGCTTGGGGGAACGAAACTACGTGAAACCAGACGATACGAAACAAACTCAGGGCTTGACGATCTTGAGGTAATCGAGGGAGCGATCGCTGATATCCACACTAGCCTTCCGGGTTCGGAGTTGGGTAAAGGCAGCATGGCGACGGCGCTTGTAAAGCTCATTGAACTGAAGCGCAAGTTGAAGCCTGAGACGATAGCTGATTTGGTCGAACGTGCCGTTGAACTTGATATTGGACCTGAAGAATTTTTAGTCGAGTTAAGGAATGCGTGGCAACGAAAAAGGGCGTAAGACAGCAGTGGGAGGAAGCGCTAACACTATTTTTTAAGACTGAGGATGTCGCCGCACCCACACTCAGCTTCCGTGAATTTGTTGACAAGGTTTATCCAAAGTACCAATGGTATCGCCATTGCATAGTTCTAGCTAATGTATTGCAGCGTGTAGCTGATGGCGAACTTAAACGGGTGATGGTATTCATGCCACCCAGAGCAGGCAAGTCAATACTTGTTTCTAAGCTTTTCCCTGGCTATTTGCTTTATCGTCATCCCGATAAATGGGTAGGGTTGAATTCCTACGCTGCCGAACTTTCCTATACATTCTCTCGTGCAGCAAGGGATGCTTACGGCGAGGTAGGTGGAAAGATGCGGGGTGATGCTTCCGCTGTTAAAAACTGGGAGACTCCGGACGGTGGTGGGTGCTGGGCGGCTGGTGTTGGAGGCCCAATAACTGGCAAGGGTTTTGGCAATTGTGGGATAATTGACGACGCTTTGAAAAACGCAGAGGAAGCGTTGAGCGTAAACATCAAGCGTAAACATCAAGATTGGTACGGCTCAACTTTTTACACTCGCGCTGAACCTGACGCACCCATATTAATAGTTACGACTCGCTGGGCTGAGGATGATTTAGCTGGCTGGCTACTAAGTCAAGAATTAGAAGATGAGCCGGAACGCTGGCATATCGTCAATTTTGAAGCCATTAAAGAAGAATACGCGCCCAAGTTTCCTATTACTTGTACTGTAGAACCAGACTGGCGATCGCCCGGTGAGGCGCTTTGCCCAGAAAGATTTGATATCTCAAAGCTCAACCGTATTAAAAAGCGATTGGGTGAATATTTTTGGAATGCATTATACCAACAACGCCCATCACCACTAGAGGGCAGTCATTTCAAGCGCTCTTGGTGGCAATATTACAAAGTGGCTCCTAGTGACTTTGATATGGTCATCCAGTCCTGGGACTGCACTTTTAAAGATACCAACAAGTCTGATTTTGTAGTTGGTCAGGTGTGGGGCAAACGCGGGGGACAATTTTATCTATTGGATCAAGTACGCGATCGCATGGACTTTCCCGCCACCATTGCAGCTATCCGCGCCATGTCTGCCAAGTATCCCAATTCTACTGCCAAGTTAATTGAAGATAAAGCCAACGGCCCAGCTGTGATTAGCTCATTACAGCGCGAAATACCTGGAATTATTGCCATTGAGCCAGAAGGCGGAAAGCTGGTAAGGGCAGTTGCGATCGCTCCTTTCGTGGAAGCCGGCAACGTATTTCTCCCCGACCCTAGCATCGCTTCGTGGGTAGGTGACTTTGTACAAGAATTTAGCACCTTCCCCAATGGAAGCAACGACGACATGGTAGATAGCACAAGTCAAGCAATTAACTGGCTTGCAAGTAAAGTTACTTACTGGGCGGTAAGTCACGACAACTTCTGGGGTTCATGAAGAAAATATTAATTTTCCGTACCCTTGCTCATGACTGTATTGCTTGCAACCAAATAGCCTATTACTATATTTGGTTCAAAAATATGCAAGCTATTAAAAACCGGAATGATTTAGCGAATGAAAATGCAAAATTAGTTTACAAAGTCGTACATAGAATGTCACGGCTTTGTAGAGAACCCTATGAAGATTTATATCAACTAGGTTTTATCGGGCTACTGAAAGCCGCCGATCGCTTTGAACCTGCCACAGGAAATGCTTTTAGCTCTTTTGCTATGCCCTATATTCAAGGGGAAATTCAACACTTTTTGCGCGACCAATGGCAATCAGTAAAACTCCCACGCACTGCCATTGAGACTAAAGCAAAAGTGCGGAGAGTGCAGAGGTGTTTAGCGTCTCTTGGCAGAGAACTAACGATGCAAGAAATTGCATTGGGGCTTGGAATTAGTGAAGAAAAATGGCGAGAGATAGACGCTTTAAATAGTAATGTAACTATCAGTTTAGACGAACTTCTTCATGAGCCGATTTCAACAGAGTCAGCCGAAACTAATGAGGAGGCGGTGCTTGAGCATTTAAATAAACTTCAAAGTAAACAGCGTTATGCCATTGTTGAAAAATTCTTCAGCAATCACAGCATTACCGAAATTGCCAAGCACCAAAATTCAACACCAGAGAAAATCAAGGCTTATATCAATTTAGGACTAGTTAAACTACGCGCGTCTTTAGCACAAGAAGTATGAATAATTTATTAGAATTAGCTAACAATATTAATGAGGCTTTTGAGCGTTCAAAACAATTCTATGAAAGTGGAATTGAGGCTTTATCTCAAGCGGTCACATCTGATAAAGAAGTGGGAGAATTGTTGTTGAAAGCTAAGGTAATAGTGCCTCATGGAGAGTTTATGCAATGGGTGGAAGCTAATTGCAAATTTAAGATGAGACATGCCCAGAAACTAATGCAAGTCGCTAATAACTGGGAGAAAATTGTTAGGAGTTGGGAAGATGCCAAATGCGCCACGCGTGGCGCATTTGATTCGCCTTTACCTTCTTTGAGAGTAGCCATCGCCTTAGTATCCACCGAGCCAAAACCGGAAGCGCCACCGCCAGAGCCAACTACAAAGTATAAGGTAGGACTGCCATCGCATCCATGCTACGGTGAGGTTGTTGAAGTTAAAGGAGAGCTTCACAAAGGTGACGTGATTGTTTGCAAAACCTCCCAAGGTGAAATTCCCTTCCTTAAAAAAGAACTGATTCCTGCATCTCAGTCTCTTGAAAAAGTGGATACTGAGATTATTGATGTTGAAATTGAAAATATTTCTGAGCAGTTGAAAGAAGCGATCGCAATCGTGATTGAATATTTGCCTGAATCTGAATTAAAAGCTGTGCTGGCTGCCGCAGTTTCTATTGGTAAAGATTTTCTTCCTGTTGACGCTCAAGGTATGGTGAGTAAGTTGATTGGTAGTCAAGAAACCCCTGCTTTAAATGGTTCGTCATTCGCATGAAACGGGGTTGCTTTATTTGCGATCGCCCAATAGAATATGAATACGCTTTTACCCAAAGCGGAATTAATGGAAACATCTCGAAACTATCCAACCTCCTGAAAAATTCTTCAGGAGGTTAAATTTTTTTACTCACTTTCCAACCAGTTTCGAGTCCAATTTTGCCGACTTTGACAAATACAAAACTACCGCGCACAAAAGACTCTTCATTCTTAGAAGTTTTCGGCGTAGCTCCAATTAGCTCTTTAATTTTAGAAGTTGGCAATACCCATTCGTTGGCGATCGCTTTTTCTAATTCTTCGTAGCCAGCTAATGGCGATGAATTTCTTGCATAGGCGTAAGACATCATTTTTTCTATTAACTGTGCCATCACATTAATGGCAGCTATTTGGTCAGGTTTATCCTGAGCGTAGTCAAAGGGTTCAATGTCCATTGTCAAGTCTTGTTTGTCCAGCGCAGATGGCTGGACTTCTGGAAGAATTGGGAAATCAGCGATCGCACCCCCAGACCTAATGTGAATGTCTAATCTATCCAGTATTTCTAATTGTTCGCAGGAGATTTTTCCACGGACTACTGGTTCTATACCTAGTCCGTTAATTCGGTTATTAACAGCTTGCCTAGAGTTTAGTTTGTATCGCTCTTGCAAGCTGGATATTTTGATTGGTTCATTTTGTCCAGTCATTGTCAACTTTGTCCAGTCATCGACTGGACAATTTTAGTATGTCCAGTGGACAACTAGACAAATTAATTCGAGTTAATTTGACAGCCAACTATTGCATGATTTAGTATGGAGCGTAACTTATATTTGAATTTTTATTTGTTGCCTTTTGGAATAGGAACTAGCGGGTGTCGTCACACCCGTTTTCGTTCTAAACCCCGCCCTTAAGGGCGGGATCTCAATTAACAATCTTCTCGAATCTCGCCGGAATTTTTCCGGCTTTTTCGTTGGCAGGGAATCTAGTAATGATTCACTTGCTGTGATAAATGCCCCATTCATTAATAAAATTATGCTAAAACTCCCTTTTAAGACATCGCCCCAAGAATTTGAAAAAGCAGTAGTTGGAAATTCCCAAACGGGCGAATTAGAACTACCCAAATATGGGGATTTAAGTCCCAACGAGCGCCTGTTTATCAAAACCGCGAACTTAGCAGATATTCGCCTTGAGGCTGTGAAATTGGCGAAAGATATTGCCACTAAATCAGGCAAAACGGTAATTGAAATCTACAACGCTTTGACTCAAGGCGATAGCGAGTCACTGGCTGATTACTTAGAGGAGTTTGTAACCTTCCAAGACTTATTAGAAGAGAATTCTGTCTTCCGTAATTTAGTTCTGGCTACTGCCGTAATTCGCCGATTAGTACCCGATTGGCAGCTTGAAAATACTGGCGATCCTACTCAAATCCATCCAAAATTATTGGAATTAATAATTGAATTTGCACGCAATGAAGAATCTGGCTGGGAAACTTCTACGAACCTAATTACTGAAGAAGACTTGGGAAACTTGCCGACTCAAGAGATCCCGACTGGGGAGAAATCTACTGGCGATGTCGAAGATACTGGCCTCAAGAGCAACGGTTCTCGGAAGAAAGCTTTGGTAACCAGCCAACCTGGGTAATTCTCCAGGCGCTACACTACGGCGCCAAGTTGCACTGCGAAGAGTTGCATCTTGCTGAGTTAGGAATTGCCACTCTTACATCGTGCTTTGTTAATAGTAATCGCGATCCCAAATCTGAGGCAGCCAGTCCAACGGACTTTTTCTACTTCACGCCTGTTGAAGATGAAGACGATCGCATCCCAAGTAATGCTGCCAATGCTTTCTTCGCTTTGGCTGATATGGGTATTTTGCCGGGATGGTGTGTGGCGATCGCACCTATTGACAAATTAGTCAAATCCCGCAATGGCGATCCATGTATCCCAGTGGTGTGGATTGGTGAAGGTGTGGTGCTGCTACAGCCAGTGGTTGATAATGGGTTGGTGCGGTTCCAGTTGGGCTTTGTTGATGGAGTCAGTGGGGCGATCGCAACAGATGGTGGTGTCGTGGTTGTTCCAGTACTGGGTGAAGCGTGGGTACTGGATGGGGAGTTTGCGATTTCTAATTCGGCAGACAGTGAGTGCCGGATTTAGCCTCATGGAAAATTTTTCATGAGGCTAAACACTTTTGCGAGGGAACCAAAGTCTTGATGTAATGCTGCGATCGCAATCATGGGAAGTTTAGGTTCTGCTTCAATTAAACTCGGGCTGGATCGTTCCCAATTTGACAGCGACCTCAAAAAGCTGCAAGCGACTGATGCGGGACAGATTGCATATCGCATCAAACTTGACACGAAGGATTTTGAGCGACAGGCTAAGGCATTACAAGGGTTTATCCCTAACATCAGCGTCCCTGTTGTGTTAGACGCAACGAGTTTTAAAAATCAGATTAAGAAGCTAGAGCAACAAATTCTTCCTGTCAAAGTTGAATTAAGCCCAGATATTGATGGGTTCAAAAACAAACTTAGAAATGTAAAGCTATCAAACTTAATTGACTCCCCTCAACTTAAAGTCTCTGTTGAACAAAAGGTAGATTCAAAAAACAGTACCGAACAAATTAAGCAACTACAGCGGATTGAGAAAATCCTGGAAAACAATGCCAAGAAGTCAGGAATCGTTGGTAAGCTGAGGGATGGTTTTCTCTATGGCGCGGGTGGCAGCGCTGGCTTAAGATTTGGAGGTGGGGCACAAAGTTCCCTAAAACAGAACTTTGGACTGGACTTTGCCAAATTAGGAAAAAGTTCTGTAAATACGTTATCTATTCCCGTAAAATTTTTCACAGAAAACGAACAGCTAAAAACTGTATTTGCAAAAATTGGGGACGATTTAGGTAAAAGTCTGAAGACTTCAGGATACCGTTTTGGTGATGCGATCGTTGCAAGCTTAGAAGTCAACGAAGGTTCTATCATAGATAGAATCAATGCTTTTAACAAAGAATTATTCAAGCCTGAAGAGTTAGGCAAAAATATACAACAGGCACTCAATTCCTCCAAATCAGCTGTTAGTGATGTATTTGGAGCCTTATTTAGCGAGGATGTGCTGAGGAAAGCTACAGAGCCTTATGGTCGAACGCTGTCGGCATATCGAACACAAGCTTTAAAAGACAGAGCAATACCTTTAGTCCAACAAAAAGCAGCAGAAATTTCGCAGACCAAACCTCGGAATTCGGCATCAAGAGCGGTAAATCCAGAAACAGAAGAAATTTTCATTGTTACTGGGGGCTATGCTGGCGCTAGAGGATTAAGCGGTAAAAGTCTACTGTCTGGACAAGGTAGAAGCTCGCCTGGAATCAACAAGGACATAGAAGGGCGCAACGCTGCGGCTATTTGGGTTAAGAACGACGATTCTGACCTGCCCTCTGAATCAATGAAAGATCCCGTCAAAAAGGCTCAGGCTTTACTGACTTCTATCATGAAGCCAGTTCTGCGGGGATTTTCAAAAGATGCTGTGGAAATGGCTGCTCAAGCTTTAGCCGCTATTGAAATTAATCCAAAAATTAAAATCAAATTTGTTGGAGAAAGTGGCGGGGGATTTGCGGCTGAAGAAGCGGCAAAAATCCTTGAGTTAATGGGTGCTAAAGATAATGTTGAGTACCTTGGCGTTGGAACTCCAAATTTAATTGGTGGGCTGAATGCGAAAGGGCAAAAAATTATTTCTCCTGATGAAACTCTAGGAGCAGAAGCCTCTAGTTTGTATACAAGGTTTGGGCTAGCTAATACTCGAAAACCCAGCCAGCAAATTTTAGGGGTAGAGGGACATCCATACGAAAACTACCGCAACGCTGAAATTGCGGAAGTAATGAACTCCCTTAAAGGTGCGCCCCAACGGTTCAATAAAGAAGACATAAAACACGCCAAGTTAGCAGCCAATTCATTTAAATCTGAGGATTTATCAAAGCTAGATCCAAAGCAGTTGCAAGGCTTTGCTCGAATGGCATTTGCTAACTTGCAAAACGTGAGAAGGCAAATTTTAATTGCATCAGAAGACACAAAAGTTGAATTAGAGGAAATTGCCAAGGTATTTGAGAAAGTTTTTATTAATGCATCTCCTGATACGTATGGAGTAGGCAGAGCTAGGGGTGTACTCGCCAAAGCACAGAAAATTTACCAGGCACTGAACGAGCAAAGGGGTACTGAAGCTGGACAGGCTGCTCAACAGCTATTGCTTGAACTACAAACTCATCAAAAAGAATTTCAAGCTGCTTACAAAAACACTGTTGGCACGACTAAAGCCAAAGTTAAATCGTTAGACGAGATGTTTCAGGAGCTGATCGAGAAGCTGTCAGATCCGTCTCTTAGTGTCAAAGGTTCAACATCAAAAACTAAATCGCTATCCATACCTACTGCCGATTCAGTCTCTGCAATTAAAAATATTGGTCAAACTTATAGCGATCGCGCAAAAAGTCTTCCAAATCTCCAGGACGCTGGGGCTAGTAAACAGCTTGCTACTGATATTTCAAAATCAGCAACGGAAGCAAGGATTGCAATAAACGATTTGATTGCTGCATTTGGTGCTAGTGCGCCGCGAGAAGTGAGAAAAGCTGCCAAAACCGCTAGGCAACAAATTACCTATGCAGAGAATAAATCTAAGCAATATACTGGCGAAGGAGAAGAAATAGGTAGAGATGTTGGCGCTGGACTCGATCAAGGCATTCAATCTGCGATCGCTCTGGTACGTAAATCTGCATCTGACTTGGCAAATAACCTCATCGATCAAACTAAAGATGACTTGGAAATTCATAGCCCTTCCAAAGTCTTTGAAGAGATAGGTAGATTTATATCTCAAGGGCTTGCTATTGGCTTGGATAGTACTGATGCAGCCAGAGATTTTACCTCTGGACTAGTAGATGAGTCCCAAAAAGGCGCATCTTTGATATCTAAGGCGTTTACTTCACTCAAAGGAGTAATTGGTGGGTTTTTGGTAGTTCAGGCTTTAGGATATGCACAATCTTTATTGTCTGACTTGGTTAAGGATGCAACCCAGGCATATATAAAGATTGACAAAATCAAGACTTCTCTCGATTTTGCGTCTGGGAGTTCTGCTGCTGGCAGTCGAAATCTTTCATTTGTCAAACAGCAAGTAGAGGATTTAAAAATACCTTTACAAGCATCAATTGAAGGATTTACAAAATTAGAGAGTGCGGCTCGTGGCTCAAGCCTAGCTGGAAAAGACATCCGTGAGTTATTTGCAGGACTGTCAGAAGCTAGTACGGTTTTAAGTTTGTCGGCAGACGAAACACAAGGTATTGCAAATGCCATCAGTCAATCAATTTCCAAAGGAAAACTCCTTGCTGAGGAGCAAAACCAATTAGCAGAAAGAATTCCCGGCGTTTTTGGTATTATGTCCAGGGCTGCGGGGGTAACTGAAGCAGAATTTACAAGGCTAAGAGATAGCGGACAGGTTCTTGCCCAGGACTTTTTTCCGAAATTTGCTAGGCAGTTAAGAGCCGAATTTGGTGAGGCCGCCAAAGATGCAGCGGGTAATGCTCAATCTGCTATATTTAATCTGGAAAATTCATTTGTTAGCCTACAGCAAGCAGTGGGTGAGGCGACTGCCCCAGGTGCAGCAGGAGGGATGAATCTGCTCGCGGATGGGCTAAAATTGGCTACAAAATTTGGTGCGGAACTAGCAATTGTTTTTACAAGTTTAAATATCGCTCTTGCTGCTCAGTCGTTGCCGCTTTTTAAAGATTTACTATTTACTCTATTCAAAACTAAGTCAATCCCTGGTATTTTCAGTGCTATCAAAACAGGCGCGATCGAGGCGGGAAATGCTCTTAACAACTCCTTCTCTGCTAAAGTTGGACTTGCAGTATTTGGCGTGCTGGAAATTGTTAATTTACTGAATCAGCAGGTTAATACTGATTTAGTAAAAAGTTTTGAGAAAGCAGCCCAAGCAGCCCAGAAAGCTGCTGATGCCTCCGAGAGGGCTTTCGAGAAAAACAGAAACCGAGGAGGTAAAAACACTCCTACACCCACTTTTGAACCTCAAGCAAGTAGCGATATTGGGCGAAATGTTGATAATTTTTTAATCAAACCATTAAAGTCAGCCTCTAAAGATCCACTCTCTAGTTCCGTTTTAGCAACTATTCCGCTCATTGGAACACCTTTATCCAAGGTTGGTGGTATAAAAACCACAGGTGAGTATGAACGCGACGAAAACTTGAGAAACTTCACCAATCAAGTATCGTCCTCTGCAAAATTAGCAGCCACAGTGTCGGCTAATTTTGCTGAATTGCAAAAAGGTGTGGGCGGGGCTGGTGATTTTATCAACATAGACAAACAATTGCAACAAGCTGAACAGCAAAGGCGAATCTTGCAGGCGAGAATAGAGCGCGACTATTCACAAAAAGGGCTACCAGTTCCCATAGATATCACCTTTGAACTGAATCAAGTAAACAAGAATATTGCCGAACTTAATGAGCAACGAGGTAATTTATCAAAACCATACACAGACGATTTAACTAGGATTAATCGCGATATTAATAATTTAAAAGCATCTTTGAAAGATTTAGACACACCAGAAGCTATTGACAATCTGGGAGAAGATAAAATTGCTCAACAAAAAAGTGAATACGAACAAAAAATTCAATTGCTAGAAAGAGTAAAAGCCAAGTCAGAAAATATTATCGCTGCCATGCGGGTAGATCCCATCAGGGTTTTTACTCAGGCTCTACGCGAACTTAACCTAACACTAGCTGAGGGACAAGAGAAAAACGAACAAAAGCTAGCAGACCGCAAACTTGCCAATACTAAGCAAGCGATCGCAGGTTTCTCCACCAATAAGCTAGCAGCTAGGCAACTTGCTCTCACAAACGCCGATGCCGAAAGAGAAATTACTGCTGACAATGCTGCCAAACAGCAAGCGATCGTTACAGGGCTTGAAACTGAAGTTAATAAGCCAGAATTTCAGCCTACCTTACAAAGACTAGGAGTAGCGCCAGATTCGTCTGCTGCCAAAATTGATGATGTGCTGAAGAATACTTCAGACGATGCAGACAAGGGGGTACTGGAGAAGCTTAAAACTTTTGCAGAATCAAGGCTAAAGCTCTCTCAAGCAAGGCAAGTTGCCGATGATGCAAAGCAACGTCTTAGCCAACAGGTTCAGGATAACTCCCTGTTCAGCATTGAGGACAGTGCCGCCAACTCTCGCGCTGCTACTCAAAAAGCAGAAAATCAGAAGATTGCAGCTGTTAAGAACGCTCAAACAGCTAGGTTAATAACTGAGGAAGTCGCTAATGAAAAACTTTCCAGGATTCAGTTACAAAGTACGCGATCGCAGCAAAAAAGCCTTGACCAGCAATTAACTTCACTCTTGATTTATCACAAGCAAGGTGCGATTAGCGCTGAAAAGTTCGCCGAGAAACGCCGCGAACTGGAAAAAGAGCAAACCAATTTAGAGAAGCAAGAGGCTGAAAATCGCCTTGCTGTGCAACAGGCAGTTATACAGCGTCGTCTCAAGGATATTGAATTTGCTAATAAGAAAGCAGAGAACGCGATCGCTCTTACTCAAACCACCAGTACCACTGGGGTCAAGGCTAGACTACTGGCATCAGGGATAGCCACAAGCACCAAAGACAGCGCAGACTTAGAGCAGAACTCCATCGACCAGAAAGCGGCTATTGATAACACTGCCCTGATTAAAACTAAGATTACTCAAAATCAGCAAGAGTATAAGGAAGGTCGGCGTAGTGCCAGGGAATTTGCCGAGCAGCAGATGGCTCTAAATCTGGAGTTAGGCAAGAGCCATCAGCAATTAATTGACCTGAAGATTGCAGCTGAGGAGAAGTACCGTGCCATTGTTGAGCGCGGTATTTCCACTGATAAAACCATTGCTACTACTGCGATTGATAAGAGACTTTTGGCAGCAGGATTAACACCCGAAGCTCAAGACCAAGCGGCAATTGATAAAAATAAAGTCGCTCAACAGGAAGTGGTTGACAAAATTAAGTTTATCAAGTCCCGTGTTAAGGACGAAAAACAAGCGAAGGACGAAATAGCTGCTTTAGACTCACAGCTAACTACACTCAAAATTGAGGAAGAACAGAAGCGTAGAGAGAGTGTAGAGCATAATATCCAACGGATAATGCAGGCTGAGGAGAATCGCTTCAAGAAGCAGATTTCTCAGTTTGATGAATCAAAGGCAAAACTTGACCTTTATAACCAAAGTTTAGAGCGCACCAACAAGTTAGAGCAATCGCGCCAGAGTTTATCCAAAGCTTTGTCTGATGCTGCTGTCATACCTGCTGAAAATCAAAGAACTGATGCTGATGACGCACAGTCTTTGGTTGATAAACTCAAAGATCCAAACGTTAAGCGTCGGACTAAAAGGGCAGCCCGCGAGCAACTAAGGGACATGGGTTATGAGGTAAATTCCAACACCAAGCCAGAAGAAATAGAGTTGCAGATTAAAGAGAAAAGGATTGAGGCTGAAAATGCGATCGCCTCCATTAAGCAGAAAGCTTTGGAAATGGAACAAGAATTTCAGCACAAATCACTTGAAAATGACCTGAAGCGTCAGAAGATTGCAGCCCAAATGCTTTTATATGAGGCGCAGTCAGCCCAGCTTGCAGCCCAAAAAGCTAAAAATGAAGCCGAGGGTGCGCTGAAAATTGCCATATCCAAGAAAGATCCACTTGCTATTGAAACGGCCCAGACAAACCTCGACATTGCCAACAAACAAATTGACCTCAGCAATGAGCGCGTGGCTAACGCTCAAGCCAATCTCAACGACCAACCTGAGATTGCCGCCAATGCTACTGCCGAACAAAAGGCGACCCAAGACGCTCAAAACCAGAGCTTTGAATACGGTGAAAAAAGACGCCAACGACAAGGCGCAATAGAATTGGTGGAAGCTGGGGAGAAAGCACGACGACCAATAAGTTTGTCATCGGCTGAGGCTAAGGTGGAATCCACTAATCCACAGTTGGCACTCCCCCAAAGAATCAATATCAACCAAATGCCCAAGCTCGACCTGAAGCCGGGAGAAAGCATATTTGATGTTTATCAAAGGCAACGAGAGGGGATGAAGTTACCAAGCGAATCAGCAAAATTTCCAACGTCTATCAAAGCCGATATTCCACCAATGGATAAAACGGCTGCTGCAATAAATTCAGCCAGCATTCAACCGCGTGATACTAGTAGCGGCAATCAATTTGCTGAGTCTTTGAAGATGGCGAATCAGGGGATTGAAAAGCAGTTGGCAGTTTTAAGTGATCGCATCCTCCAACTTGCCAACACACCGCGAAGCCTGACTGTACAAACTCCTAACGCAGTTGATGATGCGGCGAAACTTATGAACGATTTGTCAAGGGGTCAGGTTGTGGGGGCGGGTTTGTGAAAAGGACATTGAAAGAGGAAGCCTAACATTAGCCCTAGAACCATCCTGAAAAATTTTTCATGAGGCAGTTAACCCTCTCCATCTCTGCGATATCAGTTGCCCTGAAACGGTTTATGTCATACGATCGCGTCCTTGCCGACACCGGAGTGACAGAATATTCGATTGTCGGAACACCACTGGATTCTGGCCCGGTGTACGAGGCAAAACACATCTGGACGGTGAGCGCGATGGTTACAACTGAGCAGTGGCGGGCATTGGGAGCGATATTTGGGGAGTGCGATCGCTTGCGTCGTCAGCAGGGCAATTACAGAATTATTGTTGATGACTCAATCCAGGACTTTATTGAGCAGGGGGCAAGGACAAGAACTTTAGCGCCTGGGGGAGAGCAAACAACTTTTACGGGTGGCGTTTCTTATCCAGCGCGGTTTTATGCCAGAATGCTTGAGCCGAAATCGCAGTGGCAGAAGAATCAGCTATATCCCTATGTGGCCAGTTTTGTGCTGCGAGAGCTAGATAAGTCATAAGGAATTATGGTTTGAACAAGAAAAGCGATCGCTTCCACCCATGACAAAGTTACCGACGCCAGGGGTCAACCTAATCAAAGAATTCGAGGGCTGTTTCCTCCACGCCTATCCCGATCCGCGCACTGGAGGCAAGCCCATCACCATCGGCTGGGGATCTACCAAAAAGCTTGATGGCAGTGACTGGCATTTAGGCGAAACCATCAGCCAAGATGAGGCAGATTCATTGCTGATTGCCCAGCTAGAGAAAGATTATCTACCCTATGCAGAAAAAATTCCGGCTTGGCACGACTTAGCTGAAAACCAAAGAGGGTCGATTTTGAGCTTTGGCTACAATTTGGGCAAGAACTTTTACGCGCGATCAGGCTTTGCCACAATTAGCAGATTACTCAGAAGTCCCGAACTTTGGAGCGACACCAAAGAAGTAACCAGGATTTTTAGTTTATACTGCAACCCAGGCAGCAACGTAGAAGCAGGGCTGCGGCGGCGAAGAGTGGCAGAAGCCCAGCTTTGGCTTAAACAATGACCGTAAATCAATCAGCCAGAAACGTTCACCTGTTAATTGGAGGCACGGACTTCACACCCTGTCTCATATCCTTTCAGGGGTCAGATTCTCACCTAGATCAATCTGGGCTGATTACTTTTACTGGACAGATTCTCTTGGGCAAGGCGCTAGATTTTCCCCATTCCTTGGACGATCGCAAAAACCCAACTGCATTCTGCCGGGGAAAATCCGTAAGCCTAGATGTTGCCGACACTAATGGCAGCTTGAGACGCCACCCACGCGGGACACTGCGGATTTTGACCCCAAAATACGATACAGAACGGCAGCAGTTAATCCTTGAGGTGGCCGATTTAATTACGCTCCTCAATTTCAAAGAACCCACTGACCCCGACAAAGCGGACAACAAAGAACCTCTGACTCAAAGTGCAAGCTCTGTAATTAGAAAGCTATTGCATGAAGCTGGGATTGATAATATCAGTGGGATTCTGCCAGACGCACTCTACAATTACCCGCTAAATCTTTCAGGTTCTTATTTGCAATCTGTTGGGAAGTTGCTTTACGCCAATAATCAAGTAGGGTGGATTGACAATCAAGAGAGATTCAGAATTTCTAGTGTCAGGATTGAAGCGAGACAATCCCTAGTGGGGTTAGTAGTTGGTATTAATGAAATTTGGTATCGCCGACTTGGTGGCGCCGAATCACCTTGCGAGAAGGTGCGATGTGTGGGGACGCGGATGGTAACGCGGGAGCTTGAATTAAATAGTGAAGTTACCACCGAACAATACGGCTCTCCTGTAGTCATCGATCCGAATAGTTCGGGGCTGATTGTTCTCAACCAAACAACTGAAACCCAAAAGTGGGATGAGGATGAGGGAATATTTACAATTCGCTCCGAGGTTGCCAAACCTTGGGGCTTAATCGTGCCAAGAGTATTTTGGGACAGATTTGATTCCCCGCCATTATTTCAATTATTTTTAGGCGAAGTCAGAATTGAAGAATCAGAGTTTGAAAGTGTCGAAGCTGGCGGAAAGTTAAAGCAAAAAACTACTATTTATAACACTGATAAATCCGGATATTTAACAGAAATTGAAGAGGCAAGGCCGGATTTTATTGTGGGTAATTTTTTGGGGCTGGTGAACACCAAGCAAGTTACTGAGACTTACACTTATAATCCTAAAGAAGTACTTTTAAACAAAGTCACCGAGACCCAAGAACTCGCAGTAATTGTGCTAAATGGTAGCGATGAAAATTGGGACGGCTGGGACACAATACCGGAATATTTGACAATTTCTGAATACAAATATGAAGAGTGGAAGGCGATTGATAAATACACTTGGGAGTACTCAAGTTACACCTTAAAACCTTTGGTAAAAGCTGAAGGCGGTACAGCAATTCAGTATTCAGATGATGTAAACGAAAGAGTTAAACAAAAATTAGCCCTAACCTACGACTCGAACGAAAAACGCCGCTCGAATTCAGGGCAGGAAACGCCACCAGCAGCTGAGCGCCGACCAACGGATAAGCGGATCGAAGAAAACCCGATTGAATATACTGCTTACTTTGCTGACCCATGTAGCGGCAATTTCAAGCAGCGCGAGCGCACCTATAATGTGGAATTTTTGGCGGGAATTTCCATACCTCATGCAGAATTTTTCATAAGCAGTGATAGCGGATCGAATCGGCAACTCGAGGCTCTAGCCAAGCGTGAAGGCAGATTGCTGAGGGGGAGATGGCAAGGGCAAGAGATGGCCGGGGCAATTCCTAATACTTTGATCAACGGCTACGAACCGCTATTTGGCGTTCACGTGACAGAGCAAGACGGTACAGGAGAAAACTACTTAGCCGATGGTTGCAGCTGGGTGGTGACGGCACAGAAGGCACTGTGGAGTTGCGATGGCATTTGGGTAGGCGGATCGATCGCGGCGATTCCCGTAACTGGCAATGTGGTGATTGGCGGTGTAACCATGCCAGCAGATGGCAATGTAGTAGATCCTGATGTGGTGATTTTGCCATATACAGAAATCGAGAATTTATCAGGAGGAATGGCGCTTGGGGGCAAGGCCAATTCTTACGCCTACTTGCTATCGGTCGCCACGGCTGATATTCAAGGCGGTATGGGGCTTGGAGGAATTGTGACGGGCAGTTCGCCCATTGCAATATCGGGAGGTATGGGGCTTGGGGGAATAGCTACATCTGGCTCCGTGTCTACGCTTTATTGGGAGGATTTCACTTGGGATAGCGCCGACTGGGATAATCTAGCCCCCTCTCCAGGGTGGGAAAACGTTGATTGGAACAATGTGCAGTGGGAGAGCATTTTTTAGTCATCGGGCATTGGGCATGGGCAGAGGTAGTTATTATTTCTTCCTTGTCCCCCTTGTCTCCCCCTGCTTCCCCATCCCCCCATCTCCCTACCCCATGCCCATGCCCAACTTAATCTTCACAAACAACTGGATATCCCAAAGCGCAAAAATCCTTTTCCGTGGCAGCACTCCCACAGATGCTACAAAGTTTCGGCTAGCATTGGCGAACACTGCGCTCGTTACCCGCACGAGTTTTTTGGCTGATTTTATAGCGAGTGAGCTGCTGCCCATCAATGGCTATGGTAGAGCGGACGCTAGTTTCTCCAACGATGGCAGTTACGATACAACCGACCAGCGTCACGAACTACCCACTATTAATGCTGCCTTCGCCGCATCGGGCGGGGCTTTGCAGTTTCAAACCGTTTTTTTGATCGCTGATTCGTTGGCGGTTTCGTCAAAATCTTTCACCAACGCCAATGTAAATGCGACAAGCTCCCGCATCACTATCACCGCTCATGGTTTTGCCAATGGCGATAAGCTGACTTTCACGGCTGATGCTCTAGCGACTCTCCCCGGCGGAATTACAACAGGGGTAATTTACCAAGTTGCTAGCGTTACTACCAACGATTTTCAATTACAACCCAACGGCGGTGGCTCGACAGTCAACATCACAGATACGGGTTCTGGCACGTTCCGCGCCAGGAGCGCCAACGGCATCATCGTTGCCTATGCTGTGGAATCTTCGCCTGTTACCGTGGCAGATGGGCAGGGTTACAGCTACCAAATTCCTCTTGTGGTTTTGAATAGCGGCTATGTCACAGGAATCTGAGAATATTTTAAGGGCGCGAAGTCTCCTCAATCGCAACTTATATCAGCAAAAAATCAGCGATGCAGCCGAGGCGCAAACAGAACTGCCATCACCCACCAACTACTTAAACTTTGATGCCGAATCGGGACTAGCGAGACTGCGAGATAATAACGGAAGTATCTCCTACGGCAGTGCCCAAACTAATGGGGCAGTGGGACTAGGAGACAATATCAGGCTAAGGCGGGGTGGGGTACTAGCAGGATACGATGCAATGCCGCGCCGCAAGTCGCAAGCTGCAACAATATCTGAAAGCATTGAGGAACTAGAAGCGGCTTTTTTATTTTATATAAGAGCTTCAAGCCAATTTGAAAATACAGGTGCTTATTTTAGAAGAATTGTATTTTTTGAAAGTATCCAACAAATTGGCTACGGAGAGGCAGCAAACTCATTTACACACACCATAATTCGCCAAATAGAACCACTACAAGTCACCTACGAAGATGAGTTCACTACAAGCTTTAGACATACGGGGGCAGACAATTATCTTGCTTTTGGAAACGTCTCTTCAAACTCTGGTCAGATTTTCTCTAATGGGCCCCCTCCTGTAAGATTTTTTTCACCTACAGAAGCAAAATTAATCGTCAACATCAACTTCGGCCCAGGTGGTGGAGTTATTAGCACTCACTGTGGTATTAGCATTGATAGGCAAGTCGGCTTTGTAGAAGAAGATTATTTGGAGCCTGGGCAGTCAATAGCTGTTAGCAAAAAACTAACGATTGTAGCTGACACTTGCGATGCTTATTCTAGCGGTACAAGCGTCAGCCATGAAGCTATAGTGCCAGCTGGGGAACATTTTATAACTTGCGTAGGGTGCTATAGCTTCACTTATCCAATTAAAGGTAACTCATCTAATGATTTTATTTATTCAGAGAGTTTTTCTGGAAGTATTAGTATCACGGTAGAAACGACCGCTGCCAATACCTTTTATCTCCAAAAAGGAAACCGCATTACAAAACTAGAAGATGTTGTCACAGAAAGGATAAATAATACTATTGGTTCGCTTGTTGGATATATAACTGCTACCAAATCCAAGGTATTAGCTCATATCAAATATCGGCATCCCATCCAATCTAATAATCAATCTGTTTACAGGTATTTCTTTTCAGGAACACAATTAACACAAGAAAAATTTGATTACCCTGAAGAAATCTCAGTCTTAGAAGACGACTGGCAGCAAGAATGGACGAGTACTTATTTACCAGATTCCGACGCCCAAGACACCTGCATTAATTCACTTAAAAATAATGGCAAGCGAAGGTTCACTAATATATTTAAAAATCAAATGATAGCGCTTGACCTTAATCAAATTATCAATAATCAGTCTTTACAAAATATAATTAAAATGCAGAATGTCACAGCCAAAATTGAGTTTAGCTCTTACAAAAGCAACGAAGGTAGTTGCACAATAAATTCTAAAAAAATTAAAAGACTGAAATTAAACAAACTGATAATTCCGGCAAACGTTGATATTGCCGCAATAACAATTCTTGCCGTTAGTGTCATTGTGAAATGAACGAAATTATATTACTTGCAGCCCTATCCAGTACCAACCGTGCTGCTTATCAATCAAGACAAGTACAAGCCCAAAAAGCACGCGATCGCGTTTTAGAAAATAGCGTAAAAATCCTTAGCTACGACTCGATAACTGGCAATTACAATGTGGCGAACACCGCAGGACAAATATTTTCAGCAAGACCAATTTCTAATGGTGTATTTGCAATTGGCGATCAAGTAAGTTTGGTTGCACCAGTGGGTGGAATTCCCATCATCGATGCAATGCCAAGATAATTCATAATTTTTATCTAAGAATTTTTTGATGGCGCCCTTTACCACTTCACTTTCTTATTGGCACTATCAACAAGTAGTTGAATAGAGCTACTGCATTAAGGCAGGAATCGCAGGATCTCATATCTTGCATCTTACTCACGATTGGGGAATTTAAAATACGAATTACCAACCATAAAAATGACTATTCAAACTGGATATGCGATCGCCAGCATATCTACCTTAAAAGCTTTAACCGACAGCCAAAGAATCGACGGCTATGCAAGACTTGTAAAATCCGATGCCAAGGGACTTCCTGCTTGGTATACCTTCCTGGCTGCCAGCAGCGCCGCTGGGGATGATGATGCGGTAGTGACCCCGAATGACAACCCAAGTACTGGTAGGTGGATAAAAAGTAGTGGTGCTGGCGGGGGGGCGGATTTTGGGGGAGCGATAATTTGTACTTCGGGATGCACGATTGGCGGTAAAGCCTTTCAGTTTTACGCACCGCAAAGCAGCCTACAGCTTATAGTTCAAGTTGGGTTTGGGATTTCGATTACTTCTGGCATCAAATCGATCCAAATTCACAGATGGAACCAAACACCCAACACGGGACTCACTGGAAGGCAGTTTGCAGCAGAAATGCCTCACACGGGCGGTAAGGCAATAATTACCATCGACAGCACTTATAAATGGATTTCTGTGTTTGCTAAAAACTCCAACAATTCCGGTGCGTTTGATGGGGTTTGTTTTGTTGTTAGCGGCAATGTAATTACGTTAGTCGGTTTTGGCTGATGACCAATGACCAATAACTGACAACCAAATCCATCAACCCACCTAGAGCTGCCAATATTTTTCTATCCTGCCAATAAGCGATCGCTCCTTGGGGATCTGCATGAAAGCAAGTGATACAATTTTTTAGATAGCTAGCGTGTTCTAATTCATCCTGCAAAATTTTACAGGATGTTGCTCGAACAGACGCGATGAATTGCGTCTTAAGGCGTGAATCTTGAAACTCAGATAGTACCTCGTAGAACTTGATTACCTGCTGTTCAACGACGCACATAAAAGCCAAAATATCTGCCCAATGAAGGTCTTGAGGCTTTTGAAAATTGAAAAACAGTTTAGCTGCCCAATAACGCTGACTGATGCCATCTAGGGCTTGATAATCTTCTCCCCTTTGCCACACACCAGTTTGAGTGTTGCGGTGCAGGCGCTCTACCCCATCCACCAATCCTCCTAGCATCCTGGCATGTGCATCTTCTTCGGTAAATTGAGCTTTGAGGAATTTCGCCAAGTTCAAATAACCTTCAGCTTGGGCGCGGAGAGCCAGCTTGAAGCAAAATATCCCTGCCCCATACTCTAATTTTGCGGCTGTGCGGAGGGTGGCATTGAAATTTATAAATAGGGCAAGGCGGATGAGGATTTTGAGCATAGGGCAATAGGGAATTCTCCTCACGTATTCCCATATCGCGTGATGCAATATGCTTCCTGAGTTAGATCCGACAACCTCCACCGAAACCAGCGAAAAACGCGGTCTTGGGGTCTCCCCAAGTGGAGCGATTTTTCAAGACAAGCATTATACTGACGAAGAAATTAGCAGAATTCTAGCCACAGCCCAAGCTACTCGTAAGGAGCGAGACGAGGTAGCAAAAAAAGCTAAAGAACTTGAGACGAAAAATACTGAGCTTTCTGGGCAGCTAGAACAGATTAAGGGCATTGACCCTGAGAAATACAAGGATCTTGAGAAAAGGGCACAGGCTTACGAAGAAAGCAAGCTCGAAAAAGAGCGAAACTTTCAAGAACTCAAAGAGCGCTGGACTGGGGAAAAAACCACGCTACAGCAACAAATTCAACACCTGCAAGACAATCTCAAGCAAACCCAAATCGTTAACGCCCTCGAAAAATCTTTCTATGCCACTGGAGGCAAAGCTGGTAAGGATGACGATGGATATTCTTACTTTGACTTGATACGCGATCGCGCCATTAATTACATCGTCCTCGACGACCAAGGCAAAATCAACGTCATCGATCCGCGTGATAAAACCCCGCTCAAAGATACCAAGGGCGTGAGCTTTACTGTAGATGATTTGATGTTGAAATTACGTTCTGGCGGGCCAACAGCTGCACTATTCGACCCGATTGGCAATGGTGCCGGTGGCGGGATGGCGCGATCGCATGGCACGCAAAACACCGCGATGCTGCGAGAACAAATCATGAAGTTGCCTCGTGCCGAACGGCTAGCTAAAGCTAGGGAACTAGGAATTTAACAATTACTAATTCGTAGTTCGTAATTCGTAATTTGAGTGATTCAAAAGCGGATTACGGCACGAACAGACCAATCGTATTTGAGTGAGTCAATTACGAATTACGAATTAACAATTACGAATTAAAAACTATGCCAATGACTCTGCTAGAGGCGGCTAAACTTGCCCCCTCTATTGAAACTGCAACGATTATTGAAGAATACGCCGCTCAATCTGACATCCTGCGCGTAATCCCCATTGAAGACCACGACGGATCGGGCATCCACTACAACCGCGAAGATCAGCTTCCTGGTGTGGGATTCCGTGGCGTGAATGAAGGCTACAGCGAATCTGTGGGCGTGTTAAATCCCCAGAGCGAAGCTTTCAAAATCGCTGGTGGCGATCTAGACGTAGATAAATCCATCATTGATGCCCAAGGGGAAACAGTTCGCTCTGTCCATGAACTGCAAAAGGTCAAAGCCCTTTCGTTGATGTGGACACGCAACTTTCTTAAAGGTGATTCTCGTACTAATGCCAGAGTGTTTGATGGCTTGCAAGTGCGATTAACCGGTTCTCAGTTGGTGGCTAACGCCAACGTCGGTGCTGGGCTTTCACTGTTGAAACTTGACGAAACAATCGATTTAGTTGATGACCCCACCCACATCATCATGAGTAAAGCCCAGCGCCGACGTTTAACAGCTGCGGCTCGCGCTGGTATCGGTGGCGATATCCGTTATGCACCTGATGAATTTGGCAAACAGCAAGCTTTTTATAATGACTTACCAATCTTGATTGCTGACTACGATAACCTGGGCAATCAAATTCTGGACTTCACGGAAACTTCTCCAGATGGAAGTTCTAGCACAACCTGCACCAGCATTTATGTAGTGTCCTTCATGCCAATGAAATTGGTTGGCATTCAAGGTAAATGCGATGGCAAGTACGGCATTGCTACTCGCGACTTGGGTGAACTCGAAACCAAGCCAGTGTACCGCACACGGGTTGAATGGTATACAGCGATCGCTTGTTATCACGGGCGCGCTGCCGCAAGATTGGCTGGGATAACCGACGCAGCCGCAACAAATTAGAGTTCATGAAAAGTTTTTCATGAACGTCTATTATCCAAAATCTAAAATCTAAAATCATGCCGAGAAGTACAATTTCTAACCGTCGCGCCATTCAATTTGATAAAGCCACAGAACTGCGCGATTACTCTGCTGCTACGATTTCTGCCAGCACTACCGAAACCGCGATCGCTTATCCTGTTACCAAGCTCAAAGCCTATAAAGCTGTGGTGGACGTAGCTGCTCACACTGGCTATGTTGCTACCACAGCCCAATGGGACATCACAGTTGAAGTTTCTACAACCTCTGGGGGCACTTATAAAACCGTGGGCACATTCACTGCCACAGGCGTCGCTAACCGCTTTGATGTGCCTCTTAGTGGTGAGTGGATCGATGATATTGTCGCCGATGCTGCATACATCCGCGTCAAGGCAGTGAAAACTGGCTCTCCCGGAAACCTCACCTATGGAGCATTCTTGGCGCCATGCTGTTAAACCAAGATCCAGTAATTTTGTATGGACCCAATGGGCAAGTAAAATCCATCCCCACTGTTGATGCACCTGGGTGGTTGGCTCAGGGATGGAGCCTAGAACAAAGCAACGGAGATAAAGGAGGTGAGGAAGAAAATCTTTCCCCAATCCCCGACCCCCAATCCCCGACCCCCAGTCCCTCTGGAACCACACCAAAACGGAAGCGTATAGTGGCAGAAAATGACGGAAACACCTTACCAGAAAACTAATATTGTTGACGTAAACGGCAACGTCATCAATTCTTTTGGCGGTGGGTCTGGCAGTGGGGGCGATGCTTCTGCCACTAATCAGACCACGCAAATCACGCGAGAAACTGAGATACGCGATCGCCTTGGCGATACCGCCGTAACTGGCGCGACGATGCCTAGTGGCGGCACAGGTTTATTTGGGTGGCTATCGGCAATCTACCTTTTCCTGACGCAAAGAATACCTACTTTAGTTGGTGGACGCATTCCTGTTGATGTGGCTTCATTATCCGTCACTGTCAACAATGCTCAACTTGAAATCGCTAACGATGTCGGTAATCCTATTCCAGTTAACGGAACTGTTGCCCTATCTAATAGTTCAATTGAAATTGCTAATGATGTTGGCAACCCCATTCCCGTAACATCAATCGCAACGGCAATTGCAGCTATATTCGCCTCGCTTACCCTAACAAACGCGAACACCGAATATTCTTTTGCCTTTACTTCAGTCAAGAAATACTCTTTTAAAGTTTTATCAGGTGGAAGTCTGCGATTCACCAATGCCACAGGCAAGGTTGCAGGCTCGACCCTGCCTTATTACACATTAGATTCAACTTCCGAAGAAGTTCAAGATTTTGGAACTTCTACTTTCACTGGCACTTTATATTTTGCTAGCCCCACTGCTGGAACAGTTGTCTTGATTCAGTATTGGGCTTGATAAATGCAAAGAAATCTGCTTTATAATTCGCCAAGCCATCCGGGCTATGTAGTTGGGAGATACTATCAAAACACTCCTTTGATTTCTGCTGATACTATTTCTAGTGCCGTACTTGCTACGAATAGCCTCACCTATGCACCATTTAGAATCGATAAAAATATCAGTATCGACAGGTTTGCAATTTCTTGCGGTGGAACGGTAACTAATGGCGCGGCGAGGTTTGGGATCTACTCCAGTATCAATGGGCTTCCTGCGAATTTATTAATAGATACTGGGGAAATAATTGCCGCTAGCGCAGGCATCAAAGAAGCAATTATTTCTCTAAAATTAACACCTGATTGGTATTGGTATGTTGGGGCGACAGCAGTGCCTCCAAGTTTATATAATGTCACGACTTTTTTAGGCAATAATTATTTGCTAGGGCAATCAACCCCTACAAGTACAAGCGCTACGGCATCAATCAGGCAAACAGGATTTACTTATGGAGCGATGCCAAGCATTGCTCCAACAGATAATCTTTCTTTAATTACTGGAAACATTGCTCCTTTATTTTGGTTTAGAGTGGCTTAATTTATGAAAATTCAAACCTTTCAAAATGGAATTTTAGTTGAAGAAAGAGAAGTTGAAGATTTCCCTGTTTTTCCAAGCTGGACTGGTGCAAAAGCTGGTTTTTTTTCTAATACTGGTTATCAAAGAATCACTTCGCAAACCTTAAATATTCTCGCTGTCACTAGGCTAGAAAATGCCGTACTTGACTACGCTGGCGGGATGGAGCCGACTTATCCTTTATTTAAAGCTTTTTGGGATGCGATTATTGCTGGACTGGCGATTGCTCCAACAATTGAAGAGATTAACAATTGGAAGGCGATCGCCACAAACGCTCACATGAAATTCACCTTCGCCGCAGATGGCACGATGATTTTATTGGAGCAATAAAATGCAAAGAGCCACGGGTACAGCATTGGGCGGGAAAATTTACACTTCATCAATAACGCCAACTTCTTCGCCAAATCCTGGGGATTATTGGGATGAACCCGATGCCAATGGCAGAATTTCTCAATGGGAATGGAGTGGCGGCAATTGGATAAGTAGAGAAAAGTTCCGCGCCACAGTAGATTTATACGCGGGGCAGACAATATCAGTATTAGGTACTATTATCGGTCTTTTAACTAGCAACAGTACCGACGTTTGTTTCTCAACTGGAAACACTAATCATTTATATTTAACAAAATTAAATATAGGATTCAGTACCACAGGAAACTTATCAGCAAGTAGTTATTGGCGATTAAATTTTAAAAGTGCTGGAACTATCGTACAAACATTAAATATTCAATCAGGCAATAATGACGAAATTACCGGAGATGTGCGTAAATCTGGAACCGAAATAAATCAAATTTACACGCATAATGGCAGATATTTATTAAATATAGAAAAAATTGGATCGCCACCAAATATCAGTAATCCTGTAGCGATGATTGAATACAGATTAGCCAGAGCCTAAGATTTTCAATGCTTCTTGATGGCCCACACCTCGCTGCCGCAGTTGGCGATAGGCAAATCTCATACTTTCAGGAATTTCAATTATTGATTTAAATAATTTTGCTGCAAATTTTGGTGGCACCGAATAGCCAATGATGCTCCCAGCAGTGGCGGTATCGGGCGGAAATTCATACCAATCGGGAAACCCTTGTAGCCGCGCTGCTGCTGCTATTGAGAGGGATTTCACTGTGCCATCTGGTAGCCAAATGTCAGCAAATCGATTGCGGTTTGCTCCTTTGCCGTCTGTGAAGTGCGATCGCAATATCGTGTTACAGGGCAAATATCCGGGTTTAGCTTTGTATCCTCCCCTACCGCCTACTCGGTCAATCAGCAAGGGTGTGGGTTTATTGGTGGCAAGAAACTTTTCAAGTGCCTCTTTTTGAAGAGACACTAATTCCGAATCTTCCATAAGGGGAATAAGATCGGCTACTACCTCATGCCACCCCATCGGCTGGAATGAGTGCCAATCGTTGGGCAGCCATCCACGGGTCGCTCGCACTACAAATCGCTGTCTGCTTTGATAGTCTAGAAGCGTTATCACCTCTCCATGCCATTTATAACCTTCTTCCTGCAAAGCCTGGGCGATGATTTTAAAGCTTTGGGAGTTTTGGTAACGCTTGACGTTTTCCAGTGTAAAAATCTTGGGCTGCAACTTCCTAATTGCGATCGCCACAGATTTCGCCATCTCGATATCTTCCGCCGTCTCAACAGCATCGCCCGCTTTGGCATTACTAAAATTACTGCACATCGGGGAAGCGTGGAGGAAGTCGGGATTTTTGGGGAAACCAGGAAAGCCTAATGCCGAAATCTCTTGAACAGTTTTTCTCTCTAGCTGGCAGCCATAGTCTTTGAAATTGTGATCGTGAGAATCAGCGATCGCGCTGCTGAGTTTAGGCTTTTTCGGGTTGTACTCAACAGCAACAACAGGACGGATACCCGCCTCGACCATCCCCGCTTCCACACCCCCACCGCCAGCAAAAAGTACTACTGCGATCAGCGCATCTGTTGGGAGAATGGGCTTTGATTGTCGCGGCTTAGACCATTTGGGGTCTAATTTGGCATCAGGTTCGATCTCAATTTTTTCCAAATACTCATAACTCCACTGCTGACCATTGGGAGAATTTTCAAGACTGACACCATCCCAATGAATAAGAGCATATTTTTCGCGGGTATCGGCAATCGTGCCAGTTCTTGGTCTGCCATGAGGGAAAGTGTCACGAACCTTGTCGTCGATCTTGAATTTGGTCGCAGGCTCAATCTTTTTGACCAACCTCATAGGCCAATCAAATGGCTCACCGCCAACACTCAGAGCAAGCCTCGTGCCTCGAACGCCGCACACTTCGGCGCATTCTCCCCTCAGTGCTAGCTTGGCATCGGGGTTTTTAGCTTTGGTATTTATATCGCCAAAGCTGATATCGCATAAAAATTCGATGCGATCGCCAATCTTGAATTGCTCTGGCTGTCCGAGATTGGGTGCAGTGGTTTTCAAGTTATTCATGGTTCTTAAAAAGGGATGTCTCGATCTGTCATTCCGCACTGAGCATATTCTTGGTCAATCG